>NZ_JBOGUT010000021.1:0-75318 GCF_050696275.1 Flavobacterium sp.
GCATTCCATACTGTTCCAATGCTTTCTTGAGTTGTCTTTGCCATAAACTCGTTACCTGCCACAATAGGAACCCGGAACTTTCTTCGGCCTTTTCTACACTAAATGTATTGTCTGATGATTTCATTTTTAAGCATTTTAGAGGTGATAAAGATAAAATCATTTTGGTTGATTTCAAAGAAGCCAAAACGGAACGGATAACCCCATGATTTTTTATCAGTAATGAATTCCAGATTTTCGATAAGCGGAAGAATAGAAGTTTCCCGGCATTCAGAGAATTGGATGTTTCGTCGGAAAGGACTGAAATTTTCTGTCATTTGAAATGGGTATACTTCATCATCACTAACTTTGCCGACAGCTGTAAATACCTGACATTTTTCATTTCCCTGCATGGTGAATTTTGAAGAATAGATGAGAAGACAGTCGCCTTTTTTCATCCGTTTCAAAGGGCCTTGCTTTCCGTGACAGACTTGAATAAAGCCCCCATTAATGCCACGTATCGTGTGCTCTTTTGAGACAGCAGCTATCCAATATCTTGTTGTACTCATAATCTTGAGGCTGCATTTACCTGGTCCTGCATATCATTTGGCATAGTATCGGCTATTTTTTGAGCAACTATTTTGACCCAAAGGAAACTTAATAGACCTTTTACGGTTATTGTGCTTGTCATTTTGAGTCCGTTTTCCGTTTCTTCAAAAAGATGTTCCCCGTACATTTTGGCTAAAGGAAATTTTGTAAAGTCGGTAAAACTTCTGTTTTCAGTTGTTTCGACTAATTTAATTTTTACATTGGGACCTCCTTTAGGTCGGAGTATGAAATAATTCCCAGCTGTAAATGTGCCTTCCATTTTGGCAAATTCGATTCCCTTATCCCAAGTATGCCAATTGTTTACATTAGCAAAAAGCTGCCATATTTGCTCTTTTGTAACTTTTTTAGTAATGATAGAGTGTGATCTTGTCCACATAGATTTGTTTTTAATAATTCATATATAATAAGTGCAAATATAATATGTGCACTTATTATACGCAAATTATTTTTTAGCTAAAGAATGAACATCAAATACAATTAAATGAATATCAAAATGATTAATACCAAGGGGCTAATTTTGTCAGTTCATGATCTCTTATTTCTCTAAGATCCCGATCAGTATAAACAGGAATCCTCAAAATACAGGACAGGTTAGTTTCCAGGCTATTGGAAGAAATTTCAAAATCAAATCGAGGATTCGTGCCGGAAAGGAATTTTACTTCTTTAGTATTATTGATAAAATTAAATACTACATCCACTATTCCTATAAATCCAATATGGTTGGCAACCACATAGCGAAGCAGTATTGGAGAATCATCATATACATATGTATAACCTCTCGGGTCAGTCATGTCTCTTGCTAATTCTTTTTTCACTACTTCAATATCATGATTTTTTATTTGGTCTATGGAATCAAATTGCTTGAACTGCAGGTAAATGTCCGCTTTAAGAAGCGGGTATACTGATTTCATTTCATCTTCTTCGTCATCTCTATACAATCTTTGGTATTGGATATAACTTGCTGTTGCTTGATTGGTACTGTCATAATGAAATACAAATTCTGCAAAAAGATGATCAGTTTTTGTGTAGACTTTTAGAGTTCTGTCCATAAAGTAAAATGTAAAAAGGATTTGATATTTGTTTTTAGTATTATTTTATTTAATAATTGGGTTTAACGGAAGTATCTTAGTAATGCCATGATCTACTCTGGTTTGACAATCTTCAATGCTTCCGGAATATCTCATTTTTTTTGGTACACCAAAAGTAAAAATTCCTTTTCCTTTGGCCATTCTATCTAATTTTCGGAGCGCTCGTTGGGATAGTTTTTCATATAAAGGTTCTAATATGGTGCATTGTTCCTCCGTTCCGTATTCTAAGTCCCATTGGTCAGCATCAGTCCCTTTAATCAGTTCGTTTGAAAAATAAACCTTTTTTAGTCTGGGGAAGGCAAATTCAAAAACCTTTTTGGAACCTTCGTTTGCAAACACTGCAACTTCTTTGTTTCGGACAATAAAAATACGGATGAAACCGGCATCTAATCTGGAAAGCTGGTGCGTTACTATTTGAGCAACACCAATCCATTGTATCTCGTGTCCTTGCTTTTTTCTTTCATTGTCAAACCAGGAATAAAAATCTCTGATCTGGCTAATCGTTGTATATTTCAGGTTACTGTTAGTAATAGAAAGATTGAATAAATTAGCATTTTTCCAGGTTTCGTTTTGTCTTTTTCTGTCTTTTTTCAGCCAGCAGCCTTCTTGGAGAACCTGATTTCCTGTTTCTTTCTGATATGCTTTCAAGCTTTTCCATTCCTGTGCAACAACAGCGTTTGTATGCCATAAAAACAACAGCGCAACTAAGACTATTCTTTTATTTAATTGCAGCGATATTGGTTTGGAATGTAGTGTCAAACAGTTTATAATTAATTGGTTAGAAGTTGAGAGAGATTAGTTTTATAATTCTTTGCCAAAATCCGGCTGGATTAAATCGGATAGTTTTTTAGGAGCTACTTCACAATAAGCCGTTTTTAAAGCATCAATAAACAAATTAGGATGTACTCTTTTTAAATCGATATATGTCCAGCCTTGTTTTCCCCATTTGTTTGGAACAGGAAAAATAATGGTTTTATCGGAAACGGAAAAAACATCCTGATCAATTACAGAGAGTTTGATACAGACAAGATTATCTTTCGAATCAAAAGAGGCAAATATTTTTTTTCCTACTCGAAAGGAGGTTTTTTCAAAATGCGGCTGTTCTGAAGTTTCAGGGAATGAAAGGGCTATTTTTCTGAAGGTTTCTATTTCAATCATATTTTTATGAATACATTCCTAACGTAAATGTATTGAAAAAGAAAATGCAGTCAGCAATAAATTAAGGCTTTTGCTTTTTATTATTTTGCTCCAGAACCCGAATGATATGTGTAAAACTTCGATTGTCTGACCAGTCAAAATGGCTTGGAATCACGTGTTTTGGTTTTGAAAACCGCTGTATTACTTTTTTGTGTACTAGGTATCTACTCTTTTCTGAAATTCCTGTTATTATTCCCTGGTTTCGGTTTCTGTGATAACGGTTTTCTGTACTCCTTTTGAGGTGCTGCTTTAGGACTCTCTTTTAGAAAACTTGCTTCTTCCGTTTTGCTTGACGGTTCTATCAAAATGTTAAGTTCCTTAATTTCGGCATCGGTTAGTTCCCTGTAACGACCTACAGGAACATCCAGTGAGATATTAATAATTCGAATACGTTTTAATGCCGTCACTTCATAGCCTAAATATTCGCACATTCTGCGGATTTGACGATTCAGCCCCTGTGTTAAAGTGATGCGGAAAACAAATTTACTGATTTGTTCTACTTTACATTTTTTTGTTATAGTGTCCAAAATAGGAATTCCGCCACCCATTCGCTGTATAAAGCGATCGGTGATAGGTTTGTTTACGGTTACTGTATATTCCTTTTCGTGATTGTTTCGGGCACGGAGTATTTTATTTACGATGTCACCGTCATTGGTCATAAAAATTAGCCCTTCACTGGCCTTATCCAAACGCCCGATAGGAAAAATACGCTTCGGATAATTAATGTAATCTACAATATTATTTCGTACTTCAAGATTCGTTGTGCATTCAATCCCTACCGGTTTGTAAAAAGCAAGATAAACCGGTTTTTCTGTTTTTTCACGAACCAGCTTTCCGTCTACACGCACTTCATCGTCCGGAGATACTTTGGTTCCCATTTCAGGGACAATGCCGTTTATGGTAATACGACCTTCATCGAGCAGTTTGTCAGCTTCACGACGAGAGCAAAATCCTGTTTCGGAAAGGAATTTATTGATACGGGTTAAGTTTTCTTCCATGGGGCAAAAATACTATTAATTTGAAAAAGGATAATCACAAAACCTATGAAATATAATTTTTGCTTTTTATGGATTTTGAAATTCTAATATCCTTATATTTGGTAAGTTAAAAATAATATCGATGGTCAAAAAGCTACTTTCCCATATTCTGTTTTTCTTTTTTTTAGTAACTGTTCAGGCGCAAAATAAGATTTTACCGTCTCAATCGGTTTTAGATAATTCAAATCATGAATTGTATGTTTCTTTTTCGGAAGTCATTCATTTTGACCACGCAGATTATCTCAGAATACTTCTTACTGCCATTCCTGAGATGGAGGTAATAAATGAGGAATTCCATCCGCAGTTCGAAAAAGGTATTGCCATTACTGACGAACAACTGAATTTTATGGAAAACGAAGCAGTCAGGATTTCAAAAAGTGGGCAATCTGTCAGAAATTTGAGAAACATTTTAAAAATAAGAATCGATAACCCTACCAATGAACGTCTTCTGGATTTATCTGCAAAGCTGGAAAAACTTACTCAGGTGAAATACTGTAGTTTGCTTTCATCAACTCCTATCCAGCCGCCTGGAGATATTGCTCCCGTTACTACAAATTATGAACCGAGCCAAACGTATTTGCTGTCCAATCCGGGCGTAAACATGACGTATGCATGGGGAATGGGTTTAACAGGAGCCGGAATCAGGATTCGTGATGTAGAATATGGATTCAATAAAAACCATGAAGAATTAGTTGATGTCAATGCAACATTGGCAGCAGGAATGACCATATCTTCATCTGCCACAACTGAATTTACAGAACACGGAACTGCTGTGTTTGGAATTGTGTATGCCAATAAAGGTGCCTATGGAGTTTCAGGAATGGCTTATGGTGCTCAGGAAATGGTTCAGTTTCCGGAATGGCAGGAAATTGGTTATAATAGAATGAATGCTGTATCGCAAGCCATTGCGAATTCAGTGGCAGGAGATGTTATTATTTACGAAATGCAAACGGGCGGTCAAAGTGGTAATTATGTTCCGGCCGAATTTAATGCTGCTATTTGGGATCTGACCAAAGCTGCGACTGATGCAGGAATTATAATTGTTGCAGCAGCAGGTAACGGGAATCAGAATTTAGATGCCGCTTATTATGCTTCTTACAGGGACAGGGGAGATTCAGGAGCGATTATAGTTGGTGCCGGATCTCCTAATGTAAACCATCAGAAACTTTCGTACAGCACCTACGGAAACAGAGTGGATGTTCAAGGATGGGGAAGTAATGTAAGATCTTCTGGATATGGTGATTATAGCATTTTTGGAGGTGATTTTAACCAGCAATACACTGATTTTTCAGGAACCAGTTCTGCTACACCGATTGTTGCTTCCTGTGTTGTTGTCTTGCAGTCTTATTATCATGGATTGACAGGGAATTATCTGACTGGTATTCAAATGAGGGATTTATTGAAAGTAACAGGAATTTCGCAAGGTCCAGGAGGGCATATAGGTCCTTTGCCTGATATGCAGGCTGCCATACAACAGATTAATGTGATGTTAAGTACACCTGAAAACCTAATGGTTGTTTTTAATGTCTTTCCAAACCCTGTAAAGGATATGTTTACTATCAGTGTTCAGGAACAAGTTATGGTAACTGCTAAAGTTGAAGTTAGTAATGCTCTTGGTCAGAAGGTTTATTCTGCTGCAATTGTATCCGGAAATAATGAAGTTTCTTTAGCGGATTTTCAAAGCGGATTGTACTTTGTTAAAGTGATTGATGGTGAAAAAGTAGCTGTAAAAAAGATAATCAGACAATAATCGGAGCTTATTCGGTTTCAAATAAAAACTGATAGATATTCTGATACAGCTGATCATCGTGCATGCTGTGTCCTAATCCTTTGGTTTCTATAAATTGAGCTGTTTTCCAGGCTTTGGCAATTTTCTTTCCTTCGTTTATGGAAACCACATCGTCTTCTGAATCGTGAGCAATTAGTCCTTTAATGGAAAAAGTAGAAGCAAATTTTCTTCCTGAAAAATCTTCTATTCTCTCTTTAAAATTATTCAGATAATGTGCTTCTAACGTTTTTGTGATTTTTGTATTCAAACTTAACATAGTAATGTAGTTTTGAAGTAAAACCTTAAAATCACTTGGAGCTCCCAGAATCACCATTTTTTGTACTAAATCATTCGGATAAGCATAATGGTAATACAAACAGGTTTTGCCTCCTATGGAGTGCCCGATAATGTATTGCGGTTTGAATTTTTCTACAGCGATATGAATAAATTCTGCGTATTTGGGAATGCTGAATTCTTTGCCGCTTGATAATCCGTGAGCCGGCGCATCAATAGCTACAATAGTAGATCCTGATTTTTTTAGATAAGGAATAAAATTTTCCCAGCGGGAAGCATTGCTTTCCCATCCGTGAACAAGCAGAATTGTGATGGCATTTCCTTCCCATGTATACGACTGAAAAGTATGTTCGCCATCCTGAAACGTTTCTGTAAGTGTTTCTTTTAGAATTTGTGGAAGCTTGTCTTTAGATAATTTACCTGTTCTTGGTTCACTAAAAAACGCGTACGCAAGCTGCGAGGCTTTCTTCGGATATACAAAACTCAACAGATTGAGGTATAATCCAAGTAATTTAGCGAGAAAAAGGTAGAGTATCTTTTGCATATAAATTAAATAAAAAAGCTCCCAAATTTGGGAGCTTTAAGTTAACTATATTTTTGCAAATAATTGTTCCATTTTTTCTCTTTCTTCTTCAGCAAGAGCAGCATCAACTAAAATTCTTCCACTGTGCTCGTCAGTAATTACTTTTTTACGTGAAGCAATTTCCATTTGAGTTTGAGGAGGAATGGTAAAGAAAGAACCTGCGGAAGCACCTCTTTCAATAGAAACTACTGCTAATCCGTTTCTTACGCTTGAACGGATTCTGTTGTAAGCCAACAGTAAACGATCTTCAATTTGTCCTTGAAACTCTTCTGATTTTTCCGATAAGAATTGCTCTTCTTTCTCAGTTTCAGACATAATCGCGTCCAATTCAGATTTTTTATGTTTCAAGTGAGAAGATTTTGCTTCTAATTTTTCTTTAGATTGCGAAATCACTTCTTTTTTGTGCTCAATAGAAGCTTTCATTTCTTTAATGTGCTTTTCAGCCAGTTGAATTTCTAATTCCTGAAATTCCACTTCTTTTGTTAAAGAGTTGAATTCTCTATTATTACGAACACTTTCTTGTTGTTTTGTGTATTTTTTAATAGATTCTTTGTGACCTTCGATAGCATTTTTTTTCTCTTTAATTTGCTCTTCGATAGATTCTAAATCACTTTTCAATTTTTCTAAACGAGTGCTTAATCCAGCCACTTCATCTTCTAAGTCTTCCACTTCTAGTGGTAATTCCCCTCTTACATTTCTAATTTCATCGATTCTGGAATCGATTAATTGTAAATCATACAGCGCTCTTAACTTTTCTTCAACGCTCAATTCTTTTGTAGTAGCCATATTTTATAAGTACTTAACTGGGTTTGTATTTTCTTCAGATAAAATGATCCTGCTTGTCGGCAAGGAAGGTGCAAAATTAGCAATTTTTTTCGTAAGATAATCAACTATATAGTTTTTTGTAAATCTTTCACTTTCAAAATGTCCGATATCGGCTAAAAGCAATTGATTTTCGGCTTCGTAAAAGTTGTGGTATTTCAAATCGGCAGTCAGATAAGCGTCTGCTCCAGCTTGAATGGCATTTTTTATGGCGTAACTTCCGGAACCTCCAAGTACTGCCACTTTTTTTATAGGCTTTCCTAAGAAACGACTGTGACGGATACCGCCGCAAATCATTTTTTCTTTCACCATTTGCAGAAAATCACTTTCAGGCATTTCGGTTTCTAATTCGCCAATCATTCCCAACCCGATATTCTGGTGCAGGTTTTGCAAATCGTAGATTTCGTAAGCTACTTCTTCATATACATGACTGTTGAACAACGCTTTCAGGATGTTATTTTGCAGGTGTTTTTCAAAAACAACTTCAATTTTAATTTCATTGGTTGTCGTCAATTCGCCTTTATTTCCTACAGAAGGATTGCTGTTTTCATTCCCTTGATACGTACTGAAACCTTCTGAATTATAACTGCAATTGTTATAATTTCCTATAGTTCCGGCTCCGGCCTGTAGTACCGCATGACGAACTTTCTCAGCATTTTCAGGAACTGTATAGGTAACTAATTTTTGTATGAAATTTTGCTTAGGAACAAGGATTTTTGTGTTGATTAGACCCAAAGCAACACAGAAAATTTTATTAACTCCTTTTTGATGGTTGTCTAAAGCCGTGTGAACCGCGTAGATTGCAATATCGTTTTTAATAGCTTTGATGATAGCCCGTTCTACATAATTCTTTCCTGTAATTTTTTTTAATCCGGAAAATAAAATAGGATGGAAGCAAATAACCAGATTGCATTTTTTGATGATGGCTTCCTCAATTACATTTTCTAATGCATCGTGGCAAACCAGAACTCCGGTTGCTTCCGTAGTGGCATCGCCAACTAAAAGCCCAACGTTGTCAAAATCTTCGGCATAAGCCAAAGGAGCCATTTCTTCTACTATTGTAAGTATTTCTTTGATTCTCATTTTAAAAAGTATAATTGAAGGTTATCAAATAAAGAAGTAACCAAATTATGAATATTAGGAATTTTTCCTTCAAAGATAAAAATTAGTACTTTCGTAGTATGATTTTAATAAGAAAAATACTTTTCCCTTTCGCTATTTTGTATGGTTTCATTACCAGCACCCGTAATTTTCTTTATGACAAAGGATTCTTAAAATCCTATTCGTTTGATTTGCCAGTTATTGCTGTTGGAAATCTCAGTGTTGGCGGAACAGGAAAAACACCTCAAATTGAATATTTAATCCGGCTTTTATCTGAAAATTATAAAATTGCAACGTTAAGTCGTGGTTACAAACGGAAATCGGAAGGTTTTGTTTTGGCGGATGCCAATGCCAATGCGGAAATAATAGGAGATGAGCCTTTTCAATTTTACCGGAAATTCAAAAATATACAGGTTGCGGTTGATGCCGATAGAAGAAACGGGATTGAGCAATTACTTTCTCAATCGGAAAAACCGGATATTATTTTGCTTGACGATGCATTTCAGCACAGGAAAGTAAAAGCGGGATTTTACATCTTACTGACATCGTATGACGATTTGTTTTACAACGATTTTATGCTGCCTACCGGAAACCTTCGGGAGAGCAGGAGAGAAGCAAAAAGGGCCGATGTTATTATTGTAACCAAATGTCCAATCACCATTTCTGAAGCAGAACAAAAGAAAATACGAGATAAAATCGGTACAGGAAAACCGATTTTCTTTACCTACATTGATTATGATGATGCTGTGTTTTCAAATAATAAAATGCTAGATGTCAATGTTGTAAAAACGACTGATAAAATACTTTTGGCCGGAATTGCAAAACCGGAACCTTTTTTCGCATATTTGCAGGCTGCAAAAAACAATACGATGGTTTTTCCGGACCACCATAATTTTACGGATGAGGATATTGAATTGGTTAAAGAAAAAGCAGTAAATACCATGATAATAACCACGGAAAAAGATTTTGTCCGGCTTAGCGGAAAACTACCGGAAGAACAGTTATTTTATTTGCCGATAAAGAGTTCGTTTGTAAAAGGCGAAAATGATTTTAATAAAACAATTACAGATTATGTGGGAAAAGGTTCAGGAAACAGTTGATTTTATTTTAGAAAAAACCAATTTTACTCCGGAGTATGGTGTGATTTTAGGTTCAGGTTTGGGCGGGTTTACGAATGATATGGAAGTAGAGTATATCTTGCCTTACAATGAAATACCTAATTTCCCTGTTTCGACGGTTCAAGGACACAAAGGAGCTTTGGTTTTTGGAAACATTCAAGGAAAAAAAGTAGTGGCTATGCAAGGCCGTTTCCATTACTATGAAGGATATGATATGAAACAGGTTACTTTCCCTGTTCGTGTGATGAAGTGTCTTGGTATCGAAAAACTAATTGTTTCGAATGCTTCAGGAGGTGTGAATTCTGCTTATAAAGTAGGATCGATTGTCATTATCAAAGATCATATTAATTTTATGCCGGAGCATCCTTTAAGAGGTGCAAATGATGAACGTTTTGGGCCTCGTTTTGTAAATATGAGCGAGCCTTACAGTCGTAAAATGAGATTGAAAGCCAAGGAAATAGCTTCGGATTTAAATATTAATGTTGAAGAAGGAGTGTATCTGGGTTTGCAAGGGCCAACTTTTGAAACCCTTACAGAATACAGAATGGTTAAGATTTTAGGAGCGGATTGTGTAGGAATGTCAACAGTGCCTGAAGTTATTGTAGCGAGTCATATGAATTTAGAATGTTTTGGGATTTCCGTTATTACTGATATGGGTAATGAAGAAAGTATTGATACTATTACTCATGAAGAAGTACTTGAAGCCGCAAAAGAAGCTGAGCCACACGTTCGAAATTTAATTAAGGAGTTAATTAAACAATATTAGTTTCAACCAGCAAATTAGTCTCGATGATCTTGTAAAGATTGTCGGGATTAAAAGGTTTGGTAATCACGTCATTCATGCCAAAAGAAAGTAGCATTTCTCTGTTTTCATCTAATGAAATAGCTGTTAGCGCAATGATAGGTGTACGCTTGTCAAATTTCCTGATTTCTTCTGTAGCAATTGTTCCGTTTATTCCCGGCAAATGAACATCCATTAAAACCAAATCGTATTTGTTCAGTTTTAATTTAAGAATAGCATCTTCTCCTGTTTCACACAACTCACAAAGTATTTGTTTTTTTTCGAGAATCTTACGGGTAATCATTTGATTGATTTTATTGTCTTCTACTAATAAGATCTTTTTATTGATGAATATTTTTGGATTTTTGATGGCAAAATCATTGGATTTGGCGGTTTCTTCTCCTATTTTGAAATCTAAATTGAAAGAGAAAATGGATCCTGTTCCAATTTCGCTTGTAACATTTATTTTTCCGCCCATAAGCGAAACCAAGCGTTTTACAATGGTCAGTCCAAGTCCGGTTCCGCCATATTTTCTGTTAATCTCAACCGAACCTTGCGAGAAACTCTCGAAGATAGATTCCAGCTTGTCTTTCGGAATTCCAATACCGGTATCCTGAACTTCAAATTTTAGGCTGCAATTTTCATCGTTCTTGTATATTAACTTAGTATTTACCGTGATAGTTCCGTTTTCGGTAAATTTTAAAGCGTTGTTAATTAGGTTGATAAAAATCTGAGATAATTTTGTAGGATCGCCAATTAAATATTCGGGAACATCTTTGTCAAGATTTAATATGAAATCATTGTTGTTCTGACTTGCTTGTTCTCGTAGTGAACTTTGAATGTTATGCAGTAATTCTTTAATTGCAAAACTTATTTGTTCAATTTGAATGTTGTTCGATTCGATTCTGTTAATTTCAAGAATTTCATTAATATAAGTCAGCAGGTAAGTTCCTGAAAACTTCAAAGATTTTAAATATTCAATCTGACTTGCTTTCGGTTTGTCTTCCAGTAAAATATGTGAAATTCCGTTTATTGCATTTAGTGGTGTTCGTAATTCATGGCTTACTGTCGAAAGGAATTCGGATCTGGCTTTTGATGCTTTCTCAATACGTTCTTTAGCAATTTCGAGCTCGTTGTTTTTTTCACGGAGCAATTCGTTTGATTTGTTTCGGATGATATTGTTTTTATACAACGATAAACTTAAAAGCGATAGAATCGTAATCAGGGCAATGCTCAGGATATTGATAAGTTTTGAGAATTTTCCGGCCTTTTCCTGTTCTTTTTTTTCTTTGTCCAATTTTTCCATTGAACGCATTATTTCATCCACCTTTACTCTTTCAGATACAATGCTTCTGGTTTTGGATTTTGTAATGGATTGCAGTGAATCGCTTAGTTTGGTGTGAATTTTTAAGAAAGCAAGAGCATTTTTTGTTTCTGACAATTGATCATAAACTTCACTCATTTTCTTTGAGATCTTTGATTGCTGATCAAGGTCATTGTTTTCAATACTCAAATCATAAGCCCGTGTAAAGTAATTTAAAGCCAGATTATTGATCTTTCTTTTAACTTTAATTTGCCCTAATTGATATAATGCTTCCGACTGTAACTTGAAAGTATCTTTGCTTTTGGATAAATGAACTAATTCTTCCAAAGTTCTCTCGGCAACTGAATCTTCGTTTTTTTCTAAATACAATAAGGCTTTCTGAAGTTTTACCGTGTTCTTCGCATTTGTTAAATCGATACTTTCATAGACTGAAATCGATTTTTCAAAATAAGATTCAGCTCTTGAAAAATTTTCTTTCTGCATATAACACAAGCCTAAATTATAGTAACAAAGGCCTAATTTTGCACTTGGAGCGGCTGTGTTTAAAATAGATACTGAGCGAATTAATTTCTCAATGGCATCATTGTATTTTTTCAAATCAATATAGATGATTGCCAATGTAAAATAGCCATTGGCTACTGATATGTTGTTTTTGTGCTTTAAACCGTAGTTAATGGCCTTGTTCGCATTTTCTAATGCCTTGTCAAAAACTTTGTGGTTTTTATTATAGATTGCTGTTTCATTGTAAAAAAGGCAACTGTCTATTTTTGATACAAACATACCGCTCTCTTGAGAAAAAACAGTGAGTGTTGTAAAATAGAGTAAAACAAAAAATAAGCCTTTAAACATTTTTGGAAAATTCAATAAAAACAGCCTAAATATAATTATTTTTTGTCAATAAGTGTTATTAAGTCAATAATTCTGCTTGAGTAGCCTATCTCATTATCATACCACCCGACTACTTTTACCATTTTGTCAATGACCGATGTTAGTTGAGAATCGAATAAACAAGAATTTCTGTTCCCTAAAATATCAACCGAAACTATAGGGTCTTCGGTATAGGCTAAAATTCCTTTTAGCTGACCTTCAGCGGCTTTTTGAAACGCTAGATTTATTTCTTCGATAGAAACTTCGTGCTTTACATTGAAGGTGATATCAGTTAGTGAGCCATCCGGAACAGGGACACGAATGCCGCAACCACCAATTTTTCCTTCAAGTTCCGGGAAAATTTTAGTCAGGGCTTTGGCAGCTCCTGTTGTTGTAGGGACAATCGATTGCGAAGCACCACGAGCTCTGCGCAAATCTTTATGGGGCTGATCGTGTAAACTCTGGTCGGTAGTGTAAGAGTGAACTGTTGTGATATAAGCTTGTTCAATACCGCATAATTCCTCAATAACTTTTATCATTGGGGCCGCATTGTTTGTTGTACAGCTCGCATTGGAAATAATTAATTCGTTTCCGTCAAGAATATGCTCATTCACACCTAAAACCACAGTCTTGATGTTTTCTACTTCAGCTGGAGCAGATAAAATTATTTTTTTGGCACCGGCTCCAATATGCTGGAAAATGTCCTCATAAGTTTTGTATTTACCAGTCGATTCAACTGCGAAATCAACGTTCAGGGACTTCCAGTCGAGGTTTTTAATCTCTTTTTCATGAAAGAAACTATAAGGTTTTTCATCTACCAAAATTGAATCCTCATTGTAAGAAATCACATTTGGAAGGACACCATGGATGCTGTCGTATTTTAATAAATGCGCCATGGTTTTGTTATCTGCAATGTCATTAATGGCGACAACTTCAATTGAAGGATGATCTAACAATAATCGGAACAAATTTCTTCCGATTCTTCCAAAACCGTTGATGGCAATTCGTGTTTTTTTCAATTTCAATGGTAATTTTTAACAGCAATTTTCAATAGAAAGATGAGTTCCCTGAAGTTACTATCCTAAATTATAAAATGTGTTTTTGTGCATGATACGAAGAACGGACTAAAGCACCGCTTTCAACATGGCGGAAACCCATTTCTTTTCCTATTTTCTCGTATTTTTCAAATTGTTCAGGGGTAATATATTCCTTAACAGGCAGGTGTTTTTTACTTGGCTGTAAATATTGTCCAATGGTAACAATGTCAACATTAGCGTCGCGTAAATCCTGCATAGTTTGAATTACCTCTTCTTCTTTTTCTCCCAATCCAAGCATAATCCCAGATTTTGTACGACGTATACCTTGTTGTTTTAGGTAGCGTAATACTTCCAGGCTTCGGTCATATTTTGCCTGAATTCGGACTTCGCGGGTTAATCGGCGAACTGTTTCCATATTATGGGAAACGACTTCAGGGTTGGCTTCAACAATTCTGTCAATATTTCTTTCTGCACCTTGAAAATCAGGGATAAGTGTTTCAAGTGTAGTTTCGGGATTCATTCTTCGGATGGCTTTAATGGTTTCAATCCAGATAATTGAACCCATGTCTTTCAGATCATCTCTGTCTACACTGGTTATTACGGCATGCTTGATGTTCATAATTTTAATGGAACGTGCTACTTTTTCCGGTTCGTCCCAATCTACTGTTTCAGGTCGGCCGGTTTTCACACCGCAAAAGCCACAGGAACGGGTACATACATTTCCAAGAATCATAAACGTAGCGGTTCCTTCACCCCAACATTCACCCATATTCGGGCAACTTCCGGAAGTACAAATTGTGTTTAATTTATATTTGTCGACCAAGCCGCGTAATTCGGTATATTTTTGACCAATAGGAAGTTTTACTTTCAACCATTTTGGTTTTCCAGTAGGAAGGATGTTTGATTCTGTAACAGTTTCCATAAAATGCTGTTTTTGCAATGCAAAGATAAAGAAAGATTGATGATTAAAAGATTATTGAATTGAGTTTTATGAATTTTTTGACTTTTCGCTCTAATAGCAAAACAAAGTTACAGAGAGGTTAAATTTGTATCATTTGTATTCGTGTCAGAAGTTAAAATACAAGAGAAAACAGTTTGTTTATTTAATAATTTAATAAAAGATTCAATTTAACCAAAATTGGAATTTTAAATTAAATTTGTAGGAATATTAACCTATAAAATAAAATTATGAAAAAGACTATTCTTTATGTGTTTGCACTAACTGTTTTTGCCCTTGGACAGGTTTTTGGACAATCAACAACGGAACAAAATTTAAATTCAGGTATTCAATCTGCTGAAAAAATTAAGCAAGGTGTTGTGGCTGCTGATAAAGCAGTAAATCAGCTGGTAAAAGAAATTTCGGTAATTGGAAATCCAAATGCGGTTTTGTTTAATGATAAAATGTATGAGCAAGTGGCTTCAGTGCAAAATAATTCTGACGATGTTCTTTACTTTATGGATTTGGCAAAAAATGCTTCTGCTACTCCTTTTTCCACTCAGGAAATTGATGTGTTGACTTCGGATTTGGTAAGCCTGAATGATGATTTGATGTATCTTACCAGTCAAATTATTGATGTTTTAGACCATAACAATCCTAATGCAGCGCTTACTTATGTTCCTCAAGTTAGGAATGTTTTGACTGCTCAAAATGATAAAGCGGCTCAGGTTATTGTTAAAATTGAGTTGCTAAAGCAAGTTGTTAAACAATATGACGTTTGCATACAGACCGTGGATTATTTAGGGAATCCGGTGTCAGGATCTGATTTACACGGCTTCTACGCACAAAATTTAGCTACGGGAGAATATATTTATCCAACGAATCAAGATGGAAATTGTTTTGATAATTTACCTGCTGGAACTTATTTATTCGATTCGTATAATGGTTATTGGAGCGGAACTTCATCTGAAGAGGTGACTCTTTCAGATGGTTTGGTCAATTCGAATGGAGTTATAATTGTTAACCTTGTGTATTGGTCTGAATAATAGAATTAAATCAAAAAAAGGTGTTTGACAATCAAACACCTTTTTTTTATGGTCTTATCTTTTTACTGCATTTTAACTATAATTGGCAGAGAATAAGAAGTTCTTACCGGTTTTCCTTTGTAAATTCCGGGTTCCCATTTGGTTTTAATAGATTTTAAAACTCGGATGGCTTCTTTGTCTAATCCATACCCAGGGCTTCTTGGGACGTTAATGTTCGTTAGGCTTCCGTCTTTTTCAACTACAAAGAACACAATAACTTTTACTGTTCTTTCTTCTTCAATGGAAGGAGCTTCAAATTTATTTCCTACAATTTTTAAGAACTCGGCTATTCCACCAGGGAAATTTGGGTTTTTTTCTAACACCGCCGAGGGTAAAATAGCGATAGGATCTAATTCTGTTCCAGGATCATCCGTTGCTGGACCACCAGTGTTACCACCTGTTTGAGGTCCTGTTCCAGTTCCGGGAGTATCTGTGTTTGTTGATGGCGTTTTTGGCAAATCTTCATTTTTTGGAACTTCCGTTTGTGGAGCGTCTTCTTGTTTCACAACTACGGGAGTTACAAATTTAACAGGTGGTTTTGGGGCTGTATTTTTAACAGCTGTTTTAGGATGTGCAGGCTCCGATTTTTTTGGTGGGAGTACTACATCAACTACTGTTATAGGACCGTCAGTGTCAATTGGTTTTGTTACTATCGGTTTGTCGAATGAGCTTAAAATCATAGGCAACGAGGCTAGGCCGGCTAATAAAGCTAATGCGCTGAAGAAAGCCTTCATGGTTGTCTTTCCGTCTTCTTGGCGTAATTTGTAAGCTCCGTACTCTTTGTTTTTTCCTTCAAAAACCAACTCCAACCATTCGTTTTTGTTAATGTTCAATTTTGACATAATCTTTTTAGTTTTATAATTAATAATTTTCTCGGGTTCTGAATAAGAACAAGAAAAAACCGTGCCAAAATTTTGTTAAAACGAAAAATAAAGCAAAAAATTAATAAAATAATTAATTTTTATGCAATAGAAGATTGTAATAAATGAAAAATTAAGATTTTGAAATAATCTCTGCAAGTAGTTTTTTTGCTCTCAATAATTTGATTTTCACGTTATTAAGAGGTTCGTTGACTTCATCGGCAATTTCCTGATAACTCATTTCCTGAAAATAACGCATTTGAATCACTTCTTGGTAAGCGGGTTTCAATTCTTTGATAAATTGCAGTAATCGGGATAAATTTTGTTCCGTGATTAATTTATCTTCTGCGGAAGGAGAAGAATCGGCAACATTATAGGCAATATGATCTTCTTCGTCCGTGATGTCAATAAAAAGGGATGATTTTTTTTTCCGAAGCAAGTCAATATGAACATTTTTTGCAATAGCAATAAGCCATGTATTGAATTGGAATTCAGGATTGTATGTAGCTATTTTATCAAAAGCTTTCGAAAAAGTTTCAATGGTAATATCTTCGGCATCGGCTTCATTTTCCGTACGCTGCAGCATAAAACCATATACTTCGTTCCAATATTTATCGAGAAGAAAAGTGAAAGCAACCTGGTCGCCTAATTTTGCTTTTTCTATTTGTTTTCTTATTTCCAAGTGACTGGTTTTGAAAAAATATTTCTAAAAAACACATTTAACTGTGTGAATATAAGTATTATTTCTAAAATCGGATACCAATACATCACATCTTTTTCTTTTAGCTTCCCTGCCGAAAATCCCAGTGATAACCAACTAATCAAGTATCGGATAAAGATAAGGGCTAAAACAATGATCCATTGAAATTGAAAAGCCAATAAAACAATAGGTAATAATAAAAATAACAATTGAGACAAATAAAACAGCCCTAATTGCATTTTGTCGAATTTTTTATAATATTTTGCAGTCGAAGCATGTCTGCGCTTTTGCATGAACCAGCCTCCAAAAGTAGTTTTTGCTTTGGAATAAGTAAAACTTTCTTCGTTATAAGTAATTGCAGTTTTTTCTTTTGTAGCTGTTTCGTTGATAAATAAATCATCGTCTCCAGAACGGATTTTCATGTGATGAACAAAACCGTTTGCATTAAAAAACTCCTCTTTCTTATAAGCCAAATTTCTTCCGACACCCATATAAGGCTTGCCTAATTTTGCCCAGGAAAAATATTGTGTGGCAGTTAATAGCGTTTCAAAACGAATAATTTTATTCAAAAATCCATGCTCTTTCTCATAAGCACCATAACCTAAAACAATGGTTTTGTGTAATGTGAAATGTGAAGTCATTTCGTAAATCCAGTCAGGTGAATTTGGATAACAATCAGCATCAATAAAAAGTAAATATTCTTTTGTAGCTGCTTTGATTCCAAGTGTTAAAGCGAATTTTTTATTTCCCCAAAAGGCTTCGTTATTTTCTACTTTTACTAATTTTATATTGGAGTATTGCTTTTCAAACTGCTCAAAAACTTCCAATGTTTCATCTCTGGAAGCATCATCAATCAATATGATTTCAAAATTGGAATAGTTTTGGTTTGCCAGAAGCGGAATGAATTTTTTTACGTTTTCTTCTTCGTTTTTAGCACACACAATTACGGATACAGAAAGGTGTTTCGGAGTGTTTGTCTGAGGTTTTAGTAACGAGAATTTACCAAAAATCAGGCCGTAGTAAATCACTTGGATAAAAGTAATCGTGGTGAAAATGTAAAGTAAAATGAGTAAAAATTGCTCCATAAAACCAGTAAAAATTGATGGTGCAAATGTAGTTATTAATTGATAATCTACAATTGATAATTTATAATTATAAAATTATATATTATTTGTTTTTTCTCATCTCGTCGGCCATTTGTTTTGAATTTAAATCTCCTATGTTTTCTAATTCGGAAATGATATTATCGTAGTTCTTTTTATCTCTGTTTTGGGATAGTTTTTTTACAGCTTCCACTGATGTGATTTCAATTTCAAAAGCAATAATGCCACAAGCCTGCATCATGGTTTTTTTGGATAAATCTTCTACTCTGAGTGGGGTTTTGGATTTCTTCTCGTACTTGTCGACCAGTTTTTTTAAAGATCCAACTGCTTCGTCATGATTTAGGACTTTTACTTTTCCGTAAATATGAGCGGCTAAATAATTCCACGTTGGAACATTTTCGTGATCATACCAAGATGAAGAAACGTAAGTATGTGGTCCCGAAAAAATAGCTAAAACTTCGGCATTTTCTGAGAAACTTCCTGCTTGTGGATTTTCTTTGGAAACATGGCCAACAAGAATGTCTTTCCCAGCTTCGTTTTTATCCAGAATTAAAGGAATATGTGTAGCCCAAAGCTTCCCGTCAGTTTGATTCACCAAAATTGCAAAGCTGTTTTCGTGAATGAAATTTTGAATTTCTTCTTGGTTTTCGTTTTTATAAATGTCAGGAATATACATAAGCTGATTTGTAATGCTTGATTGCTTGTTTTTTATCTAAATCACATTCACTTCTGCTTCAATAGCGATTCCGTACTTTTCAAAGATGGTTTTTTGAATGTCTTTTGAAACGTTCAAAATTTCTTGGCCTGTGGCATTACCATAATTAACCAAAACCAGTGCTTGATTTTTATGAATTCCAGCATCACCAAAACGTTTTCCTTTAAAACCAGCTTGTTCAATTAACCAGCCAGCTGGGACTTTTACTTCTGTTTCGGAAACGTCATAATGTTTTATTTCAGGAAATTTTTCTTTCACTTCATTGAATAATGTTCTTGAAATGATTGGGTTTTTGAAGAAACTTCCGCTATTGCCTAATTCTTTCGGATCCGGTAATTTACTCTGACGGATGGCAATTACAGCATTACTCACATCTTTAAGACTTGGATTTGTTATGTTTTTGCTTTCCAGTTCTTTGATGATATCACCGTAAGAAGTGTTTATTTTATGATTGTTTTTTGTCAATTTAAAAATTACCGAAGTGATGATGTATTGGTCTTTCGCTTCGTGTTTAAAAATACTTTCACGATAACCGAAATTACAATCCTCTTTGGTAAATGTTCTCATTTCATGCGAAACAATATTCATAGCGTCGCAAGAAACAAAAGTGTCTTTCATTTCGGTGCCGTAAGCGCCAATATTCTGAACAGGCGTTGTGCCTACGTTTCCGGGAATCAGGGACATGTTTTCCAATCCGCCAAAATTCTGATTGATGGTCCAAAGAACAAATTCGTGCCAGTTTTCGCCAGCTTGGCTTTCTACCCAGACAAAATTATCGTCTTGCTTTAAAATCTCTTTTCCTTTTAAATCAACGTGAATCACAAGTGCATCAATATCCTGCGTTAAGAGCATATTGCTTCCGCCGCCTAAAACAAATTTTTTCTCGTTTGGATTTTCTTCCAAAACGGTTTTCAAATCTGCGAGGGAATGCACAGCTGCAAATTGTCTGGCTTTGGCTTCAATGCCAAAAGTGTTGTGTTTTTTTAAAGAAAAATTATGTTGAATCTGCATTTAGATATCAGAATTTAAAATTATTTATATTGAAATCAATCGTTGAAACGGAATTTTAGTCGTCAGTTTCTAAAGCGCGATTTAAAAATTCATTCAAAGGTTTTATAACGATTAGTTTCTGAGCGATTTTCTTTGAAAAATCTTTATCCAAAAACAAGGCGTCGTCAATTTTCTGCGAGCAGGTAAAACTCTTCAATTTCAAAAACTCAATCGCAGGATGATTCGGTTCATAACCTTTTGGGGCTTTTTTCAGAACACTGCTTTCGTCTCGTGTTATTTCTCCAAATTCCTTTTTGAATGTTGGATTAGTTACAATTCCATCAAGATCTTCATGAAAGAAAGCGATTTCCTTTCTTATTTTTTTTAATTCTTCAGTTTCAGGACACCAAACACCACCAGCGATAAAAGAACTTCCTTTTTCAAAATGGACGTAATATCCAGGGCTGTTTTTTCGGTTTTTATTAGTTGTCAGCCAAACACCCATGTTGGTTTTGTAAGGCGATTTGTCTTTTGAAAAACGGATGTCACGATTGATGCGAAAAGTACAGTTTTTAACCTCAAGTAAATCCAATGAAGTGTCTAAAGGTTTCATCTGTTCCAGAATCGATGCTATGAATTGATGGTAGTCTTTTTTGTAATTTTCATAGCACTTCTTGTTGGCATGCATCCATTCGGTATTGTTATTGGCTTTTAAATCGTCAATAAACTGAATCGCTTCTTTAGAAATCATATCTACAAGTGTTTTTTTAAATCTTCTTCCGAAATATAACCTGAATTTCTCCAGATTTCTTTTCCGTTCTCATATACTATAATTACTGGTAAACCATCTAATTTCATGGTGTCAACCAATGTTTTATTCTTGTCAGCGTCCAATCTGACTATTGTCATTTTACCTTTTAACTCTTCCTGCATCTTGATAAGATAAGGAGTCATTTTTTTGCATGGCGCACACCATTCGGCATAAAAATCAATCACCACTTTTTTATCGGATTTTAGCAACTCATTAAATTCCTGAGAGCACATACCAATGATTTTATCGCTTGGTTTGGCTCCGCCCTGTTCGCCTTCGGCTCGGGTGGCCATTCCTGCAGCATTCCATTTCATGATACCGCCGTCAAGATTGTAAATTTCTTTAAATCCTAATTCTTGTAACTTACTTGCGGCTTGTGCACTTCTTCCGCCCACTTTGCAGTATACAAAAACAGGTTTGTTCTTATCACATTTTTCGGCTTTTGTTGTGAAATCATCTCCGTTCCAATTTACGTTAGCAGCATTATCAATGTGTTCTGTAGTGTATTCTTCGGGAGTTCTTACATCTAATAATTGTGGATTTTCAGTTGATTTTAATTTTTCGGCAAAAGTCGTAACATCTACAGTTTTCAAACCCTGACCGTTGCAGCCAGTCATTAAAAAACAAATTAAAAAGAGTTGTATAAAGAATGATTTCATGTATTCTGAATTTTAAAGCTAATGTAAGGATTAAAGATTAAATATTTTATAACTCTGATGTGTTGATTTTACAATGTTTTCAGTTCTGTCTGCATGAGTGTCCGATATGAATAACTGTCCGAAATCGTCATTATTGACCATGGCTACGATTTTTTCCACGCGGGTTTCGTCCAGTTTATCGAAGATATCGTCAAAAAGCAAAATCGGTTTTTCACCACTCTGTTTTTTTACAAATTCAAATTGGGCAAGTTTTAATGCTATTAAAAAGGATTTTTGCTGTCCCTGAGAGCCAAACTTTTTGATGGGATAATGGCTGATATTGAATGATAAATCGTCTTTGTGAATCCCAGCACTTGTGTATTGTAGTGCTCTGTCTTTGCTGATGTTTTCCTTTAAAAGAGATAATAAATCCTGAGAATCTAATTGACTTTCGTATTCAAGCTGGACAGATTCTGAGGAATTGGAAATGTTTTGGTAAAAGGAATTGAAAATTGGAATAAAATCCTGAAGAAATTCTTTTCTTTTTTTGAAGATGTTTTGTCCGAAGGTGTTTAACTGTTCGTTGTAAATTTCTAATGTTTCTGTTTCAAAAACTCGGTTCACGGCAAAATATTTCAATAAAGCATTACGCTGAGCCAACACTTTTTGGTATTGAATTAATTCCTGTAAGTAGTGATTGTCCAATTGCGAAATCACGCTGTCAATAAACTTTCTTCTGGTTTCACTTCCTTCACGAATCAAATCGGCATCTGTTGGGGAAATGATAACCAAAGGGATAAAACCCAAATGATCTGAAAACTTCTCATAGATCTTTCCATTGCGTTTCAAGATTTTCTTTTGTCCTTTTTTTAGGCTGCAAAGAATATTTTCAGTTCGTCCCTGTTTTTCAAATTCGCCGTCAATAACAAAAAAATCTTCATCATGCTTGATATTTTGAACAGCAAGTGTGTTAAAATAGCTTTTTCCAAACGATAAATGATAAATTGCATCGAGGACATTTGTCTTGCCAATGCCGTTTTTTCCAACGAAACAGTTTATTTTATGCTCAAACTCAAAATCAGCTTCCTCGAAGTTTTTGAAATTAAATAATGAGATTTTTTTTAAGTACATAAAATACTGGTGATTGACTGTTTACAGCGATATGCAAACGGATATTTTTATTGTGGGCGCAAATTATTAAAAATATAGTGAAAACTTGTTTTGTTTTTCAATAAAAATTTTATTTTTGCACCTCACTAATTTAAATATAAATGGCGACTTATAATAAAAGAGGGTATAAAGCTCCAAAACCGGAAGGTGAGAAGTTAGAAAATGTAGATGATTTAGAACAAGACATCAACATTAATGAAAAAGACAGTGCAACAGCTACTGTGTTTAATAAACTTGACGAAACAGCTTCCAAAACAGAAGAGTTTATTGCGAGAAATCAAAATATCATTTTATCTGTAGTTGGAGGGATTGCACTTGTTGTTGCAGGCTATTTATTGTACAGCAAATTTGTTTCAGGACCAAAAGAAAACGAAGCAGCAAGCGACATGTTTCAGGCTCAGCAATATTTCAAACAGGCTGTTGAAGGAAATGTAGCTAACGATTCTTTATATAACTTAGCTTTAAATGGAGGAGAAGGAAAACAAGGTTTCCTTGATATAATCGAATCTCATTCAGGTACCGATGCTGGAAACTTAGCTGAATATTATGCTGGAATGGCTTTCTTAAACACCAAACAATTCCAAAAAGCTATCGATCATTTGGCAAAATTCAAGTCTGAAGATGCTTTCACAAATGCAATCGCGATTGGTGCAACAGGTGATGCTTACTCTGAATTGAAAAAACCGGAACAAGCATTAGAGTTTTATGTAAAAGCTGCTGAAAGCAACAAAAATGCATTAACAACTCCTCGTTTCTTGTTAAAAGCCGGACAAACTGCTTTGTCGTTAGGTAAGAAAGCAGATGCATTAAAATATTTCACTGATATTAAAGATAATTTCAATACAGCTCCGGAAGCTCAGAATGTTGAAGCTTTAATTGGATTAGCTCAATAATAATTTGGGATTCAAGAATTAGGATTATGGATTTTAAATTTCTAAATTCGTAGTTCAAAATTCCTAATTAAATTATGGCTACAGCAAATAAAAATTTATCAAATTACGATAAAAACACAATCCCAAACGCGAAAGACTTTCGGTTTGGGATTGTTGTTTCAGAATGGAACGATAAAATTACCGAAGGTTTGTACCATGGAGCAGAGGCAGCTTTGTTAGATTGCGGAACTACTCCTGAAAACATTATCCGCTGGAATGTACCAGGGAGCTTCGAATTGATTTACGGCGCCAAGAAAATGATTGAAACGCAAAATGTAGATTGCGTAATTACTATTGGATGTGTAATCAAAGGAGAAACTATGCATTTCGAATTTGTTTGCGAAGGCGTAACTCAAGGAATCAAAGACTTGAATGTTCTGTCCGACATCCCAACTATTTTTTGTCTGCTGACAGATAATACAGAACAGCAGTCTATCGACAGAAGCGGTGGAATACACGGAAACAAGGGAACAGAGGCAGCCATTGCCGCTATTAAAATGGCCTTTTTAAGACAGCAGGCCAACAGTCGTTTTCACTTCGATAATCAGAAATTATTAGAAGAACATCAATATCAAATTGAAGAAAGTAAAAAGAGACTGGAAAAATAAATCATAGAAAGTCTAAAATAATTTGCAGCCCATATTTTTTAAATTCGTTTAGAAAATATGGGCTGTTTCTATTGGGTTAATCCATTTTATGAAAATAATTGTAAGAATTTTATTGGTAATAAAATAAAATTATTCTCATATTTGTGTTAAAACAAATAAAACTATCTATGAAATTAACGTTTAACCGATTTTTAGTGCTGTTATTTGTACTAATATCACAATTAGTGTTAGCACAGGAAAAGAATGCGTCAGGTGTCGTTACAGACCCAAAAGGACTTCCCTTGCCTGGAGTTAATGTTGTCGTCAAAGGCACCAACAGAGGTGTTCAAACAGATTTTGACGGTAAGTTTAAAATTCAGGCTGCCCAAGGAGAAATGCTAGTGTTTAGCTTTATGGGCATGCAGACCAAAGAGGTAAGTGCTTCGGCAAACATGAATGTAAAATTGTCTGAGGACGCCTTGCAATTAGGTGAAGTCACAGTGACTACTGCTTTGGGTATTAAAAGAAAGCCCGATGAAATTACAACATCCAATCAGGTTGTCAAAACAAGAGAGCTGAATCAGGCTAGTAATCCTAATGCTATTCAAAGTTTAGCAGGAAAGGTTTCCGGTTTGCAGGTAACAACCACTTCTACAGGATTAAATCCCAATACAAGTATTGTACTGAGAGGAGCAAAATCAATATCAGGAAATAATGAAGCATTGGTTGTTATTGACAATATTGTTTCAAGTGCCTCTGTTCTTTCGGCGATTGATCCCAATACCATAGAATCCATAAACGTGGTTAAAGGAGCGAATGGAGCTGCGCTATATGGTGAAAGAGGAGCTACAGGTGTGATTATTGTAACTACAAAAAAGGGAACGAAATCTGAAAAAATGACTGTAGATGTTACTTCATCAGTAACAACAGAATCGATAGCTTATCTTCCGGAAACACAAAACAGGTATGGTCAAGGATGGCAAGGTGATTTTGACTGGACAGACCAAGGTTCCTGGGGTCCGGAATATGACGGCTCTACTCAGGTAATTGGTATCCCATTTCCTTTAGCTACTGATTGGAGATTTGGTGCTTATGAGCATATTGAAGACAATATAAAACCGTTTTTCGATACAGGTGTCAATTTACAAAACAGTATCACAATTGCTGGTGGAAATGTAGAGAGCGGTTATATTTCCTTAAATCTGAACAGACAGGATTTTAAAGGAGTTATTCCATCTGACGTAAGAGCAAAGAATTTTTTTAATTTAAGCGGAGGAAAGAAAATAGGGAAATTCATGTTATCCGGAATTGCAAGATATTCTAATGATAAAACGACAAGAGTGAACGGGGATACTTATCGTGAACTTTCAAATACACCTGGAAACATTCCTGTTCAAATGTTTAATTCGGGTGACAATGGAGACCACTGGACACTGTATGACGATAGCCCGTATTGGAGTTTGAAGAACGATAGAACCGATAGTAGCAGCAATGTGAATGAATTTATGGGTGAAGCACAATATTCACTTAACGATAACATCGGGTTTGTTTTAAGAAGTTCAGTTAGAAATACATCCGGGACTACAACGTCATTTACTAACGAGTATATTGATTTGTTGCAATTGACGGGAACAGACAGAAAAATCCGTTCATTTTACAGTCAGGCAAATTCAAACAGAAGAGTAATTTACACTGACTTCCTGGTTAATTTTGATTATAATCTGACAGAAAAAGTAAGTTTTAAATCGAATGTTGGTTTGAATGCTACAGATGAGAAATTCAATTCGGTGGGTTCATCCGGCCGTGATTTAAGCATTGCGGGTTATTATGATCTCGATAATATTTCAAATGTTCAAAACCCGCTAGAATCCAAGTCCAGACAAAGAACTGCAGGAATCTTTGGTCAGATTGATTTTGGTTATAATGATTATCTGTTCTTAAACTTAACGGGAAGAAACGATTGGAATTCGTCACTAAAAACATTATATAGAAAAAATACAAGTTTCTTTTATCCATCAGCAGGTATTGCGTTTATCCCAACTAAAGCTTTTGAAGGTTTGAAAGGAAATGTGCTGAACAAAGCAAAAATTTCTGCCAGTTATGTTAAGGTCGGAAACGCCAGTGCATTGGCTCCGCATGCCATTAACAATACTGGAGTAAGAGCACCTGGATATCCTTACTTTTTAACACCATTGAATTCTTTTATTTTAAATAATTCAATTGTAAGCAAGAATATTGAAAATGAGTTTGTAAAATCAGCAGAGTTTAATATCAACCTGGAATTTTTTAACAGACAGGTGCCTAGATTGACATTGGATGCAGCAGCAACGATTTCAAGAAATGAAAACCAATTGCTAAATACTACAGTGTCAAGCACAACAGGGGTAGGAGAGGCTTTAATCAACATTGGAGAAACAAGATCTAAAGCATTTGAAGTAGATTTAGGGTTTACGCCAGTTAAAACGGAAACCTTCGAATGGAATGGAAGGTTATCTTATTCTACATTCAAAACAATTGTAGAAAAAGTAACGGATGATTCTGATATTGTAGGATCCGGAACACCTGGGATTTACGCAGTAGAAGGTCAGGAATTTCCGTTAATCAGAGGATATGCCTATACAAGAGATGATCAGGGAAGAGTAGTTCTGGATTCTAATGGAGATCCTATAAAAAGCTCGCAATTACAGATTCTAGGCAAAACAACACCGGATTATATTTTGAACTTCTCAACAGAATTTAGATATAAAAATTTAAGTTTAAGTGCTGTGATGGATTACAGAACGGGACATGTTTTTTATTCTTCAGTAGCTGCAGGACTTAACGGTCAGGGAAGATCAATTGAATCTGCCGAAGGAGGAAGACAGCCTTTTATCTTTCCAAGTTCAACCATTGAAGGTTCTGGTGTGACCAACACAACAGTAACAACCGGAGGTGACGGATCTTATGCAGGTTATCAGGAATATATAACCGATAATTATGGGTATTTTGATGAAAACTTTGTTTTGGATGCTTCTGCATTCAAGCTGAGAGAAGTGGCATTAAATTACGAATTATCTAAAAAAACAATTTCAAGATTTGGTCTGAGTAAATTCAATGTCGGAATAAGCGGCAGAAATTTATTAACGGTATTACCGAAAGAAAACAGAAATTATAATGATCCTGAAACCGGAAACGGGATGGCCGGTTATAGTTTTACCCCTCCGACAAAATTTTATACCTTTAGTATTAATCTTGCATTCTAAAAATGAGTACGATGAAAAAAACAATAAGAAAAACAGTTTTACTTACGGCATCAATTGCAGTCATGCTATTTGTATCGTGCGAAGATTACATTGATGTGAATAAGGATCCGAATAATCCGGAAGTATCCGAATTAACTCCTGATAATATTTTGCCTGGAGCGCAAACGACTACAGCAACAACTTTTGGTACGAGAATGAATCAATTAGGAAATATCATGTCTGTAAGCTGGTCTGCTAATGCTACAGATTTTATAAGTCCTTTGGATGATGAATTCAGGTACAACTTTACTACTACGTTTTATGATGATATCTGGGATAATCTTTACCAGAGAACTGCTAATTTTTCTCATATTGAAAGATATGAAGATGGTAAGAATTGGGATTATCATAAGGCTATTTCTAAAGTATTAAAGAGTTTTTACTTCCAATATTTAGTGGATTTATATGGAGATCTTCCTTATACTGAAATCCACCGTGGAACCGAAATCCTTTTTCCTAAGTACGATGATGATATGGCAACATATCGTGTGCTGATTGCAGAATTAGATGAGGCAATCGACTTAATTGATAATACAGACGACACTACTGTGCGTTCTGTAGAAACATTTGATGTCATGATGCAAGGGAATATGCAAAAATGGAAACGTTTTGCAAACACATTAAAACTCCGTATTCTTTTAAGACAGTCTCAATTAGGTGATGCGCCAACACAAACTTATTTAACTCAGGAATTTAACAACCTGCAAAATTCAGGGGCGCAATTTTTAGCTGCTAATGAGAATGTGACAATAAATCCAGGGTATTTAAATTCTGATGGGAAACAGAATCCTTTTTATGCGATTTATGGCAGAGACCCACAAGGAGACCCAACATCGACATACAGATTGATTGGTCCGTCAAAATTTACTGCTGATTTCTTGCGAGGTTTGCTTCCGGGAAGAAGTGTAGCTGATCCTAGAAGATTGCGTTTGTTTCAATCCAGAACAGCAGGGTCAACAACAATTACGGGAGTATTGCAAGGCGCAAGCAGCGGAAGGCCTTCTTATTTAGGGCCGGGTATCATTAAGAATTCTAATCAGGATATGATTATTATGCAATCTGCAGAAAGTTTATTCTTGCAGGCAGAAGCAGTGCAAAGAGGATATCTTTCAGGTGATGCAAAAGCATTGTTCGAATCTGGCATCGGAGCTTCATTTACACTTTTACAAGTTCCAAACCCTCCATTCCCTTCTCCAGCAGCTATAGATTTATATATTACTGCAAGTTCGGGCGTGAATACAATAGGATGGAATGGCTCGGCAAATAAAATTGAAGCCATCATTACCCAAAAATGGATTGCTAATAATTGTATCAACGGTATTGAATCATGGATTGAGTTAACCAGAACAGGATTTCCATCCGGTTTGCCATTGCCATTAACAACAAATAGCGCTACAAAACCAATCCGATTGTTATATCCTGCTTCTGAATATTCAGGTAACACAAACAATGTTCCAAATCAGACAACAGCAGATGCGTTTAACAGTCCTGTGTTTTGGGATAATTAATCTAGATTCTCTTAACAGAAAATTGAATTAAAAAGAAGAAAAATGAAAAAATATAATATTAAAAATATAGGAAAATCAGCGGCACTGTCATTGTCTGTGCTATTCTTATTTTCATGTGAAAAAGAGGATGATTTATTGGCAAGAGACGGAAAACCGACAGTGACGATAGACCAAAAAGATATTGTTGTAACAGAAGGGGATCCTATAACATTGGATTTCAAATTGAGTTATGCCATTCCGACTGAAACGCATATCAGAATCGAAGTTGCCGGAGGTACTGCGACAGATGAAGATGATTTTGTATTCGATTTAGATACTATGGAAGACGCTGGCGGAGGTTTTTTCGGAGGAAACGGTTATTTTTTTGTTATCGATCCGGATGAAACAACAGCTTCTCTTGATATCGAAACAATAGCAGATGCCATGCCGGAAGGAATGGAAACGGTAACACTTAAATTTTACAGTGCCAGCCAGGGAAGAGCAGTTATTGATCAGACAGTCAATGTGAAAATTAACGATTAACAATTTAGATTATAAATAAAAGAGCTGTCCGAAAAGAGATTTAGGACAGCTTTTTTTGTGTTTTTATGTTTTATGTTTTTTAATTTTTGAATAAACGAAAGAAATAAGCCGATATACAATAGATAGTTTTTAATTTTTAAGATTATCTTGGCTATTAAAACCAAAACCTTTTCCTTAAATTTGTGAACTTTGGTTGTCCTGCATCAGCGATAGCCAAATAAGAATAACCAGATAACCACAAACAAATTAATGTTAAGCATAATTCAATTACTTCCTGATCACGTTGCGAATCAGATTGCCGCAGGTGAAGTTGTTCAACGGCCCGCTTCGGTAGTCAAAGAGCTACTGGAAAATGCCATTGATGCTGGAGCAAGTGATATTAAGCTAATC
Organism: Flavobacterium sp.; assembly: GCF_050696275.1. GTDB lineage: Bacteria > Bacteroidota > Bacteroidia > Flavobacteriales > Flavobacteriaceae > Flavobacterium. The sequence continues at coordinate 29,832 of NZ_JBOGUT010000021.1, forward strand.
TGTAAAGAGGCTGGTAAAACGCTCGTTCAGGTTATCGATAACGGAAAAGGGATGAGTGTAACCGATGCACGTATGTGCTTCGAACGTCATGCTACTTCTAAAATCCGTAAAGCAGAAGATTTATTTGATTTACACACGAAAGGCTTTCGAGGCGAAGCACTGGCTTCCATAGCGGCTATTGCTCATGTGGAATTGAAAACCAGACAAGACCAAGAAGAACTGGGAGTACATATTGTTATAGAAGGAGGCAAGTTTATGGCACAGGAACCTTCCGTTCTGCCTAAAGGAACCTCATTTTCAGTCAAAAATTTATTTTTTAATATTCCGGCACGCCGTAACTTTTTGAAATCGGATGTAGTCGAATTGCGTCATATTATTGATGAATTCCAACGCGTTGCTTTGGCACACAGCAACATTCATTTTACGTTGTACCACAATGGAAGTGAATTGTTTAATTTGCCTCAATCCAATTTACGCCAGCGTATTGTAAATGTTTTTGCAGGTAAAACCAACGAAAAATTAGTGCCTATTCAGGAAACTACAGAAATTCTGTCCATACAGGGTTTTATAGGGAAACCGGAATTTGCCAAAAAGAACCGAGGCGAGCAATTCTTTTTCGTCAATGACAGATTTATTAAAAGTGGTTACCTGCACCATGCAGTGATGTCTGCCTATGAAGGTTTGCTGCGTGATGGTTCACAGCCAAGTTATTTCCTTTATTTAACGGTGCCAACGCATACGATTGATATTAATATTCATCCCACGAAAACGGAAATTAAGTTTGATGACGAACATGCTTTGTATGCCATTTTACGTTCCGCAACAAAACATAGTTTGGGTCAGTTTAATGTGGCACCTATTTTGGATTTCGAAAGGGATTTCAACCTTGACACACCTTACAGTTATCAAAATAAAGAAGCGGAAACACCTACAATACAGGTTGATAGTAATTTTAACCCGTTTCAGGAAGAGAAAAGAAATATCGGAGGTTCTTCCTTTGGCTTTAAGCCGAAAAAAGAAGCCCAGCCACATTGGGAAAGCCTGTATGTGGGACTGAAAGAGAACTTTGAACAGGAAGAAACACATTTCGAATCGGAAGCTGTAACAAGTTCTCTGTTTTCAGATAATGAAGTAGAAAAAGCACCTACGTCCACCTATCAGATCCATAAAAAATACATTGTGAGCCCAATCAAATCAGGAATGCTCATTATTGATCAGCAACGGGCACATCAGCGTATTTTGTACGAACAATTTCTAAAAAACATTACCATTCATCAGGCTAGCAGTCAACAGCTTTTATTTCCATTAACGCTTTATTTTTCCGGGAATGAAATGGCAATACTACAGGAATTGAAGCAATCATTGGAAAGTACCGGTTTTATCTTTGAGGCTATTAATCCGGATTCTGTAGTGATCTCCGGTTTACCGGTTACAGTTGCGGAAAGTGAAGTAGCTATTGTTTTGGAACAATTGGTTTCTGATTTACAGGACGAAATTCCGGAAAGCAGCTTCAGTCAGATGGACAGTATGGCAAAATCTATGGCTCGAAGCTTGGCTGTAAAAACAGGAACCTATCTTACCGAAAAAGAACAGGAAAATATGGTCAACAGTTTATTTGCCTGCAAAGAAAATTCGGTTTCACCATTTAATAAACCTACTTTTATCACGTTAAGTGTGGAAGATTTAGATAAAAAATTCAGTATATGATCAATAATATGACTCCGGCAGTTAAGCAATTGCTTATCATTAATATTTTATTTTTCTTAGGTAGCTGGGCAGTGCCCGATGCAAAGCATTATCTGTCTTTGTATTACTTTGAAAATACTAATTTCAAATTCTGGCAGCCTATCACGCATATGTTTATGCACGAAGGGATTATGCATATTGCTTTCAATATGTTTGCGCTGGTTTCTTTCGGTTCTATTTTAGAGCATTTTTGGGGCTGGAAACGGTTTTTATTCTTTTATTTATCATGCGGAATAGGTGCTTTTTTAGTTCATACCGGAGTAAATTATTACCAGATTCATGCTGTTTTAGATAGTTTGTCAGGGCTAAATTTATCTAAAGCCGATGCTTTAACCATTCTGAATACAAACATGAGACAAGTGTTTGATGAGCAAGGTCAAATGGTAGCCAGTAATGTAAAAACAATTTTAGAGAAGGCACATTGCACTCAAGAACAGTTTAATGTTTTATCTCAGGCGATATCCAATTTTCAAACACCTGCATTGGGCGCTTCCGGAGCTATTTATGGACTTTTAATAGCTTTTGCATTTATGTTTCCGGATGCTGAATTGTCATTGTTGTTTATTCCGATTCCTGTTAAAGCCAAATATTTTGTGCCTATATATATGTTTTTATATGATGGATTTTTTGGGATTTTCAGCACTTCTATGTTAGGATTCAGTTCCGGTGTTGCCCATTTTGCGCATATCGGCGGAGCTTTAACGGGTCTGTTGCTCATGCTGTACTGGAGAAACAAAAAATTCGACCACAAACGCTGGAATTAAACAATAATAAAAAGTAAGATGAACATACTTGACGACTTAAAAATGCAATACAAAATAGGAGATATGACTACCAGATTGATTTTCTGGAATATCATCTTGTTTGCTGTTCCCGAAGTGGTTTTTTCTTTACTGAAACTTTTCAATTTCCATATTTCATACCATGATTATGTCGGGCTTACCAATAATCCTGCTGATTTATTGCTGAAGCCTTGGACAATAATCTCTTATTCATTTTTTCACGCCAACTTTTTTCATCTTCTTTTCAATATGCTGATGCTGAATTTTGCCGGAAAGTTGTTTACGACCTTCTTTACCCAAAAACAATTGTTGGGTCTGTATATTATGGGAGGTATTTTAGGCGGCATTATTTACATGGCAAGCTATTGGTTTTTACCCGTATTAGCTGGTCAAAGCACATTGTTGGTTGGAGCTTCCGCATCTGTCATGGCCATTTTGATTGCCACTGTAACCTATCAGCCTTACATGAACCTTCGTTTGGCCTTAATCGGAAATGTCAAACTTTGGCACATTGCAATAGTGTTCCTGTTTCTTGATTTAATCCAGCTGCCTCTCGAAAATACCGGAGGACATCTGTCGCATCTTGGCGGAGCATTATTTGGTTTTATATATATTAAGGCATTACAAAACGGAACAGATCTGGCCAGCGGATTAAACGGCATGCTCGATTGGTTCACAATGCTATTTTCTCCCAAAAAATCTACCCCTTTTACAAAAGTACACCGAAACCCCAAATCGGCTAACCCTACTAAAACTACTGGTAAAATTGTAACAAAAGACAAAACCCAGCAACAAATTGACGAAATCTTGGACAAGATAAGCAAGTCCGGTTACGACAGCTTGACGGCAGATGAGAAGGAATTTCTCTTCAAAGCCGGCAAGTAATGTTTTAATTTCTGATAAAATACCGTTAATTTGTACTGATATTCAGTAAAGTAAAGAATAATGAAGAACCTTTCCTGGTTTAATAAACTCGCCTTTTTCTGTAATATAGTACTTACTGTATTGACTTTCCTTGCCTATGTTTTGCCATTTTTGGCACCAACATGGTTTCCTTTTTTGTCGGTACTCACCCTTATTTTGCCTTTATTTTTAATACTCAACGCCCTGTTTTTTATCTATTGGGCCATCCAGTTCAAGCGCCAGATGATTTTATCCGGGCTCGTCCTGCTTATGGGAATCACCTTTATCAATAAATTCTATAAATTCTCTTCAAAAAACGTAGAAGCATCCGATAAAGATTTTGTTGTCATGAGCTACAATGTCCGCTTGCTCAACCTTTTCAACTGGATTCCAAGGGACAACGTTGCACAGGATATTCTCCATTTTGTTAACGAAAACAACCCGGATGTACTCTGCATTCAGGAATATTCCACTTCGGCTTCAGCCAAGATCGATTTGAAAATTTACCCATACCGTGCTATTTTCATGAAAGGAGATAAAATAAAAACAGGAAACGCCATTTTCTCAAAATTTCCCATTGTAAATGAAGGAAAAATAGAATTCCCAAAGTCCAATAACGATGCTATTTTTGCCGATATCAAAATAGGGAAAGACCTCGTTCGGATCTATAACATCCACCTACAGTCCATCAAAATTTCTCCGGATGTCAACGAGATCTCAGAAAACGTAGAAGGAATCAACCAGCAAAAATCGCAGCAGATTTTTAAACGCATCAGCGAAGCTTTCAAAAAACAGCAAGAGCAGGCAGAGATTATCATGCAACACAAAAAAACGTGCAAATATCCGCTGGTAATTTGCGGTGATATGAATAACAGCGCTTTTTCATACGTGTACAGAGGAATTAAGGGCGATTTGCAGGATTGTTTCGAACAAGCCGGAAAAGGATTTGGGCAAACCTATAATTTCAGGTATTACCCGGCCCGTATCGATTATATTTTTGCAGGCAACAATATGAGAGTCAAAAGCTTCACTAACTTTCCTGATTTTGTCAATTCAGATCACCTGCCTGTAATGACCAGATTAGCTATCGAATAAAGTATTGGGCGTTCCCTCCGTAAAACTCCGGGCGGGCTATCCGTTGCAATCTGCTGCTTCCGGATTGTTGAGCAATCCCTAAGCAACAGGATTTCCACTACTATCCCTAACGCAAACACTGCATGAATCGCATTTGTCGGATAACAGATGATTTCGGTAAATTCACTTTTTTCCTTCTGTAATTAGCAAAACGACTCGTACTTTAGCAAAAGGAAACTGGCAAAATAGTAAGGGAATAGATATGTTAAAGTGTTTGATTTTTTAAATAATCCAAAGCAAAACGGCCTTCATTAAACAATAAATCAAGAATGCTTAAATTATTTAGGTAACCGTTTTTTTCTTCAAATACCTGAGTATAAGGCTCAAAGGAATTGGTATCTTTTTTTCCATTGACCAAACCACGGAAATCGGTAAAGCCATCGGCCTCATGAAAATATTCTATGGTCTTTTGTTGCTCAAAACGGAAACCAAGGCATTTGGATATTACTTCAATGGTTTCGTAGTTTAAATCCATCAAGAAAGTATGCTTTTTAGTAAAAATAGGAGCAATGGTATCTTCGTAGTATTCAAAAAACGGAGAAGTTCTATACGCAGCCTCTAACGATTTGAAATGCTGTTTCTGCCAATCAAAAGCAGTCTCTAATCGCACGTCTCTGGTCTTCTGATGTGCCTCTTTAGGATGTTTAACCGGAATGTTCAGCAGTTGGATTCCATTCGGACTGTAAATATACATCCTGTTCCTGTTGGTTTGTTTCTGGAAGTTGTCTTCCATCTCAAAAGTGATCGATTCTGCTTTTGCCATCGCCACAAAATGACTTATAGATGGAAAATATGTCGGATGTAATAAAATGTCCATGTCTGTTTCGAATAATTGAATCTATAAAATTAATCGTTTTTAATTCTCTTCTGTCTAAAATAATCAACCCCAAACCATATTGCTAAAAGAAGTAGAAAATACTTGAAATACGAAACCGGTTGTCCGTTTCCGCCAACAGTAGAGAACAATCTGTTCCAACGGATTTTTTTTATGGGGCTCGACCAGGTAAGATTCGGGTCAATACTCCACCAGATAAAAACGGGTTTTCCCACTACATGGTCATAAGGGACAAATCCCCAAAAACGGCTGTCCTCCGAATTATGGTGGTTGTCTCCCATCATCCAGTAATAATCCTGCTGGAAGGTATAGTTAATGGCTGGCTTGCCGTTAACAAATATCTGACCTCCTTTTTCCTCCAGTGTGTTATGCTCGTATTCCGTAATCAGTCTTCTGTAAAACGGCAGCATTTCTTTGTTCAAAAGCACGGTCTTTCCCTCTTTCGGTATATATATCGGGCCAAAATTATCCTGATTCCAAGTCTGATTGTGTGGAAACATCCTTGGGTCTGTTTTAGTGCTGTTGTTTTTTACAATTGATTTTATAAATGGGTTTTTCCTTAATCTTTCTGCAGACTTTTCTGTTACTGCTGTAAAAAGATATTCGTTTGAACGACCTGTAGCAAGGATTCTGTCCGTAATCTGTAAATCTTCCGTGATGTATTTCGGATCTAAAGCTGAACCATCAGTAACCACAGTATAAGAATATTGCAGTTTGGCTCTTTCAGGGAAAATTAGTTTTTTATTGTCAATATACACATCCCCATTTTTGATGGAAAGATTATCACCCGGAACACCCACACATCGTTTTACGTAATTGGTTCGTTTGTCTAATGGCTTGTCAATATGCCTTTGCAGGGGATCATGGAATTTGTATACCGTATCCAGCGGCCAGTTAAAAACGACAATGTCATTTCTCTTAATCTCCTGAAGTCCCGGAAATCGGAACGATGGTAATTGTGGCCAGCTTAAGTACGATTTGGTTCCTACAAATAGAATGCTGTCATGAACCATAGGCAAAGCAATTGCTGTTTCTGGTGTTCTCGCTCCATAATTGTATTTACTCACAAAAAGAAAATCACCAATCAATAATGTTTTTTCTAATGAGGAAGAAGGAATATTAAACGGCTGTATAACATACGTATGAACTAAGGTTGCTACAACAATCGCATAAAGCGCAGAGCTGATTGTGTCTCCTGTTTTGGTTGCAGCCACTAAACTCCGGTCTCTTATGTAAGCTACATTTTCAAAATAATTGATATAATAAATATAAAGACCAAGAGTGATAACACTAAGAAGCGTGTCTTTTGTAGTGTTTTTGCTAAAACTTCTCAAGGTTTCCACCCAAACTACAATAAACATAATCAAATTGACTATAGGGACAAATAACAAAGCGGTCCACCAGGTAGGACGATTGATGATTTTCATTAAAACAATCGCATTGTAAATAGGAACACCTGCTTCCCATGATTTTCTGCCTGCTTTCTCGTATAGTTTCCATGTTCCCAAATAATGTACAATTTGAAGTACAAGGAAAAATATAAACCATTGTAATAGTGTCATCTTTAAAAAAGTTTAATCGTTTGCGCTTTTAATCACTGGCGCGATTCTTTAGTTGTAGCGCTTAAAAAGAATAATCTGAAAATTATTTTCCTAAATTTAAAACATCTTTCATCGTAAAAACGCCTTTTTTGTCTTGAAGCCACTCTGCAGCGATTACGGCACCAAATGCAAAGCCTTCTCGATTGTGTGCAGTATGTTTTATTTCAATCTGATCTACTTCAGAATCGTAAAAAATGCTATGTGTTCCAGGAACATTTTCTACCCTCTTTGCATCGATATAAATTTCGTTTGCTTCGGGTTTTTCCATGGTCCAGCTGTTATAATCGGAATTCTCCATAATCCCTTTGGCTAATGAAATAGCAGTTCCGCTTGGCGCATCCAGTTTCTGCAAATGATGAATTTCTTCAATCGAAACATTGTATTGCTTTAAGCCGGACATCATTTTGGCTAAATAATCATTCAATTCAAAGAAAATATTCACTCCCAGACTAAAATTGGATCCGTAAATAAAGCTACCGTTTTTTGCATGGCAAAGCGCTGTCATTTCATCATAATGTTCTAACCAGCCCGTGGTTCCGCACACTACAGGAATAGTGGCATTCAAACATGCTGAAATATTACTGACCGCACTGTCTGGAACACTAAAATCGATAGCTACATCAGCCTCTGAAAGTCCGTCATAAGTATCAGTACTTGATTTTCGTAACACAATTTCATGTCCGCGTTCTAAAGCAATTCGTTCAATTACTTTACCCATTTTGCCATATCCTAAAAGCGCAATTTTCATTATTCCTTGTTTTTGAATTTATCTGCTAACCTAAAAATAGGTATTTCTGCCTTTTTATCTAAAATTGATAATTTAAAGTTAGCGCCAGATTTTGTTTGTAAGTGAATTCGTTTTGTTGAATTTCAGGTCTTACTGTCAATTTTCCGTTTACGTTAAATTGCTGTAAGTGTGCATCAACATTAGCATCAATGATATTTAAAATATACAATCCTGTAGTTATTAATAAAGATAAGTCTTTATTTCTCTGGTGAAATTTTTGCGCGTCTACCAATCGTGATTCCGATAGGATTCCCTGAAACTGATCGGTGCTGGCATCACCTAAAAGAATACGCTGTTTGTAAGCATCACGGTACTCGTTATACTTCTTTTTGTTCCAAGCATAAGCATAGATACCTGTTCCCATTGCCGCATAAACAATGGGGATTTTCCAGTATTTTTTATTGTATGCCTGACCTAACCCCGGTAAAAGAGCTGAAAAAAAAGCAGCTTTGGCAGGAGCCAAAGGGTTAATTTCGGTATGAACGGTGTCAGTGGCTATCAGTTTTAATTCCTCTTGACTAAATCCGGAAAAATTCCCGGAAACGGTACAAAAAAGTAATATGTAGAGCCAATTCTTCACTAACCTTTTATCAGTTTGATTATACGATTGAAGTCTTCTTCAGATTGGAAAGGGATCGTGATTTTTCCTTTACCGTTTCCGGCAACTTTAACATCTACTTTAGCACCAAAATAATCATTGATTGATTTTACTTCTGAGTCATCAATATCAAAAGATGATACTGATTTTGCTGCTGAATCTGTTTTTGGTTTTGCCCCTTCCTGATAGTTTTTCACTAAAGCTTCCGTTTCACGTACTGATAGGTTCTGACTTACGATCTTTTGGTATATATCCGTCTGAACATCATGGCTTTCCACGTTGATGATAGCACGTCCATGACCCATCGAGATAAATCCGTCACGTATTCCTGTTTGAATAATTGGGTCTAATTTTAATAAACGCAGGTAATTAGCGACTGTTGAACGTTTTTTACCCACACGGTCACTCATTTGCTCTTGGGTTAATTGAATTTCGTCAATTAAACGCTGGTATGATAAAGCGATTTCAATAGGGTCAAGATCATGACGTTGAATGTTTTCAACCAAAGCCATAGTCAAAGATTCATTGTCATCGGCTAAACGGATGTAAGCAGGAACAGTAGTTAAACCCACAATTTTAGAAGCACGCAAACGACGTTCCCCAGAAATTAACTGGTATTTGTTAAAGTCCATTTTACGAACCGTAATAGGCTGAATTACTCCTAACTCACGGATAGAAGTAGCTAATTCCTGTAATGATTCTTCGTTAAAATTTGTTCTTGGCTGAAAAGGATTGATTTCGATAGCTTCTATTTCAAGCTCGATGATGTTTCCTACAACTTTGTCTGCATTTTTATCGGTTACTGATTTAATATCATTTTCAGGATCTTTCAGTAAAGCTGACAGTCCTCTTCCCATTGCTTGTTTTTTCACCGCTTGTGCCATATATCAATTAGCTGTTTTTTTTAATAATTTCTTCTGCAAGTTGTAGGTAATTTGTTGCCCCTTTACTGGTTGCATCATAATTGATAATGCTTTCGCCATAACTTGGAGCCTCACTCAACTTGATATTTCTTTGTATTACAGTTTCAAAAACCATATTGTTAAAGTGTTTCTGTACTTCTTCAACTACTTGGTTTGACAATCGCAAACGAGAATCATACATGGTTAACAATAAACCTTCGATATCTAATTCAGGATTGTGTATTTTTTGGACACTTTTAATGGTGTTTAATAGTTTGCCCAAACCTTCCAAAGCAAAATATTCGCATTGAATAGGAATCACAACGCTGTCTGCTGCGGTCAGTGCGTTTAATGTTAATAAACCCAATGATGGTGCACAATCGATGATGATATAATCGTATTTGTCTTTAACGGAAGCTAATGTCTGTTTCAACATATACTCTCTGTTTTCTTTGTCGACTAATTCGATTTCGATCGCCACCAAATCAATATGAGCTGCTATCAGATCCACGTTAGGAGCTGTAGTTTTTAAGATAGCTTCTTCCGGTTTGTGGCTATGTTCCAGAATTTGGTAAGTTCCTATTTCGATACTGTCAATATCAATCCCTAGTCCTGAACTGGCATTCGCCTGTGGGTCAGCATCTATTAATAAGACCTTTTTCTCTAAAACACCCAGTGATGCAGCTAAGTTTATTGAAGTTGTTGTTTTTCCAACACCACCTTTTTGATTAGCGATTGCGATGATTTTGCCCATTTGATTTTTGAAATTTTGAGCCGTAAAAATACAATTATTTATGGGTTTTGAAAATCTTATTTGTTAACAATTGTGTAAACTTTGCATTCCCGCCACAGATAGAAGGATTGAGCTGCCGGAATACGGAAATCAGAAACTGTTTTATACCTTTTTTGATTAAAAAAAGAATCGAAACAAAAAAAGCTAGACTAAATTTCTTTAATCTAGCCTTTTTCTATCAACTAGTAACTAAAATTTTATGTACAAAAAACGGTACCCACATATTATTTATTCCCTTTCGATTTGATCATCATTTCGAGCATATCCCATAATTCTTCAGGAACAGCTTCCAATAAATTAAATTGTCCTGCTCCCTGCAACCATTCACCTCCGTCAATAGTTACCACTTCACCGTTGATATAGGCTGAAAAATCAGAAACCAGATAGGCGGCTAAATTGGCCAATTCCTGATGGTCTCCTACACGTTTCAATGGTACTTTTTTGGCTAAATCAAATTTTTCTTTTAAATCTCCCGGCAATAATCTGTCCCAAGCTCCTTTAGTAGGAAATGGACCCGGAGCAATGGCGTTCATACGAATTCCGTATTTTGCCCATTCTACCGCTAAACTTCTGGTCATGGCCAAAACGCCTGCTTTTGCTGTAGCACTAGGCACAACATAGGCAGAACCTGTCCATGCGTATGTAGTAACGATATTTAAGACATTACAGTTGGTTTGTTTGGCATCAATCCAGTGTTTACCAAAAGCCAGTGTACAGTTTTTTGACCCTTTCAAAACAATGTCTATAATGGTATCCCAAGCATTTGCAGATAATCTTTCAGTAGGAGAGATGAAGTTTCCAGCTGCATTGTTCAGTAAAACATCTACTTTTCCGTAGGCTTTTAAAACTTCAGCCAACATGGCTTCAACCTGATCATAATGACGGACATCACATTGTATTGGTAAACATTTTCCTCCTGTTTCAGTTTCTAATTCTGTCGCAGTTGTTTTAAGTTTTTCTAAATCGCGGGAAGTGATGGCTACTTTGGCCCCTAATTCCAGAAAATATTTGGTCATAGCTTTACCTAAGCCGCTTCCACCTCCAGTTACTACAATAACTTTGTCTGAAAGTGCATTATCGCGAAGCATTTTTGCGGAAAAATTCATAGTTTATTATTTTTTAGAAAAGTAAAAGTAATTAAAATATTTGGTATGCATGCATAATAAAAAAAATATGTTCGATATTGTTATTTTGAGATTTTAATTGGTAGTGATTAAATGCGTGCCGTTAGTAATAAAACAGAAAAAATGCAATTTAAATTAATTTAAAAATACAAAATTAACTTGCAGAATAACAAGGTATTATTGTTGGTTACCAAAGTAATATGGAAAAATAAATACAAGGCTTCCCAACCTTTCTATGTTAATTACTCTCTTACTAAGAGTAACGGAATCTGAAAACAAAATAAAGAAACTATGAAAAACGTACGCCTTGTTATTTTATTCTTATTGAGCCATTTTGCCTATGCTCAAAGCCCGCAGTTGAATGTGAAAGGAGCAGATTCTGTTCGTGTCAAAATGAGCCAGCTGCTGGTTAGTGTGAAAGTAGTGGGAAATATTGCCTATACGACCGCTGAAATGCATTTTACTAATTCAGGAACGCAGCAAATGGAAGGAGAGCTGTTGTTTCCGCTGCCCGAAGGCGTTTCTGTTTCCCGCTATGCTATTGATATAAACGGCAAGATTCGTGAGGCTGTTCCGGTAAATAAAAACAAAGGACAGCAAGTATTTGAAGCTATTGAACACAGGAGAGTAGATCCGGGATTGCTCGAAAAAGTAGCAGGGAATAATTTCAGAACACGGATTTATCCGATACTTCCTAACCAGGAAAGAATTGTAATTATAGGCTACGAACAAGAGTTGTCAGGGTTTGATAAAAGCAATTTAATGTATCAGTTGGTTAGCAGGTTTCCGCAAAAACTAGAGAAATTTGAGGTAGAGATTACGGTTTTGGGAGCTGCTTCAAAACCAATAATTAATAATGAGACAAACGAAGTTTCTTTATTTGAAAAATTTGAAACTACTGCATGGAATAATTCATTCTATACCTCCATTAAAAAAACAAATTATCAGCCATCGGAAAAAGTAGCAATCAAGATTCCTATTCAGCAGGAAATCCCAGGTGTTGTAGTGCAATCTATAAATGAACAGTATTATTTTTATGCCAATATGATCATTGAGAAAAATAAAATCCATAAGAGAAACCCCAATTCCATCGGATTGATTTGGGATAACTCATTGAGTTGCAAAAACAGGGATTTAAAGAAGGAACTTCAATTATTAGAAGATTATTTTAAAGAGATAAAAAATACGCAGGTAACACTCTATTTTTTAAATTATACTTTCGAAAAAGACCGAACTTTTACCATAACAAATGGAAATTGGTCAGAGTTGAGAACCCTATTGGAAACTACTTTATACGATGGTGGAAGTCGTTTCTCAAAAATTAAATTGTCAAATCACGATGAATGCTTGTTTTTTACTGACGGACTTTCTTCCTTGAGTGACAACCAAATAGAAAAAGTAAATAAACCTGTTTATACAATAACTTCGGTGCCATCGTCAGATTTTGCCTTCCTGAATTATACTGCCTTAAAAACGGGTGGAAGCTTTATCAATCTGAATCGGTTAGATGCAGCAAATGCATTGGATCAGTTATTATTTCAAAACCTGAAGTTTTTAGGGGTTAAAGATAATTATACAGTAACCGAATTGTATCCTATGTTGGGAACTCCGGTTTCAGGGAATTTCAGTATCTCTGGAATTTCACTAAAAAACCAAAATGAGGTTGTGCTGCTTTTTGGTTATGGAGATCATGCCGTTTTGGAAAAAAAGCTGGTTATTGATGCTAAAAATCAAAAGGCAAACGATGTGAATATAGAAAAACTTTGGGCACAGAAGAAAATTGCCAATTTGGAAGTTCAATACCAGAAAAATGCAGAAGAAATTGAAATCTTAGGGAAAAAGTACGGTATAATAACTCCAAACACGTCTCTTATTGTTTTAGAGGATATACATGATTATATTCAATATGACATAGTTCCTCCGGCAGAATTAAGAACCGAGTTTGACCGAATTATGAAAGAGCAAAGAGCATCTGCACTGGCCAAAACACACAGCAATTGGGAAAATATTGAAGATTATCGTAAGACATTAGAACAATGGTGGAATAAAAACACAAAATATGTAAAACCAAAAGAGATCAAAAAACCTAAAAGAATAAAAAACAGAACAGTAGCAGAGCAACACCACAGACAAGAAGACAGGCCAGTCGAAATAAGAGAAGACAATCCAAGGGAACAAACAAGTACAGTGGCAACTGTTAGAGGAGAAATCAGGGATGCTTCAGGCCCACTGCCGGGAGTGAATGTAATGGTGAAAGGGACTACCAGAGGGACACAGACTAATTTTGATGGGACGTATTCAATTAGTGCTAATCGGGGAGATGTTATTCAAACTTCTTTTCTGGGAATGAATGACAAAGAATTTACCGTGAGAGGAAGCGGTGTTTATAATGTATTTATGGTTGAAAATAATGCTCAATTATCCGAAGTTGTTGTTCAGGCATATGGAACCAGTAGAGGAAGAGAAGACATAGATGAAGAGGAAAGCGATAGAAAAATGGAATCGGTATCGTATTCGACACAATCGGTTAAAACTGAAGAAATTTCGGGAAACCGTAACCTGGTTCAACCGATGGCAGCAAGAGTGGAAGGACTTGCCATAAGAGGTGTTGCATCAATAGCTAATGGTAATGTTACAGACACTATTTCAAACAGTCAGTGGAGTTCAGGATTTATAGCAACTGGTGGCACGAAAGTCAATTCCTGGAGTCCGGACAGAGTATATCTGAAAGCATTGGATGCCGCACCTCTGGACAGAAAGTACAGTTTATATCTGCAATTGCGGGAAGAAAACTTGAGAAACCCTAATTTTTATTTTGATGTAGCCAATTACTTTTACAATGCAGGTGATAAGCCAAAAGGGATATTGATTTTAAGTAATATTGCTGATTTAGGACTGGAAAATCATCAATTGTATAAGTCATTGACCTATCAATTACGTCAGTGGGAAGCGTATGAAGATGCTCTGTTTACAGCTAAACAAGTCGCAAAATGGAGAGAGCAGGAGCCACAAAGTCACCGAGATTTAGCTTTGACACTGGAAGATAATAAGGAATACCAAGCCGCTTTCGACGAATTAATCAAAGCATTGGAAACCAATTATTTCGGTGAAATGAGTGGGCAATATGAAGGAGTAGAAGATATTATCCTGATGGATATTAACCGAATGATTGCCGAACATAGCAGCATTAAAACTGGTAAATTAGATGCTAAGTATGTAAAGAAAATGCCGGTAGCAGTCAGAATTATTCTGAATTGGAATCAGATGGATACGGATATCGATTTACACATTATTGAGCCAACAGGAGAAGAGTGTTTTTACGGGCACAGAGATACACAGGCCGGAGCAAGGTTTTCTAAAGATTTTACCCAAGGTTATGGTCCGGAACAATATTTATTACGCAATGCAGTGAAGGGAACATTCATTGTCAAAACCAATTATTATGGAGAAAGTGCCCTTACTGAAAATGGACCAACTACGGTAATGGTTGAAATTTATACCACCAGAAGTAATGGTACTGTTGAAAGGAAATTACAAACCATTCAATTGGGAACAATAAAAGAAAGGCAAAATCTGGCTGAAATAGTTATTGATTAGAACAGAAGTCTAAAAAAGAAAGGCGCAGATTAACTTCTGTGCCTTTCTTTTTTTAATTTTTTTAGTGTTTTATCTTTTCTTTTTTAACGCTGTTAAGATGGCTTCGCCAACAGCATGAGCAGAAGTAGGGTTTTGACCGGTTATAACTCTTTGGTCAGTCACAACATGTTCTTGCCAAAGTCCGGATTTCTCAAATTTTGCACCACGTTCTATTAATTTGGTTTCAAGCGGAAACGGAACTATTTTTTCTAACCCGACCGCTATTTCTTCTTCATTGGTAAAAGCATTGATTTTTTTTCCATCAACTAAATAGGTTCCATTATTGAGCTTAATGTTGACCAATCCGGCCGGACCATGACAAACAGCACTTACGATGCCATTGTTTTCGTATATTTTTGCTGCAATCTTTGCTAATTCCGTATTGTCTGCCAAGTCCCACATCGCTCCATGACCACCAGCATAGAATATGGCAACATACTGTTCTGTTTTTACTTCGGAAGGTTTCATAGTATGCTCTATTTTATTTCGATAATCAACATCTTCCCAAAACTTTTTATTAATGGGATCTTTCAGATCAAAGCCATCAACCGGAGCTTTACCTCCTTTAGGGCTTACAAAATCAATTTCATAACCTGTATTGCGCAGTACTTCCCAAGGATGCGAAACTTCTCCTAAATAATAGCCGGTTGGTTCTCCTGTATCTCCTTTTTTGTCGTGGCTCGTTACCACAAATAATATTTTTCCGTTCATTTTATTTGAATTTTTAGTTTGTGCTGTTGCTTGATTTTCTACGGAAAAAATAACGCAACCTACAATAGCCATTAGTCCTGATAAGAATGCTTTTTTCATTTTCAGATTGTTTAAATGTTGTTAAACAAAATTACAAACAAGTTGTGAAGGGATATAGGAACTATATCACCATTTTTGTGTGATGTACATCACGGGAATGGGGGAATTAATAATGCAACTGTTTGTTAATATATTGATTAGTAGTTTATTAACAATCGATCTGTTTGTCGAATATCTTTTGTTCTTTGGTTTCGGTAAATCCGATTTGTTGGTAAAAGATATGGGATTCTTTTCTTTTTGTATTGCAGCGTACTCTTATTTTCTGGCATTCTTTTGATTTAGCCCAAGTATTAATTTTACCAATTAACAATTGACCAATTCCTTTTCTGCGATGATTTTCATCAATAACCAGCCCGCCAATTTCAACAAAAAAATCAGATTCTACCTGCAAGGAATGGAAGGCGTGAATCCATCCTATTACGACATTGTTTTCCTCAGCAACAAATACGCAATTATCGTTGTTTGCCAATATTGCCTCAAGTCTTTTCTTTATTTGGATTTCATTGGTTTCATACCCTAACTGTCTGGAAAGTTCCACTATAAACAAACTGTCATTTACCTTGGCATTTCGTATCGATAGATCCATTTTTGATGCTGGTTTAGTCTTATTAAAAGAAAAAATTAATATGTTTTCTGTGTTTGTGAAACCCATTTCGGAGCGTCGTTTATATCTTGTCTCAGCAATAAATTTAATTGCCCCACATGATGTTGCACATGACGCATATTGTAAAGTAACATTTCGAAAATACTATAATTTCTGTATTCATTTATAAATCGTTGTTTTGCCTTTTCTTCGGTTAAACCATCAATTAAATCGAAACATTTTTTACGGGCAAATTCCAAATAATCCAGCAATTCTTTTTTGCTGTACACTTTGTCAGGATAAGCACCATCGGGATCAAATTCGGATAATGTAAAAGGAGATGGAGGCATAAAATTTTCAGGCTCCTCAGACAAATAGTAATCCAGATAAAATATCGTATGATAAGACGAATACCAGTATTTGATGTGCGAATTCCATAAATCTTCTGGGCAGATTGTAATAGCATTTCCGAGCATATCGATGGTCGCTCCGAATTGTTTCCATAATGATTCCCGTAATGATGCGTCCATAGGGTTTGAGGAATTGGATTTTGGTTATGCCAATTGGGTAAATTTAAGAAAAAGTAGGCAAGAAAACAGAGCCTTTAGTATTTAATCGAAGACCAATATACCCAGGCTATGAAAAACAGCTGCAAAGGAATTCGGAACCACAGGTAATTTGGCCCCGGGCCATCAAGAGTCCCTTTTTGATAATCGATATGTTTTATGGCCGCATAAATATTAGCGGGAAGCATGATAATAAAAAACAGTAAGAGTATCCATGCGGCATAGATTCTGGCAGGAGAGATAAGCAATCCTATCCCTAGAAAGATCTCCAAAACTCCTGTGAAATAAACAAGTTCTTTTTTGAAAGGAAGAGCATCAGGAATCATCATGGTCATTCCTTTTGTGAAGGCAAAGTGTCCTATGGCCGTAAAAAACAGCATCACGCACATAGCAATCCTTGCGGATAGTGGCAATACATATTGGTCAAAGAGGAGTTTCTGACTCAAGAAAGCCACAAAGAAAGTAACAAGCAGAACAAATAATGGTTTCATGGTATAGTTATTAAAAAAACTTCTTTGGATAAGTTCGGAGAAAAAAATGCTCAATCTGAATTAGGAAAGAGAATGAATCAGTTTTCCAGGTCTTTGCTTTTAAGATTTCTCTTCTCTGTTTTATTGAATTTATCAAGATCAGGAGAAGCATTTACCTTTGACAGGAAAGAAACTGTTCCTGTAGTATTATATTTGTTTGTTGCTAAAGCTACTCCGCAAAAAAGCCCAATAACAGCTATTAGTATTCCGAAAATCAATCCTATTGTATTTTGAAAATTGTAATATAGGATGCAGCCTAATCCTAATCCGATTAAGGTAGGGGAAATGGCGATTTGAAACCAGCCTATAATTTCTGTTATTTTTTCAATTATTCGGATCATGTAATGCAATTTGGTTTTACCTGTAATAGAATTGATGTAAATCCCTGGCGTTTTGGCCGGAGAAGAAATCAGTTTGTCAAAAGTATTGATTAAACTTTAATCTGCAAACGTTACAATCAGGTTTTAGATTTTAGCCGGCTCAACGTTTCCTGAGAAACATTAATATAAGAAGCTACTATTTTATTGGGTAATCGCCTTACCACAGTCGGATTAATTTTAAGCAACTGGTTGTATCTTTCCAAAGCATCCAGTGTAGTAAATGACATAAGCCTGTTGGTATTGTTTACATATGCTTTTTCCAAGTACTTGCAGTAAAATTGCCTCCATTGCGGAATAATTTCCATGAGATGTCTAAAGTCCTGATGATTGATATATAAAAGCTCAGATTGTTCTATGGACTGAATATATTCGGTAGAAGGCAGTTCAGTTATGAAGCTGACCAAAGCAGTGGCAAACTGATTTTCGAAAGCAATATACCTTGTGGTATCTTTTCCTTCTTCATTTACAAAAAAGATCCTTAAACAGCCTTTGCCAACGAAGAATGTTCGTTGACTAACCTGTCCTTGCGACAGTAAAAAATCATTTTTCTTTTGATTTATCGGCTTAAAATAAGAGAGAATTATTGTCAAATCTTCTTCTGTAACTTCGATGATCTTTTTAATGTAATCAGAAAGCTGTTGTTTTATCATATGTGACGGTATAGTCCTTTATAAATTTACGGTAATAAATAATATCCTCAATAGATACGACTGCTATGTCGTGCCGAGCTGCAAAAAGACTTATTTCCGGCTGTTTGGCCATAGAGCCATCAGGATTCATTAATTCGCACAGTACAGCTTGCGGATGTAATTGGGCTAATTTCATTAAATCAATGCTTCCTTCCGTATGCCCATTTCGTTCCAAGACTCCGTTGTCTTTGGCTCGTAAAGGAAAGACATGACCTGGCCTTGCTAAATCTATAGGTTGTGCATCCTTATTAGAGGCTACTTGTATGGTTCGGATTCTGTCCAAGGCTGAAACTCCTGTTGTTACCCCTTTTTTTGCTTCTATAGAAATAGTAAAAGGTGTTTGAAAATGACTTGTGTTTTCAGTCACCATATAAGTCAAATCTAGCGAATCGGCTTTTTTATTAGTCAGACAAAGACAAATAATTCCGCTGCATTCCCGGATCATAAGAGCCATATCGGCAACAGTCATACTTTGAGCAGGAAAAACAAGATCAGCTTCGTTTTCCCTATTCTCATTGTCCGTAAGTAAAATTCCTTTACCGTTTTGAAGCTGTCTGATAGCATTTTCTACACGTACTTTACTGCTATTCTCTAATTGAGTTTGTAGGTTTGCTGGATTGACTTTCATTTGGGAAGAATTACTTTTTCGGCAAATTTTCTTGCGCTGGGAATAATCATAAAGGCGGCAGCATAGGCAACAGGAAGCATAACGCTCCAGGCTTTTAAGAATTTCAGAAACCAGTCTTCTCCAAAGCCGTAATTTCGAATGAGCCCTACAAAGGCCATAATGAGAGTCATTGGGATAACCACAAACAATGTGTTGATGTACTTAAAATGTTTTCTTTTCATTTTTCAAATCATTTAAAAATTAATAACGATGCAAAGATGCAATGGCGATTAATTTTAAAGTTTGATATAAGTCATTAAATAGAGTTGAGGTAATAATTAGGATGGCTTTTTTACATATTTCTTTCCACAATTATTTCACCTTGGTATTTAGCATCAACAATCAGTAGTAATAACGGTTGAGTGGAGTAAGATTGCTTTTCGCCTTCTTGTACATCGTAGTTCAAAATGATGGCGTTGTCTTTTTGTTTTAAAGTAACGGCAGAAAGTTTAGTTTCCAAATCTGTAACAGGATTTACAATTGCAATGACATATTGCTTAGTAAAATCGATTGATGTGGGTTTACCGTCTTCTTTCATTGTTCTAGCTATACCAAAGATAGCGTCAAATGCCGCCTGTGTGCTTATTTTTGGATTGGTTAGCTGGTCTTCTTTGAAGGTGTTTTTGACAAAATAATTTTTAGCCTCTGTAAAAGGAACATCAGCCGCAACATTAGATACTGCAACAGTTTCAACAGTGTTTTTCGGTTTTTTTTCTGTACTGCTTTTTTCTGTTTTAGGGTTGCAGGAAGCAATTGTCAGGCTAGAGACCATTGCTGCGGTTAAAATTGTTTTTTTCATTTGTCAGAGGTTTTGATATTTTACTTTTTGGATACGTTTTGTTTTTCCAGAATAAAAATAAACATAAAAAACGTAATTAAAATAATAATGAATTGAAAATCGTAATGCGCTGTGATGTCTTTTAAATAAAAGGGTTTTGAGTTAAGGAGCAGTTATAGGCATTTTAAAATTAGATTATTAAAATTGTATTGAATATATTTGGCAAACCAAAAAAAAACAACTGATTATGAATAACTTAACTCGTTTTTTAGCATTGCTTACCTGTACCTGTGTTTTTGGGCAAGGAAAAGTCGCTGAAAAAGTGCAGGCATTGCATCTCTCCAAGACCAATTTTGCCAGTATTTCTCCTTTTCAGGCGAGTACTGATAATCCAAGTACCAAAATCCAAAATACCGTAGCGGAAGCTCAGCTGGCAACCATTAAATTTTCTGTTGTCAATGATGTAGTATCGAAAGCGTATGAAACTATAGAAGTTGAAATTCCATACCATGGCAAAAATATAAAAGTGGAACTTTATAAAGTGAATCTTTTTGCTCAGGGTTTTCATGCTGATACTGATAAACAAAAAAATATTCCTTATACACCAGGGGTGCATTATCGCGGAATTATTAAAGACGAGCCTAATTCGTTAGTGTCTTTTAATTTTTTTCATGATGAAATTAATGCCATTGTTTCCAGTCACAACTTGAGCAATCTTGTCATTGGGAAAATTGATGAAACCGGAAATACAGCAAATTATATCATTTACGAAGATCAGAAAATGAAAGTTGCCAATGATGCCGAATGTAAAACTTCGGATGTTATTGATAAAGATGTTGAAGAGCAATTACGAGAAATACAATCTCCTTTAAGCGTTAAATGTGTGACAACGTATTTTGAAATTGATAATAACCTTTATGTTTCAAACGGAAGTAATACCGGAAATACACTAAACTGGATGACTTCTGTTTTTAATAATATGCAAACGTTATATAATAATGACGGAGTTACGGTAACATTGCAATCAACGTATATTTGGACGACAGCTGATCCGTATAATGGAATTGGAACAACTTCAGGGGCTTATTTGTATAAGTTTAAAGAAGTTCGTCCGGCTTTTGATGGCGATGTCGGACAATTGGTGGGAATAGATCCCGGAGGAATGGGTGGAGTTTCTATGGGAATTGGAAAACTTTGCACTGCAGATAATTATGTGTATTCCGATGTATATTTAAGTTATTCAAGCGTTCCGACTTACTCATGGACTGTTCAGGTAATAACGCATGAGTTCGGGCATAATGTGGGATCACGCCACACGCACGCCTGTGCCTGGAACGGAAATAATACGGCTATTGACAATTGCGCACCTTATGCCATAGGCGCGACAGCCGAAGGTTATTCCTGTATGACGACACCAGCTACCATTCCAAGCGGAGCTGAAGGTGGGTCGATTATGAGTTATTGTCACTTAGTGGGAGGTGTTGGAATTAATCTTAGTAACGGTTTTGGGCCTCAGCCTGCAGCCGCCATTTTAAATTTTGTCAATTCCAGAACCTGTTTGAGTGCTGATTGCACTAATTTATGTATTAATGGTGTAGCTTCAATAAATCCTGTCTTCAATGCTAATAATACCAGCGCAACAGTTACTTGGAATGATGTTACTGCCGAAAGTTCATGGCAGGTTGCTGTCTTGCCTTTTGCAAGTAATGCTCCTGTATGGAATTCGGTTACTACTAACAGTTACACCGCCAATGGACTTTCTCCGAATACTTACTATAAGTTTAGGGTGAAACCTGATTGCGGTAGTATGACGCCAACAACGAAAGAGTATATCTTTCTGACACCAGCTAATTATTGTAGTGGTATTACGCTTACCGATACTGGTGGTGTTGTAGGAAAGTATGGTAATAACCAACAATTTGTTCGGACGATTGTCCCTAATCTTCCAAATCAGAAAATAAAATTAGAGTTTTCAGCTTTCTCTTTGGAACAGGATTATGACTATTTGTATGTGTATGATGGTTCCAGCACAGGAGCTGATTCATTTGAACCGAATGGATATACTGGAGCCAGTATTCCGGGGCCATTTGAATCTACAGCAGCGGATGGAGCTCTAACAATTCGTTTTTTCTCTGATGGAGGAGAGACTGATTTAGGTTGGGTAGCAACAACCTCCTGTCTGGCTAGTTTAGGAGTTGAAGAGCATAGTTATATTGATTATGCCTATTATCCAAACCCAGCAAACGGAATTGTAACCATTAATTCCAAAAACTATATTTCAGGAGTAACAGTTTATAATATCGAAGGAAGATTACTGTATTCATCAGAAGTAAATGGCTTGACAACACAGGTTGATCTAGCCGGATTTTCTGCAGGAACTTATTTCTTTAAGATGAAAGTAGAAAATCAAATAGTAAACTTTAAGGTCGTTAAATTATAACAGAATAAAGAACCCGCTAACATTAATTAGCGGGTTTTTTTATTTAATATATGAACAATCTCTTCTTGCGTTGGGGTATATGTATTCTTTTTTGAGTACACATTTCAGAAGATTTTGCCGGAGGTTTTATTAGTAATTGAAAGTTTAATTTAGAGTTGAATTGCTTTATTTCGGGTTTTTAATTGATGCGCTATTTCCCAAAACAGAATGGATAGGATAATGTTGCTTAAAATAGCTGTGAGAATTCCATAGGGATCGGCATTTGGGAAGAATTCAGCAGCGCCAATTTGAACAGCCGAGTATAGACTTAAAGAAGCTATAAATAAAGCAATGGTTATATTTAGGATGGGTTTCAGTTTCAAAGTGATAAAAGCGTTAAGAGTATTCAGTAGGAAAAAACCAGCTCCAAGGGTTAAAAGAACACTGTCTACATGCAATGCTTCGTCAAGCTTTATAAACAATTCAGTACAAAGCAAATACAGAACAATCAAAACAATATAATTTAGGATTCGGAATTTAATTTTCATGGGTGCTTGGTTTGGAGTAAATTCTGAAACAAATTCTATGCCAATCGGTACATTTTTCGGGATACATTTTTGCTTCCATCGTTAAGGGGATACCCAATCACTTTGATTAATTCAGGAAAAGCAATATCAGCAGTTTACTTTTAATGCGATTTGGGCTTCAATATTTACTTTTACATTCTCCCATTCTTCTTGTAAAATACTGTAAAAAGACGTATTTCTTGGTATTCCGTTAGGCTCTATCTTATCATTTCTTAAAATCCCTTCAAATACTCCTCCAATTTTTTCAATGGCTCTTCTGGAACGCAGGTTATTGTCTTTTGCTCTAAACTGAACCCTGTTAGCTTGTAACGTTTCGAAACAATGCTGCAGTAATACCAATTTACATTCCAGGTTGATTGCTGTTCCCCAAAATTCTTTCATAATCCAGGTAACGCCTATTTCCAGTTTTTTATCATTGGGATAGATGTCAAGCAATCGTGTCGTCCCTATAATCTGATTGGTAAGGTTATAAACAATGACAAAAGGATACACAGAACCGTTATTTCTTTCCTCCAAAGCTTTGTTGAAATTGGGATAAAAAATCTCCTCAACCGAATAATCAACAGAAGTAAGTTCCCATATTTCTTTATTGGAAGCGGCAAGGAATAATTGGTCTAAATGCTCTTTTTCCAAAGGAAGCAATGTTATTTCATTGCCTTTTAATACTAAAGGATGCTGAATCCAATGGTTTTTCATGTGTTTTTATGGGTAAAGTTAAATTTCGCTTGGAATATAGGGTCCGCCTGTTTCTCCCCATCCCCAAGTAGGCATAGGTTCGTTTGTGTTCATAGGATTTTCGGTTAGTTGCGAATTGATAACAGCCAGTCTAGTGCCCCATTCAATATAACCTACAAAAGCAGAACGGAATTCGGAATCGCTTTTCAAGCCTATTTCGTCTGCAGTCTGAAGCAAAAGATGTACCCAACGCTGGCGTTTTTCTTCGGTCAGCATTTTACCGATATGTTTCCCAATCATAATGGTATGACTACCATTATCCTGTGTTGTGTAAAGGTTGTCGCCACCAAAAACCTCAGCAACAAAATGCGCCACCTGTTGTACATGATCCGGTGACATGTTTTGAAAGACTTCGCCTAATAAATCATCTTTAAGTACCTTAGTATAGAACTTTCTGAAAAGTGTTTCAAAGGTTTGATGGTCGCCTGCCCATTCAAATAAAGTAGGTATTTTGCTCATCTTTAGTTTTTTTGCAGTGTTTTCAATAATTAGCAGGAGGTTTTTCACTCCTGCGCAAATTTAAGAAAAAGAATAGGAGTATGAATTTTTTTCTTTTAAAGTAAAGTCAATCACTTAGAAGAATATTGAATAAATAAAAATAATGCTCCTAATTATTATGGTTTAATAATCTGTCCGGTACTGGCGCCAAAAATACTTTTACGGAAACCAAATTCCAGCTCTTTCATCGTTACAGGGATTTCACCTGGAAAGTAGGGGAAATAATCAGGTGAGTTTTCTATAACCGTTGGACTTACGGCATTAATTCGAATACCATTTTCCAATTCAATGGATGCTGCGAGGACAAAAGCTTCAACCGCGCCATTAGCAGCCGATGCATTAGCAAAGTTTTTCTGTGGGTCACGTGCCAGGACTCCTGTAGTTAGTGTGAAAGAGCCTTTGGGATTGATGTAGTGTTGCCCAATAAGCACTAAATTGATTTGTCCCATCATTTTGCCTTCAACACCCTTTCTGAATTCTTTATCAGTTAAAGTTTTCAATGGGCCAACATACGTCGGACCGGCAGTTGAAATCAATGCATCAAAAGGACCAGCCTGTTTGAACATGTTTTCAATAGATTCAGTTGAGGTGATATCTGTTGGGATATCGCCTTCATTTGTAGCTACTTTGATAATTTCATGTTCTTTTCCCAAAGCGCTTACTAAATATTTTCCCATGGTGCCTGTTGCACCCACAATAATGATTTTCATATGCTGTAAAATTTAATTGTTTTCTTTTGTCTTTTTTGATTTCCTGAAGTTCGGGATAATTTTTGTGTTTACAAACAGTTGGTTTAGGTACAGCGGATTTTACGGAACGCTTCCTCAATAATTATTCCTTCCAGTTTGACGTTATTGTCTGAATTTTAATGAAATGCCAGAGAAAATAAGAAGCAATTAAAAAAGACGGCTTGAAAGTAATTTCAGTCCGTCTTTTTAGGTTTTATCTTTTATAATAGGCAATTATACTCGCTTTTGCCAATGTATTATTCCAAAGGTAGAAACCAACAACCGCCGGATTTGTATTTTCAGTAAGCCCTAATTTTTCGGTTTTTAAAGCATAAACGGTGATGATGTATTGATGTAATCCGTGACCTTCGGGAGGACAAGGACCGCCAAAACCCTTAATTCCGTAATCGGTTACACTTTGAATTGCTCCTTTGGGAAATAAATCAGGTTTGCTATTTCCTGCGTTGGCTGCTAATTCGTTTGCGTTTGCAGGAATGTCAAATACAACCCAATGCCAAAACCCGCTTCCCGTTGGCGCATCAGGGTCATACATTGTTATTGCATAACTTTTGGTTCCTTCAGGAGCGTTTTTCCAGGATAGTTGAGGTGACTGGTTATTCCCAGAACAGCCAAAGCCATTGAATTCCTGCATTTTTGTTAATTCTCCTCCTAAATCTTTACTGGATAATGTAAATGTTTTTTGTCCGAAAAGGGTGCTTGAAAAAATTAAAGACAGTACTAAGATTAAACTTGCTTTTTTCATTATAATTTAAATGTTTAAGGCAAATTTAGATTGACAAAGACTAAGGGATTATAGCACAATGTTCAAAAACTATCGCTAAAAGCTCAATTTTTCTGATGGAGTTTCGGTGTAACGCCGTATTTTGATTTATAGGCCTGAATAAAACTGGACAAATTTTCGTAGCCGACTTCAAAATAGATTTCAGAGGGACTTTTTTGCGCTGCATTAAGCAAATAATATGCATATTCCAGCCTTTTATTTTGGAACCATTTCATAGGAGATTCAGAATACTGTTTTTCAAACTCTCTTTTGAAGGTAGACACACTCATATCGCACAAAAAGGCAAGTTCTTTTAATGTTAACTTATTCAATTGATTGCTTTCAACGGTGCGGGTAAATTTTTGTGCCACATTACTGCTGCTTGTGATTAATGAATGGAGAAAATTAGTACCGTGTATTTCTATCAGATAAAGCATTATTTCCTCGAATTTAACTTCTAATAACTTCTTCTGTGTGTTTTTTGAAAGTTTGGAAATATCCGATAAACTGTTTGCAAACCGCTTGATAAATTCATCGTATCCGAATGAGAAAACAGCGTTATGGCTAGTGGATCCAATGCTGTTTAGTTCAAACTTTCTAATGAATTTTAAGGTAATTTCATTTGAAAAAAATAAAAGTACGCTTCTGTAACTTTTTATGTCGGAAAGTTTTTCAGTCATTAAGCAATGTCCTGATTTCATGATTAGAAATTTGGAATTGTTGATTGATAAAGAAGAGTTGTCGAAAACGACTTCTTTTGTGCCTTCAATTAAAAAACTGAATGTATTTTGGTTTAGAACTATCTGCTGTTTGGAAATCTCCTGAGAACTGCGATAGTCGAAAACCTTTACAGATTGTGAAGATTCCAGAGGCAGTTCGTCGGGAAGTTTAATTATGTTCATTCTGTTTTGTTTACTGCTTCAAAATATACTTCGCTCAGGTATTGGTTAATGGAATCAATAGGGTATTTTGCTTCCTTGAATCGATTGAGTTGAGGATGATTTTTATAGCCCTTGGTTTTTCCCTCCAGAACATGTTTAGCCAATAATGTTTCTCTCCATAACGCGACCAGTGCTTTTGTATCAAGGTATTTTGGATGTAGTGACCAAATTCTCATTTGTTTTTTATCTTAATTTAATAGGGTTTATGAGAGGCTGTAATTAATTTTTCCATTCTACGTAATTGGAGAGACCATTGTTATCCCAATCTATTTTTAAGGAGTCTTTAGTTACGTTTTTGATTATACCAACAGATACAAAGTCATTGTAAAAAACTTTAATGGTGTCTTCGTTAATGATATAAGGCATATCTGCGTTGCCGTCATAATCTACAACATAAAAAGATTTTTTAGACAAATCAAAGTCAGCATGAGGACCTTCAGGGTCGCTTGTCCAAATTCTATATAATAATTTTAAATCAAATTTCGATTTAATCACCCTGCTTTGTTTTGGCCGTTCAGTATTCTGCTCATTTTCGAGAGCTGTATTTGTTTCGGAAACGGTTTCTATTGTTTTATTTTCACTATTTAGTACTGTTTTGTTTTCGGAATTAATTTCATTTGTGTTTTCTGTTTTTTTACAGGAAACAACAAGCATCAGGCAAATAAAAAGAAGGTATTTTTTCATTAATTATTTAGTTTTTACGACTGTTTTCTGCAATTGTACGCCAGCAGCGTTGTAAAGATATTTAATTCTGTTCGTGCTGCCAAATGAGATGGCTGTAGGCTATGTTTGTGACCTGTTTGCTGGTAATTGGGTAGGGTATTGCATTAGGACGGCACCTTTGCGGCACTCTAACGGCACTTTGATGGCACTTTAACGGCGCTTTAACGGCGCTTAGTAGAAATTTAAAAAAGGCATAAAAAAAAACTAACGGCATGGTTAGGATTTTCTATTTGAAACTATTTTTTTTAATTCGATTTTATACTCTGCATTATCTGACATGTTGTTGTGTCCCTGTCCGTTTAGAGTTATTAATATGTCTTGCGGCTTAAATTGTTCTTTCAGTTTTAGTGAAGAGCCATAATAAATTACCTCGTCTTGGTTTCCGTGAAATAGTACAACGGGCATTTTACAACTCTTTAGATATTCATTAGTTGCCAACTTATATTTTAAAATAAAAGTCGGAACAAAAGAAAATCGTTGCTTCATCATATCTGTTAAGTTGTAATAAGGAGCTTGTAAAATCAGCATCTTCGGATTGTTCGATGAAGCTAGTTTAGCAGCCAGTCCTGTCCCTATGGAATAACCTAAAATGATTATTTTGTCTTCGGTATATCTTTTCTTTAATTCATTGTAAACAGTTTGATTGTCTTCAAATAATTGATTTTGATTGCTTATTTGTCCTTCGCTCTTTCCGAAACCTCTGTAATCAAGCATAAAAATGTCATAATTTAAGTCAGTATATGTTTTTGCGACTTCGCCCCATGAACTCAAACAGTCAGCATTTCCGTGTAAATAAAATATAAGTCCTTTTGAATGATCGGCTTTGAATAAAAGTCCATTCAAGAATTTCCCATCATTTGTTTTACTATATAATTCTTCAAAATTTTGTCCGAAATGGAATTGGTAATTCTTGTCCAGCTTCTGAGGAAAGAAAATGAGTTTTTCCTGAAAAAAATAGAGAAGACCACATAAAACGATGTAGAGTCCAACCACCATTTTCAATATTTTTAAAAGTCCTTTTTTCATTGTTTAGAGTTTCATGAAAATGTGATGGTATAGTTTTATATTTTACTTGAATCTGTCACTTTGTTTCTTTACATAGTTTTGAAAAACGTACTTCCACGGAATAATAAAAGGCATGATGACTACACCCATACCGCAAGCAAATATCGATTCTTTTGTTTCCTCATTCAATTGACCTTCACTCCACAATGGCAGTGCAATGGCTGTTAGCCAGACTATTTTCCAAGTCAGCTCGAATAAAAGTAAAGGAAGCATTTGAAGCGGATATCGCAAACCAAGAAGTGCAAGCAAAGATAATCCTCCCGGTAAACTAGAGGTGTCACCATATTTAAGTGCCCAACTACTCGAGTGATGAATAAGATGTGGCCAGATGACAAAAGCCAACCCTACGATAATAAGTAGATAACCAACCCGCATAAGATTAAGACGTACTACTGATACTTCGTTCATATTGTTTGGTTTTAGTGAATATTGAATTGCTTCAGTCTTTGTATTTGGATGGATTTCCGAGTGCAAAGCTTCAATTTATTAGGATATAAGCCAGGTTTTTCAAAAAGGCTTGTTGTCTAAATACCCTTATGTATTTCAAAATTATAAAATTCAGTTTTAAAAGTCGTCAATTTTATTTTCCTATCTCGTCTATTTCCGAAGTTCTTTTTTTACTTGGTTTATTCTGCATTAGTTTAAAACTATATTTTATCAGGAAGTATAGTACTGCAGTCATAAATAATAGAGTTAAAAATGAGCCTAAAGTATATGGAATTCCTTGAGAGATAGATTTTTGAAATTCTTCAGTACAATCTTCAATGCAAAGAAATGCTGCTCTCAATGTTGCAATTGATAGAAGTAATGCGAAGAGAAGCATAATGCCTCCAATAATTATTTTTAAAATTCTCATGGTGTATTTAGGACTGATTCTTATGATCGCTGTTTGTGGCGGTTTTGTTTTTTAAATATTGGTTAGTGCGGTTTTTACAAGTTTTAAATTTCTTGCTTTTAAGTAGTCACTGCAAGAGGAACAAAAAGCTTTTTCCTGATCAGTTGGGTTACCACCTTCAGCTGCTCTCATTAAACAAGTTTTATTTTTACAATGAGGAAGGCCTTGTGTATGCCCAAGTTCATGCAATGCGACTTTATGAAACTGTTCGGTTTTGTTGTTTTTTGATAACCTGAAATTTGAGATAACACAAGCATTTCCGGGACGAAAGGCAAGTCCCATTACTCCCCAATCTTTGTTTTTTACTTTCGTTGTGCTTATGTCTTTTTCAGACAATCCAATGATTACGGAATCCTTACCAATTTCTGATCCCAGAAACTTTATTAGTGAATCTGCCCGATACCTGTTTCTTGGTTTGTAAAATGTTTCGGTAGGAAAAGGGATGTTTTTTCTTAGAACAACTTTTGGGTTGATTTTTTCAATTTCTTTGAAAATCAATTTTGCTTCACTATTTGAAAATTCTCCAAATGGTTGAATCACGACTACTTTTTCCTGTTTTGCGAGTGGTGTGCAATTAATAAAAATACCTATTAGCAGTAACCAAAAGAAAGCTTTCATTTGTTTGGGATTTGTTTTTAATTTATTCGGGCGTATTGCGAACGATTCTCGGCTATTGCAGAATGTTTATTTCTGCTAAAGAGGGTGAAAACGGTTGTTGTGTTCAGTTTAATTTAGCTTATATATTTCTTGGTAAGTTATATGCCCTTTTCTGCTGATTGTAAACAACGGTATTCCATTTTCGTCTAATATGATGCCAACACTTTCGTCTTTTTTAGGGAAGTATATTTGGTAAGCACGTCCATCATCTACACGGATTCCGTAAGTTTCTAATGAGTTTTCCGTTGTAACCGAATGTTGGGTGTATTCGTACTTTTTGGATTTACCGGTACTGTCTTTAATGGAAAAATTTGTTGGTGAAAAAGTAATTTCAAACTTTCTTCCATTTGGATCCAAAGCGCTCCATTTTCCCTGATAAGTATCAGAACCTTCGCAAGAAAAAAGGGTTGTGACTAGTAAAAGAAGAAAGAGTTTGTGGAATTTTTTCATCGGACTGGTTTTTTAAGATTGTGCGCAACATTGTGTCTTGATTTACGGTTGCGAAGTTTGTAAAAGTTGCTT
Organism: Flavobacterium sp.; assembly: GCF_050696275.1. Classification (GTDB taxonomy): domain Bacteria; phylum Bacteroidota; class Bacteroidia; order Flavobacteriales; family Flavobacteriaceae; genus Flavobacterium. Next base: position 60,227 of record NZ_JBOGUT010000021.1, read on the forward strand.
TCGGTAAAGATACTCTATTTTGTAATCTGACAAAATACGTGGTGGAGATGGCGTTTCTATTCTAACTGTTTTACTTCCAAAATACCAACATTAATATTCAATATTTAGGTTTCTTTTTGCTAACGGGAAAAGGTCAAGATTATTAAGACCAGTAATAGTGTTAAATTGCTGTTTGCATTAAAACAAGAACGTGATTATTTGATGTCAACTGCTCTCATACTATTTTCTTTTATTACTCCTCTAAAATCTCCTTGCAATTTTCTATTTTTGCACCACAACACAACAAAATCATGTACAAACAACTCATTCGCCCAATACTTTTCTGGTTTGATCCGGAGAAAGTGCATTACTTTACCTTTTCGGCTGTTCGATTGGCTAGCAGAATTCCATGCTTTTCATCGCTTTTTAAATCCATTTACGGAGTAGATGACAAACGTTTAGAGCGTGAGGTTTTCGGACTCAAGTTCAAGAACCCTGTAGGTCTTGCGGCTGGTTTTGATAAAGATGCCAAACTGTATAAGGAATTGTCTGATTTTGGTTTCGGTTTCATAGAAATAGGGACGCTTACGCCAAAAGGACAAGAAGGGAACCCTAAAATCCGTTTATTCCGTCTGAAAGAGGACAGTGCTATTATCAACCGTATGGGCTTCAATAATGGTGGAGTAGAAGAAGCTGTAATCCGTTTGAAGAAAAACAATGGAGTTCTTATTGGCGGAAATATTGGTAAAAACAAAGTAACGGCTAACGAAGATGCTGTAAAGGATTATCAGATCTGCTTTGAGGCTTTATATGATTACGTTGATTATTTTGTGGTCAACGTAAGTTCTCCAAACACGCCTAATTTAAGAGAATTACAGGATAAGGAGCCATTAACGAAGTTGTTGCAGACGCTTCAGGATATGAATATGGCAAAAAACAGTACGGAAGAGGGTAAAAAACCAAAACCGGTATTGCTTAAAATCGCACCTGATTTAACAGACGAACAATTGTTGGATATTATTGCTATTGTAAAAGAAACTAAAATTGCCGGTGTAATTGCCACTAATACTACAATTTCCCGTGAAGGGCTTCAGTCAGTTAATAAAATTGAAATGGGAGGGTTGTCAGGGAAACCTTTAACGAAACGCTCTACTGAAGTTATTCGTTTTCTGTCTCAAAAGAGTGGCAACGCATTCCCGATTATCGGAGTGGGCGGTATTCATTCTGCTGAAGACGCTATCGAAAAGCTGGAAGCAGGTGCAAGTCTGGTGCAGTTGTACACAGGATTTATCTACGAAGGGCCGGCTTTAATCAAAGCCATCAATAAAAAGATTTTAGAAAAACTATAAAACTTAGTATCTTTAGCTCCCGAAATGCCGGAATAAGAACTAGAACTACAAAGTCTTCAATGGAAAGAGTTAAGATTATCGAATGTCCACGAGATGCTATGCAAGGCATCAAAGACTTTATACCTACTAATAAAAAGGTGCAATACATCCAATCGTTATTACGAGTGGGTTTCGATACCATAGATTTTGGAAGTTTTGTTTCTGCTAAGGCGATACCGCAAATGCAGGATACCGCAGAAGTGCTAGCGCAATTGGATTTGTCGAATACTCAAAGCAAATTACTTGCTATTATTGCCAATACACAGGGAGCGGAGAATGCTTCCCTTCATAAAGAGATACAATATTTAGGTTTTCCTTTCTCTATTTCAGAGAATTTTCAGATGAGGAATACTCATAAGACTATCGCCGAATCTTTGATAACGCTTCAGGAAATCTTAAACATTGCTGACAAAACCAATAAAGAAGTGGTAACCTATATTTCTATGGGCTTTGGAAATCCGTATGGTGATCCCTGGAATGTAGAGATAGTAGGTGAGTGGACAGAAAAACTGGCGACTATGGGTGTCAGGATTCTTTCACTTTCTGATACTGTGGGAAGCTCCACACCGGAAGTAATTGATTATCTTTTTTCGAATCTGATTACGAAATACCCTAATGTAGAATTTGGCGCTCATCTGCACACTACTCCTGAAAAATGGTTCGAAAAAGTGGATGCAGCCTATAAAGCTGGATGTCGTCGTTTTGACGGAGCAATTCAAGGCTTTGGCGGATGTCCAATGGCCAAAGATGATTTGACAGGAAATATGCCTACCGAAAAAATGCTGTCTTATTTTACTGCACAAAAAGCGGATTCAAATTTGAGTCCCATTAGTTTTGAGAGTGCTTATAATGAGGCTCTTAAGATATTTACAGTATACCATTAACAATCACTCTGGATTACTTATTTAAAAATAATCTAAATTATTCTTGGCTTATTTAGAATGAGTATTTATATTTGCCGCGTAAATTATTTTAATTCAATCTAAATAAAATAGGCAATATGAAATTTAAAAATGTCCTTTTAGCAGCATTACCTGTACTTATGTTAACTTTTGCATCTTGCTCAGATAATAATGATGAGCCACAAGAAGAGCAAATTACAGTTTTACCTTACACAGTACCAGCTACATATGATTTTTCAAGAAACACTACTACTTCTGTAGCTCATGATGATCAGAAAACTCGTATTTTGATGCTTACAGAAATTAACGGTTACATTACTTCTGGAAAGGACAACCCTTTAACATCTACTAAATTGGCTCAAATGTATGCAAATACAAATGCTCAATTTACAACTCTTTCTTTAGTAGGTATTGCTCCTTCTATTAACTTAAAAGATAAAACAGCTACTTCAATTGGTTGTTTTAACGGAGGAAATACAGAGTCAACAGCAGTTCAGGGAAATTTCCAATCTACATTTGATGTTGCTGTAGCGGCGAGTCAAACAGGAGCAACTGCTTCAGCAGGTGTTGCAGGTAAAAACGGAACAAGACTATATGGTGCTGACGGTTTAGAGCCAGGTCAAGTTGTAGCTAAAGGAATGATGGGAGCTCATTTTATGGATCAGGTTTTAAATAATTTTTTAAATACAGTTGTTTTAGATGCAGGTGATAACCGTTTGAACAATGCAAATAAAGTATTGGTAGCTGGTAAAAATTATACTGAAATGGAGCATGCTTGGGATCAGGCTTACGGATATATTTACGGAGCAGGTTTAAATGCTTCAAACAAGCCTTATTTCTGGGATAGTTATATTGATCAGGTTAGTTCACAAGTTACTTCTTTTAATGTATTGAAAACAAATATTAAAAATGCATTTATTAAAGGAAGAGCTGCTATTACAGGAAATGATTATGCAGTAAGAGATCAGCAGATTGCTATTATTAAAGAGAATTTTTCTAAAATCCCTGCTATCAGAGGAGTGCATTATTTGCAAAAAGGGAAAGCTGATTTAGCTAATGGTATAACTGCTTTTCACGGATTATCTGAAGGTTACGGTTTTATTATGTCTTTAAGATATACAAATAATCCTGCTACTAATCAACCTTATTTTACTAAAGCGGAAGTAGATGTAATGTTAGGTAAATTAAGCGGTGGTACTGTAAGTCAGCCAGGTTTATGGGACGTAGATCATATCGGAGCTAAAATTGATGAGATTTCAAATCAAATTGCAACAAAATTCGGTTTTTCAGTTTCTGACGCATCTCAAGGATAATATATAGTTAACAACTTAATAAAATTACAAAAGAGTAGGAGATGAATTTCTTCTGCTTTTTTGTAGTTTTGCAAAAAAATAAAGAAAGATGAAGAAAATAATTTTATTTCTGGGGACTATAGCGTTCATAGCGTCATGTTCTTCCAATAGTGATGGTACTTCAGACTCTGATAATGGTTTTGATAAAACAGCCATGTTGACGAATTGGGCTGATAATATAATTATTCCTTCTTTTCAAAATTACCAGTCAAAAGTAAATGCGCTTTCAACAGCCACTGCCACTTTTACAACAACTCCAAACGATGCTAACCTGGAGGCGTTAAGAACCAACTGGCTGGAAGCATATAAAGCGTATCAGCATGTTGCCATTTTTGAAATAGGTAAAGCAACGGAAGATATGTATAGTTTGAGAATGTTCAGTAATACCTATCCTTTGCAGACAGGCCCAAATGCTGATACTGGAGATTTAAGCGGCGTAAATGAGAATATTGCTTCAGGAACGTATAGTTTAACAACGATTTCCAGTGCAGACGAACAGGGATTTCCTGCTTTAGATTATATGTTAAATGGATTAGGAGCTGATAATACGGCTATTTTAGGTTTTTATACTACAAATGGTAATGCATCAGGTTACAAACAATACCTTACAGCCTTGACAAACCGACTTAAAACGATTAGCGATGCGATTGTTGCGGATTGGACGGCAAATTTCAGAAATACTTATATCAGTAGCAATGGAAGTTCAGTAAACAGTTCGACAAATGTTACTGTAAATACTTTTGTAAAGGTGTATGAAAAAGATATCCGTGCAGGTAAAGTCGGTATCCCGGCGGGAATATATTCCAGCGGTACAACCTATTCAAATAAAGTTGAGGCTCTGTATAAAAATGATGTTTCTAAAATTTTATTGAATGAGGCTATTCAGGCATCTAAGGATTTCTTTAACGGGAAACATTTTAATAGTGCAGCCGAAGGACAAAGTTTAAAATCCTATTTAGATTATCTGAATACGGTTAGAAGCGGTCAAAAATTAAGCCTTATCATTAACAACCAATTTGGAACGATAAATACGTCAAACAATTTGTTGAGCGACAGTTTTACCCAGCAAATTGCTAATGATAACAGCAAAATGATTACTGCCTTTAATAGTATGCAGCAAAATGTACTTTATTTTAAACTGGATATGATGCAGGCGCTGAATATTTCTGTTGATTATGTTGATAGTGACGGAGATTAATAATGAATCAAAGATTAGATAAATATCTTAATAAAAACTCAAATGCCACAACGCTAGCTTTTTTCAGGCTGGCGTTTGGTTTAATGATGCTTTACAGTATCATCCGTTTTGTCTGTTATGGCTGGATTGAAAAACTGTATATTAAACCATTGTTCCATTTTACTTATTACGGATTCAGTTGGGTAAAACCATTGGGAGAATATACCTATCTGTTGTTTTTTATTTGTGGGTTAGCCGCTTTTTTTGTTGCTATTGGCTACAAATACAGAATTGCAGTTATTACCTTCTTCCTTACTTTTTCCTACATTGAGTTAATGGATAAAACCACCTATCTCAATCATTATTATTTTATATCTGTAGTAAGTTTTATCCTTATTTTTCTTCCGGCTAATGCTACTTTTTCTGTTGATGCCTGGAGAAATCCCAAAATAGCTTTTCAGAAAGTCCCAAGCTGGACTATCGATATTCTGAAGCTAATGTTAATCATCGTTTATTTCTACGCAGGATTGGCAAAACTCAACTCTGATTGGCTTCTGGAAGCCATGCCGCTTAAAATCTGGCTGCCTGCCAATATGGATTTGCCGGTTATCGGTTCTTATTTAAATAAAATCTGGGTGCAGTACACCTTCAGTTGGGCAGGTGCTATTTATGATTTGACCATTCCTTTTTTACTTCTTTTCAGGAGGACAAGAATTTTTGCTTTTGTGATAGTGGTTGTTTTTCATGTAATGACCAAAATACTTTTCCCAATAGGTGTTTTTCCTTATGTGATGATTATTAGTACGCTGATTTTCTTTGAAGAGGGTTTTCATCAAAAATGCCTCAGACTGACAGCCGCTTTTTTTAAAGTGAATTATACTGTTTTTGAAAACGGTTTATCCAAAGTTTACGTAAATGCTAAAATAAATAATCTGAAGTTAGGTATTCTGGCAGCTTTTATGATTTTCCAGTTGTTCTTTCCATTTCGTTACCTGCTTTATCCGGATGAATTATTCTGGACAGAAGAAGGCTATCGTTTTTCATGGCGCGTCATGCTGATGGAAAAGGCCGGTTATACTCAATTTACGGTTACAGATGCCATAACCGGAAAAACAATCCATATCAATAATAATAATTTTCTAACGCCATTTCAGGAAAAACAAATGGCCTTTCAGCCTGATTTTATAGTCGAGTATGCTCATTTTTTGCACGATTACTATGAAAATACAGGTTATAATGACCCAATTGTAAAAACAGAAAGTTATGTAGCGCTAAACGGAAGGTTGAGCCAAAAATACATTGACCCAAATATAAATCTTGCAAAAGAAAATGATTCATTCAAACACAAAAACTGGATTCTTCCATTCAACGATGAAATTAAAGGATTTTAAATATTTTATAGTAGTATTATTTGCCACCAGCGCTTATTCACAATATAATTTTTCGGGGACGGTTTCGGATATTTATGGAAAGAAATTAGCCGGAGTGGAAATATATAATAAAACCAATGGCAGCATTACAAAATCAGGTTCTAACGGAACATTCGATGTGGTGCTTAAAAGTCAGGGGGAATATGTTTTTATCTTTTTTTCCGAAAATTATGCCATGACAGAAAAGAAGGTAAGCATTTTAGAGAAAACGAATCAGGAATCTATTGTTTTGGCACCATTGAGCAAACAGCTTTCGGAGGTCGTAATCAGCAGGCAAAGAGAACAGTTGTCTGCCGTCAGAAAACTGAAAGATATCGAAGAAACGGCTATTTACGCAGGGAAAAAAACAGAAGTTGTCACGATAGGGAAACTTACTGCAAACAAAGCAACCAATAATGCCCGTCAGATATTTTCCCAAGTAGTAGGACTTACGATTAATGAAAATAGTGATGGAGGATTGCAATTATCGATTGGAGGTCGCGGATTGAATCCAAACCGTACCTCTAACTTTAATACCCGCCAGAACGGATATGATATCAGTGCCGATGTTTTAGGGTATCCTGAAAGTTATTATGCCACACCAACAGAAGCATTGGAAGAAATTCAGATAGTCCGCGGCGCTGCTTCATTGCAATACGGAACACAATTTGGAGGGATGATTAATTTCAAATTAAAAAGCCCAAGTTCAAAAGAAATGGAACTGACAAACAGAACTACCGGAGGTTCTTATGATTTGTTTACCAACTTTACAAGTCTCAGCGGAACAAAAGGGAAATTCAGTTATTATACTTTTTACAATTACAAGCAAGGAAATGGATTCCGTCCTAATTCGCAATTTGACTCCAAGGCATTTTTTGCTAACCTGAACTACCAGTTTACAGACAGAACATCACTGCATTTTGATTATACACATTTCGATTATCTGGCAAAACAACCGGGAGGTCTAACAGATTCAATGTTCGAACAGGATCCGTCACAAAGCAATAGAGATAGAAACTGGTTTGCGATTGACTGGAATTTATTCTCGTTGCGTCTGAAACACAAGTTCAAGCACGATGCTGAATTTTCATTGCAATTATTTGGTTTGGATGCCAGCAGAAAAGCTCTGGGTTTCCGTTCCAATCGAGTAAATAGTGTAGACAAGCCGAATACCGAAAGGGATTTGATTTTAGGAGATTTTGTCAACTGGGGAGCTGAAGCCCGTTATTTGAAAAAATACAAAATGGGGCAAAATACTAATGCCTTATTGCTTGGCGGTAAATACTATCAATCTAAAAATAGCGGTATTCAAGGGCCAGGAAGTTCTGGTAATGATGCTAATTTTAATTTGGCTACCGATGAATTTCCTTTGTATGCAAACCAATCGGATTATGCTTTTCCAAATTTAAATTTTGCTTTTTTCGGAGAAAATATATTTAGAATTTCACCTTCTTTTTCAATTACACCCGGATTCAGGTTTGAAAAAATCAGAACAAAAGCGGAAGGTTATTATAGAAGAATAAATCGTGATTTAGCTGGCGGAATCAATGAAGATGTTATCATTAATGAGAATAATGTAAAAGACAGACAATTATTGTTGTTTGGAGTAGGCGTTAGCTATAAACCATTGAATGGTATTGAAGTATATGGAAATGTTTCCCAGAATTACCGTTCAATTACATTTAATGATATAAGAACTGCTAATCCAAGTCAGGAAATAGATGCGGATATTACTGATGAAAAAGGATATACTTCTGATATTGGTGTTCGCGGAAAAATCAATGATAAATTGACTTTTGATGCCAGTATATTCGGATTGTATTATAATGACAAAATAGGAGAGTACGAAGATAAGGGAGTCAATGCTTTTCCGGTTCGTTTCAGGGATAATATCGGAACGGCCTTTACTTATGGATTTGAAACTATGTTTGATTGGAATATCGCGAAAACATTTTTGAAAGAAAAGGAAAACCTGAGCTGGAATTTATTCTCCAATCTGGCTATTACAGGTTCTCAATATTTGAATGCATCTGTTGTAAACCGTCATGGGAATGTCATTAAATTTAAAGGTAATGAAGTGGAATTTGTTCCTTTGTACAATCTTAAAACAGGTACAGGTGTTGGCTATAAAAATTTCTTATCCAGTTTACAATTGACTTATGTTTCCTCGCAATTTACAGATGCATTAAATTTAAAGACAAATGACAGCGGTATTACGGGGGCAATTCCTGCGTATTATGTTTTGGATTTTTCCGCCTCTTATAAATGGAGTAAGTTCAAATTAGAAGCCGGAGTAAATAACTTTACAAACAATTGGTATTTTACCAGAAGAGCAACAGGTTATCCTGGACCAGGGATTATTCCTTCGGAGCCAAGGGCGTTTTATACCACTTTGGAATTTGTTTTTTAAAGATAAGTTAAAAGGGTTTTTATAAGAAGGATAATTGTGCTATATTTGCATGCAATTTAACTACAACGATAAATTGCAACATGAAAGCACACACAGCTAAAATTATAGGAGAAGGATTAACCTACGATGATGTCCTGCTAATCCCCAATTATTCTGAAGTACTTCCGCGCGAAGTAAGTATCAAAACCAAATTCTCGAAAAACATTACTTTGAACGTTCCTATTGTATCTGCTGCAATGGATACCGTTACCGAAAGTTCTATGGCAATTGCTATGGCTCAGGAAGGCGGAATAGGTGTTCTGCATAAGAACATGACTATTGAACAACAGGCAGCTAAGGTTCGCAGAGTAAAACGTGCAGAATCAGGGATGATAATTGACCCGGTTACTTTACCGTTAACAGCTACTGTAGGAGACGCAAAGCAATTGATGCGTGAATTCAGTATAGGAGGAATTCCTGTGGTAAATGGAGATCAGATACTTAAAGGAATTGTAACAAACCGTGACCTTCGTTTTGAAAAAGACAATGCCAGACCAATTGTTGAAGTAATGACCAGCGAGAATCTGGTGACTGTTTCGGAAGGAACTTCATTAGAGCAAGCTGAAGTCGTGCTTCAAGGAAACAAAATCGAAAAACTTCCAGTCGTAAATTCGGAATATAAACTAATCGGATTAATTACTTTTAGAGATATTACCAAACTGACACAAAAACCCAATGCAAATAAAGATAAATTCGGACGTTTACGCGTAGCTGCAGCTCTTGGCGTAACTGCCGATGCAGTAGAAAGAGCGACCGCCCTTGTTAATGCAGGAGTTGATGCCGTAATTATTGATACTGCTCACGGTCATACAAAAGGAGTAGTAGATGTTTTGAAATTAGTAAAAGCTAAATTCCCGGAATTGGACGTGGTTGTTGGTAATATTGCAACACCGGAAGCTGCTTTATATTTGGCTCAAAATGGTGCTGATGCCGTTAAAGTCGGTATTGGACCAGGTTCAATTTGTACAACTCGTGTGGTTGCCGGAGTTGGATTTCCGCAGTTTTCAGCTGTATTGGAAGTCGCTGCTGCATTGAGAGGAACAGGAGTTCCGGTAATTGCCGATGGAGGAATCCGTTATACTGGAGATATTCCTAAAGCGATTGCTGCCGGGGCAGACTGCGTTATGTTAGGCTCGCTTCTGGCAGGAACAAAAGAATCACCGGGAGAAACTATTATTTTCGAAGGAAGAAAATTCAAATCCTATAGAGGAATGGGTTCAGTAGAAGCCATGCAGGAAGGTTCAAAAGACCGTTATTTCCAAGATGTGGAAGACGATGTGAAAAAACTGGTTCCGGAAGGAATTGTAGGCCGAGTACCTTATAAAGGAGATCTGAACGAAAGCATGCAACAATTTGTAGGTGGACTTCGTGCCGGAATGGGGTATTGTGGTGCAAAAGATATTGAAACATTACAGGCAACCGGACGTTTTATCAGAATTACGGCAAGCGGAATAGGAGAAAGCCACCCGCATAATGTAACGATTACAAAAGAGGCTCCTAATTATTCGAGATAATCGAAGGAGAGGAAATAATAAAAGAGAATAGAAGCAAAGGCATAGGAAATTAACTTATGCCTTTGCTTTTTGCCTTAATTTTTAAACAATCCCGCCATCAGTTTTCTGTCGCCTACAACCCAAAGAATATCACCTTCTTCCAGAATAAGATGTGAGTCAGGATTAAGCATACGTTTTCCTTCCCGTTCGATACCTACAACGAGTCCGTTTGTTTTTTCTCTGATTTGGGATTGGCGGATACTTTTGCCGATAAAAGACTCATTCTTTAATTCGAGATGTTGTAATACGATATCTGTTTCTACACTATCTTCCGGAGCTTCAATTTCGTTTTGATCGAGGTATTTTTTGAATTTCTTTACCTGAGCATCGGTACCGATCACACAAATTTCGTCACCAGGAAACAACCTTTCGTTTCGGCTTGGGATATTGACCATGATTTCGCCCCGTTTGATAAAAGCAATATTAATTCCCATCTTTTCACGAATGTGTAATTCTTCGAGTGTTTTCCCGACAATATTGGAAGTGGAAGCGATATCAAAAGTTGCCATGTGCCCGTCCCAGGGAGTCAGATCCCGGCGTGTTTTTCTTTCTTTGGAAATTTCCCTTTCATTCAGATTGCTGAGGAAATGTCTTTCAATTCGGTGGTAGCGAGTCTGAAGCCGCTTTGGGAAAAGAAAATAAGCGATGAGAGCCGCAATTAGAGCAATCAGTGCTGCAATGGGTGAAAAGAAATTGTTGAGGATGAATCCGATGAAAAAAAGACCCAAGGCAATTCTAAAGAAGATAAGTACAACAATAGGCCCTCGGTATTTTCGGTTTTGGAATAATTCGGTTACTTCCTCGGCTGCAATCCTTCTGAAGGAAAGCGCCCATAAAAAAGGAGAAAGCAAGATTAACGTAATTAAAGCTGCGATGCTGTGGCCAAATTTGGAACCCGCTACAAGAGGCAAAATATACTCCGTAGAAAGCAGTACAATGGCTATAATGATGATGGAGTGCAGTATAATTTGCATTAGATAACTTCGGAGTGCTTTTTGCCAGGTGCTTACGGTTCGGATAGCATCAGCATTAGCACTGTACTGTTCAAAAGTTTTGACCCATTTTCGCGGTAATTTCTTTTCCAGAAAAATAGCTACAGGCGTACTGAGCTTTACCATATAAGGTGTTGTAAAAGTAGTGACGGCCGAAACGGCAACTACTATCGGATAAAGGAAATCGCTGGTGACATTGAGCGTTGTGCCAAGTGTTGCTATGATAAATGAGAACTCTCCAATTTGAGACAAGCTCATTCCGGTTTGAACGGATTGCTTTAGAGGCTGCCCTGAAAATAAAGACCCGACGGCCGCACTGATGGACTGACCAAAGATAACGACAAAAGTCAGGAGGGCAACAGGAACAGCATGTTCGACCAGCGTTTGCGGATCTATTAACATCCCGACAGATACAAAGAATACCGCTCCAAATAAATCTTTAACCGGTTTAACCAAATGCTCAATGTGTTCCGCCTGAGTGGTTTCTGCAATGATAGAACCCATGATAAAAGCACCGAGAGCAGGTGAGAAGCCTACGCTGGAAGCTAAAATAACCATCATCAGACACAAGGCAATGGCAATAATTAAAATCATTTCGTCGGTTAGGAGATGTTTGGCTTTTTTGAGTAATGTGGGAATAAAAAAGATACCTCCTACAAACCAGATGGTTAAGAAAAATATCAATTTTAACACAGAAAGCAGTAATTCTCCGCCGGAAAACTGTTGACTGACTGCAATCGTAGAAAGCAAAACCATCATTAAAATCGCCATTATGTCCTGAACAATCAGTGCACCAATAACATTTCCGGCAAATTTCTGGGATTTGACACCCAGTTCGTCAAAGGTTTTGAGGATAATTGTGGTGGAAGAAATGGAAAGCATGACCCCTAGGAAAATACTATTCATTTTCCCCCAATTCATGAATTGACCAACGAAATACCCGATGATGACCATGGCTACAATTTGGGTAATGGCTGTCACAGAAGCTGTTCCGCCGACTTTCATTAGTTTTTTGAAACTGAATTCGAGACCGAGACTGAATAAAAGAAAGATGATCCCTATTTCTGCCCAGACTTCTACACTGTGCATATCTTTTACCGAAGGAAAAAAATCGAAGTGACTTCCAGCCAGAAAACCGGCAATCAGGTAACCTAAAACGAGAGGCTGCTTTATTTTTTTAAAGAGTAAAACAGCAACTCCAGCGGTCATTAAGATTAATCCCAGATCGCTGATTAACGGGTACAGATGATGTGATGATTGTGTTGCAGCAGCAGATAAAAACATAGGCGTATAAAATTGTATGGTGTAAAATACTAAAAAAAGCCCAATTTTTAAAGTTTTTAGGGTATAAAATACGCATTTAGCACGGATAGTGGGTGATTTTGAGTTAAAAAATCAAATTAGCATGTTCTTTGAAGCTGGGTTTTAGGACTTATCTGGATTGGGCTAAAAATTCAAGTAAAATGGGATCAGCATTTTTGAAAGTTGCGGGCTGTTCCGTAATAGTAGCTATCCTTTTTTTGTTGAGTTTCATTGTGATATCCGCTTCGGTCGTAAATAGTAATACGGATAAAAACGGGTTGTTAATATAAGGCACTACTTCCGTTTCGAGTTCTTCTATGGCAATGGTTTTTTCAATTTCTTCCAGACCATCTTTATAGATTTTAAACTTCACAGATAATTTTAAGATGCCTTCTTCCAAAGTTGTTCGGACGTAGATATTTTGAAGTTCTGTCCTTCCTATGGTTTTGGCCAGCGTGAGTTTGGCAAAAGTACCATCGTTAATGCTTTCTCTAAATTTATCGAAAAGAATTGTGAAAGTGGGATTAACAGGCATTTTACTTTTTTTAAAATTGTATTTCGCAAAATTAAGCTTTGTTCCGAATATAGAAGGAGTTTGGATTGTTTTTTATTCGATTTTGGCTTTCCTTTTTGAATATTCTTTGGCAAGAAGTAATGCGTTGTAGGCATTTACTACTTTTCCTGTTTTAGATAACTCTTTGAAAGGCTTGAAAATACCTTCTTTATTATCTGGTAATAACACTTCTAAATCATCAAAAGAAATACCTGATTCCAGTATAATTTGCTTGACTTCTGAGGCTTTTAATTTAGGATAGTAGGAACGAACTAGTGCTGCCACTCCTGCAACAACTGGACCAGATATTGAAGTGCCATCTCTATATGAATATCCAACTGTTGGGTCAGTAGTTTTTAAGAAATAACCTGGAGCAAAAATATCAACTGTTTTTTTTCCATAATTTGTAAAGTAAGCAAGAAAATATTTATCTCCATCAAGGGTTATTGCTCCTACTTTGATGAAATTATTGCAATATTCTACATCCGTTTGCTCATCATAATCAATAGGATAAAAAGGTTTGATAAATAGATTAATTTCATTGTTTTCTATTTTTGCTGATTTCTTTTGCCATTTGCATTGCATTATATACATTGAGTATTCTTCCTGTTTTTGATAACTCTTTGAATAGTATTTTTTTACCCTTCCCTGCTGGGATATAAACCTCATTATCATACGGAGTTCCTGACTCTAAAATAATTTGTTTTACCTGTTGTACTGTTAATTTAGGATAATAAGACCAAAGTAAAGCAGCTGTACCCGAAACCATAGGAGCAGCTAACGAAGTTCCTGAATCAAACTCATATTTATTGTCAGGGGCAGTTGTATATATATATTCTCCAGGGGCGAACAAGTCTACATTCTTTTTACCATAATTTGAGAATTGAGACACTATTAAATCACCACTTTTATTACATATAGAACCTACATTAATAAAATTATTACATACTTCTCCTTTGTTATCATAATTATAATCACTTGGATAGTAAGGATTCACATCTACATCCACGCCATCATTACCCGATGCGTGAACCAATAATACATTATGTTGTTCGGCATATTTGTAGGCATCATTAACCCAATCCTTATGAAGAGAAAATTCTTTACCAATAGACAATTAATTACTTTAGCACCATTATCTACGACATAGCGTATGGCCATTGCAATATCTTTGTCGTGTTCGTCGCCATACTATAGAAATCTCCTCTTGAGTAAAACCCAATAGTTTTCTTATAGTATTGTTTTTCATTTGTGGCATTTTTTTTTAAATTATTTTTTTTACCACCAAAGTTGTGGCATTTTTTTCATATTAAAAAATTTTGCCACAGATTTTGTGGTAAAATTTTTAAAATTATTTTTTTACCACAAAAAAATAAATCCTACCAGATTAATTAATTTATTAATAATCAAATATTTAAATCAATAATTTTAAATATTAAAAACAGTAAAAAAGCCTTAAGATATGAAAAATCAATACCATTTAAATTTCAAACTAATGGCCATAGCTATGAGCAATAAAAGAGTAGTAAAACGAATGCAGCACATCAATTAAATATTAAAGTAGATACTCTTAAGTTCTGGAGATACAAATACAAGAAAGGTCAGCTAGCATATTACAGCCAATTGATAAAAATTTTAATTTGGATATACAAAGCGAAAGGTATTTTTTTGGAAACTTGGACAAAGACAATAACAGGTACTATTTCTTAGACCTAGAATCAAAATATACCGTCAAAGACAATAAACTTTCGTTTTCGCTTTTAGGTAAAAACCTTTTAAATACTAAAAAATTTACAGAGTATTATGTAAGTGATATTTCTGTTTCCTTAACAGAATATAAACTATTGTCGCGTTATGTTTTACTCAAAATAGATTATCGATTCTAAAATTTTTGGTTTGTTAGTTGTTTATGCAGGCCTGCAAGATTTGAACACTTGTAGGTCTGGACCAAAAACGATTTTTTCTAAATTAATATATAAACCATATAAAAAAAATAAACGCCATGGAGGAAAATTTAATAAGCAGAGGAACTGCAA
>NZ_JBOGUT010000022.1:0-74023 GCF_050696275.1 Flavobacterium sp.
AACTTGTTCAGGAGAACTCCTAAATCCGACAGAAGTATATACTGTTGAGCAGCAAAAGCGTTGGGAACAAGCGAAGCAAAGTGATAAAACAGTTATCATCCGTTCAGCGGAAGAAGTGACAAATGCTACTTCACGTCCTACAGGAAAATCAACATTGACATGGAAATTCAAAATTAAAAACTCTCGTGACGCTTCTTGGGGATCTTCAGCTGCATTTATTATCGACGCAGCCAGAATCAATTTGCCGAGCGGTAAAAAATCATTGGCTATTTCGGCTTATCCGATGGAAAGTAACGGTAATGATGCTTGGGGACGTTCTACAGAATATACAAAAGCATCTATTGAAAATTATTCTAAACGTTGGTTCGAGTATCCTTATCCTGCTGCAACAAATGTGGCCGGGAATGTTGGCGGAATGGAATATCCGGGTATTGTATTTTGTAATTGGTCTGACAAAGGAGACAATTTATGGGGTGTAACAGATCATGAATTTGGACATATTTGGTTCCCAATGATTGTGGGGTCAAACGAAAGATTGTTTGCCTGGATGGACGAAGGATTTAATACTTTTATCAATTCGTTAAGTGCAGAAGATTTCAATAAAGGAGAATACAAACATCCTGCGAAGGATATGCACAAAATGTCAGGAATGCTGACCAATCCTGATATTGAACCTGTTTATACTGCTCCTGACGGTTTAAAAGAAGTCAATTTAGGTATTTTAGGTTATGAAAAACCGGGTTGCGGTTTGACTATGTTGCGTGAACAAGTGCTAGGAAAAGAAAGATTCGATAAAGCCTTCAGAACTTATGTTGCCAGATGGGCTTTTAAACACCCGGCTCCCGATGATTTCTTCAGAACTATTGAAAATGTTTCTGGGGAAGATTTGAACTGGTTTTGGAGAAGCTGGTTTATCAATAACTGGAAATTGGATCAGGCAATAACCAAAGTCAAATATGTGAAAAACGACCCTAAACAAGGTGCTGTAATCACTATTGAAAATTTACAAAAAATGCCTATGCCGGTTACAGTTGAAGTGAAGACGAAAAGTGGTGCAGTATCCAGAACAGTACTTCCTGTTGAAATTTGGGAACGTAATGTAACATGGACATTCAAATACAATTCGATTGAAGAGCTGGAAAGCATTACTTTAGATCCTAACCATGCACTGCCTGATATGAATTCAGAGAATAATGTATGGACCAATGCAAAGAACGGCGTGGAGAAAGTAATTCTTTATGACGCTTATTTAGGAGATTATTCGAGCAAACAGGTTCCTTTTATAATTCACATCACACAAGAAGATGATGATTTGATTGTACATGCAGAAGGACAGGGAAGAGCACCATTTGCAGATAAAGGAAATGGGAAATTTACTTTGGAAGCCGAAGGAGTAAATATTCAATTTAACGATCAGAAAACGGGCTTCAAGCTTTCGATGGGAAATCAAAACTTTGACTTTAATAAAGGATAATTGTTTTCTTTCTTACTATAAATCCAATCTGTTTCAGGTTGGATTTTTTATTTTATTAAGTTTTTTTTTGTAATTCCGGCTATCGGATTCTTACTAATTATATCGTTTTTAATTAACTTTTGATATAGAAAGAATTAACAGACGGCATAAACTATATAAACTAATTTTACATGAGGACTTAAAAAATCCTTTAAAAAACTCCCAGTAATTCTACCTAAAATTTTGACGACTAGTTATTTTTAAAAATCTAAATAACAAAAAGGGGAAGTAAAAGTATGCCTTCAATAGATTTTTAGCCTCAAGAAGTAAATGTTCCAATATTAATTTAAAAACAAATATTATGAGATTAATTATTATTTTGTTTTTTTTAGGTGTAAATACATTTTCTTATTCTCAATCTAAAACGAACAGTAGTTCAAATGGCAATGTCGATATTGAAGAGTTGCCAGCAGTAGTTATTAAAAGTGCAGGTAAAGATTTTTCCGTTTACTTGCCAGACAGGAATCCTGATTCTACCGTTAGAAAGCTTCAGGATAATTTTATAGCATATGATCTAGGTAAGGATTACGAAGGTTATGAATTGTATTTAGTTACAATGCAACTTGAAAAAGGTTCTTTGGCTGCAACATATAATGAAAACGGCAAGCTAATCAGTGTCGTTGAAGTTTATAAAAATGTAAAATTGCCAAGTGCTGTTATTTACTCTGTTTATAAAGCATTTCCGGGATGGGAAATAGTAAATGATAAATTTTTGTACACACAGGAAGACGGTGATGTTACCAAAAAAGAATATTCTCTCAAAATTAAAAAGGATAAAGAGACTAAAAAGCTGATAGTCAATCCTAATGGAGAGATTTTAAAAAGCTAGATAAAAAAAGCTTCCATTAAACCGGAAGCTTTTTCTTTTTTATTCTATAAATTCCAAATCTTTATCGTGTGTTTCAGCAATGGTCAGCGTGGAGTAAATACCCAATAAGAAAGCAACAAATCCCACTATCGAGGCAGCTATAATTACACCATTGTTTATTTTTAAACTGTCAAAAAAGTATAACATTGCCGGAACCAAACCTCTGACCATATTGGGAATTGTAGTAGTAGCTGTGCTTCGAATATTTGTTCCGAACTGTTCTGCTCCAACGGTTACAAACATAGCCCAATAACCAGTTCCCAGACCTAACCAGCCACAATAGAAATAATACATGTTTTCGGATTTTGTCCCACTGAAAAGCATCAGGATAATACCAATCAAAGTAAACAGCATCATATATAAAATGGCTTTTTTTCGTGAACGGAGCCAATGTGAAATAAAACCGCTGGCAAAATCTCCAATAGAAATCCCAACGTAAGCCCACATGATTGCTTTTCCGGGAGTAATGGAAGTAATCCCCATTACTGGTGCAAACTGATTAGCCATAACAGCCAGAATCCCGATGCAGTACCAGGTAGGCAGTCCGATGGCGATGCATTTCAGGTATTTGATGAGACGCTCTTTATGGGTGAAAAAAGAAAGAAAATTTCCTTTTTGAATGGCTCTGGAATGCTCAATACTCTTAAAGATCCCAGATTCAGCTACACTTACGCGGAGCAGTAATAGTAACAGACCTAATCCGCCACCAATAAAATAAGCAATGGTCCAGTCTCCGGCTAATTCTACTGTGAGCTGTGCTACGACAGCACCTAATAATCCGAAACCAGCCACAATGGAAGTTCCGATGGCGCGCAATTGTTTAGGCAACGATTCGGAAACTAAGGTAATTCCGGCTCCCAATTCTCCGGCAAGGCCAATTCCTGCAACGAAACGAAGCAGGGCGTATACTACGGCTTTGTTTTCAAAAGGGAATTGCGGTAAAAAGCCGCAGGCAATATTGGCTAATGAATACACTAAAATAGAACCGAACAATACGGATAACCTTCCTTTTTTATCACCTAAAATGCCCCAGAGAATCCCGCCAATCAGTAAACCGATCATCTGTGAATTAAGAATCATGGTTCCGGTCGTATCTGCATTAAGACCTAAGTCTTTCAAACTGGGAACCCGCACTATCCCGAAAAGCAATAAATCGTAAATATCTACAAAGTAACCTAAAGCGGCAACGATAACAGGAAAGGATAAAAGGTGTTTCAGTTTTTGACTGGTGGTAAAGGTCTCCATTTTTGGTTTTTGGTTTGGATTCCAAAAATAGGAAAATAATTGGATTGAGGGTTTTACTTTTTTTCTTGATAAAAAAAGTAACAAAAAAATCAAGCCTGCATCGTACAGAAGTAAAATAAGTAATTACAGAATCGAAATATACTTTCACAGAAGTGAAATAGATAATTACAGAAGCAAAATAAGAAATCACAGAATGAAATACGCTTTCACAGAAGTGAAATATGGAATTACAGAATAGAAATATACTTTCACAGAAGTGAAATAGATAATTACAGAAGCAAAATAAGGAATCACAGAACGAAATACGCTTTCACAGAAGTGAAATAGGCATTTACATCAGCAGAATGAACCTTTATATCAAAAATAAAAACACCTGGTCGATTTTAAATCAGCCAGGTGTATGTTATAAAGTTATTCTTCCGAAATTCCTTTCCAATGTCTGATGTTCCTGGTGAAGAAGAACATAGAAATGAAAACAATAATAAGGTTAATCGTAAGCATATCAATAGCATAGAAGGTTAAAGTCTGATAATAGGGGTCAGAATAATAATCTCCTAAATGACGGATGGATTTCAGGTACAATTCCTGATAGGTTAAATAACAAAGAGGAATTAAGGAGCCAAACAGCCATAAAATCAGATTCAATACTATCATCGAATATTTCTTGCCTGATTTACGAATATTGATATTGATGAAATAAATGAAAAATACGATAATACTTAAAATCATCAGTATGCTGTACACCAAAGATTCCGATGAAGCAGCAGATATTATCCCAAAAATAATATTCATAATGCCCAATCCTACAACGGCAATCAGCCAGCTTTTACCTGAAGTTACTCTAAAAGAAAGGATTAATAATGACAATCCGAAGGCCATGTAAAATAAGACCAATAAGGCTTCCTGCTGGAAAACAGATTTTGTAAATGCTCTTGCCACTTCACTATAGTTATGGAAAAGCGTGTTTCGTTCAATAAAATACTTAGAATATTTTCTGGCAGTGGCTTCCATAGCAATTGCAGAGGTGTCTACAACAGCAGTTTCATAATCACTATAATCCGTAGTGTAAATGTCTGGATTCTCATCTGTTGGACTGTTTCGGCTGATTAATTCATATTTGCTGAATTCTGGGTAATTGTACGTGATTTCAAACCATTTGTCAAGCGTTAAATTAGTTTCCAGCTGATGCTCTTTTATAATTGCAAGATAGTCCTGCATGATTTTTTTTACCTCCTGCGATTTGTTTTCGGCTAATAGTTTTCTGACTGCTATTACTCTCAAGGAATCTTCTTCATGGCTTGTAAAACTGAATCCTTCTGTGTTTCTGTTGATTAAGGCAGTTGGTGAATATTTTTTGCCAAAAATCCTAACATAATCTTTGTATACAGTTGAAGTATATACCGGAGTTCCATCGATTACTGTGTCTCTAAATACGGAATTTGTCGAATCAATTTCCGGATCATCAAATCCTGCATCAATAAAAAAATCAGCTTTAGAGATGGTTTCGCATCTTTTTCTGGCGGTTTCTTCATCGATATAATTTCTTTTGTGCAATTGTCTTCCGTATTCAAATGGAAAATAAAAGGCACTAAGTAAAATAACAATAACCAGTATTTGGATCCATTCGAAAAACAGCGCATTTTTACTTTTTGGATAAAAAGATTTGAAAGAGTTGTTTTTAAAATAATTGACCAGCCAAAGGATGAGTATAATTACAGAAATAAGGAAACAGAAACTGAAAAACGTAAAGTCGAGATCCGAATCATAACGTTCTTTAAAATTGATTGTTCCGTCTGCATAACCAACAAAAAAATAGAGTAGGTTAATCAATAACCCTATGCATACCATTGGGATAAACCGGGTATTCCAGAGTAAAGGGTATTTTAATAATAATTGCTTTTGTATATTTTTGAACATAATCTTGTTTTATTTGACGAAAAATCTTCGGGTAGAATGGGTAATGTTTCTCAGGTAATTGATTTGAATTTGCTCTTCAATCAATGTTTTCATAAAATCGGAAATGGTAATTTCCAAAGGGAATGTGGCAATTAATGTTCCCCCGTTTTGTTCCAGGGAAATCAAATTGAGCTTTCCTAATTTCTGGTTTAAAACACTGATGGTTTCTGAGGTTTCAAATTCGACTATAAAGTGATGTTCCTGAGATTCTTCTGATTTTAGATTGCGTTGTGAGCCTTGTTTTAAGAAAACGACCTGATTGGAAGTTTTTTCAACTTCATACAATTGTTGTGAACTCAATACGATGGCAATGGGTCTGAAAGCTGAGTTGGCGATGTTTCTGAAATCATCCAAAATGGTTTGTTGTGCGAGGATGTCCAGATTGGCTAATGGCTCATCAATCAATAAAACCTGGGGCTTTCTTAGTAACATTCGGGCCAGCTCAAAACGCATTTTGTAACCGGAGGATAATCCGTTCCAATTGTAATTTCTGAATTTTCGTAATCCTAAACGCGTGATGATCAGATCGACAACTAAATTGTTTTCTTCAGGAGAATAGCCGTAGCAACTCGCCGAAAATTCTAAATTTTTGTACATAGAGCCACGCCATGTTTCTGTGCGCTGTGGAATATAAACCAGCTTCGTTCTTAAATCGTACAAATCATCGTATTGGAAATGGTATTTTATCTGACCTGAAGTTGGATGCAATTCGCCACAAATACTGCGTAATAAAGTGGTTTTCCCGTTTCCGTTTTCACCAACAAGACCAATTATTTCTCCCGATTTGATGTCTAAAGAGATTGGCCCCAAAGCAAAATGCGAACTGTATACTTTCTTAAGGTTTTCAATTGCTATAACAGTCTGGTGTATTTTGGTTTCTTTTTGGCTCAATACAGTATGTAAATCATCCAAAAGTAAGGTAAGACGATCTTTAACCGCAAGAGCTTCTGTATTTGTATCATGCCAATTCAGGAAATCATTAGTTTTTTTGTAGAAGGCGATATCTTCCGTATCTAAAGTAAAATCGATGATTCGCTTAATAACCTGGGGATAATCGTCAAACTGAAGTAATTCCTTTACTTCGAGGTATTGTTTTTCAAATAAATTCATATAATTTTTACAGGCATTTTTTAATGTTGAAGAATAGCTCTTTCAAAGGTGTTTTTTAGAGAATGCAACAGATTTAGGTTGTTGGCTAAAGTAGTAAATTAAAAAGCACAATTTTGCATTAAAAGCTCGTTTTATTTCTTCAATTGATTTTTGAATTCGTATTATACAAGATCTTTCTGAAGTTAGTGAAAAAGTATAAAATGGAGTAGTGTAATTCAATATCCGTATACAAAAAAATACCTGGCAGATTCCGAAAAACCTGCCAGGTACCAACCAAAAACAAAAATATGAAAAGACTAGATTTTATTTGAGATTTACCTCAGAATCGATAGGCGTCTGATTCCTGAAAACCAATTGACCATCAAAACTGTCCAGTAAAATAATACTGTCCGTTGTTACTTTTCCTGAGAGAATTTCTTTGGAAAGCTGGTTGAGAACTTCTCTTTGAATAACTCGTTTTACAGGTCTTGCCCCGAATTGAGGATCGTATCCTTTTTCCGCAAGATAATCAACAGCTTCTTTAGTGGCATCCATCGTAATGTTTTGCAATGCCAGCATTTTAATAACATTTTTAAGCTGTAAGCCTACAATTTCCCTGATATTACTGTTGCTCAACGGTGTAAACATCACAATTTCATCGATACGGTTGATGAATTCCGGACGAACGGTTTGTTTTAGTAAACCTAACACTTCGACTTTAGCAGCTTCGGTAGCGGCTTCGACACTTCCTTTTAAGTTCTCGAATTTCTCTTGTATAATAGTGCTTCCCATATTGGAAGTCATAATGATAATAGTGTTTTTAAAATCAGCTAACCTTCCTTTATTGTCGGTTAATCTTCCTTCATCCAAAACTTGTAACAGAATGTTGAAAGTATCAGGATGTGCTTTTTCAATTTCATCTAACAAGATAACAGAATACGGTTTACGTCTCACGGCTTCAGTGAGTTGTCCTCCTTCATCATAACCAACATATCCCGGAGGAGCACCTACTAAGCGGCTTACACTGTGACGCTCCTGATATTCACTCATGTCAATACGAGTCAGGGCATTTTCATCATCAAATAAATATTCTGCCAAGGCTTTTGCCAATTCGGTTTTACCCACACCAGTAGTTCCAAGGAAAAGGAAGGTACCAATAGGTTTTTTGGCATCCTGTAATCCTGCCCGGCTACGTCGTACGGCATCGCTGATGGCTTCAATAGCTTCTTCCTGACCTACAACTCTGTTATGAAGCTCGTCTTCCAGACGCAAGAGTTTTTCCCTTTCGCCCTGAAGCATTTTCATGACTGGAACTCCGGTCCATTTGGCTACGACTTCGGCAATATCTTCACGCGTTACTTCTTCTTTGATTAAAGATTTATCCGATTGGTTCTCCTGCAACTGTTTCTGCAGTGTGTCCAATGTAGATTGCGCTTCTTTGATTTTTCCATAACGGATTTCGGCTACTTTTCCGTAATCGCCATCTCGTTCGGCGCGTTCGGCTTCAAGCTTATAATCTTCAATCTGATGTTTTACCGATTGTATGTTGTCGACCAAGTCTTTTTCCGATTTCCAGCGGGCGTAGATTTCGTTGCGTTCTTCTTTGAGATTGGCTAAATCCAAACCAAGAGATTTTAGTTTGATCTCGTCGTTTTCTCTTTTAATTGCTTCGATTTCAATTTCCAGCTGCATAATTTTTCTGTCCAAAACATCTAATTCTTCCGGTTTGGAATTGATTTCCATACGCAATTTAGAAGCCGCTTCGTCCATCAAGTCAATAGCTTTATCCGGCAGGAAACGATTTGTGATATAGCGTTGCGATAATTCTACTGCAGCAATAATAGCGTCGTCTTTGATGCGTACTTTGTGATGCGTTTCGTATTTCTCCTTAATACCTCGAAGGATGGAAATAGCACTTTCTGTATCAGGTTCGTCTACATTTACTTTTTGGAAACGACGCTCTAAGGCTTTGTCTTTTTCGAAATATTTTTGATATTCATCCAAAGTCGTGGCTCCTATAGCTCTCAGTTCTCCACGAGCCAAGGCTGGTTTTAGGATATTTGCAGCATCCATAGCGCCTTCACCACCTCCTGCGCCAACAAGAGTATGGATTTCATCAATAAAAAGTACGATGTCACCTTCTGCAGAAGTAACTTCTTTCACAACTGATTTCAGGCGCTCTTCGAATTCTCCTTTGTATTTTGCTCCGGCAATCAGCGCTCCCATATCAAGCGAGTATACGACTTTGTCTTTTAGATTTTCAGGTACGTCTCCATCGACAATACGGTGTGCCAAACCTTCGGCAATAGCTGTTTTACCTACGCCGGGCTCACCTACAAGCATTGGGTTGTTTTTTGTTCTTCGGGTAAGAATCTGCAACACACGACGAATTTCCTCATCACGGCCAATTACAGGATCGAGTTTGCCTTCTTTAGCTAATTCGTTGAGGTTTTTGGCGTATTTATTTAGTGCATTATAGGTTTCTTCGGCTGAAGCAGAAGTTACTCTTTCTCCTTTACGAATTTCATTGATAGCAGCCTGCAGGCTTTTCTCGGTTACACCTTGATCTTTTAAAATCTGAGCTACTTTGCTTTTGGATTTGAATATGGCCAGAATTAAATGTTCTATAGAAACATATTCATCATTCATTTTCTTTGCGATGTTGTTTGCATCATTCAGCATGGTCGATGCCTCACGGGAAAATAACATTTCTCCACCTGAAACTTTTGGAAAGTTTTGAATGGTCTTGTCCAGTATTTGTTTGAACAGATCGACGTTGATGTTCAGTTTTTTTAGGATGAAGGGTGCTACATTATCATCTACTTCCAATATTCCTTTGAAGATATGTTCGTTTTCTACCAGTTGTTGGCCGAAGCCTTGCGTAATTTGCTGGGCTTTTTGCAAGGACTCCTGCGATTTGATTGTTAAATTATTTAGGTTCATATTGTTAATTACTTTTAAGTATTGTTAATCGTATTTGTTTAGCTTTGCAGGTTAATGAACAATTTGTATTCCAATGATGATTTTCGGTCAAAATGACTGTTTTTTCGTGATTTTCAGTATTAAATAAAGACAAAATGTCAGAAAATAAGACAAAATAGGAACTTTCTGGTAAAAAATCTTTTTCCAGACCCTTTTAGTTTTTAAATTTAATAACCAAAGCCGGTTTGAAAAGTTAATTTTGTTCATGGAAAGCATCATTTACAAGAGGATAGTGCTATTTTGAAGAATCAATATCAATTAATTGAAAAAGAAAAAGAATGAGTTTTTTAAAGAAAATATTTAACAATACTGAAGAAAATCAGAATATTTCAAAAGTAGCATGGATACCTGTTACCGATTTAGATCAATTGGATGATATGGCGGACAAGTCTAATGAACAGTCAATATTGATTTTTAAACACAGTACCCGTTGTGCCATCAGCAGAATGGCTTTGAAACAGTTTGAAAATGAATACAATATTGCTGCTGATAAAATGAAATTATATTTTCTGGATTTATTGGAATACCGATCCATTTCGAATGAAATTACGGAACGTTTCGGAGTAGTGCATCAATCACCTCAATTGATTGTAATTAAGGATGGAAAGGCTGTTTATAATGCATCCCACAGCGACATTCAAGCCGAAGATATCTTGAATTTTGTTTAGTACAATTCTTGTAAAATAGAAAAAGGCTGATGTTATTCAGCCTTTTTTATCAATAAGATGCTGTCATTTTTTGTCTTATTTCTTCGAGACACAAATTGTTGATACTTCCTTCGTGGGTATGCTTTGTTGCTTCCGGAACTTTAAATTTTCCATTTTCAAGTTGTTCAGAAACCATTTTATAAGCATCTCTAAACGGAATACCACTCACAACCATTTCGTTGATAGAATCTACTGTAAAAGAGTATTTGTATTTTGGATCGTCAAAAATAGTTTCTTTTATTACCATATCTTTTATTGCATAATGCATCATTTCCAAACAAGATTTTAAACTTTTGATAGCAGGAAATAAGCTTTCTTTTAATAATTGATAATCCCTATGGTAACCGCTTGGTAAGTTGTTTGTGAGAAGCGTTAATTCATACGGAAGGCTTTGAATTTTATTTGATTTACCTCTGATGAGTTCAAAAATATCCGGATTTTTCTTGTGTGGCATAATGCTCGAACCAGTAGTTAAATGACTGGGTAACGCTATAAAATCGAAATTCTGGCTCAAGTACAAACAAGTGTCCATTGCCAGTTTTGACAAAGTTCCTGCAAGGCTGCTCATAGCAAAAGCCATTGTTTTTTCTGATTTTCCACGGCTCATTTGGGCTGCAACTACATTGTACTTTAAGGTGGAAAAACCCAAGGCTTCGGTAGTGAATGTCCTGTCAATAGGAAAAGAACTTCCGTAGCCGGCTGCTGAACCCAGTGGATTTTGATTGACTATTTTGAATGCCGCATTTAACATTGTAATGTCATCAATCAGGCTTTCTGCATATGCCGAAAACCACAGTCCAAAGGAAGACGGCATAGCGACTTGCAAATGCGTATAACCAGGCAATAAGACGTGCTGGTTTTTCTCCGCCAGTTCCATCAACAGTTCAAAAAGAGTTGCAGTTAAGGTCTTAATAACTGTAATTTCATCTTTCAGATACAGGTGCATATCAACCAGCACCTGATCGTTTCTGGAACGTGCCGTATGGATTTTCTTTCCAGTATCTCCGAGTTTCTCAATAAGCAGGTATTCAATTTTGGAATGTACATCTTCAAAAGTATTTTCAATTGTAAATGTACCTGTTTCAATAGTTGTCAGAATAGTTTCCAATGCTTCAACCAAATCCTCAGTTTCCTGTGTTGTTATCAGACCGGTTTTAGCCAGCATTTTGGCATGACCAATGGAACCCAAAACATCGTATCTTGCCAGAACGGTGTCTAATTCCCTGTCATTTCCAACGGTAAACTGTTCAATTTTCTGATCCGTTGGTATTCCTTTTTCCCATAGTTTCATATACTGTATTTTTAATGGAATTTTGCATCGCCATGAAGCGATATTCTTTCGTATTTATATTTTAAAGAGAAGTTGTTGTTTCATCTTGCTGTAAAAAGCCCGTGAGTATTTTGACATACAATTCAATTCCTTGCTCAATTTCATGTCTGTAAATAAATTCATCTGCAGTATGCGAACGCAATGAGTTTCCTGGTCCCAGTTTCAATGACTGGCAGCTTAAAACAGACTGGTCGGAAAGTGTTGGTGAACCATAAGTTGTTCTTCCCAACGTTCTTCCGCTTTGCACAAGAAGGTGGTTTTTATCGATAGAAGAGGAGCGAAGATGCAACGAGCGCGGATGAATAGTAGCGTTTATATGTTGGCTGACAATCTCCAAGATTCCTTCATTGGTATAACAATCGTTTACACGGATATCAACAACCAGATGGCATTCGGAAGGAACTACATTATGCTGTTTACCGGCATTGATTTGGGTAACAGTCATTTTTACCGGGCCCAAAACTTCAGAGATTTTTTCGAATTCGTAAGTTTTAAACCAATGAATAACTTCCATAGCATTGTAAATCGGATTATTTGGATTGGTATGCGCTGCATGGCTGGCGGTTCCTGAAACAACAACATCTAAAACCAACAATCCTTTTTCGGCTATAGCCAATTGCATCTCTGTTGGTTCACCCACAATGGCACAATCCAGTTTAGGCAAATGCATCAATATACTGTTCAGACCATTTGGCCCACTGCTTTCTTCTTCTGCTGAAGCTACTATTACCAGATTATGTGACAGATTTTCCTGCTGATAGAAATAAGTAAAGGTAGCCAGTAAAGAAACCAGACAACCTCCTGCATCGTTGCTACCTAATCCAAAGAGTTTTCCTTCTTCTTCGATGGCTGAAAAAGGATCCAATGTGTAACCTTGATTAGGGTTAACAGTATCATGATGCGAATTGAGCAATAAGGTAGGTTTTGAAGTATCAAAATGATAGTTGTAAGCCCAGATATTATTGTTTTTTCTTTTAAAGGGAATGTTATTTTTGTCAAACCAGTTGGCAATTAAAAGCGCTGTTTGGTTTTCTTCACTTGAAAAAGAAGGTGTTTCAATGAGTTTTTTTAATAAAGTTATGGCTTCGGTTGTTAATGTTGTGGTTGTTTTCATAATTGAATAGAAGTGTAAATAGAATCCGATTGCCCAATAATGGAATGATGCCCGATGATAATTTGCTGCACACCTTTTGAGAGCGCATAAAAGCAATTATCCAGCTTTGGAATCATCCCGGAATGAATTGCCCCAATAGCAAGGAGATCTCTGTATTTTGACTGATTGATTTGAGAAATAACGGAATTTTCATCTTCGGTATTGATCAAAACGCCTTGCTTTTCGAAGCAATAAATAACTTTTACGTCATAGTGTTTGGACAATGCAATGCCTAATTCAGAAGTAATCGTATCTGCATTTGTGTTTAGCAACTGTCCTTTTCCATCGTGTGTAATGGCACAGAAAACAGGAACAATTTCTTGCTCTATGAGTTTGTAAATCAGTTCACTATTGATCGAAACAACATCCCCTACAAAACCAAAATTGATTTCTGCATTTTTTCTTTTTTGAGAAAGAATTGTATTTCCATCGGCACCTGAAAACCCAATAGCCGTTACTCCTGATGCATTTAACTGCGCCACAATCTTTTTGTTTAGCAAACCGGCATAGGTCATAATAGCAACGTCCAGCATGGGAGCATCCGTGATTCTTCTTCCGTCAATCATTTGAGGGACTAATCCTAGCTTTTCAGCAATACGGCTGGCTTCTTTGCCACCACCGTGTACTAAAATTTTAGGACCTTCTATTTTTGAAAAAGCAATTAATACATTGATTAAAGCTTCGGTATCATCAATAACGTTTCCACCAATTTTAACGAGTGTTATCTTTTTATTTGTTTCCATTTTTTAATAGTTGTGTTAGTACCGCCTGGGCAGCATAAGTTCTGTTGTTTGCCTGTGGGATTACAATAGAAGATTCACCATCTAAAACAGCATCGGTTACAATTTGATTTCTTCTCACCGGAAGGCAATGCATAAATTTGGCATGGTTTGTCAATTCCATTTTTTCAGTAGTTACCATCCATGATGCATCCTGTGAGGTAATTTTTCCATAATCGTTGTAATTGCTCCAGTTTTTGGCATAGATAAAATCGGCACCTTTGAAAGCTTCTTCCTGATTGTGGCTGATGGTACTGCCTTTTGTTACTTCCGGATTGAGTTCGTACCCTTGCGGATGCGTGATGACAAAATCGACATCAGCCAGTTGCATCATCTTTACGAAAGAATTGGGCACAGCATGGGGCAATGCTTTAGGATGTGGCGCCCAGGTTAATACTACTTTCGGTTTTCTCTTTGTTTTATATTCCTGTATGGTCAATATGTCGGCGAGAGCCTGTAGCGGATGTTCTGTAGCTCCTTCCAAACTGATGACAGGGACAGAAGTATATTTTACAAAAGAATTGATAACATAGTCTTTCTCATCTTTTTCTTTATTGGTTAAGCCAGGGAAGCTTCTGATGGCAATAATATCGCAATATTGAGAAATGACTTGCGCTGCTTCTTTAATATGTTCCGATTTATCGCCATTCATTACAACTCCGTCTTCAAATTCCAGACTCCAGCCTTCGTTGTTGAGATTCATGGTAATACAGTTCATACCCAAATTAGCCGCTGCTTTTTGTGTGCTCAATCTGGTTCTCAAACTCGGATTAAAAAATAGCAATCCAAGCGTTTTGTTTTTCCCAAGCGACTGATTAGTGTAAGGGTCCGATTTGATATTTTTTGCCAGTAGCAGCAATTCATCCAAATCTTCTATATGGTCTACTGATGTATAATGTTTCATAGTAATTTAATTTAATGTTGCCAATGCGTTTTTTAATCCTTTTACAAAGAAATCGATGGCTTCTTTTGTGATATTGAGAGGTGGAAGAATGCGCAACAGATTCTTCTGAGAAGCGCTTCCTGTGAATATAAACTCGTCATAAATCAGTTTTTCACGCAAAGGATTTACTTCAAAATCAAATTCCAATCCGAGCATTAATCCTCTGCCTTTGGTATTTTTGATTTCAGGAATTTGTTTCATCTGATGGATAAAATAATCGTTCTGAATTTTTACATTTTCTATCAGATCTTCTTTTTCTATAGTTTCCAGTACCGAAAGAGCCGCTGCACATGCCAAATGATTTCCACCAAAGGTAGTTCCCAACAATCCGTAGGAAGCTTTAAACTTAGGACTAATCAGGATGCCGCCAATAGGAAATCCGTTACCCATTCCTTTAGCCATAGAAATGATATCAGGTTGGATGGTATGATGTTGATGTGCGAAGAATTTTCCGGAACGGCCGTAACCGCTTTGAATTTCATCTAAAATTAAGATTACATTATGATCATGGCACAATTTTTTCAAAGCCTGGAAGAATTCGGTGGTTCCTTCATCCAAACCGCCAACACCTTGGATTCCTTCGATAATCACTGCAGAAACATCGCCTTTGGTAATTTCAATTTCTACTAAATTTATATCATTTAAAGGAAGGAAAACCACTTCATGATTAGCATTGATTGGTGCCACAATTGATGGATTATCGGTTACAGCCACTGCGGCAGAAGTCCTTCCATGGAACGCTTTGGCGAAAGCAATCACTTTTGATTTTCCGTTATGGAAGGAAGCCAGTTTTAAAGCATTCTCATTGGCTTCAGCCCCGGAATTACACAGGAACAGCGAATAATCGGGATAACCGGAAAGCTGACTTAATTTTGTTCCTACTTTTTCTTGAACAGGATTTTGAATAGAGTTGGAATAAAAACCAATTTTACCTAGTTGTTCGGTAATGGCTTTTACATAAGCAGGATGTGTATGGCCAATGGAGATGACACCATGACCGCCGTAGAAGTCGAGGTATTCCTGATTGTTTTCGCCCCAAACAGCAGCGCCTAAAGCTTTTGTTGGGGTGATATTGTATATGGGATAAACGTTGAATAAATTCATTTTTGATGTATTAATTATTTTATAATTCTGATTAAAAAGCGCCTGATTTTAAATGCAGGCCAGTTTTTTCTTCCAGCCCAAACATCAGATTCATATTTTGGATTGCTTGTCCCGATGCTCCTTTGATGAGGTTGTCCAAAATGGAAGTAACCAACAGATAATCCCCTTTTTTTGTGAGACTGATGATGCATTTGTTGGTTTGCACAACTTGTTTCAGGTGGATGTCTTCGGTGGTTATTACGACAAAAGGACTCTCTTTATAAAAGTCTTCAAACTGTTTTACGATAGTTTCCAGTGGCTTTTCGGTCTTGGTGTACAAAGTGGCAAAAATACCTCTTGTAAAATCACCTCGGTTTGGAATGAATAATAGCTCCTGATCGAAATCGGTTTGCGTTTGAGACAAACTTTGTTTTATTTCATCCAAATGCTGGTGTTCGAACGCCTTATAATGCGACATATTATTGTTTCTCCAGCTGTGGTGTGAGCTACCTGAAGGCTGTACGCCAGCGCCTGTACTTCCGGTTGTAGCGTTAATATGGATACTATTTTGCAATGCCTTATTTTTAGCCAATGGAAGCAAAGCCAATTGGATTGCCGTAGCAAAACATCCCGGATTGGCGATGTAATGCGCTTTTTTAATTTTTGTTTTGTTTAGCTCCGGTAAACCGTAAATAAAAGGGATTCCGTTATAATGAGCTGTTGAAGTCAAACGAAAATCATTGCCTAAATCTATAATTCTGGTATGGCTGGCAAATGGGTTTTCGGACAAAAAAGTCTTTGATTTTCCATGTCCCAAACATAAAAAAACCACATTTACTTTAGGATTTACGGTATCGGTAAACAATAGGCTGGTTTCTCCGAGAAGATCTTGATGCACACTTGAAACCGGTTTTCCGGCATTGGTCGTACTGTACACAAAATCAACCGTGGCACTGGGGTGGTTCTGCAATAATCTCAATAACTCTCCGGCGGTATAACCTGAACCTCCGATGATTCCAATATTAATCATAACTTAGTGTATTTACTTGTGAATAAATAGTTTGTGCGTTACCTAAAATTTTGATGAACCCCTTGGCATCATTAGCTGTCCAGGCATTGTTCATTTCGCCGTATTGTCCGAATTCCGAATTCATTAAATCATGGGGTGATTCGATGCCATCCAATGAAAAATGATATGGTTTTAATGTAACTGTCACTTTTCCGGTCACTGTTTTTTGAGTGTCTTCCAGAAAAAGTTCAATATTTCTCATTACCGGATCCAGAAACTGACCTTCGTGGAATAGCATTCCGTACCAGTTGCCCAGTTGTTCTTTCCAATATTGCTGCCATTTTGTAAGTACATGCTTCTCCAGCAAATGATGCGCTTTGATAATAATCATAGGTGCTGCAGCTTCAAATCCGACTCTGCCTTTGATTCCGATAATTGTATCACCTACATGAATATCTCTTCCAATTGCAAAGACATTGGCCAATTTTTCCAATTTAACGATGTTGTTTTCAGGAGTATCTTTTTGATCGTTTATACTGATCAGTTCTCCTTTTTCAAATGATAAAACCAGTTTTTCTGGTGTTTCTTTCTGTAATGAAGACGGATACGCTTCGTCTGGCAAAGGAAGATGAGAGGTCAGTGTTTCTTTTCCGCCCACGCTCGTTCCCCAAAGCCCTTTATTGATCGAATATTGTGCTTTTTCCCACGAGTAAGAAACACCATTTTGCTGCAGAAATTCGACTTCTTCCTGTCTGGATAATTTTAAATCTCTGATAGGAGTAATGATTTCGATTTCGGGTGCAATAGTCTGGAAAATCAGGTCAAAACGGATTTGATCGTTTCCTGCTCCTGTGCTTCCATGTGCTATTGCTGAAGCGCCATTTGTTTTAGCATATTGGATAACCTCCAATGCCTGAAAAACTCTTTCGGCACTTACTGAAAGCGGATAAGTGTTGTTCTTTAATACATTTCCAAAAATCAGATATTTGATGGCTCTCTGGTAGTATTTTTCAATGATATTGAGGTGAGTATGATGAGTACTTCCTAATTCATAGGCTTTATTTTCGATAGCTTCGAGTTCAGCGTCTGTAAAACCGCCGGTATTGACTAAAACAGTGTGCACTTCAAACCCATTATGGACTAAATATTTGAGGCAATAAGAGGTGTCCAAACCGCCACTATAAGCTAAAACTACTTTTTTGTTTTTTTCAGGGATAGTATTATTAGATGTCATGGTAATTTATTTTTTTAAGAAAAGTGCCTGCTTGATGTTTTTTAATCTGGCCAGAACTTTTTTATTAAACGTGTAAGCTGTTTTCTGTGATTTTTTTTCTTTTGGATCGCACAGCATTCCGGTACACAAGCACATTTTAAAATCTTTGCTTTGAAGGATTTCAAAATTGGTACATGTTTTACAACCCGCCCAAAAACTTGGGTCAGCAGTCAGTTCTGAAAATGGAACCGGACGATATCCTAAATCGGAATTAATCTTCATAACCGCTAATCCGGTAGTGATACCAAAGATTTTGGCTTCAGGATATTTCTTCTGAGAATAATTAAAAACATACGTTTTAATTTTTTTTGCCAGTCCTAAGTGTCTGTAATCGGGATGAACAATCAGGCCTGAATGCGCTACGAATTTTCCATGCTGCCAGCTTTCGATATAGCAGAATCCGGCAAATTTTTCGCCTTCCAGAGCAATGACTGCTTCCTGATTGTCGATTTTCTTATGGATATATTCCGGTGTTCTTTTGGCAATACCTGTACCCCTTTGAAGGGCCGATGCTTCAATGGTATCACAAATTTCCTGTGCATAATGATAATGCTCCTTTTGAGCAATAACAATGATTACATTCATTTTAATAATGAGTAAAAGATTAATGAAAATAAAATACGGTTGAGGTTAGAAACAAGGCGCACTTGTTCCGGAAAAAATAACAGACCTTACGGCCGGACTGTAAAATTTACAATCGGTGAAGAAAAAATAAATTGTATGTGATTAAGACTTAATTGTCCTAATAAAAAAACGAATGTTTCCAAAATGGGAAAAATGAGAAATGAATAACAATGAGAAAAACTCGGGTACTAGAAACGTGACCGCTCTGTCCGTGAAGTGGGGATCAGGGTTTTCCGTGAAGAAAGATTACTATGTAACTTTACTGTTTTCATTGGGGCAAATGTAAAATATTTTTCAATGCAAAAAATAAAATTTTAAAAAAAGTATCGTAATCTTCTGTCGGCAAGTACAAAATTACAGAAGGAAAAATGCTATTACAGAAGCTAATTCAACTTTTGCAGAAGTGTAATAGACAATTACAGAAGGAAAATTATAGTTACAGAAGCGAATTGAATTTTCACAGAAGTGGAATAGACAATTACAGAAAGAAAATTACAATTACAGAAGCAAAATGAACTTTCACAGAAGTGGAATATAGAATGACAGAAGGAAAATTATAGTTACAGAAGCAAAACAAACTTTCACAGAAGTGTAATACATAATGACAGAAAGAAAATTACAATTACAGAAGCAAAAAAACACCTTCAGATGAAAGTGTTTTTAAGTGAAATCAATAGAATTCGAAGTTTTACCTCCTGAACTTATTTCTCGTAATAATGTTTTTGAGTTTTGCTTTCAAATCTTCTCCTGTATCATACACCATTTGTTCATTGCTTGGAAATTGAACCGCTTTTCTGCTGAAATAAGGCAGATAGTTATCGTCGCACGCATTTCGATCTCCATTGTAATTAGAATAGATGTTTTCAAAAATAAACTCACTCGACAATGGAAAAGTCTCTATTAGTTGATTGGTTCTGAAATCGATATAATCCACTTTGGCTGTAACTTTACATTCTTTGAATTGTCTGAATTCGTAAATATTGATGCGGATTGTTTTGAAATTATCTACCTTAATCGGATTACCTAAGCTGTCTTTTACGACATTTCCTCTAGGATCCAAAAGAAGTTTATAACCATCTTTAACTTGTTTTTCCTTAATAAATTCTTTTTCTTTAACTTGTTCTGGAGAAATTGCTATCTGACGGAAGTTAACAATCATTCCGTAGTCATAATTGATTCCTTTCTGGCGGTTGCTGTGATACACAGTCCATTTGTCGTTTAATCCGAAAGTACTGAAATCCAGCAAGTCATTCTGCAGACGGACAGGAATAACCATATTGGTCTCATTTTTGGTATACACACTAACGAAATCAGTCCCTTTAAACTGGGCTTCATCCATCAATTGTTTAACGTCTTTATAACCGGGATTAATGCTTTCAAGGTAAGCGAAATCATCATAAGCCCTGCGGTAGCTCATTTTATCATTGGTTTTCAATAATAATTTGGAATTATCGTAAAGATATTTAGATAAGGCGTTTTTACTGCTGATGATTTGATCGGAATAATTATCAAAAGGGAATATAGCATTTCTTCCCTGTTTAATTAGCTGTAAAGGCAATAACGGACGGATTTTTTCTTGTCGGCTATTTAGCTGCAGGTAGGTGTTGAATATTTTTTCCAAATTAGCCGGATTGGCATCTTTGGCGAACATATCAATATTCCTCAAATCACGTTCTTTGGCTTTGGCAAAAGCTTCTTCCAAAAGATATACATAATCTTGTTTTCCTTTTGCATTTTTGTTGGTTTTCAGTGCATCCGCTGCTCTGTGTATGGCACCGTCATAGTCACCATCACTAAGCATCGTTTGAGTTTGCTTGACACCACAGGCCGAAACGATAATAAAAAACGAAAACAGGAGTGTAATTTTCTTCATGGGATTAGAATTTTGACAAATATAATTTTTTTTTGAGAGCTATTCCTGCTCTCCATCATATCTTTTTTGTACTACTTTTTATACTACAAAAAGAATGCCATTTCAAATAAAATGTTTTGATTCCAATCCGAATAAAGTAATATGTTACAGTTGATTTTGGTTTTTTATAAAGTTAAGTCATTAAATAACAGCGGTTTATTGTTTTTTGAGGCGGTATTCTAAATCATATTCTACAGTCCATGTTTTTCCGTTATCAGTTGAAATTTCTCCAAACTGACGTACTTTTCCTTCCTTAAGTTTGAAAAAAGTCAGCCTTCTGATACTGGTAACACCTTTGTTATTAAATGGACGGCTTACAAAATACATCGCATCATTTTCGTAATGACCGGTTAGGTATTCAGTGCTTCCGCCGGTATTGTCAATCCAGTTTTGCTGCCATTGTTTTGTTGCTGAATTGTATGAGTTAAAGCTTTTTCCACTAAAAACAAGCCCTTGTTGTGCACCGGCTGATATCCATTCTTCAAGTACAACACAATTATCGAGTATTTTAGTTATTTTACTGTGGCCTGCCAGTTTTCCATTTAGGGCATAAGCATCCCATTCACCAACCCAGAAATCAAATTGGTTATACACAGGGTCTGTTTCACATGGTTTTTGGGCAAAAAGAAATTGGGTTGTGATGATAAATCCAAAGAGTACAATTGTTTTTTTCATTAGGTTGGGTTTTAGCAAAAAAATAAGAGCAATGTACATGAATTGCTCTTATTTGTATGTTAAATAAAATGTAAAGTACTGATTATTTGGTAGGTATTGGAGGTAAAAGTTTACTTGATACATCTCCGAAACCTATTCTTACTGAATCATTTTTGCAGAAACCTCTCATTGTTACCGTATCTCCGTCATTGATGAATTTGCGTTCCGAACCATCTTTCATCTGAATCGGATTCTTTCCGCCCCAAGTTAACTCAAGCATCGAGCCGAAACTATCTTCAGTTGGTCCTGAAATGGTTCCGGATCCCATCATATCTCCCGAATTGATTCGGCATCCGTTAATGGTATGATGTGCCAATTGCTGGCTCATGGTCCAATATAAATATTTCATATTCGATCGGCAAACGATGGTTTCTTCTCCTTTTTCCGGTGCGATTCCTACTTCAAGATGAATGTCGAAAGAGTGATTTCCTTTTTGTTGTAAATAAGGTAACGGTGTTGGCTCTTGCTTAGGACTTGCTGTTCTGAATGGCTCTAATGCATCCAGTGTTACAATCCATGGAGAAATTGAAGAAGCAAAGTTTTTGGCTAAGAAAGGACCAAGGGGAACATATTCCCATTTTTGAATATCCCTTGCGCTCCAGTCGTTCAATAAAACCATTCCGAAAATATATTCTTCCGCTTCTTTTACAGGGATATTTTCACCCATAATATTAGCATCTGTAGTAATAAAGGCAGTTTCCAATTCAAAATCCACTAATCTTGACGGTCCGAAAACAGGCAATGTTTCGCCATTAGGAACGGTTTGTCCCATCGGTCTGTGTACAGGAATTCCCGAAGGAACTATAGTAGAACTTCTTCCGTGGTATCCTACAGGGATATGAAGCCAGTTCGGTAATAATGCATTTTCCGGATCACGGAACATCTTACCAACATTGGTAGCGTGCTCTTTACTGGAATAAAAATCAGTGTAATCACCTATAAAAACCGGAAGCTGCATTTCTACATCTTTCATTTTAAAAATGACTACATCACGGTGTTTTTTATTATCTCTTAAGCTAGGATTATTAGCATCAAAAATATCGGCAATACGGTTTCTGACCAATCTCCATGTTTTTTTTCCGTCAGAAATAAAGTCATTTAAGGTGTCTTGCATGAAAACATCATCTGTCAAATCTATCCCTTCAAAATAATTTAATTGTTGTAAAGCACCTAAATCTATTGCAAAATCACCAACTCGAGTTCCTACAGTTACAATGTTTTCTTTGGTTAAAAAGACGCCGAAAGGAATATTTTGAATGGGGAAATCGCTGTCAGCAGCTATATCTAACCATGATTTTCTACTGGGATCGTTGGCTGTAATGGGCATAAGGTGGTATGTTTTATATGTTGAAAAATCTTGACCCAAATATATCATAATATGAGGTTTTAGCCAACGTTTTTTTGTATTTTTGAACTCAAATTAATGAAATTCTATAAAATGCAACGCGACGAACAAATTTTTGACCTTATTCTTGAGGAACAAGACAGACAAATTCACGGATTGGAACTTATTGCATCAGAGAACTTTGTCAGTGACCAGGTAATGGAAGCAGCCGGTTCGGTATTAACTAATAAATATGCCGAAGGATATCCCGGAAAAAGATATTACGGAGGATGTGAAGTAGTAGATGTAATTGAGCAGATTGCCATCGATAGAGCCAAAGCGCTTTTCGGTGCCGAATATGTAAACGTACAGCCACACTCTGGTTCACAGGCCAATACAGCTGTTTTTGCTGCCTGTCTGAAGCCCGGCGACAAGATTTTAGGTTTCGATTTGTCTCATGGTGGTCACCTAACTCATGGTTCACCAGTTAATTTTTCTGGTAAATTATACGATCCTGCATTTTATGGTGTAGAACCGGAAACAGGAATGTTAAACTACGATAAAATCCAAGAAGCGGCTACAAAAGAGCAGCCAAAATTGATTATCGCAGGTGCTTCGGCTTATTCCCGTGATATGGATTTCAAACGTTTTCGTGAAATCGCAGATTCAGTAGGAGCTATTTTAATGGCTGATATTTCTCATCCTGCAGGTTTAATTGCCAAAGGCTTGATGAACGATCCAATTCCGCATTGTCATATAGTTACAACAACAACACATAAAACATTGCGTGGTCCTCGTGGCGGAATGATCATGATGGGCAAAGATTTTGAAAATCCTTGGGGATTAAAAACGCCAAAAGGCGAAATCAGAATGATGTCTCATGTTTTGGATATGTCTGTTTTCCCTGGAAATCAAGGAGGACCGTTAGAACACATTATTGCGGCTAAAGCGGTAGCTTTCGGTGAAGCATTAACTGATGAGTTCTTCCGTTATGCAATGCAGGTACAAAAAAATGCCAAAGCGATGGCAGAAGCTTTTGTAAAAAGAGGCTACAATATTATTTCTGGCGGAACAGATAACCACATGATGCTGATTGATTTGAGAAATAAAAATATTTCAGGTAAAGAAGCAGAAAACGCATTGGTTAAAGCTGAAATCACTGTAAATAAGAATATGGTTCCATTTGATGATAAGTCACCATTTGTAACTTCAGGTATCCGTGTAGGAACTCCTGCCATCACTACTCGTGGTTTGGTAGAAGCAGATATGGAAACTATTGTTGCTTTTATCGACAAGGTTATTATGAACCACACGAATGAAGCTGTTTTGGAAGAAGTAGCTGACGAAGTAAACGAATTGATGGGTGAGCGAGCTATTTTTGTTTTCTAATCTCCAGAGATACATATACATAAGAAAAATCCCTCGATTGAGGGATTTTTTTATGCTCAATCCGGTGTAACTTTTCTAAAATAAACCGTCAAAATAAACTATAAATACATAACAATGAAATCAAAAATTTTTTACGCATTAAGTATTGGCAATTTACTGGCCTTTAGCTTCTATCTTTTTTCTTTTACCAGTAAAGCGGACACGACCGTTGATTTTCAGGACAAAATCATAAAGGTAAGAGGGATTGTTGTGGTTGACTCTTTAGGCATCGAACGGGTTATCATGGGTTCGCATTTACCGGAACCTAATTTTGGCAGGAACGGTTACGGAACCAGGGCAAATTCAAGAGGGAAAGCTGGAGTTTCAGGTGTTATGCTTTATGATGCCGAAGGGCAGGAGCGGGGAGGCTATGTTACAGATGACACTTTCGGGAATGCTTTCCTGACGCTGGATTCCAAAACCAGCATGCAATTGTTATTGCTGTCAGAACCTCAAGGGGCAGCGAGTGTCATACTAAACAGCAATGATAGAAAAAATGTAGTGACACTATCTACAGATGATGAAGATGCAGCTTTAAAATTAAAGAAAAACGGTAAAAATATACCCTTATATGAAAATGAAAAACAGTAAGATACTTCCGGCATTCCTTTTGCTTTTTGCCCTGTTGGGCTGCAAGAGTTCAACTATTTTTATTCCTAAAATGACCAATATAAACCCGGTATCTTATACTGATGTGATTTATGCAGGTGTTAAGGATACTGTTTTCGTATCTACTTTCAATGGTAGGATTTCAAAAAGAATAAAAGGAAATCCAAAAGAAATTGCTGTAGCAAAAATTACTGATGAAATCTATTCGTTGGCTTACCATCCCAAACAAAAGGAAATTGCTGCGGCAACTTTAGAAAGCGGTATTCTTTTGGTTGATGAAAATAATGGCAAAATAATAAAAAGCCTATCCTTAAAAACCACTTGGTCCATTGCTGTTTTCTATTCCGATGATTTTCATTATCTGTTTACACAAGATCAGAAAGGAAACCAATACGTATGGGATGTGAACCAAAATTACAAGGAATTATCATTGCCGGTTAATCTTCCAAAAGGAACCATCGTTAAAATTAATGGACAAAATATTGCTACTATTGTCAGCCCTGCGAAAGTGACTTATTGGAATTTGAATGAGAATACCCTACTGAAAGAAATTGTAGTCGATTTGAAGAAATTTGCTGATATGGATAAAGAAGGAAATTATCTTTCTTTAAACTATAATGAATGCACGAAATACAATAGCAATACTCACACCTCTGAATTTAAAGTCAAACATCCGAACTGGATTACACACGATATAGAAGATCAAAGCAAAGTGTATGAAGACAATTACAGCATGAACTTGACAACAGCAAGATTTGCCGGAAATAAAATTTTTACTGCCAGCATCGACCGTTCAATAAGAGTTTGGGACAAAAAAACCGGAGTACTTTTAAAAACGCTGTCAGACCACAAAGCAACGGTAAATAAACTAAAAGTTTCAAAAGACGAGAAACAGCTGGTTTCGGTCGATTTGAAAGGAGGAATTCAGTTTTGGGATCTCGAGTAAAACCCGTTTATAAAAAAATCCCCAATTGAGGGATTTTTTTATGCTTATGATTGGGAGTTTGGCACCACTTTTTCTACTAATTGTTGTACTTTCGGTCCTATAAGAAGTATTGCCGGAATGACAATTACATACGCCATTGCCCATGATTTCAGCCATATGTTTATAAAACGATTCGAGAATCCTAAATTAATAGAGATAAGACTAAAAGAAATAATTCCTGTTGTAACGATACCCATAAGGAGGGCAAATGCGATTTTCTGTTTCATGATTGTATGATTAATCTTTTTTTAATAATATAAAAGAGCACCCGTTCACTGTTATCAGGATGCCCTTCTGTAATTGAATTAATATCCATGGGCTGTTGCAGAAACTTCTTTCCACTCTTCCCAGCTCGCTAAACGTTCTTCATAAACTTGTTTCGCAGCCGGATAAGCTACTTTACCTAAAAATAATCGCAAAGGAGGATTAGCAGCATCTACCAGCTTGAGTATTGCCGATGCAGTTGCTTCCGGTTTTCCGTATTTATCAGGAGTCATGTATTCCTGAAATGCTTGCTTTAGAGGAGCATAAGTTTCCATAGGTTGGGTTTGTATAGCCGAAACACTGCCCCATTCAGTTGCAAAACCATTTGGTTCCACCATAGAAATTTTAATACCAAAATCAGCTACTTCACTGGCAAGTGTTTCACTTAAACCTTCCACGGCAAATTTTGAAGCATTATAAATACCCAACACAGGAAGTGTCAATACTCCTAGTATGCTGGATACTTGTATGATATGTCCTTTTTTCTGTTCTCTCATGATTGGTAATATTGCCTGAGTCATCCAAAGCAACCCAAAGAAATTAGTATCCATTTGGTCTCTTGCTTCTTTTTCTGAAGTTTCTTCTATGGCACCAAATAAGCCATAACCGGCATTATTAATCAGAACATCTATTCGGCCAAAATGATTCTTTACTGTTTGTACTGCGGCAAAACATTCTTCTCTGCTGTTGACATCCAGTTGAATTGGAAGTACAGCATCTCCGTATTTTGCAACCAAATCTTCAAGCACATTGCCATTTCGTGCTGTTACAGCTACTTTATCACCGCGTTTTAAAAATGCT
The DNA here is from genome assembly GCF_050696275.1 of Flavobacterium sp. Classification (GTDB taxonomy): domain Bacteria; phylum Bacteroidota; class Bacteroidia; order Flavobacteriales; family Flavobacteriaceae; genus Flavobacterium. Next base: position 26,592 of record NZ_JBOGUT010000022.1, read on the forward strand.
TCGGCCCAGATTTTTCCAAATCCTCGAGAAGCTCCTGTAATTAAAATTGTTTTTGACATGTTTATTATTTATTTATAATTAATTCTTACTCTATGTTCAATACATGACCAATCGGTCATTTATTTGGTAAAAAAAATTACAGAGAATGTTCCTCTATAATTTTTTTCAAATATTTTGATATGACTTCCATTTTGGAATTATTACCATTTACTCTGCTTATTAGGATGCCACCTTCAATCATGGCAAATAGGGCAGTGGCAAACTCATTGTAATCCCATTCTGGTTTAAATGCTCCTTGTTTGATCCCGGATTCAATAATTTCTGCAATTGTTTTTTGGGTGAAATCAACCATTTTGCTCACCTTCATTTTTACAACATCATCAGTATCATCGGATTCAGTACCAAAATTCAACATCGGGCATCCGCCGGAAACGAGAGGCTTCAACGGATCTTCAAAAATATCGATGAAAGCAAAAAGTTTGTCTTTGGCTATCGAATGCTTACTTAATGAGGCATTTACTTTAGTAATCAACAATTGCATATTATGATCAACGGCAGAATTCACTAAAACATTCTTATTTTCAAAATGAACATACAAACTTCCTTTGGACAGTTTGGTAGCTTCCATCAAGTCGCTCATTGATGTGGCAGCAATTCCTTTCGTATTAAAAATGGGTGCTGCTTTTTCAATTATAAACTGTTTTGTTTTATCTCCTTTGTTCATGATCTTGTTCTAAATTACAGGGCAAAGATAAATGAACAATCGGTCATATTTATATTTTTCAGCATTTATTTTTACTAAATATTTCATAAAACCGCTTTAAGCCTTATAAACAGTAGATAAATAAGTTTAACTATTTTGCATAATTAAAAGTATTTTCCTGCTTAAAGTGTTAAAATCAATTAGTTACGATGTGTCTTTCTTTTGCACCCATAATCAAAAGCCATAGACAAGTTCCTATTTCGCCAAGGCTGGCTGGCAATCTTACATAAGAAGAAATTCCCAGTTTTCCATATTCTGGCAGCAAAGAAAATCCAAGAAAGTTAATCAGATAACTGAAACATCCCAACATCAGAAGAATTCCTAAAAATTTAGGTAAAAACCCGGATTTGAATACCAAATAACCAAAAGGAAGTAGCCAAAGCCCCCAAAATACCTGAACAATCAGGATACCCGAATCGTATTGGTTTAGATAAAACATCATTTGAGCCTGAAGTTCTTCACTAGTAAAAGCGTTGAGGTAGTGAGAACCATCAAGTAGCGAAAGAACAGCAAACTTATTCAAAATATTGATAAAAGAAATGGGCACACTGGTTATTGCCAAAATGACCATCAGCAGCGCACTGTTTTTATCGACCTGCTGCAACAATCGATATAAAGCAAGAGGCAAAAGCAAAAAGAATACATAACAGGTTAAACTGCTGACAATGCCAAGCCGGAACAGTGTTTCTGACTCCATAATATTGTGAATAGTTGCCTCCGCATTGTCCCATACAATAAGTTTGGAAGGTACATAAGCAAGGCTGAATATTCCGGTAAGAACTACTATTAAGTATAAAAACCCGGCTATTCTTGCATTTTTTTTGTTTGAGATGTTATTTCCTTGTGCAATCATTTCTGTTTTTTGTTTGAATATTGAATTGTTGGATGATTAAGCGTTTTTTGGCCAATGCCATGCCTGCCATACTATTGTTGCTGTAATGACCACTTCAACAAGGGCCAGAAAAACATAAAATGCCCACCAAGGAGCTATTGTGGTTACAGCTATCAACAGCATGATTGCAGTGTAAAAGATTCCAAAAAGGATATTAAATAATTTGTTTATTCCAGGCTTCAGCATTATAGATAAGACAATCATTACTGCCGGGATAGCCATCAGAAGAGAAGCCGAAAACAATTTTACCGGACTGTTAAGTAAGGTATTACCACTTATAAATCCTTGTATTTTTTGAGGTACATAAAGGGAAAAATAGTCGCCGTAGATATAACAGAACATTACGGAAGCCCATAAAGCAGAAAGCTTAATTTTTATATTTACTTTGAAATCCTGTAGATTGTTGGTGTTTGATTGGTTTGAGCTCATTTGCAATGGATTATGTTTTTCATATGTATGCTCTTTCTTTATTCTGTTACAGATTTGTAGGTTGTTTCTGTTTTCGGCTTTATTTTAATCTGAAAGGCAATAGCAAAAGTTCAGAGACACTTCAACTAAATAAAATGCGAAAAACTAATACATAAAAAAATGCAGCTTAGGGTGTTTCCTAAACTGCATTTTATCCAACCTGAAAGAAAATCTTAAATAAGGTTGTATTCGGTTTTAACATTGCCACGAATTGCTTTTGAATACGGACAAGTTTGTTCAGCACTTTCAACGATACTTCTGGCTATTGCAGGATCTAAACCTGGCAAGCTGATATTTAAACGTGCCTGCAATGAATAACCTTCGTCACTTGACACCAGATCAATTTCAGTGCCCACATAATGATCGGCAGGAAGAGCTACTTTTAAGTTTGCCGCTGCTTTTCCCATAGCTCCGATAAAGCAGGCAGACCATCCTGCGGCTAATAATTGCTCCGGATTTGTTCCGACTCCGTTTGATCCCGGAGAAGAAAGTTTAATATCCAGTTTTCCATCTGAACTGCGAGATTCACCAGTTCTGCCACCTGTTGTGTGCGTTACACCTGTATAAAGCACTTTTGCATTGTTTGTTTCCATTTTAATTGTATTTAAATTTATTAATTGTGTTATTTTTTCATTACCAGTATTGGTTTGCTTTTGTCAACAATGTAAGTGGCCAATTCAGCACCTATAACATTGCCTTTGTTCACCGCAGCATGATATGTTCCTGCCGGGATAAAAAGCACATCTCCAACTTTAAGCGTTATCGGCGGCTTACCTTCTATTGTATATTCAAGAATACCTTCCGTAACATAGATGATTTCTTCGCCGGGATGAGAGTGAAAACCAACCTTTGTGCCCGGATCTAAGGCTACAATCACCTGAACGGCCTCGCGTCCCGGAATACTAAGATCATGTCGTTGAAGCTCGGTGCGATGTACTCCAGATTGCTGAGCCATTGCTGAACCTGTGAAAGTAAGTGCTGCAAAACCAAAAAGACTCATTGCGCTGTGTAAATTTTTTTTAATTATAGTTTTCATATTTTATATTTTTAAATGATGGTCAAAGATATTGCCGCAACTTTTCGCTTAAAATCATTAAATAGGTCAAGCGGTCAAATTTGATGTTGAAACGGACATTCAAAAGCCTGAAAAATGACAAACTTTATTTATCCTGCAGCATTTTTTTTTATTTAAACGGAGCCCCATTCTTGATGACGCCGTCTTTAATCTTTATTTAATTACGCAATGATTTGAATGCTTTGCGCATCTCTTCTGTAAATAATTTTGGTTGTTCCCATGCTGCAAAATGTCCGCCTTTGTCCACTTCATTGAAATAAATCAGGTTTTTGTAGGCACGTTTCGCCCAGCTTTCCGGTGATGCATACACATCCTGTGGAAATGTTGTAACAGCTACCGGTATCGTGATTTTATCCGATTTCATATTACCTGCACTGATGATACTTATGTTTCGGTTTTCCCAATAAATTTTTGCTGAAGAAGCGGAAGAACCTGTGAGCCAGTATAGCGAAATGTCATCAAGCACATCATCTTTTGTAGGTAACTGTTTCGGATCATTACCATAAGACCAATGTTCAAAACCAGGATGTAAGAAAAGCCACGCTGCCAGTCCTGCAGGAGAATCTGCTAAGCCATAACCGATACCTTGTGGTCGAGTTTCCATCGTTGTTTTGTAAGTAAACCAGCCTCCTTTGATGGCTTTGTTCAGCTGATCGAAAGCAGCACGTTCTTTTGCAGAAAACTCTTCCGGAGCAGCATTTCCGCCTAAAGCCTTTCCAGCTTCATTTGGTAATGTAGCAGGTAAATTACTGTGAATTCCTAATAATCCTTGTGGTGCCATTAATGCCATCGAGTGAACAATTCCAGCGCCCCAATCGCCACCTTGGGCAACATAATTTTTGTATCCCAGACGTTTCATAAGTACAATCCATGCTTTTGCAATCCTGTCATTGTTCCATCCTGCTTCGGTTGGTTTACCCGAAAAACCAAATCCAGGTAATGAAGGGATGATAACATCAAAAGCATCTTCGGCTTTTCCGCCATGTGCTGTCGGATTGGTCAACGGATCGATAACATTCATAAATTCAAATACCGAACCCGGCCAACCATGGCTTAAAATAAGCGGCATTGCATTTTTATGTTTTGATTTTACGTGAATGAAATGGATGTCGACACCATCAATAGTTGTCATAAATTGCGGATACGCATTAAGTTTGGCTTCTGCTTTTTTCCAATCGTAACTGGTTCCCCAGTATTTAATCAATTCTTTCATGTTGGCAAGTTTCGCGCCTTGTGACTGATCGGTTACAGTTTCCATATCAGGCCATTTTGTAGCCTGAACACGTTGGCGTAAATCAGCTATTTCTGCTTTGGATATACTAACATGAAATGGACGAATCTGTTCCGATGTTTTAGAATTTGTTGAAAGTTCTTTTTGCGCAAAACCTGTGTTTGCTAACAGCATAAAAGCAGCGGTTGCGATAGTACCGGTAAGGCTACGTTTGTTCATTTTAATTGTTTTCATTTCTTTTTTCTTTAATTATTGAATAGCATTCTTAATTTGATAGGTCAAAGATATTACGGTGTTCTGTGGGACGAAAGCAGCAAAATAGGGAAGCGGGCAAAGTAGACTGTGAATCGGACATTCTGAATCTTGAAGTATTTAATTGTTTTTAATAATCAGATAATGAGTAGTTTGCGTTTAGTTTATCTGCATTATATCTTCTTTATCTTAAAAACACTATTCTTTTTTAAGACATTGCTATTCCAATGGAAATGGTATAATTTATTCAGGCTTAATTTTATGAAAAATGAATCTGCTTGGCGCAGAAGAGTCTCAAGTGGGTTCAGAAGGTTTCCACTTCGGTATTAAAGGTTTCCACTTCGGTACCGAAGGTTTCCACCTAAATACATTATACTATTACTCGGATAAAAAATCTCCTAATCCTACTGCTGCAGTTGGTTCATTGTAAGTTACACGTTCGTGAACTTGAGCTATTGCAGTTCGGTCAATAGTTATACTTAATAATTCAGGGCGGCTGTAGTGGCTACGAGCATCCATTAATTGAAAGATTTTGTGGTAGTTAGCAATAAAACTTCGGGTAGTTTTGAGAAAATTTACATAAAGATAGTTATTAAATTCATTAATTTCAGTTAGATAAAAATCATTAAAATTTGGGATTGCAGCGCTGTTTTTTTAGCTCTATGTTTGACTGTTATTTCGGACTATAAAACTGTATAAGAGATAATTGCGTAAATTCTAAAAAAAAATAATTATGAATGTGATGACAATAATTGTAGAAGAAACTAAAGATGGTTTTTCAGCTTACGTTGATAAGGCAGAAGGGATTTACGCTATGGCAACTACCATGACCGAATTAAAAGGGACTATTTTAAATGCTATTCGGCTTTTTAAAGAAAAGAACTCCGGAGATACGCTTCCTGAAATACTAAAAGGCGAGTATCAGATTGTTTATGTATAGTTTTGGATACAGATAAGTCCAAAGTAAAATCCTGTTTCTCATAACTGCCAAAAAACGAGTAATACTACGTATAAATCTTCCATTGAAAACAAGTAGGTTTACTTCATTAATCTATTGGAATATAAATCATTAAATTTGATAAGTGTATTATGCGAAATATAGCTTTGCCATTTGTCATGCAATATCAGACCCAAAGTAATTGGTGTTGGGCCGCTAATGCTGCAAGTATATCGATTTTTTATAACAAATCGTCAGCTGCTACACAATGTGCTGTAGCCTGTGTATGTCTGAATCGTACAGATTGTTGTCATGGCAACGTGCCAGCTTGTAACGTGCCGTTTTATTTGGATCGTGCATTGAAGGTGGTAGGAAATTTGAGGCAATTTGTAGGTCAGTATATTGATATGTCAGCCATAAAGACCGAAATAGATAACGGTCGGGTAATTGGAACGCGGATTGGATGGCGCAATGGAGGAGGTCATTTTGTGTCTTTGTTCGGTTACAATGACCTCATACCGTCAAACAGCTATATCTATGTTGCCGATCCTATATATGGGACATCCTATATGAGTCTTTCGGATTTTACATTCAATTATTTAAGCGAAGGAAGCTGGACGACTACTTATTTTACCAAAGGACATACAATGTTACATTTTAAAAAGTTAGACGAGAAAATTATTGAAAAGGCCATAGCGATGATGTCTCCGCCTTCTTTTGGCGAATTTAAAGAATCCAAATCAGAAGAAACTAAGTCTGATATGATGGGACATGCTATTTTTAATATTGATATGGAATCGTTAAAAGGCAGCGGAGAAGTTATTTTTGAACAAGTAGGTGAACGATTAATGGATAGGGATACTGTCAGTAAAAATAATTTCATTTTTGAATTCGCTAACATTGATAAAAAAACCAATCTGAACAGGATTATTTATGGTGATGAATATACCAAACACTATTTTAACGTTTTTGAGAACCTGAAGAAGGATTCCCAAAAAAAGAAAGAAGATTTTAAAATCAGTGTTGTGCGCCTGCCTTCTCTTAAAGTGGATGCAGTATGGTTAGAAGGAATTGAAGGTACTTCAGATGAATGGTTTGTTCCGCTGTTTACCAATGATTTTTTAAAAGCAAATGACCGTTATAGTAAAACTGAATTTTATGAACTGCTCCGTAAAAATGCTGCAGAGACAAAATTCTACGATGATGATATGCTGGGTGGGTAATCTTAATGATAGGGTATTTATGGGACTGCTGTTATCTTTAAAGCAGCGCACTCAAAGCGCTAAAGTGCTTCTAATGTTAGAAGCACTTTTTGTTTTTTTAATCCGGTCGAGTTTGTATTACAAATAAAAACGAGAGACAATTCCCTCGTTTTTAACTTTTACAATGGCTGTCTTTTCCAGGAAATAATAATATCATCTGTTACAGGATTGATTCTCAAGTCGAATAACTTGTCTGTTTTACTTGGCGTTAGTACAATTTCCTTGTTGTCAAAGGTTTTCACCAATGCATAATTGATGTTGGGCCTGTTATTGTCCACAGGATCCGGCAAAACGACTACTGAAGGATTGATAGCGGTTATTTTCTGTATCGCTGTTTGCTTTTTGTGGATAGGATAGATGGTTTCCATTTCCTTATATCGGAAGGTTAGAGTGGAGAGACCACGGCCACCTCTGGGTTTACCATCTGATTTACAGGTTATTTTTCCTTTAATCTGCTGTTCCGTTGTATGATCAAATTTGTGACCTCCTCCATATCTTTGGTACCATGAAACCTTCTCTACTGATGCAGGATCGAAAAGTCTGCCACCAGTAGGATTCAGGTTGAAAACGACCGTGTTGCTGTCCTGGTTACCCAACCAATCACTGGTACTGGTTTTACATTCGCAGCTGTATGAAATGTAATCTGAAAACTTTTTCTCAGGTAATTTCTGTTCGTAAAAAACAGTCAATTCACCAATATTGAAAGGAGCAATAGGAATTAGAAATGGCTCTTGTTTTACTTTTTTTACCCTGAAAAGGCCTTTTCTCCAGTTGAATACTATTTTGGCATCGGCGTAATAACTATTCTCTCTTGCCGCTGGTATGTCGGCCGAATCGATGCGAAATATGAGTTCACTGTAATTGGTTTGTGTCGGTTTTATTTTCTTGCTGTTTAAGACGATATACATGCTTTCTGTCTGGTCAAAATTTTTGCCTTTGACTTTGAATGTATAAGATTTGCTGTACCCTTTAATAAAAGTTTCTGTTTCATATTTGAAGATACGGGGTTCTTTTTTCTTATAGAATAAACCATCAGCGGCTTCGGAGATTTTAGTGGCAACAACATCTATATTTTCAATATCTTCCTTGATGGCCTTATCCAGATCACTTGATAGGTTTTGGACCTGATTGAACAAAGCCAGTTGGTTTTCCCTCAGTAATTTGTCGGTATTTCCTATGGTTTCGTTAATGTCTTTCCGTAAACTGGCTGATAATGACAACATCATATTTCCAGCATTTCCAATGGCATTTGTCGCCAGATTGTCGATGGTTTGAAGTTGTCGGGTCATGGTGGCATCAATTTCGTCTAAGGCAACCAAAGCAGCCGCACCTGTTACCTGAGAATAGCAGTTGTTGAGGCAAAATCCTAAAAAAAGGATTGTAAATAATAGTTTTTTCATAATGTATTTGTTTAAGGGTTATTTAAAAATGATAATTGGCAGAAGTAGTTAAGAGTATGCCATGATTACCAATGCGTTTAAAAGAAATGGCTATTTGAGAAAATTAAAAGACAACATCCAGAACTCTTGTTTTCCGAGTCCATCTATTGGGCTTTCCCCTTTATTATAAGACAGGCCGATGGATAAATTATCATTGTCAATAGGGTATAATTTCAATTCTCCTTTGAAAAAATGCAGATAGTTGGGATTGCCATCAAAATTATCTGACAGTATGTTGCGGCCTTCATAGTTTACTACTATTTCCAGTCCTTTTTTCCAAAACATTTTGTCTAACTCTTTTTCACTTTTCTCTTCAACTGTTTTTGTTACCGTTACACCGTCCGGAGCAAGAGTATTGGTCACTGTTATCAATTCTATTTTTGTTTTTTTCTTTAGCAGTATGCTTCCGCCGATGTTAAAATAACTTCTCAGATTATAACCATTTTGAAGAGGACTTTCGGCATCAAAAGCAGTCTGATATTCTAAACCGATTTTAGGATTAAGCTGATAAGCAAACCGACTGCTTTTTAAGGCATAGCTTGCAAAACTAGGAAGGTCTTCTCGGTTGGAATAAAACTGCAGGTAACTTTGTGCTAAAAAGGAACGGCTTTTTTGAGCATTATCATTTAAATATTCCACAGAAGTTTCGTTGATAAAGGCCATATTATCTTCTATTCTATAAAAAGCATTATGTGCCAATCCGAACTTATAGTTTTCCTGTCTTTTATCAATCTGATTATTTTTATTATAGACATAGAAAACTGTTAATTCATGATTTTGATTTCTTCCCAGTTCTGAAAAACTATAACCAATACCGGCATTTATCTTAAAAATATCTTCCTTTTCTTTTGGAAAGGTAAAGGATAGATTAGCTGGTTTTTCATCATTGTCTGTTCTGCTTTCAAACGACTTTCTGATGGTGATGTTTTCCCAAAATGGACTGGGTGTTTCGTTCTCTTGGCTATAGCTGTTCAGGTTGAAAAGCGATAAACCTATACATAGTGAGGTGTAAAATAGTTTCATGATATCTGTATTTTTTTATTTACTAAAGCAATGCAATCCCCAACAGTTTTGCATTTGTTCATTTCAGCCATAGTGATTTTGGAATCAGGGCTAACGATAAATTCGTTTAATTTGATGGCCAGCATGATATAATCATTGGCATTGTATAATAAATTCTTTTTTAAATTAAGCAGTTCCATCAACTGGTTTGGGTCTGTTGAATAATTTCCCTTGACATTCAAGATGACTCTTTTCACTTTAAAAGAAATATCACCTTCAGCTGTATCAAAATGAGAAAGAGTTGTTAGGTATTTAGACATTAGTTTTCGCACTTCTTTGTGATTTTCCTCCTGTAATAACTTAACTTCCTTGTTATACTTTTTTTCATTAGAGTTTTCATATTTGAATTGTTTTATTGCATTCAGGTAATTATCCTGGGTATTTATTGAAATAGAATTGTCTTCAAGATATTTGTATATTTCTTTTTCAATTCTTTCGCAACTAATGACGAATGGTTTTTTAAGGACAATTATTGTAATAAGGTCACCATCAATAGTATATTCTATTTCAAAAGAACCAATAGGAGTTGGTACTTTAAAATGACCTTTGGATACATTACCTTCAAATGTTCCACCGTTTCCCATTACGGCATCTTTTAATTTCTGCACAGCCTCATCTTTGGGTTGAGGGTAGTTAATTTCAATTTTGCAGCTCATGATATGTTTTGTTTTTTTGCCTACTCTTTAATTCCCTTTTCGGCTTGCGGGACTTTATCCTTTATAAAAGAAAGGAATGAACAGTGTCTGAAGGGCTAATACTGTGGATGCGATAATTTTTAATACATTTTCCGGATAGTCGGATATTGCGGGAGGAGCTGTTGCAAATACCCAGATTATTAAACTGATTGTAGAAAAAAGGATTTGATTTCTTTTAGTTACTCCTGAAATTCTGAACAGATAAAAAGGAGTGATTACAATAAGAATCAGCATTGAGATCCATGATATACTATCCTTTATATTGTCATCTAAACTTAGAATCAGACCATTGATAGTGATATAAACCGATATAATTTCTGAAGGAATTAATTTGACCAAACGTTCTCTATAATTGTTAGGTCTTTCAACTGAATCTATAAGTTCAGCATCTTTTACTGATTTGATTTCTCTTGACATGACTTTATGTTTTAATAATTATTCATTTCAAAATTACTTTTGTATCCAAGCCCTGACAATAGTGGAAACACTACTTCGCATTGGTTTTTTGCCTAAGAGATTGAAATTGCTGCGAATGCCTGAATTATTAAGAAAAAAGTGATATTTTAGCCTATAATGGCAGTGGGGAAATATCTTAACCGAAATAGTGTTTTGCCTATTGATGCCAGTACATAAATAAATAACCTTTGTATCGTAACCTTTAAAATTTATAATTATGAAAAAAACAATACTCTTTTTATTCCTGTCATTGGTGATGGTGGGATGTAAGCCAAGTAATGATGATCCAAACCCATCGCAACCGGGAACTGCTGCAACGGCTAATCCTGTAAATTGTATTGATCTCACAGATTATCATACGAAAGTTACTCAGGAAGAAAAAGCGGAATGGTTAAGGAAAAACGGAGAGAATGTATGTGAATCGGTTTTGTTTCATGAAATTGAAGGAACTCATTTGATTTCAAATCCAGAGGAGATAGAAGAGACTGTAGGGACAACGGGTTTAAAAATGAAATGGGGGGAGATAAAGAATTTTATAGGTACATCTGTTTATAATGCTTATATCAGTTTTGATATTGATCCGAACAGAAACATTACCGGGATAAAAATGATTCCCAAATTTGACCCGAAAACAACATGTTATTCATTGCCTTTATTCAGGAGCATAGCAGCAAAAAATACGTTAAAGGACACGGACCTTTTTGAATTTAAGGATGCCAGGGTAGGAACTGTCCAAACAGTAGTTATTAAAGTTTCAAACTCCATTACCGCAGCTTATTATGATTATTCAGATGAGCCTGGAACTATTCCTTTCAGGTCAGCATTGTAGCCCCAAAAATATACGATTATGGAATCATTTCTTTTTTATTTTCTTAAGCCCATAAAAGTACTTGTTTTACTGACGTTATTATTTGCCATATCGCGGTTGAATTGGAAAAACCAGACCCACCGGTATGTGCTGTCGCTTCTTCTGGTATGCTTTTTTACTGAACTTTTTAATTCAATATTGAAATCAAAGGAACAATCGACAAACCTGGTAACATCATTGAGTATTATTATCCATCACAGTCTTTGGCTTTTGATTTTGGAAAGATTTGTAATTGTTAAAAAAACCGCCCGTATATTGCTCTATTGTTTTATCGCATTTGCAGTAATCAACCTGTTTTTCATGGAAGGAACGGACGGTTTTGATTATTATACTTTTGTAATTGGCGCATTCCTGTATATACTGATTTTTATCTATGATAGTTTTTACAAGCTGAAAAAAGAAGATTTCCCTTTTTTTCTTTCCAATAACTATTTGTTGTTGCTCGCTCCCGTGCTTTTCTTTTTCGGATTGAGCTTTATGTTTGGATTTAAAAGCAAATCCATTACTTCCTTTATTATTTTTGGAGATGTAAAGCTGTATACTTTTATAATTTATTTTGTAAATATTGTATATTATGCTTTGATAAACCTGTACCTCTATCGTGAAAAAAAAATAAAAAATGAATAGCATTGCTTTTGGTATCATTATAGGATTTCTTTTCATCAGCCTGCTGGTATTGTTCTGTATACTTATTGTGAAGCTCTATATGAACAAGGTTAAAAATTACACCCAACAGCTTTTCCAAAAGGATATTGACTTCCAGAAAGCCATAAATACCGCAATGGTGGAAACTCAGGAACAGGTACTGAATAATATCTCGCAGGATCTCCATGATGATGCCGGGCAACAGCTTACTTATATTAATTTCCAGTTGGAAAATCTCAAGCTGGATTATCCTAACCTCAATGATGTATTATGGCCCTTATCTCAGTCGGTTGGCCATTTATCCCAATCCATCCGAAGCATTAGTCATTCGTTAAATAACCAGCTGTTGTTGCAGCAGGATATTGTAAAAGCCATTGCAACAGAAGTGGAGCGATTGCAGAAAAACCCAAAAAAGAAACTAAAACTAAGTATTAGTCAGAGCGCCAGAAAAGAATTGAGTGCAAATGAAAAAATAGTAATTTACCGCATCTTTCAGGAGATTATTAATAATTGCTTTAAGCATGCCAAGGCTACCCGGATTGATATCCAAATCAAAACCTATCCTGCATTCGTACTGAGTGTGTCTGATAACGGCAAGGGTTTTGACTATCCTGTTGTTACAGATGGTAAGCGTACCCTCGGCCTGCAGAATATGGAACATAGAGCTAGGATTATTCACTATGATTTGGTTATTGTATCCAAAGTAAATGAAGGAACTACCATTACACTTTCCGAAAAATTATAATTATTTATGGAACAAATTACAATATGTATTATAGACGATCACGCTATTGTGAGGCAGGGATTAAAAGAACTGTTACACAAAATAGGCCATTATAAGGTCATACATGAATTTGATAATGGAGAGGATTTTCTGGAAGCCTTACCTTTAAACCCTATGCCGGATATGTATATTCTGGACTATTCGATGCCTAATATGAATGGGATACAGGTATTACAGGCATTGGAAGAAAAGCAAGAGGAATTTAAGGTACTGCTTTTGACCCAGCATTTTGACGAACAAATCATCAATGACGGATACCATCATGGTGCCAGAGGTTTTTTGCATAAAAATTGTACCGCTCAGGATTTGAAATTTGCCATTGACAATATCATCAAAATTGGATATAATAACATCACCGAGATATTAAAACGTATCCGAAATTACGCTGCTGCTCCAGAAAATGAAGTCCATCCGGTACAGTTATCGGAAAGAGAATTGAATTTTCTACAGCTCGTATGCGATGAAAAAGAGTTTACCTACGAACAGATGGCTGATATCATGAACTTGTCTGTAAAATCAATTGAAGCTTACCGTACTGCGCTTTTTGAACGATATGAAATTAAATCTAAAGTTGGTTTGGTATTATTTTCCCATAAATACAGACTGACAGCTCCATTTTTGTAATTACATCAGTTCAACCAATTGTGATGTAGATCACGTAATCGGCTGAAAATTACTGCCTTATTTTGTATTGTTATTTGATCAGTTTTTGTTTTATAGTCTTAGAAATCATTAACTTAGATGTAAGATAGGCTACTGGTTATTATGAACAGATTAGTAACAATGTAATTATTTAGAGTAATGTGGCATCAGACAAAAATAACGGAAGCTTTTGGGATCCAGTATCCTATTTTTCAAGGTCCAATGGGTGGTGGTTTTTCAACAATTGAATTGTTGGCTGCCATTTCCAATGCTGGAGGTTTAGGGAGTTTTGGAGCATACACCCTTACTTCGGAACAAATCTTAGAAACAGATAAAGAAATTAAATTAAAAACGGACAAACCCTACAATATCAATTTATGGGTATCGGATGTGGATGAACGGTTGAAAAACTATCCAGCCGAAAAACTAGCACAGGTAGCAGCACTTTTTAAGCCTTATTTTGATGAATTAAGTATTCCCGTCCCGGAACTAACCGTAGAAATCCCGTCAAAATTTGACCGGCAGGTTGAGGTTCTTTTTCAGATCCGACCGAAAGTGTTCAGTTTTATATTTGGAATTCCTTCAGCAGAAGTTCTGAAGGAGTCCCGTAAATTAGGAATTAAAACTGTTGGAGCCGCTACAACGGTTGACGAGGCTTTGTTGCTTGAAGCAGCGGGAGTGGATGCGATTGTTGCTGCCGGTTTTGAAGCAGGCGGACACCGACCTTCCTTTTTGAAACCTGCTCAGGATTCTTTCACGGGAACATTTACATTAATTCAACAACTGAAAACCAAAGTAAAAACGCCAATTATAGCGGCTGGTGGTATTATTGATGGAAAAGGTATTGCTTCAGCACTCACTTTGGGTGCCGACGCCGTTCAATTGGGCACCGCCTTCTTAACCAGCGCCGAGTCCGGAGCAACTCAGGAACATAAAAATAAACTATTATCAAATAGCGGAGAATATACCGTACTTTCTAAATCTCTAACAGGAAGACTGGGACGGATGATTGAAAACCGGATATCAAGAGAAGTTAAGTTTGAAACAGAAGTGTTGCCTTTTCCACTTCAAACTAAATTAATGGCTCCTCTTAAAGCCGCTGCTCTGGTACAGGGGAAAACAGAAATGATTAGCTATTGGTCAGGACAGAATAACATGAATCTTAAAAACTGGAAAGCCGAAGAATTAATGCAATGGCTGGTTTCGGAAACAAATAAAATTCTTGACTAAACCATTTTCAGGAATTTTAGTAATGCCATCAAATACAATATAAAAAAACGAGGGAGCAATCCCTCGTTTTCAATTACAAAACCAATCATAATTATCAGATTTTATTTGATAGAAACCACTTTTCTGTTTGGTAATGGTACTATAGCGCTATAAACGTGACTCAAATCAGTAGGCTCTAAGCCTCCGCCATCCGAATGACAGTAAAAGCAAGATCCGTTTGTGCTGTAATTACTTCCGTTTTGAATATATGTTTCCATACTACAGTTGGCCAGTTGACTGGTACCAATAGCTACACCCGGAGTTGTCAGGCTAGGGGAGTAACTAGTTCCTAAAGGGCCTGCACCGCTATCTGTCCAAGTGGCTCCAATGAACAAGTATTTTTTTCTTACATCACCATCAGGTAAATATTTACGTATTGCATTGTTTATTGCCAATACCTCACTATTCGCCGCAGCAGGACTTGCATCTTCCGCATTAGGCTGCACGTTGTAACCGCTTCCCCATGGTTTGGTACGTCTTGTATTACTTGGACTCACGGTATAAGTTGGTCTGCTTTTAATACTGTCTGAAGCAAAATACATGTGTGATACATTAGCTGTGTCTTTTACATTTGAGTTCAACAGCCAGCCAGTATCTCTCTTGTCCGGTGCTACTGTAACAGTGTTGCCTTTGTCGTCAATATATTGATAGGCTGCATTAGGAGCGCAGTTTTCATGTTCAAAAGTAGCCCACACCATTTCAGGGTGACCGTCGGTGCTTCCTACAATATGCATTCCTATTAATGCCAGTTTTGCTTTGCGTTCCCCACTGACTGTCCATGCGTTAGGAGTTTTTGTGTAAGTTGGAATGATTGCTTCGACAGTAACATAGTCTTCCGGATTTTTCAAGCTTTCGGCCACAACCCATGAAGTCTTTAATTCCATAGCTAAGGTATTTGGAGCTCTTACTACAGCACCTCTTTCTTTGGCGTATGCCACAATACTGTCACGCGCACCTGCCGTAGTAGGGAAAGTCTTTCCACTCATTTTTCCGTTCTTTTGAGCGGTTAGGTATTCGGCATAAACATCATTAGCCATAGAAATATAATAAACAATATTTCCGTTTTTATCCATAAGCACGTCGTCAGTTGCCTGGGCTTCTTCACTGTTAATGGAACGTACCAGATCAATATTAGCCATAGCTCGTAACAGTTGTCCTTTTTTATGTGGTATCAGGCGGCGAATTCCGTTTTGTTTAGGGGTAATGGTATAAAATACAGGAGATTCCATTACTGTATTTCCACCTCCATACGTGCCGTCAGTATCAGGAGAAGTAATCCATAAGAACATTTGCTCTGACCATTTGTAAAAATCACAATTGTTGTTGTGCACGAAATCCACACTGTTTTTAGGTAGTACAGCTCCATTTTCGGTAGCTATTCCTGACTTGAACCAAGTGTTGAACTCCTTATCTGTTAATTTGCAGGTCGAAGAAACATTAAGCGGCAAATAACTCGCTTCCTGCTTCACGTCCGATTTGCATGCCCATACTATGCTCAGCAGAGCACAGCAAATAACACTGATTTTCAGTACTTGTGTTTTCATAATTGATTTGTTTTTGGTTGTTTGTTCTATAAAGATATTATAATTATTCGTAAAATACTTACAAACATAGGTTTTATATGCAGTAAAAAAATGAGTAGAAATACCTGTTTTTTTTATTGCTCTAAACTAAAATGATGAGGTATGAAATTTTTTTTAATAAACAGAAACAGTACATGTTAAAGAAGCTATTAACAAACAGAACAATTAACGAGATTATTCCTTAAATTTGTGTAAACCTCATTATTATGGAAATCAGAATAGAGGCAGTACAGATAGCCGAGTCTTTTAACATTAGAAAATTCCGGGCAGAATTTGGAACCGAACCCTTTTCAGGAACTACCTCTGAAGTGTTTTATACGCTGACAGATACCAATCGCTTTTTATATGTTTTTGACTATGGAGTTGTGGTTTTTGGAAATTATGATGCAGTAGCCAAGAGCGAATTTATCAACTTTATAAAGAACTACGCGACACATCCGATAGACCTGAACCTGTTTGAAGAATACAAAATCCTAACCGATGCGGAAGTACAAAAAGCAATTGTTAAGGATGATTATGTCACGGTTGCTCAAATAGACGCTCAGATAGTGCATATTGTAATGCTTAATACCGGACAGTCAGTTGCTTTGGAATATTATGAGATTTTAACCGATGAACTGATAACATCATCTAAGCATTATATTTTAGAATTGGAGCAACATGGAAGGCTGAGTATTTCTAAAACCAATCTCCTCAAATACATTGGTAAGGTATTGAATGTCAAGAACAGTATTGTTGATAATCTGTATATTCTTGATGATCCGAATCTGGTTTGGGATAATGAAGAACTTAATATGCTGAACCGGCGTTTAAAAATGAATTTCGATATCAATCCCCGCTTTAAGGATATCGATTATCGCCTCCAGATTGTAGAAGACAACCTGACTCTTTTTACAGACGTGCTTAACGTCAGGGAAAGCGCCAGACTGGAATGGATCATCATCATATTGATTGTCATGGAAATAGTCATAGCGTTGTTTTTTCATTAAATAAATGACGCACTAATTCATAAAAAAAGCCCCGATTTTGTCAGGGCTTTTGATATAAAAAAGTGTATACTACTAGTTTTTTCTGCTCATTAAAATTCTCAATATGTACCAGAATAAAAGCATAACAGAAGAAAACAACTGTAAAGCAGCTCCCACATATTGTTCAGTTCCGTAGTTGTTTTTGATTTGATGTGTTTGGTATAAAATACTTCCTGAGGCTAAAACAACCATTCCTACTGAAAACCATAGGCCCAAATTAAATCCGAAAAGAGCGCCGGCCACAATAAGACCTAAAGAGATAAAACCTCCAATAACAAGAGCTGTTCTTAGGAAAGAGAAGTCAGTTTTGGTAAAAAACACTACAGCTGTCAATCCGCTAAACATAAATAAAGTGATGGTGGCTGCCTGCATGATTACGTCTCCGCCCGTATACAATACCGCAATAGCAATCATCGGAAGGAAAATAATAGCTTCCAGGATAACATATAAACCAAGTCCTAAATATTGTTTTTCACGGGAAGGATGGAAGGTCAGTTTTTCAGACATGGTTGTTCCCAGCCAGAAAAGGCCAATGATAAAAAGCCACATAAATTTTCCACTTATCATAGATAAAATTATTTCAGCCGGTACTACTTTAAGCAGGATGCTTTCCACAAGTATAAAGGCAAGGATGGCCAATGCTACATGTAAGTAAGTTTTTCTGTAAAAGGTTGCTTTTTCAAATTCGGTAGCGCTTGATACCAGTACGTTTTGTGTTTCCATTATAATCCTGATTTTTATTTTTACGAAAATATAGAATTTATTTTATATGTAGCATATTTAATTGAATTTTGGATGTCAAATCTTTGGTAACAGACGGTTTTTTTATTGCTTTTTTTCTAAAAAAAAACATGTACAATATATTGGCTTATTTAGTACCTTTAGTACCGCGTAAAATCTTTGGTTTTAGTTTTATGCAAAGCAATGAATAAAATCGTATTTATACAACGCATGCCGTAGTTTTACTATGAATTTCAATCAGTTTCAGGACAATCCTTTTGTTATCAAAGTCTCATTCCACAAAGTATTAGAAGCTTTGGAGGAAATAGCCGCATCCGATGTGGATTACAGGTCTAATTATGCCAAAGCGCTAATTGAAAAGACAGCTCCTTTTCCGGAATTTAGAGAAGGAATGACGACCATGAAGCAAATTGAAGACAATGAAGTGCTCATAAACCACTTGATGGCTGATTTGTTTCCGACAGCATTAACCCATAATGAAATTAAAGCGGTAACTATTCCGTTTCTGAATATCACTTTCAATTATACCGAACGTTTTAAAAAGATAATAAACGAAGCGGGTAGTGCTTTCGATATCAATATTCGTGATTTCGACGAGCATCAATTCTATATCATGAGCTGTTCTTTGATTCTGAATGCTTTTTACAATCAGCATTTCGATTTCAGCAAGCCTTTGTTTTACGATATTCCTAACGCTGAAGGCATCATGAAACATTACAGGATATTGTATAATGCTGATTTTCTGGAAATCATTCCTACGGAAAAAGCAGTAAAACTGACACAGGAAGATATTGATCAGCTGATTGATAATTTTGACGATATTGAATTGTGGAAAGAAAAATTTCCTAAAGAGAGCTGGATTCTGAAAGGTTTCGGGATTGTACTTCTTTTTGATGCCACTACTGAAAATGCAGTGTCTAATCTTAAAAGCGACCTTTTAAAAGTCACTGGAGATGAAAACGATTTCAGCGAATCTTTCCAAAGGATCTTCCGGTCTATTTTTAAAATCCCGGATTTGAGGATTGGTTTTACTTCTTTTATTCAGGAAGAGATAAAATTCAATACGATGCCTAATAAAAAACAAGTCAGCAGTTTTATCCTTTCGGAGAATTCGGAGATGAAATGCCAGAATGCGTTAAACAGCAGTGTTTTTAAAACCTTAATTGAAGATAAAAAACGCATTGCGATTTCGAATGTCCGGAAATTTGCAGAAGCTCCCGAAAATGAAAAGTTCGGATGTCATTTTTTATCCCAAGGTATCGAAAGCTGTATTTTGGCTCCGGTAGTCAAAGACGATAAGATTTTGGGGATTATTGAACTTGTTTCTTCTATGCCAAGAGAATTAAATAGTTTGAATGCCAATAAATTGGATACTGTCATGCCGTTTATTATGGATACGATTGAACGGTATTACTCTGACATCCAGAATAAGATAGAAGTAATCATCCAACACGAGTATACGACGATACACCCAAGTGTATATTGGAAGTTTCAAAAAGAAGCCAGAAAATACATATTGGAAGAAAACTTAAATCCGGATTATATTTTTAAAGAAATTGTTTTCAAAGATGTGTATCCGCTTTATGGTCAGATAGATATTAAAGAATCATCAGATACAAGAAACAGAGCCGCTCAAACCGATATTAAAAACCAGTTGAGTTCACTCATTAAGATTGTCGAGGCGTTGCATTTTCAATTCAATCTCGATATACTGGAGCAGCGTAAATTTGAGCTGGAAGGGTTTTTTAAAGAAATGTTTTCAAGTCTGAAAGCCGATACAGAACAACAAATACAACGATATATCGAAGCTGAAATTCACCCGATACTGAACAAACATAATGCTAATGACGCTGTCCAGACACTTATTGACGATTACTTTGGCGAAATAGATGAGATTACCGGAGCTTTTTATCAGGAAAGAAAGAAATTCGATAAAACGCTAACCAGTATCAACAAAAAAATGAGTCAGTTACTGGATAGCAAACAAAAAGAAGCACAGGCTATTTTTCCGCATTATTTTGAGCGATTTAATACTGATGGGGTCGAACACAATTTGTACATTGGAAATTCCATTGCGCCTCAGTCTAATTTCGATTTGAATTACTTATACAATATGAGGTTGTGGCAGCTTCAGATTTTGGCCGAAATGGAAAGAGAACACTATGCGCTTAAAGCCTCATTACCTTATCAGCTGGAAGTAACATCATTAATTTTAGTATTCAGTTCCCCAATAACAATTCGTTTCAGGATGGATGAAAAACGATTTGATGTTGACGGTTCTTACAATGCACGTTATGAAGTAGTCAAAAAAAGGATTGACAAAGCACTTGAAAAAGGAACACAAAAACGAATTACCGAAAAAGGGAAAATAACGATCGTGTATTCTCATTCCCATGAAGAAAAAGAATATAAAAAATACATTGAATACCTTCAATTTCAAAAAGTATTGGAACCTACGGTTGAATTCTTAGATGTGGAAGATTTGCAAGGCGTTTCCGGATTAAAAGCGATTAGGGTTAAAGTGATTTTAAATGAGGAAAAAAAAGCGATTGCAAATTAAATTCCTGAATTCTTAAAAGCCCATACAAAAGCAAAGACGGAACAGATTATCCCAATCATAAAAATCATATAGGTAATTCGCAACAGCTTGTATTTGCGGTCGAGCACCAATCCTAAATAGTACAAATCCCGAATCATCGAATTGTACAGGTAATCTCTGTCTTTCATTAGTTCATTCACTGCCCAAAGATATTCATCAATTGGCATTTTATGGAAGTTTCCAAAAAAGAGTAAATTCACTTTTTTATCTTCGATATCCTTACGGGTAAAGGTTCCGCTGGTTACTTTTGGACGCGTAGACATGATGGCAAAAATGATAGAAACCACACTGAACATTAGTAATACAAACGTCGGAATGATTAAATGGGCATTTCCCGGACTGTCCAGCTTTGGTATTAAGGTAGATAAGGCTATCGAGATAATAATAGCATTAACAGACAATAAAATATTAGCTTTACTGTCAGCAATATCGCTTAATCTCGTATGATTGCTCAAAGTTACTCTAAACATCGTATCAACTCCTCTTTCCGGTCTTTCCAGTTTTTCCAGTTTTTTCTTCTTGATGTCGGATTTAGTAGAAGGTTTGTCTTTCGTCAGTTTCTGAATTTCTTTTTGAAGCAGGAAAATATTTTTGTCTTTTGCAGCCTGCCAGTTTTCCTTGGCAAAATCTGTAAAATAATGATGGCATTGCACCAGTATTCTTCGGTTTTCCGAAGCCCATTCTAAATCGGTAAACGTCTTATCCTGCGTTATTCGCCATTCTTCTCTCAGTAATTCGCCAATTGCAATATAATCGGTACTGGCAAAATGGGAATAATCGGCGTCTTTTATAATTTTTTCCGAAATCGTCTTAGGTGTCTCATTAACTTCAGTTGCCTTAATTAACACCGAAACACTTTCGATATAATCATCACTTTTATTGTTCTTTTTAAGGAAATCACCTGCAATTATACTACTTTGTTCCTCATGATTGACAAAGCCTTTGGTATAACCTGTGTCATGAAACCAAGCGGCAACAAGAATAA
Organism: Flavobacterium sp.; assembly: GCF_050696275.1. GTDB lineage: Bacteria > Bacteroidota > Bacteroidia > Flavobacteriales > Flavobacteriaceae > Flavobacterium. Next base: position 48,268 of record NZ_JBOGUT010000022.1, read on the forward strand.
TTTCAGCCTCTTCCTCTTTTATTTTCTCATTTAGGATGAGGTTTTTTGCAGCTGTGACAACTTTCTGGGTATGGTTGAAATTATGATAAGTATATGAAATAGAAAGATTATCTTTGAGTAGATTAAAAACAAAATCTTCTGCTTTTTGTAAAATATCCATATGTGTTTTTTTAACTCCACTAATTTATGAAATTGTTTTGGGTAAATGAATTAATAAAACGAAATAGTACCGTACTAAATTGTATTCTGCTGGCTTTGATTGCACAATCATGCGCAACACATATGGCACAGTTCGGAAAGAAGACCAATAAAGAGGCAGTAATTGTAGAAAAGGACTCTGTAAAAAGCGAGCATACCTTCTATTTGATCGGAGATGCCGGTAATGCTGATGAAATTCAAACGCAAAACACCCTTAGCCTTTTAGAAAAAAGACTCGAAAAGGAAGGTAAGAACTCGACTTTACTTTTCTTAGGCGATAATATCTATCCTCTTGGTATGCCCACAGATAAAAACAGTCCTGAAAGGAGTATTGCGGAAACTAAACTGAAAAACCAATTAAAGGTAGCAGAACACTTTAAAGGAAAAACTATTTTTATCCCTGGAAATCATGATTGGTACCACGGAATTAAAGGGCTTCAGGAACAGGAAAATTTTGTAAATGAATACTTGAAAGAGAAGAAGGCATTTCTGCCGAGAAAAAGCTGTGCGATTGAAAATGTGAATATAAATGACCAGCTTAGCCTGATTATTATAGACAGTCAGTGGTTTTTGGAAGATTGGGATAAGCAACCTGGAATAAATGATGACTGTGACATTAAAACACGGGAGGATTTCTTTGCAGAATTTGAATCACTCATCAATAAGAACCAAAACAAGACAACCATCATTGCCCTTCATCATCCTTTACTGAGCAATGGACCGCATGGAGGCCAGTTTTCATTGCAAAAGCATCTCTATCCGTTGGAATCTAAAATTCCATTACCGGTTTTAGGTTCACTTATTAATTTAATACGAAAAACATCGGGAGTCAGTCCGGCTGATATTCAAAACAAAGAGTATACGGCCTTTGCCAATCGGATTAAACCTATTATTCAAAATAGAAAAAATATCATTGTTGTATCGGGGCATGAGCACAATCTTCAATATATCGAACACGAGGGAATCAGGCAGATTGTGAGCGGATCGGCTTCTAAAAGCGAAGCTGTCAGAGCCATATATCCTATTAACTTTTCCTATGGTGGCCATGGTTATGCGGTGCTTAAGGTAAAAGAAAACGGAAGTGCCAATGTCCGTTTTATCAATTCGGAAGACAGTAGTGAAAAAGAAGTATTCAGGCAAAATGTGATTACTTCAAATGAAAGTATAAAAGACACACTCTTTTCTGAAAATAAAAGTAAATGGGTAAAATCATCTATTTATGATGAAAAAATGACCTCTAAAAATGCATTTTATAAATTCTTATGGGGACAGCATTACAGAAAATATTACAGCACACTTGTTGAAGCGCCAAATGTTTCACTAGACACTTTATATGGAGGTTTGAAACCTACAATTGCGGGAGGCGGACATCAATCTTTGTCTTTAAGGTTAGTTGACGGAGCAGGTAAAGAATATGTAATGAGAGCGTTGAAAAAAAGCCCTTCCCGTTTCTTGCAGGCCGTTGCTTTTAAAGACCAGAATGTTGAAAAAGAATTTAAAAATACCGTAGCAGAGCAATTTGTTTATGATTTTTATACAACAGCACATCCTTATACTCCTTTTGTCGTTGGAGATTTGGCTGAAAAAGCGGGCATTTATCATTCCAATCCAAAGCTGTTTTATATACCGAAACAAAACAGATTGGGGAAATTTAATGACGTTTTTGGGGATGGGTTGTATATGATTGAAGAACGTCCTGTAGACAGTCAGAAAGAGGTGACCAGTTTTGGAAATTCCAATGGGATAGTTGGAACGGATGATGTACTGGCGAATATCAGGAAAGATGAAAAGTGCCAAATAGATGAAGAAGCGTATATAAAAGCAAGGATTTTTGATATGCTGATTGGTGACTGGGACAGGCATTTCGACCAATGGCGCTGGGCCGAGTTTAAGAAAAAAGACAAAGTAATCTACCGGCCTATTCCAAGAGACCGAGATCAGGCATTCACGAAAACAGATGGCAATTTACTGCGGCTTTTAATGAATATTCCGGCGCTGCGCCACATGAAATCGTTTAAAAAAGATTTTCCAAACGCTAAATGGTTCAATGCGGAACCCAATCCGTTAGACTTGGCCTTTATCAAAAAAGCAGATAAAAATGTCTGGATAAAAATGTCTCAAGAGATTACTGCCGCTTTATCCGATGAAGATATTGACACTGCATTTTCAGCCCTTCCAAAAGAAATCAGAGATGATGCTACTACTGAGACATTAAGAACTAACCTGAAAATCCGTAAAAAAGGACTGGAAAAATTTGTCTTGGAATATTACCATTTTCTTCAAAAAAGGATACTGGTTGTCGGTACCGATAAAAAAGACAAATTCAGTATTACCAGAATGCCGGAAGGAAAAACTAAAATTGATTTTATCCGGCTTAAAAAAGAAGGAGAGGAGCTCCAGTCTTCCATTATTTATGACAAGCAAACAACAAATGAAATATGGGTTTACGGGCTTGATGATGATGATGTCTTTGAAGTCAGGGGAGAGGCATCCAATGGCATGTTAATCCGTCTGATTGGAGGTCAGAACCATGATGTGTACACTATAGAGAACAAAAAAAGAATTAAGATATACGATTATAAATCGAAAGAAAACACATTTAATACGCCTAACAAAGCTGTTGTATTTCTTTCCGATGATTACGAAACCAATGAATACAATTATAAGAAGCCTAAATACAATGTGATTTTCGGATTGCCGCTGATAGGTTCCAACCCGGATGACGGACTAAAATTAGGAGTCTCATTAAGTTACTTAAAATACGGCTTTATCAATCATCTGTATTCGCAAAGACATAACTTTAAAGGGAACTATTATTTTGCAACAGATGGTTTCGAATTATTCTATAACGCTGTTTTCCATAAAGCTGTCGGGGAATGGAATTTTGAAATTGATGCCAAATATACCACTCCGAATTTCAGTATCAATTATTTCGGTTATGGTAATGAAACCAAAAACAATGACGATGCTTTTGGAATGGATTACAACAGGGTAAGAATCCAGCAGTTCAAATTTGCTCCTTCTTTACGAAAAATAGGAAAGTATGGAAGTGATCTTCAAATCCAGCCTGTTTTTGAAAATATAGAGGTAGAAGAAACCATTAATCGTTTTGTCAATGAACCCAATATTGTAAATAAAGAAGTTTTTGAATCCCAGCAGTTTGCAGGTGCTACTGTAAAATACGGGTTTGAAAATTATGATAATGCTTCGAACCCGACAATGGGGATGACATTTTCAATCTTAGCCAGCTGGAAAGCCAACCTTTCCCAAACAAATAGAAATTTCTCTTACCTGGAAGGAACATATGGCATCAGTCATAAAATATCGTCTGATGGGAAGCTGGTTTTTGGCACACTTTTAAAAGGGAAAATACTTTTAAATACTAATTATGAGTTCTATCAGGGCGCAACATTGGGTGGAGATTATGACTTGAGAGGTTTTAGAAAAGAGCGCTTTTTAGGGAAAGAATCTTTCTTTCAGAGTTCTGATTTAAGATGGAATATCGGTAAAATCAGGCAAAGTATTGTCCCGATGAGTTACGGTATTTTGGGAGGATATGATTATGGACGTGTTTGGGTTGACGGACAAAAATCAGACAAATGGCATCAGTCATTCGGAGGGGGAATTTGGCTGAATGGCTTAAATCAGGTTACGGCCAGATTAACCTATTTTAATAGCTCCGATGGCAACAGGATTGCCTTTGGATTAGGCTTCGGATTTTAATAATTTAAATTATATAGTATCATGAAATTTATCAGAAAAGCGAATGCAAACTGGAAAGGTACCGGAATGGAAGGTAAAGGAACCATTACCACTCAGAGTACTACGTTAAATAACGCACAATTATCTTTTAAAACAAGGTTTGAAGATGGAGTAGGTACCAACCCCGAAGAATTGGTTGCAGCAGCACATTCAGGCTGTTTTACGATGCAGCTTAGTTTTCTGCTGAGCGAGTTGGGTTATGTTCCTGAAGATTTGAATACGGAAGCGAAAATAACTTTTGAAGACGGAACTATCACACAAAGTCACTTGGTTCTTACGGCTAAAGTACCTGGGATTTCCAATGAAGAATTTACGGTAACTGCCCAAAAAGCAAAAGAAATTTGTCCTATATCTAAACTGCTCAAAGCAGAAATTTCATTGACAGCTACGTTATTGTAGTTTCCATTACGGCATTTAATTGTAAAGAAGGCACTATATGATAGTGTCTTTTTTTAGTTAAAATCACTTGTTCTGATTGATTATCAAATAACTGAGTGTTTTTAAATAGTTTGCCATTAACTCTGAAACAGTATCCCTGGCTGTTTTAAAAGCTATCTTTTTTTGACCGATAGTCTTTTTATTTCAAAAAGGATTGCAGGCCGTTTTGCGGTATGCCCAAATAGTCACAAAGCTCTTCGAGGGTAACGGCCTGGTGCTTTTGCTTGTTGCTCTCTTCCTTGATTTTAGCGATGATGTTACGGCATTGCCTCTCGCTTTTGCCGGTAATACGCTGGATGTCTTTCGGATAAATACAGATGCGGTTCATGTTGCTTTTTTAATGGTGGTTGGTACTTTTTCAATTGGTTTTTGTATTACATGGGCAGGTTGTTGTATTTGGGTGGCACCCTTGCGGCACTTTGATGGCGCTTTAACGGCGCTTTAACGGCGCTCTAGGATTTTTTTATTTTACCCAAAACTCGTTCAAAAAAAAGGGTTTTACAAGAGCTTTTATAAAAAACGGGTAAAAAACCTTACAATATCACCAAATGTAATGAGGTGAAAAATCATTAAAATTGAGGATTGTGGAGCTCCGCATTTTGCCATAGGTTTGTATGTGATAAAAACGGAAATGGGCTATGGCAGAAGAGATACACAATAAACTGAAATGGTATGAATTCCCGATGGCGGTGCTGGTCATCATTGTGAGTGCGCATATTATTGGAAAAACGTATAAGGATGAAAAATTGCTGCCTAAAAATGGACGTTGGAGGATTGGGAAATGAGGGATTTTTTATGTGTTGTCAATTAGCCTTATAGGCCAACCATAAAATTTTCTTTTTCTGAAATGCAATCTTCTGGTATCCCGCTAAGGCAAAGTTTCCCGACTTCGAGTAAATAAAAGAATTATTGCTCAGTAAACTTTAGAAATGAAAAGGATTTTAAAACATCAATCTAATTTACCACTGTGGCTGTAATAAAGTATATTTTGTCTTGTCCTCCTATGATGTATCCTTTTTTCACGGCGTATAAATAGCTTTATCAAATATAATAAATCACTATGCTTTTGTTTAAGCATTGCACAAAGTCGGGAGACTTTGCCAGCGAAGTAAATTTGTTTCTTTTGGCTATTTCTTTTTATCAGGAGATCAACGGTATGCAGTATTCTTTAAAAAAGGAGGAGTATAATGTGTTGAATATTGTGGAGGTCGTTTAAGGCGGTAACTCATTGTTTAGTAAAACCTTGTATCGTTTGGTATGGGGTTTTATTTTTTCTGAAAAGGGAGTTTATTTTAGCAAAAATACTATCGATAGTTTTAAACTGCCGATAGTATTTTTTTATTTTGAATACTATTCGACAACTCTTTTGTATTCAAATGTGCCTAACTCCGGATTGGATATTACACGTCTTTGCATATCAAAATATTCAATCTTAAATTTTGCTTCTACTATTTTGGAGTCAATAGTAAGTTCAGTGTTGTCATCTGATAATTTCCATTTGCCTTTATGAACCGCATCACCAATAACGCTATTGAACTTGTGATCTTCCTGAAAAAATTGGAAAACCTGATCTGTTTTGTAATAGGAAACAATATCTTTCTCGGCACCATTCTTTACCCATTTAACCAGTTGCCAATTTCCGATAAGTTCTTTCGATGTTTGAGCATTTGCAAAAGAACCGATTAAGCAGATAAATACTAAAATTATTTTTTTCATAATACTTAAGTTTAAAAGTTGGCTAAAAGTAAGTATTTTATTCCAAGTTTAATCAGCTCATGAATGAAGTAAAAGAAAACTTTTGTTCTGGGATATTATTTATCCAAATGTTTTTGCTGCTTCAATAATTAATCGAAGTACTTCCTGAGGTCTAGAAGCTAAAGAGGCATGACCTGATTCTAAATGAATTATTTTCTTAGCGTTCATCCTTTCAGCCATTTCTTGCTGAGTTGCGGGTGGAATCATATTGTCATGATTGGAAATTTGGTACCAAGTTGGTTTGTTTTTCCAGGCAGGCTCTCCGGCTTCATCTCCAAAGCATTTACCATGAATGGGTTTTTGTGCCAAAGACATTACTAAAGAATCTTCTTCATTTAAATCCTGACAGAAACTTTTATGGTATTCATCATATTTAATCCATAAAAAACCTTTGCTGTCAGGGTATATGCTTGCTCCACCCGAAGGTTGTTCCCGTCTTGCAAATATACTTCCTAAGCTTTCTCCTTTATCCGGTGCAAAGGCAGCGATGTATACCAATCCGACAACTTTGTCATGATTTCCTGCGCCGGAAATTACAGAACCTCCATAAGAATGGCCAACCAAGAGGACTTTACCTTCCTGGGCATCAATTAAATCTTTCGTTTTCTGAATGTCGTCCTCTAAAGATGTTAATGGATTTTGAACACTTCTAACTTTATACCCCTCTTTGTGTAAAGCAGGAATAATGTGTTGCCAATGCGAACCGTCTCCCCAGGCTCCATGCACTAATACGATGTTTACGTCTTTCACTGCCATTTTTATGTTGTTTAAAAAATTGATAAAGTAAAGTTAGTTATTTAATAGTCAATAAGATACGTGGTTTTTACGAATTATTATGCATTCGACACTTAAACCGATAAAAAAATTGTAGTTCCGTTTATTGCTCCATTTTGTGTCACCTTTACGATTGAATCACCTAATGACATGGACATTCTGACAAAAAGAATTAAATAAGATTCCAAGGCTCTTGAAGCGGTAATATCACCTACATTGACGATGTTTTGAATGTCCCGATAGCGCGGAAATGTTTTCCGTGCCCCGCAATCTACATCAAAACAAATCTAACGTTTTTGAAGCAAACAAAAAGGACGAGCTTTTTACGGCTCATCCTTGGATATTATGGGTGGGTGGTGTACCTCACGAAGCAGAATCGAATCTGGAATCTGAATTACCTATAAATCTTTATAACTCATGTTTTTTTCATTTAAAATTATGATTTTGCTTCCATCAAAAACATTATCGTATTTTATTTCAAAACTAAATAACACGCTATAAAATGTTTGATAATTTTTATCATTCATTTTTTTATGATCAATTGTCTTATACGTAAAATCATATATTCTACTTCCATTGTCATATATTAAACTATATAATTTATTATGTATATTGTTTTCACTTGAATAGAGTTCCAATATATAACAATCTCGTGTGCTTTTTAAATTAAGCTTTTTTAAAACATATTTACTGTTTTTATTTTTTTTAGAAAATTCTTTAAGTCCTTCTTTTATATATTTTTTACAACTAATTTTAGATGCATCATAGCTTAAAATAGCATAAAACAAGTTCAATTTATAGTCAATAGGTACAAATAAAGGAGCGTTTTTCATGTGTTGCGGTTTCCAATCAGATGGGAGATTAACAGCGATACTATCATTTGAATAAGTTCTCCACCCTTTTAGTAATTCATTCTTACCAACAACTCTATTTTTATTATTTAAACTAGGCTTCGTGTTATCATTTTTACATCCTAGAATAGTAAAAAATACAAAATAAAATAAAAAATTTCTCATAGTCTTTATTCGATTATTATTTTTCTCTAACTGAAATATTTATAGCAGTTTTAAATTGTGTATTAACAATTTTTGGAGTTGAAACTTCAGCTTTAACTCCACCTCTGCTTTCCTTTGAATAAATTTAAAGTTTTTTATTAAATTCAAAGTAAAGGCAAAGTCTCCCGACTTTGAGCTCCCAATTTTACCAAATGTAATCAAACATAGAAACATATTAATAAAAAAAGCTACAACACAACTGCTGTAACTTTTATTTTAATTATAACTCAAAGTCGGGAGACTTTGCACAACTGGGGGAAATCTGTGGTAAAAAAATCGAACAGAAAATTTTACCACAAAATGTGTGGTAAAATTTTTGTTTTAAAAAAAATACCACAACTTCTGTGGTAAAAAAATTGTATTGAAAAAAATACCACAAACGCGAATTTTTTTTCTGACGTATAAATAGTTTATCAAATACAATAAATCACTATGCTTTTGTTTAAGCATTGCACAAAGTCGGGAGAATGCGAAGCGGAAGCACGTTGCTGTAGGTTCAATTATAGATTTAATCTTAAAGAAGATGCTATTGATAGTTTTTTAACTGTTGATGGTGTTTTTTTATGTTTTTGGGAAAAGAATTTCTAACTATTTTAGTTGTAAGGCACTTTTGAAAATTTGATATTTAAGACGTTGCAAGTTATTGATTTTCAGAAAAAACCTACAAAAAATACAGTAATTTTAGCGTTGTTTTAAACAGATATTTATCCTAGTTTTGCAAAAAATTAATAAGAGAATTATTCAAAAAAAGACAATTTTATTTTAGTGATAACAATCAATGCAAAGGAGTTTAGTTAAAATAAATGTAACTCGTTTGTTGTCATGTTATTATGATGTAAATCAGACAGTCAGAAGAATAATTTTACCTTTTCCGGATTAAACCAAACAATCAAATTCAAAGACATATACCCCAATAGCACTATGAAGCAAATTAGAGAAAGCAAGTTTTCCAAAATCTTAGCTTATTATTTAATGATTATGATGTTTTTACAGGTGACTTCGCCTGTTCAAATGTATGCACTAACCAGCGGACCTACACAGCCTGAGTTTAATTCATTTACTCCAATCGGAACTTCGGATATGGTTGATTTGGCCAGTGGAGATTTCAATTACAATATTCCAGTAATGGATGTGGGAGGTTATCCTGTAAACTTAAGTTACAATTCAGGTATTACAACTGATGAGGAGGCTTCATGGGTTGGATTGGGATGGAACCTGAATGTAGGACAAATTCAGAGACAGGTGAGAGGATTACCGGATGATTTCAATGGTGATACGATGCGCTATGAAAATGATTTAAGAAAGAATATAACAGTAGGTACAAGTTTCGCCTTAAACGGGGCCTTTTTAGGCTGGGATGGAATCAAACCAGGTGTTGGTTTAGGAGTAGAGTATAATAATTATGAAGGGATATCTTTTAAACCATCCTTTGGCGTTGCTTTCGAATTGACAAAATCGGCATCAGTTGGTTTAAATTTCTCTGGTTCTGTATCAGAAGGACCTTCAGTGAATCCATTTATAAGTCTTTCCAAAAAGATGGAGGTACATCATAAAAGTTCTTGCACGGATATTGAAGGGACAGGAACTATCGGATTGGGATTTAACAGTAGAAAGGGTGTCCAAAATCTGAATGTATCAGCCAGCATAAAAACGGATAGCTGGAAATATTCTCAAAATGACAGTGGTGAAATCAATTCAGCATATAATGGATCTCGCAATGAGGCTATTGGAGGCAGTATTTCCTTTAATAATCAAAGTTATACGCCGAGTAAAAGATTGGGATTTGAAAATTATAACTTTACTTTCAATGCTGCTTTGGGTTCAGAAATTATGGGACCCGAAATTCAGGGGCAAATGACAGGATACGGTTCTTATCAGGATATTGCAAAAGAATATAAAGACAGGACAGAAAAAGCGTATGGGTATGAAAATACGCACTATAAAGGTGAAAAATCCGGAGTTTTGGATTTTAATAGAGAAAACGAAAAAACAGTAACTAAAAATACAAATATACTGCCTGTAACAAATTATACTTATGATATTTACAATATTGAAGGACAGGGTGTATCTGGGATGTTCAGACCTTACAGATCGCAGGTAAGTTATGTTTACAATGATAGGGTTTCCGATTTTGGTATTGGAGTAAGTACTGGAGTAGAGTTTGGAGCAGCTAATCTTGTGCATATGGGTTTTGATTTTAAACTTTCTCCTACAATAAGCAATACGGGCGGATGGTTTGAAAACAACAAAGCCCTGGGTAAATTTAAAGAAAGCAATACGGACTCGAATAGTAAAACTTATGAACCCTATACTTACAAACTTGTTGGGAGTATGGTAGCGGATCCTGAGGAAAAAATTTACAGCGAACAGATTTTGGGTACTCATGCGATGCGAGTGGGTATTGGAGGAAAAAACAAAAAAAGCTGGACTGAAGCCAAATATTATTACAACGGAAACAGTGATGTTATTGATACTAAAATTAAAAGATCAAAACGATATGTAAGAAACCAGTTAGTGCAAAAGATTACCGCTAAAGAAGCTGAAGGAGATAAATTTATCGAAAAAAACACCCTAAATGCCAAGGCACATCATACTGCAGGTTATAAAGTCAGTCAAACAGACGGAAGTACTTATGTTTATGGTAATACAGCATACAATACAACAAAAGTAGAAGCTACCTTTGACGTTTCTAAAAAACCTGGGAATAATTCGACCGGATTGGTAGAATATAATGGGTCAATAAGAGGTAATAATACAGATAACAGTGATAAATTTCTGAACAGAATTACTACTCCGGCCTATGCACACAGTTATCTGCTGACTTCTGTTCTTTCCTCGGATTACGAAGATGTAGATGACAATGGACCGTCTATAAGTGATTTGGGAACGTATACCCAATTTATTTACAAAACGACAGACGAGTCTTATAAATGGAGAGTTCCTTTCGAAGAAAACAAAGCGGCTTTTAATAGCGGCCTGATTTCAAATACGGATGATGAAAAAGGAACGTACCTATATGGAGAAAAGGAACTAAAATATTTGGATAAGATTGTCACCAAAACCCATGTTGCTTTTTTTGATCTGGAAGACAGAAAAGACGCGATTGGAGTTGTTGGAGAACATGGAGGTGCTGGTTCCGGAAGAATGAAAAAAATCAAATCTATCCGATTGTATTCCAGACAGGAAGTTACTAATTCTTCAGGTGTAATTACTGATCCGGGAGTCAATAATGAGAATGTAAAACCTATTAAAACAGCTCATTTTGTTTACAGTTACAGTTTATGCAAAGGAATTCCGAACAATAGTTTGAGCCAAAGTCTTACAGAAAGTGAATTGCATAATTATGGTGGAAAACTGACGCTTAAAAAGGTCTATTTCACGTACAGAAATTCAAATATGGGTAAATACACTCCTTATCAATTTGATTACAATGAGAAGGATAATGAATACCTCATTAATAAAAACAACCCGAACTATGTTAACCCTGATTGTCCTAATTATAATGCAAAAGGCTTTGATGTATGGGGGAATTATAAAAAAAATCCGAACGACAGCGGGGATACTACAAATCCAAATTCACCTTTGTCTACAGCAGAATTTCCTTTTGTCGAACAAAATACAGATACGGCAAACGCCAATGCCAAAGTATGGAGTCTTGGAGAAATAAAACTGCCTTCAGGAGGTAAAATCACCATTGATACTGAAAGTGATGATTACCAGTATGTACAAAATAAAAAGGCCATGCAGATGTTTAAAGTTTATGGTTGTGGCGATACAGATACTCCTGTAGCTAATTATGAATTGTATGATGGAAACAACCAACATAAATACCTATATGTTAAGTTAAGCGATGAACAAACCGGCAATTACTCCGAACAGGATTTCATTACTAATTATCTGGGTGAAAATTACGATAAATACATTCAATTCAGGTTCTTGATGAATATGACCAATAAAGCGTCACAATACGAATATGTTTCCGGTTATTTTCAGATTGACAAAGGGGAAGATCCGATAACACATATCAAGCATCATATAAAAGTCACATCCGGTAGTAATGGGACAATTGCATCCATCCCCTTACAATTTTTAAAACGCGATGGTGGCACAAATGGCTCAGCTCCGGTAAATCCAATAGCAAAAACGGGCTGGGGATTTGGAAGAACTTACCTGAACCGGGTGGTATATGGATTAGGAGGAACAACAAACAATACACAATTTGTGAGTATTGTGAAAGATTTAGTAGGCAGTATAAAATCAATTTCCGAAATCTTTGCAGGGCCTAACAAAGCGCTACAGAATAAAAATTGTGCCCGTAAATTCAATGCAGATAAATCATGGGTCCGTTTAGAAAACTCCAATGGTAAAAAGTTAGGAGGAGGTCTTCGTGTAAAGTCCATTAAGTTGAGCGATCAATGGGAGAATATGCTAGACGATACTGGAGGAACAAATCATGAAAATCTGGCTTATGGGCAAAGCTATTCTTATAAAGATGAAAACGAAAAATCGAGTGGTGTTGCTACTTTTGAACCTAATTTCTGTTCTGAAAACCCTTGGGTGGAACCCTTTTTTCCCGTTGGTGGAAATTATGCGGAAAGAATAGGTGCTCCAAAAGAAAATAATTACGAGGAAAGACCATTCGGGGTAAACTTTTTTCCAGCATCCAGAGTAACTTATTCACGTGTTGAAGTAAAAAATCTTGAACGAAAAGAAGGTAATGTTGTCGTTGTCAAAAAACACGCGACCGGTAACGTAGTAACGGAACACTTTACCACCCGTGATTTCCCAACTAAAGTTGAACAGACAGATGTTAGCATTGTGAATGATTTAGTGCCTAACGATTTGATTGGTTCTTTAATAAAATTAGCGAATGTCAGTATCAGGAACCATCTAGCATTATCGCAAGGATTCTCGATTGAAACCAATGATATGAATGGAAAAATAAAATCCCAGTCAGTGTATCCTGAAAATCAAACCAAAGCTATTTCAAAGGTTGAATACAAATATTGCCTGGATGAGAATGGTAATCTGGATAATAACCTTACCACTATTAATAGTGAAGGTAAAATAGAAAAAAAATTATTGGGATTGGATTATGATGTGATTAATGATTTCAACCAGAGCTACTCAGCTACTGGTGTTATGGGGTTTGATGGGAATCTGGCTGTTGTCCTGTATGGTATTATTCCAACTTTTGTTGCTACGGTTATACCTAAAAATTCATTTACTGAAAATCAATTGAGAACCGCTGTAACGACCAAACATGTTCATAGGACAGCCATATTGAAAGAAAAAATAGTTACTGATAATAGTTCCGTCGTTTCAACAAAGAACCTTGCTTGGGATGCCAATTCCGGAGAAGTAATTCTGACGGAAACAATCAATGAGTATGGTGATAATTACTTTTCTTTTACTTATCCGGCCTATTGGATGTATGAAGGAATGGGAGCAGCGAGTTCTAACATTGGTATTGAAGGTATATTGGTCCCAAATGTACCGGCTGCGAATCCAAACTCTTCTTCTTTAGTAACGACTGATCCGTATTTTAAAGTAAGTGGCTATAATGAGAATAATGGTGACCTGACTAAGATTTTTCATCTAGGGGATGAGCTTTATAGTGAAAAAGAGATTATACAATCCTCAGATATTGTCAATGTCAATTTGCCAGCACAGCATAAACTTTGGGTTGTCGGATTCAGTTCAGATAATAAATCAGTGCTATTGATGGACAGAAATGGTCAATATACCAATAAGTGTCAAGATCTGGACAATTTTGATTTCAAGATTGTCCGATCCGGTTTCAGGAATTTACAGTCTGCAACCATGTCATCAGTAGTGTCAATGACTAATCCGATTCTTAATAATGACGGTTCTAACAGGCTTAATCTGGATGTAAATCTTTATATGTATACTGGATCGTCATTTAATCCGAAAATAGTTAACTCAAGTGCTGTAGAATACAACGACTTCTGGTTGCCTCAGGCAGAATCGGATTTACCGTATTACCCAGCTTATAACACTAGTATAGCAGATAATTTAAATTTTGTTAAAAGCAACGGGTTGCCTAAATATCCTTATGATATTAAAGTTAACCCTTACGTGTGGAATGTCAAGGGAGAATGGAGAGCACAAAAATCATATGCTTATCTAACAGGCAGATCAGCAGGGAATGGGGCAGTTAACAATCCAAGAAATCAAGGATTTTTTACCCGATTCTCCCCTTACTACCAATTAGAAAATGGGAAATGGGTTATTAAAAATACTGATGATAACTGGACTGGAGCCAGTAGTATCACCCAATTTAACCCTTTTGGTGCCGAATTGGAAAATAAGGATGCCTTGGGAAGGTATAGCTCGGCTCAATACGGGTATCAATATAAACTGCCAATGGCCGTTGCTTCCAACTCTTCATACAACCAAATGGGGTATGAAGGTTTTGAAGAAGTCAAGACTGGGTCAAGGGTCAAACATTTTGGTTTTGGATTAAGTCAGAATGCTATTTCGACAAAATACTCACACACGGGCAAAGCCAGTATAAAAGTAACTAAAGGAAACACAATTTATTTATCCAGAAAATTGACCCCTTCAGTCAAGACTATTGCATTGGCTCAATGCCCTACACCAACAAGCACTGTTGGCAATTGTGGTTTTACGTTTAATAATTCTGATTTCGTTCATAATTATTGTATTGAAAGCCAAGAATCGGACAACTACAACAGATCAATTGAAATTGTATTTACAAGCGGTGTTGCCTCAATAGGAGCACCGGTTTATAACAATCAGTTAGGAAATGTAAATCTTAGTCTTCAACCTCAGAATAATCAATACGGGGGAGCTCATAATATCTATTTCTGTGTTACAGGAGGATTTGCTAATAATGGCGATACATCAATAGGTAATTATTTCGATTTACCTGTTACCTATACTAACGGAACCAGCTGTTGCATAAGGATTGGGTGTTCTTTATTCCAAGATGGTAAGATTAAATTATCAGCAGGAGATTGTTTAATTCCATAAAAAAAGCAATTATGAAAAAGATATTTTTATACATTTTTATTTTGTCCGCAAATTTTCTGTTTGCACAAACCGAAGGTTCTTTTATGCCAGCTGCCGGAAAATACATTGTGAGCGGCTGGGTTAAAGAAGAAGTTTCAGGCCAGCCAGTATCGTATTCAAACGGTAAAATTAAAATAGCTGTTGTTGATGGAGAAAATGCTCCTGCAGTTACTTATGAATTAAAACCGTCAGGGGCAATTATTGACGGATGGCAGCGTATTGTAGATATAATTGAAATACCGGATTTATCAGGTTATTCTTTACCTCGTTTGGATATTGGTCTTTATTGTCCGGGAACACAAGATTGTTTTTTCGACGACATTCGTTTTTATCCCTATAACGGTAATCTTAAAAGTTTTGTATACGATGAAGATTCCCAGCGCCTGATGGCCGAGTTGGACGAGAATAATTATGCAACTTTTTACGAATATGATTTGGAAGGCGGACTCATAAGAGTAAAAAAAGAAACCGAAAGAGGAGTCTTTACTATCCAGGAGACCAGAAGTAATAATCCAAAGCAAGAATGATCAGAAATGTTTGAAGTTTTAAAAAGCGTATCGATTTTGGTCTGTATTTCATCTTTTTTACAAAACAAAATCACAGACGAGGCTATTTCGGGGAAGACTCATGATACTGAAATTCTCAGCAGGAAATTATTTCAGTATCAAAAACAAGAAAACAATTGTTGCTCCGAAACTCCAAAAACACAAACTATTGACCTTATAATTTCAACCCAAAAATGAACTTAAAAAAATATAGCAACAGGATAATTTTAGTATTGACCCTATTATTTGGTTTAATAGCTAATGCTCAGGTTGAAGAAAGAGAATACAGCAGATTTACTCCTGAATTAAATACAGCATCGACAATAAGCCTACAAGAATTAAACGATTTGGGCAGTTATGGAGTTACTGTTTATGACTCTGAAGCCGGATTTCCATACCAGAAAGACAAGGATCCTTATTGCTTTTTGTCCTTGTTTATTGATAGTGCCAAGGGGCCGTTCGAATGGTATGAAGCCAAGGCAACTTTTAACATTACACCACTAATGCCTGATGGAACTCCGGATACGGCAAACAGACTCACAGGGGAAATGATTGTTAGTTACAATCCAAATGATACACAAAGCGGTTTGGGAACTAATTTCTCCGATTTGAATTATTTGCAGGTAAAAAACAGGTATGGTCTTAAAGTTGAAGTCGTACCAAACTCTATTTATGTGACAAAAATGCCTGGAGGAGCTTCTATTTCGCTGCCAAAAGAAAATGTTTTCGTCAAACTAGGATTTAAGGTTAAAAGATATTATTCAGTATCGGAGCAGATGATACAGCCCAATGCCGTACTGCAAAATCCAAATACGCTTAAAATAAGCTGGAATGCATTACAGGGTGCATTAGGGTATGAATTGGAATGGACATGGGTTGATGCTTACAAGGACAACAGTTTATCGGGTTTACTTCCGGAATCGGACATTACTTTTTCGGAAAGAGATTTTGAACTGAACAATACAAGAATAACAACTAACAAACAAGAATATGAAATCCCGTTAATTTATTCGAAAGGATATTTAATCTATAGAATAAGACCGGTAGGAAGGAACGTAATCTCATCGTCCGACAAATTCTATGGAAGCTGGAGCTCAGGAACTGCTGTAAAGACAAAAGTTAGCGACTGGCCGCATAAATTTATCATTAATGGCGATCACGAGGCTAAAAAGAACTGGCAGTTTCAGGCTAGTTATGCGGAAGATGGAAAGAAAAAAGAAGTTGTCAGCTATTTTGACGGATCGCTGAGAAACAGGCAGACTGTAACAAAAATCAATTCGGATGCCAATGCTGTTGTCGGAGAAGTGATTTACGATGCGCAAGGACGTCCTGCCATTGAAGTTTTACCTGCGCCAACATTGGACCAGAGTATTCATTACTTCAAAAATTACAATCGGAATGAGAATAATATACCTTATTCCTATAAGGATTTTGATTATGACAGCGGAACCTGCGATACGAACGTCCCAGCCATGGCAAATGCATCAGGTGCAAGTGGCTATTACTCACCTAATAGCCCATTTTTAAATCAGGGAAGGGTTAATTACAGCCTTACGCCGGATGCCGGTAAATATCCTTTTTCACAAATTGAATATACTTCCGATAATACAGGCAGAATAGCGAGAAAAGGTGGAGTAGGTACCACATATCAATTGGATTCGGGGCATGAAATGAAATATTTCTATGATACTCCCACGCAGCCGGAATTGAACAGGCTTTTCGGATATAGTGTTGGAGATGCTACACATTATAAAAAAAATACGGTAATTGATCCTAACGGGCAAATATCAGTAAGCTATATCGATCCTCACGGACGTACCATTGCAACAGCTTTGGCCGGCAGTACACCGGAAAACGGCAGTGTTGTTGGATTGGAAGATGAGGCGAGCAGTAACCCCAATCATAGTACGGTTACAGAAGATCTTTTGGAAAACCAGGATCCAAACCATTTTGACACTCCTGCCGATAAAAATATTTTAGGGTCAACCGAGGCATTTCCAAACAACAATGACCAGCTGGTTCTTGCAAAGTCATTTACAGTTGAAGGCAACGGAATTGGGCATAAACTGGATTATACTATTAAAAACAGCACTTCTTTCAGTCCTCTATATTGTCCGGGAGGCCAATTCCCTTTTGTTTATGATTTAAAAATCAGCCTAAAAGATAATTGCGGAACAGATATAGCTGGTTTTACGAAAATAGACCAGAAAATCGGAAATGCCAATTTTAACGGAACACCATCTTCAATCGACTTAAGTTTTAATAATCCTGAGTTTTTATTAAATGCAGGAAATTACAATCTGGTTAAAGAACTAACTGTAAATAAAGATACCTTAAATAAATATGCCGATTTTTATGTCGAAAAGCTAACAAAACCGGAAAGTGGTTGTTATCAGGACCCTCAATTTTTTGGGCCAAATGTAAATATGGTTGTAACCTGTGACCTGACCTGTGATTCCTGTAATACCAAAGTAGGTGAAAAAGCTCCTTATGTCCAAACGGCATTGCGGGATTATTTTGATGATACTTCTTTTGTAGCAACCGAATCAGGCGGTACAATTACAGTTACCTATATGCCTTCGCTCAGTATTGATTCAGCTGTTGTTACTGCTTTAAAAGTACGTTTTATAAGGGAATGGGAATTGCTTAAAGAGGAATGCAATAAAATATGTCATCCCGAAGCAGTATTTGAAACAGCATGTGAGATCAATGAAAAGAGCCTGCTGAGCGATGTTAGCTTGCATGGACAATATGGTTCTGTAAAACCCAATATTACAGATGAAGTAACCAATGTTTCTTCTCCAAATCCTGATTTCCTGTTGAGTGTATTTAACGAAAACGGGGCATTGTATTATTTCAACAGCACGACCAATCAGGCAACTGTAACAGACCACAATTGGAAACACCCGGTAATTCCGTATAATGAAAATGGGGTTGCGGCTATGATTCAGGTTACTCCTAATTCGGATCTGGCGGGTCATTATCTGCCGGAAATTGATCAGAGTGCAGTACTTGTAGTGTCTAACGCTCCTGATGGAAGCGAAATTTACAAAGTCAAGCCCGAGGAACTAAAAAATCTTTCCGACTTTATTGCTAATTGGGATGATGATTGGGCGTATTCATTATTGCCATACCATCCGGAATATGCTTATCTGGAATATGGAAAGGCGGTATGTGCCAGCGAGAAAGATTTTACTGTTCCAACTGTGGATGTCAATGGTAATCCTACAGGAAGTACCACAATAAGAATGTCTTCAGACGGATACGATTCTTATTTAAGAAATATCGACACATTTGCTAAAGCAGAAAACAAGTTTATCAGTTTGGGGTCTTCAGATGCTGACAAACAATTAATATTTGCTAATGATCCTTATTTCCAGCAATTATCAGCTGAATTTGAAGATAATACCTTATACAATTACAGAAAAGGAATCATGGCTCATGCCTTGCTTCAAAATTATATTGGCACAGAAGTGTTGTTTCAAACTGCTTTAAGATCGGTAATCTGCAATCCTTTAAGTGATTGTACTAATCTGAGTGGTTTTAATGTTTCCAGCTTATCAACAGAAAAGAAAAACCTACTTTGGAATACTTATAAAGCGTTGTATTTAGGGTTAAAAGCAAACATAAAGCAGGTTTTTTCGAACATATATGCTTTCAAAAAACACGCCTTTAACGGTTGTATCGGAGGCAATACATCTACTTCGGTAACTAATGTCCTAACGGATAATTTTCCTCAGAAATCAGCTCTTTACCAACATGTTAACGGAATCGTTGGGGCATCAGGCTATGGGTATGTCTGCAATAGTGCCAGCGGACACTTGTATAGTAAAAAACAGAAACGTTTTATACAGAGTGATTTCGCCTACAATTCAGGCGTAAGTCCACAGGATGCTTTGGATGATCTTATTGCTCAGACTGACTACGAATATTATATGCAAACCGGTAATTGTCCTTTATTGGTCGATTTGAATATGTTCCTGGATTATTTCCTTAAGGATACCACATTAGGGAACAAAACAAATCTGAGTAATATCAGTTTTACCGGGCAGTACCTGACCAAAGACCTTTTGCAGGCTCTTATCACCGTACCGGGAGCAACGGTATTGGATCCAGCCACAATGCCTTTGCAGAATATCAAAATCAATACATCTGTAAACAGCAATACATTGTCGGTTAGCTATAGCGGGCAGCTTAAGAGTGGAATAAGTTTCTCTACTTGCGCTACAACAATAAGCATTCCGTCAGGAAGTTATACCTGGGGCAATTATGGTACATTTTGGACAGTAAAAGAAATCAAGCAGATTTATTATGACCAAGGTGCTTCAGATGTTGCCAATAAAATTTTTAAATACAAAGCAATAGCTGTTATACATATTGGAAGCAATGACCTTGAAATTCCTATTAATGGACAAACTTGTGCGGCTATAGGGGAATGTGGTACAGCTGTCGGATCTGTGGGTGGTGTTTTGGATCCTTATGCCGGAACTTCAGCTGAAGGCGCTTCTTGTAACAGAAGGTACAAATTCAGAAATGACATGGTGCCGTTCTTGAATCAACTGAAAGCGACGAATAAACTGAAAAGCACAACAGAAGTTGATTTAAATACATTTTCAACGTATAAAAATTCATTTTTGGCAGAATTCTTCGGCGACAACCCTGCCACAACTATAGCAACCAAATGGGTGAAGGATTCTGGTGCGGAAGTCTACTATTTTAAACGAAACGGAATCGTTTTGGCAACCATTAACGCGGCATTGCCTGATCCGGCTTCTTTTAATACGTTTGAAGGGTTCAGACTTACCGGAGCAACGGTTTCAAATACTAAAATTTATACTTCGGCTTCTAACGGAACAACCAGTTTTGTAACAGGGAATACCAATTCGGTTATAGAGTTCAATTGCTGTACAGCTAAAGCCGTCGGGGAAGGAAAATACAATCTGAATGTCATGTTGCGAAAACAGGTTTCCAACAGTTCTTTGGCAGGAGGTAAGCTGTATTATCAGGATATTGTTTTTACACCGAAAGATTATTCATTTGCCGTTGGCGAGAATTTAGATATAACTATTACACTTAATAGCAGTGACTTTTTATTCAATAAAACGGCTCACAATCCAATGATATCAATTGGAGGGTTTTCTGAAGGAATATTTCAGGGCCGTCGTTTTGACTTCTCCACAAATACGCTTCAGTTTAAGGTTAACGGCTATGCTGACAGTTCGATAGCAACACATTTGCCTCCAAAATCAAGGCTTTCCTGGAACAGTTATTATCCGGCAAGTTTTGAAACCAGAAGTGATTTGGCTTATGATTTTACTTCAGCATATGGAACAGTTGGAGCTAAATTTCATTTTACTGAAGGTCAGGGAAACACGACTGTAAGTACTAGTTCATCTGTAATGAACTTAAGTTCTAATTCATGGCTAAATGGACAACCCTATGCACTGTCGTTTTCTACCGAACGCGAGGCCAGTTGGGATATAAATAATAGTTTTACATTTGATGGAGGAATATCGGGATCTATTGGTTTTAATGTTAAACTGACAGCTCCTTTGTCTAAATTAGCAGATAATTCAGGGTATTTTGGGCATCTCCTGCAAATAGATTCACAGGATAGCAATAACGCGAACAATTTGTACCAGATCATGGTGTATGCTACGGAAGCTACAACCTGCAGCGAATCTTCTGTTTGTCCTCCTCAAACTTTAGTTCCCATTGCCTGCGATGACAGCAAAAGATTGGAATTATTAGATTACCTTGATTTGAGCAATGGAACTTACGGAACTTCAGCAAAAATTCCGGGTTATCAGGTAGACGAACATGATTTTGACAATTTTTGTGCCAGCAATTACCAGTATTTATTGGAAGCTTATGTAAGATATACCGATATTTTAGAAGTTCCTTCTTCTTCCGATACCCGTTTCAGGACTATTGCCGAATTTGGGAACACTTACCTGCATTATGGATTTAGTGGGATCAATGCTGTAATTGCCGAATACAAAACATATTATACGCAGATTCCACAGCCGGCAAATCTTTTGAACTGGAACGAATGGGTTGAAACTATTTACAGGCCAAACCATACCTTGTGCCCAAGCCCGCCGGCAGCCATACCGTTTTACACGCCTCAATTGCCTAATACAGATGATAGTGATTGTGAAGCTTTGGTTACCAACTTGAACGAAACGTATGGTGCAGAAGCATATAATAATTTCTTACAGGAAAAACGCAGGGATTTTATTGCAAAGTATATCAAGGATGCGATGAGTAAAGTTGCGGAAACCTTCGAAATGAAGTACTTTGATAAAGAATACCAATATACGCTTTACTATTATGACCAAGCTGGAAATTTAACACAAACTGTAGCTCCGGAAGGAGTTAGGCGTTTATCTCCAACGCAATTAAGTGAGAAGAACACTTTAATCAATACGTACAGGAAAAATGCAAACATAAATACTGCTGACGATTTCAGTTTGCAGCCTGAGCACATTTTTAAAACACAGTACAAATACAACTCATTAAACCAGTTGGTATGGCAAAGTACTCCTGACGGAGGCGAAACACGTTTTGCTTACGATAACCTGGGCAGGATCATTGCGTCGCAAAATGCAAACCAGGATTCGGACAATAAGGTCAATTTGAATTTTACCCTTGGCAGCAAGATTGCTTATGACAATAACGGAAACTTAGTGAATATCCATCCTAACGACGATTGGATTGGCTGGATCAATGCCATTCACGGTTATACTGACAAAGTCATGGAAGGTAATGGATATATTGAAAGGGAAGTTGGAGAACCCCGTGAAAACATCAATACTATTTTAGGGATATGTTTTGACCATAATCAGCCTGCCACTGGCGATTCGTTCCTCAAAACAAGATACGGGATCTATATTAACCAGAATCAGACTTTATTGTATATATCAACTGACGCTGCCGGCAATCAGCTGTTCACGTCAAATAACATTATAGTGAAGCGGGGTGATAAATTGAAAATGGAAAGGAAAGATGGTTTTTTCAATTTTTATGTCAATAATAATCTGGTGGCAACAAAAACCGATTATTCCACATCCATTTCCCAAGCCTTGGTTACCTGCGATCTTTTTTGGAGCAAAACAAAACTCATTAACCCAAAAGCGGTCAATTATGGCAGTGCTGAAAAATTCAGCTATACCCAATACGACGGACAGGGTAGGATTACTGAAGCAGGCCAGGTGCAAACACCCGTTTCTGCAAACTATACCATAACGGATGAAGGGCGTCTTACGAAAAATAATGTTAAGATAAATGATTTTGGAACCGGATTAGTAAAATCGGAGGTTACAAAGACAGTGTATGATATTGATCCTTTGGTGGAATCTGGTTTGACGGCTTCTAAATTATTTGTAACAAACACTAATAGTACGGAATTAAAATACAACAACAGAAACAGGGTTACTGGAGTTTTCTATTATGATAGTTATAGTCCTAATGATGAATTGGCATTTGATAATGCGATTTTGTACAATTATGACGTGCATGGCAATGTAAAGGAAATGATCAGCTATTATGCAGCCTTAAGAGATTTAGGATGTCTTCCGGACGAAATTGGCCTCGAAATTTCAAGGGAAGTCATTATCAATGATTGCGAAGCACATCTGAAAAGAGTGGTTTACGATTATGATTTAATCAGCGGGAATGTGAATACAGTTACTTTCCAGCCGAATAAAACAGACCAGTTTATCCATAAATATGCTTATGATGCAGATAACAGGATTGTAGAAGTAAATACTTCAAGGAACGGACTTATTTGGGAACGTGATGCTCGTTACCAGTATTATCCTCACGGACCTTTGGCGAGAGTAGATCTAGGAGACAAACACATTCAGGGTGTCGACTACGCTTATACTTTACAAGGATGGCTGAAAGCAGTAAACGGGGAAAACCTGAAATCTGCCGAAAATGTAATGAACAATGACGGAGCCTCTCCAGAAGCTGCGCCTAGGGATGCTTACGGATATTCATTAAGTTATTATGATGGCGATTATAAGGCAATTGCAGGAGACAATGGTACGGCTGCTTTTAAACCTTTAATGTTCAGCCGAAACAATACGATTGCGTCAAACAGCCGAAACCTGTATAATGGGAACATCAAACAAATGACTACGGCTATCCGAACCGGAGGCGAAAATCTGTTGAATGTCCAGAAAAACAATTATACTTACGACCAGCTGAACAGAATCAAAGCAATGACTTCGGCAGCTATAGAGCCAAGTGCTTCAGGAATTCAATCCAGTAATGCTGCAAGTTACAGTTCAAGTTATGAGTATGACAGAAACGGTAACCTGAAAACAATGCAAAGAACGGCTCCAACCGGGACTTCTACCGGCAGTGCAATACAGTCTATGGATAACCTGCAATACGATTATCTGCCGGGAAATAACAAGCTGACATTAGTAAAGGACACGAATGCATCAACACATGATTTTGGCAACGACCTGAAAGATCAGATAAAGCAACTGGGTGATTTGGGAATCAGTTACGATATCCATAATCTGAATTCCCATAATTATGTTTATGACGAAATAGGGCAGCTTATAGAAGACAAATCAGAACACTTGAAAATTAATTGGAGAGTAGATGGTAAGGTGAGTTCTGTAATTAAAAACGACGCATTTTCCATCCGTTTTACATACGATGGGTTAGGCAATCGTATCGCTAAAACAACATTGGATATGTTGGAGAGGGACGAAAAGAGCAATACTTCCCTGTATGCAAGAGATGCACAGGGCAATGTATTGGGAGTGTACAGCTACGACATAATAAAATCTGATAAAGAGTATACAAAAGACCTTAAAATCAAAGAGCACCATATTTATGGCAGCAGCCGATTAGGCCTTGAAGAAGAAGACTTGCTTGTTTACAAATTTACTCCTGGGCGTAGCGGAAAAATGATGCTGAAACAAACCATGGTAAACCAGAATGTCGAACTGACTGTGGTACCTTATAAGGATTATGCACTGCATTTCAATGGGAATACGACAGCGTCATGGAATATGAACCTGCCTGGTGCAACTCCATTGGCCAATCCTGAAATCGATAATTTCGAGTTGAATACCAAACTGAAACTGACCGGAACGAATGCCAACGGGAATTATGCCATAGGCCAGCTTATTTATCAAGGAGATAAAATGGAATCGATAGGAGAAACGGAAGCTGGTTTATTTGACATGGACCTGACATGTGGACAATACAACACTACAAATAGGAATATATCTAAATTAACCACTGGTGGCTGTTCTTCAGTATCCGGTAGTGGATTTCAACCGGATGTTTTAGGTGCGGAAAAAGACGGCTACCTGCAATATAATTTCAGAGATGTAGGAGTTGATAGGTTGGCCAAAGCCGGATTTACGATTAATAATAAACAGTACGGATTCCGATTTGATCAAACTTCCTCAACGATGTATGCTGTTTGTAATAACACCGAAACGGCATTGGCTTCAGTAGTCAGTGGCAATACAGTCACTTTAAAAGTAGAAAGAAAAGGGGACGATATGAAATTTTATTGTAATCAGACCCTAGGATATACTACCACAATAGCAGACATAAGCAATTATGTGGCAGATGTGTATGTGAATTTGGGTACGGGATCATCAACGCTGTATGCTGTAATAGCAGCAGAATACAATCCTGCTGTCAATGTTAAAGTAACCAACCAGTTGTTTGTATCGCTCAATAAAACGGACCAGGGATACAAACCTGTTTTCGAGATCAATCAGTTTAAGACAACGCCAGCGCAGGTGACCACAAAACGCAGCATTACCCTGGCGCACGATACGCTTATAAGCGAACTGGATATGAAGGGTAAGGGAATGGAAATCAGTTTCAACCTCGAGCTTAGTACTGCAAACAACAGTGCCATTATCGTAAACGGAGTTTCTCAAGCCTACCCTGGTGTAGCATGGAGTAGTACTCCTGTAACGGCCACATTACCGGTTTCTTTACAAAACCAGTTGAGTGGTACCATTAATGGTGTTGGACCATTAAGTGGTATGGACATGTGCTACCTGAACTACGAGTTCCTGCACATAGCCACCGGAGGAGTGCGCATTAATTCGTTTGGTTTTGATGACGTGACAAGTGAAACCACGACAAACAACCCTCCTAAAGATGCTAACGGAATCATTGCCA
>NZ_JBOGUT010000023.1:0-72206 GCF_050696275.1 Flavobacterium sp.
GGGCTATAACATTTCCACCGGTAGCCGCATCATACCAAATGATACCAGTTCCTGTTACCTGAATGTTGGCAACCGTTGGATTAGTAATTAAACAGAAATCCTGAGTTGTATCACTTGTTGTTGGAGTAGTGCCATCATTAACCTGAACTGTAACAATCAATCGGATGGAACTTTCACAGCCTGTTATCGCATCCGTTTGAGAAGCATAATACACCATGCCGTTGACCAAAGCTGCTGTTGGGGCTATAACATTTCCACCGGTAGCCGCATCATACCAAATGATACCAGTTCCTGTTACCTGAATGTTGGCAACCGTTGGATTAGTAATTAAACAGAAATCCTGAGTTGTATCACTTGTTGTTGGAGTGGCACCATCATTAACCTGAACTGTAACAGCCAATCGGATGGAACTTTCACAACCATTAATTGGGTCGATTTGTGCCGCATAATATACCATACCATTGATTAATGCAGCGGTTGGCGCTACAACATTTCCACTGGTAGCAGCGTCATACCAAATGATTCCAGTTCCAGTTACCTGAATATTGGCAACCGTTGGATTATTGATTAAACAGAAATTCTGAGTCGTGTCAGTTGTTGTTGGAGTGGCACCATCATTAACCTGAACTGTAACAGCCAATCGGATGGAACTTTCACAACTATTAATTGGGTCGATTTGTGCCGCATAATATACCATACCATTGATTAATGCAGTGGTTGGTGCTACAACATTTCCACCGGTAACAGCATCATACCAAATGATTGTAGTTCCAGTTACCTGAATATTGGCAACCGTTGGGTTATTGATTAAACAGAAATCCTGAGTTGTATCACTTGTCGTTGGAGTGCCCCCATCATTAACCTGAACAGTAACCATCAATCGAATGGAACTTTCACAACCGTTAACAATATCGATTTGCGAAGCATAGTACACCATACCATTGACTAAAGCCGTTGTTGGTGCTATTACGTTTCCTCCAGTTGCGGCATCATACCAAATCACACCCGTTTCGTTTACCTGAATATTGGCAACCGTTGGGTTATTGATTAAACAGAAATCCTGAGTTATATCGTTTGTAGTTGGAGTGGCTCCGTCATTCACCTGAACAGTAACTGCTAATCGGATGGAACTTTCGCATCCGGTGGTAATGTCTGTTTGGGATGCATAATACACCATTCCGTTGACCAAAGCTGTCGTTGGCGCTACAACATTTCCTCCGGTGGCAGCATCGTACCAGATTACGCCCGTTCCTACAACCTGAATATTAGCGACTGTTGGATTAGTAATTAAACAAAAATCCTGAGTTGTATCGCCTGTAGTTGGAGGTGCTGTATCATTGACAATTACTGAAACATCCTGAAAAGTTCCAGCTACGTTTTGACAAGTAGTATCACTTGAAACGGAAATGAAATAAGTATAAGGGCTGCCAGTTGCAGTTAGTCCTGAAATGGTCAGCGTTCCGTTTACTGCTATAGAATAAGTAACTCCACTAAACGTTCCATTTACAATTGGCAGTGTGGTATCATTAGTAAAATACCAATTGTAAACCGGATTCGGCAATAAAGTGCTTGGCTGTAAAATTATATTCGTGTTCAAACATTGCTGAACATCACTGATGGTGATATCACTCGCTACAGAAAAAGGCAGAATAGTAAATGTGATCTGCGCTCTTTCGGCTTGTAAAGTCTCACAATACTCATCGGAACTTACACCAACATAATAGGTGTATGTTCCCGGTGCCAATCCTGTCAAGTTTAAAGTACTTGCTGTCTCACCTGGAATTAAGATTTGATTTGTACCATCAAAACTATACCAATGAAATATCGGATTAGTTACTGGTGGTGTTGCGCTTAATTGTGCTGTTAATGTCACTGAGCCTGTTGCACTGCAAAATACGGTATCGGTTCCTGAATTGATCAAAATACCAGATATTACAACCGCCGGCGCAGTGTCACCTACAATTATTGTTATTTTCGTTCTTGACAATACTTCACACCCGTTACGCACAGGTTGTATATAGAAATCATGAGAACCTACTGAAAGATTATTTGGCACTGTATAAGAGGAACCAGTTGTCACAATGTTTCCTCCGTATTCTGCATCATACCATACATAAAATGTACAAGGTTGTGGTGCAATAGAAACAATATCTCCATAACAAGCCTCAATAATATTATCACCTCCGCTTCCTACGATATCAATAAGCGCTTCTCTTTTGACCATGTGCACTTGTAAAAAATCGAGTAAATTAAGAGGTCCTTCAAATCGAATTCGAACACGATCAAAAGCTGGCGATGTTGAATTGGACGTTAAAAGCACTTCCGCTCCTCCGTTAAGAAGTTCGGTATTCAGAAATGACCCGTTAACTTCCATCAAATCTCCAACCGGAGTATTTCCCATATAACGCTGAATCGTGAAACCAAATAACAAACTGAGTGTCAATTGTGTCCCCGGTTTAGAGATTTTAATTTTCAAAATATCCGTGCCTTGAGATATCGTTCTGAATTTCACAGTCATTTCTGCTGCTGCTAACACTCCAATAGTCTTATGCATAGTAGCATAAGTAACTTCATCATTATCAACTGCATTCCATGGGTTTTCTACATATACTAAAGAGCTTCCTAATACTCCTATTCCTTGATCTACCGACCCGTAAAAAATATCTTCCACGTCTCCGGTTTGACAAACAATTGGATTTGCCTCTCTGGTATAATACGCCTCATATACTTTGGCGCTTTGTATAACACTCAAGAGTGATCCAACTATTATTCTGACACCATCGTACGACTGTGGCCCTGAAGCATTGGAAGGAACAAAAGTATATTCAAAAATATTTTCTCCAGGCAGTAAATTGATAAGATCATCATTTGATACCGTTTGTATTGTCCCTATATCAATTGGATTTCCTAAGCCGTCTCTTTTAGTTCCTACGACCGAAATTGCATTTAATAAAGTAAGACCACTAAATTCTGAACCCAACTTTATGGTTACTGGCGTTCCTGCTGAAATCGTTGAATTCCATTGCAAGGTTTGCCATGTGGTTCCTATACCAAGAATTCCAAGACCAGTAATTATAGTAGAATTTGTTTGTAAGTCATGATCAATCGCAGCATTTCCATTAGTAACTGCCCCTGTAATGATTGACCCACTAATTTGAGTATCTGCAAAAACTTTTTCTATAGCTGTCGGACAAGCATCAGGATCAGACACTACTACGGTTACAGATAAATTTTTTGAGCATAACCCATTATTAGCTACAACTGTAAAAGTATAGGTTCCTGCTTGTGTGAACGGTCCTGCTATGTTAGAAGGCAGCGCCACTCCATTTTGATTATACCATACAATTGGTGCATTTGAAGTTGATAATAATGTGACTGTATCACCAAGATTGGCAGAATAGCTTATTGGGGAAACCTCTAGTTGAGGTAGTGGATTTACAGTCACATTAACTGATTCCTTATCGGATGTACATGTTTCAGCCGGATTTGAAGCTTGAATATAAAAAACTCCACTCGCTTGTATATTGGCAGCCTGACTGCCTGTTATTGGATTATCTGCCGCATCATAAAAGGTATACACAGTATCTCCAGACATATCAAAATTGATGATGGCGTCTCTCAGGTTTACAAATCCGCAACCCGTAATTGATGCTTGGATATCTAGGGCTGTTTCAGTTGGAGCGGTAACCACAACCGGTTGTAAAGTATTAATTGCATTTTCACATGTACCGCTGACCTCTATTGAAACATAATAAGTAATTGGTGTATTACTTGTACTTAGTCCACTTATTGTCAATGCTCCTGTGATATTATCTTTAACATATGTTAAACCTGGATGTCCACTAAATCCAGTTATAATTTCCTGGGTTTTTAGCTGATCCGTATAATAATTAAAAACCGCGTTCGGAATAATTGTTGTAGGTGCTAAAACTGCAACTCCCAGACAAGAAGCCTGTACTGTCGCATCAATTGTAATATCTGAAGCGATTGGTACAGGAACGACATTAATCAAAACAGGGATTCTTTCCGAGTCAACGGCACATCCAATTTTTCGGGCTGCAACATAAATTGTTGTTGGAACCGCTAATGGCCCTGTAGTATAACTTCCGTTATAAGCTGTTACTGCCAAAGGGATTCCTCCAACAGCATTGGCATACCAAACCAATTCATTTGTATTCGCAGTCAGTGCTGATACAGTTGCCGTCTGGCCACTGCAAATTGTCATATTCTGACTGGACACATCAATTATTGGCGGAGCTGGCGATCGTGTTATACCATATAATTTTAATGCTTTTACTAAATTAAGCTGTACCAGAGAACTAATGGTCACTTTAACCCTGTCAAACGATTGACCTGGTGATAAAGGAATCGTTACTTTTTGACTGGTATTTAATAGATTCAGCAAGTCCAGATTCAGTTCATTTCCTAAATCGTGGGTATATACCAAGGTCGCACCACTATATGCCTCTACTTTTATCCCATCAGACAATCCTAAATTTAACGGTGATGGATCATCCATTTGAATTGTGATATGAAACTGGTCAGTAGGATTTGAAAGTGAAGAAAAGTAAACCGTCTGGCTAATATTTCCTGCAACTGACAACAGTCCCAAACTAAGTTCTGAAAAACTGTTCATGTCTGTATCAATTGCAAATTTAGGATTTGTAACTCCCGTACCTCCTAACCCTAAAATATCTAATGTTCCTCCAGTTCCATCAAAAGAAGTGGCAAAACTTTTATCGCATACATCATATCCTTCAGTATAAAAAGCATAATATACTGACATACTGTTTGTTGTTCCAAGCAGTAAAGCATCGGTTAGATCTTCAATTTCTAATCTGTTGTATGCCGAATTAGGAGTTATGGCTACATAATAATAGCCATTTTCATCGACTATAAGTCTGACGTTTTCGTTAGAAAATCCTGAATGGCTTGATCCGGAAAGCACACTTGCAGCACCATTTTTAGCTGTAACTGTAAAGTAATGATCTCCTAGAACAACCGTCCCAAGCAAATCAGACAAAGCACCACCCAATCCTCCGCCCAGCAAAGAATTCAAGGCATCAGTATCAAAGCCTATCCGTACATACGAGGTTGTACCAGCCGGCAAAGTGGTGGGAAAACCCAATTCCAGCTTACCACTATAACTGCCAATTCCTAAAGCTATACCGCCGTATGAATTGAGTGTGGCAAAACTGTTGTCATTCAGAATCGCGTTAGATTCATTTGTGACATGACTGTGGGAAATTACCTGATTGGCGTAAACGTAACTTACTTGCGCGCTTAAATCAGTTTGAGAAAAAAAAACGAGTAAGATAGAGATGTAAAATGTTCTGACATAATAATCCCAAATTGTAGAATTCCTATTCATAAGCAATAATTTAATTGTTCTTAACTCCGTGAATTATAGAAATTTGCGTGTAGGTACAAATGCCATAAGAAATGAATTTTTCTTGCTAATTTTTGGGCATAAAAATGCCTGTTAACAAAAACAATAAATTTTAACCGTAATGAAAAAAATTGTGATTTGGGGGTAAGTGGTACTAAACCTAAATTCTAATAAAAATGTTACTTTTTACTTTTGAAACCCTTAATATTAAAGAATTAATTGATTTTTTATTAAGCTATCTACTACCAAATTTACTTCATTTTAAGATTGTCATGGTAAGGTTTTTCCACATCAATTGTTAATATTTTGAATTTTAGGCGTTTACATCATGACCGAAAAGCAAAACACGTCATAGAAACAAATTCCATGACGTGTTTTAAAATATGGAAAACACCTTGTTAAATCAGACCCAGTTTCTTTGCTTCCCTTATAATATCTTCGTCAGTTCCTTTTTCAATACAGAAATAATCTTTTATCTGAACTTTTCTTTTTTCTATGGAACTAATAGAAAGATTTAAGTGATTTGGAAGGTTTTTCGTTTTTATACCTTGCGCAAGAAGTGTTATGATTTGCCTGTTGAAATTGTCCAAATAAACTGTTTTTGATAATAATTCTTTCAAGCATTGTTTTACAGTCAAACTGTGATACGTTTCGCCATTGACAATCATATCAAAAGCACTAAGCAATTCATCTGCAGTAAAATCACTTTTAACCAATAGCCCTGCCGGTTCAATGTTTCTCAGAATATTGTACAGCAAAAGCGCTTCAGTATGTGACGTAAGTATGACGATTTTGCTGTTTGGCATGTGCTTCTTAACTAACATGGCCAAATCTTCTCCTGAAGTAATGTTTTTCTCCTCATAGGGAGGCAGACTATAGTCCAGAAAAATTAAATCGAAAAAATTAGATTTCGCTTTATTTGTAATAATTTCATAAGCACTTTCGCAATTGTGGGCCGCCGATGTTTCTATTTCATACCCTAAAGTATTATAAGACAGAATAATTTTATACCCTTCAATCATTGAAGGATGATCATCTACCATAAGAATTTTTAATACCATAAGTGTTTGTTTATAAACTATTGTGTAACAAATTTATCCTGGAATATAAATGTCAATTTGAGTTCCTTCTCCTTTTTGAGATTGGACTTTAATTTCTCCTTCAACTATTTTTATTCTGGACTGCATATTTTTAAGACCAATTCCTTCTTTGGTTTTTTTAACATCAAAACCAATACCGTCGTCAGCTATTTCTATATGAATCCGATTTTCCAGTTTCGTTATTGTTGCCCTAACATTTTTAGCTTTGGCGTATTTATTAATATTTTGCAATGCTTCCTGAAATATCCTGTACAGATGCATTTTAGTTGTGCTTTCGACTGCATCCCAATTTATTTCAGTATCTATTTCCAAATGGTAATTGGCCTCTGAAATACTTTTTTGTTCTTCAAAGAGCGAATCAACAATGGTTTCAAAACTATCTTTTCCAGAGAAGATATCTTTGCTCAAATCATGTGAAATACTTCTGATTTCTTTCTCAATGTTTTGAATATTCTCTATATGTGAGAGGCATTTTTTGATGGTCTCCTCATCTGTTTTTTTGCTTAAGATGAATAAATTCAGCCTTGTGCTTGTCAGTTTACTCATTACTCCGTCATGAAGTTCCTGAGCAATACGTTTTTTTTCTTTTTCTCTTCCTTCATCAATTTTGTTTTTTTGATCAAGCATCAATTGATAAATTTCTTCGTTGGCTTTTTGCTGATCTTTCTCAAATTGCAATTCTTTATTTCTCGCATGCTGTACTTTGGTAATATACAATAATGCTATTATAAGCAGCAAAACCGAACTTAATCCTAAAATCAGCCATCTTTGGGATGAGATCTTGTTTTTCTCTGCCTCAATATTGTTTTTTTGAGTTAAAATCTCATCTGTTTCGAATTCTATTCTTGCGAATTTATTTCGTGTAGCCCGCTCCATGTTCTGCAGGCTATCGCTCAATTTAATGTAATCCTTATTATAAACGGCTGCTTTTTTAGGTTCGATTTTGGCCAAAAGCTCCAATGACGCTAATTCGTCCCTATAATTTTTTGTTTCATACGCTTTTGCATTGGCATCATTTATATATTCCAAAGCCTTGACTGTATCTTTTTGGGCAAGATAGTATTCAGCTAAATGTATTTTGTTGATAACGATACCGGGAATAATCTGCAGGCTATCTCTTATTTTCAATGATTTTCTAAACATTGAAGAGACCGTATTATTTCCCATTTTAAATTTAGAGTAGGCTAAATTATCGATAATGGCTGCAAATATTGCAGGATGAATTTTATCCAGATTATTAATTTTCAAAGCGTTCTGATATGTTTCGACCGCTTTTCCATATTGCTTTAAATGCTGGTACACAACACCAATATTATTAAATGTCTGTGCTTTCAGAATCTCATATTGAGGCTCTTTTTTTAAGTTTTCCAGTTCTAAAAAGGCTTTTTGGTGGTATTCGAGTGATTTATTAAAATTATCCATCCCCAGCAAAGAGCTTCCTAAATTTACATTACATTCATAAGACAGCATTTTGGCATCAATTTCTTTTGCTAGACCAAGCGCTCTTATTGTTGCTATTTCACTTCCTATATAATTTCTCTCCGTGAGCATAATATAGGCCTTGTACAAAATAGTTTTGGCCAGATTCTCTTTGTCGTTTAACTTTTGATAAAGCTTTTCTGCCTTAGAATAATAATAATAGGCACTGTCATTATTTGCTTTTTCAAAATAAAAATCTCCAATATAATAAAGCGCTTTAGGAACATTAGAAGAGTCATTACTCTCCAATGCCAATGAGTAGCTTTTCCTACTCACAGCAAGATATTTATCCAATTCGTAAAGTTCGAAATACCTGTTTGCAATTTTAAAATGATTTCTTCTGTTTAAAGAATCATTTTTCGACGCATTAACAATTTCAAAAGCTTTGTCTGTATAATACAGCCGTTGTTTTTTAGAATATGCCTCATTGCGTGCCTTAGACAATAAAGTATCTAAGTTCTTTACAGACAAATCGTTCAGCTTTTCTGCCTTCTCGTCTGAACAAGATGCTAAGAAGAGAAAAAAGAGGAAGAGGAAATATATTTTACGGTTCAAATTAATTATCGGTTAAAAATGATTTACACAAATTTAAACAAATTTTAATTGCCCGAAAACGATTACAAAAGTAATTTTCTGTTGTTTTTTAATTAATCCTGTTTTGGCTTAACAATTGGATCAACAGTAGAAACTGGTGGTATTGGGTCATCTTCCCCATCTTTATTTGATAAATTTGCACTATCATTTAATGTGGTATTTTCAGAAACTGGTGATTTCTCGATTTCGTCTACTGAACAAGAAGTTAAAGCACCGAAACAAACTACTAAGCCTAGGGTAAATAAAAAATTTTTCATAATATTAATTATTAATTGATTAAAGGTTGTTTTTGGAAACACTAAAAATTAAAACACAAATAAAACATGACTGTTAAAAAAAAATTAAATACTCTTTATCTATCACTGTTGTTTTATATGTTATAATTTTGAATAAAATTATAACCCTTCGAACCATCAATTTTATGGTTTTTCCTTCTATTTTGTTAAATCTAATTTTACCCGAAAAAGTTTCAAATTGACTGATCTTTTTTAATATTAAAAAATCTATCCTGTTATTTTTTTGTAAATTTCCAATTCTAATATCCCGAAAATGAGAACATTCGTAATAGGCGACATACATGGTGGTCTTATTGCCTTAAAACAAATACTCAAGCGAGCCAGTATAATTCCAGCTGATAATCTTATTTTTCTGGGAGATTATGTGGACGGCTGGAGCGAATCACCACAGGTTTTAGACTTTTTAATTGAGCTTAACCAGACTAACTACTGTATTTTTATTCGCGGAAACCATGATGAGTTGGCTATGCATTGGTTGCAAAACAATCACGATAATCCTATGTGGTATGAGCATGGAGGGAAATCAACCATATTGGCTTACGAAACAATTTCGGAAGAAACGAAGCAAAAACACATTGATTTTCTGCTTTCTCTTAAAAACTATCATATCGACAAACAAAACAGATTGTTTATTCATGCAGGCTTTACAAACCTGAAAGGAGTTACCATCGAACATTTTCCAAGAATGCTCTACTGGGACAGGACGCTTTGGGAGTTGGCGTTGTCTTTAGATCAAAATCTTACTCAGGATTCTGTTTTTTATCCGAAAAGATTAAAACTTTATTCCGAGATATTCATTGGCCACACTCCCGTAACTCAAATCAGCGAAACAATTCCAGTAAAAAAAGCCACGATTTGGAATGTAGATACAGGAGCTGCGTTTAACGGACCGCTAACCATTATGAATATTGACACTAAAGAGTTTTGGCAAAGCGATCCTTTAAATACCCTCTATCCAAACGAAATAGGCAGAAATTAAAAACTAACTTCTTATATTTGTAGCAAATTAAAATTCTAAAAAATGAAAAAAATTATCACACTAATTGCTGTGTTAACGGTATCTTTGGTAAATGCACAGGCCTTCAAGGGTAAGGGAGATATTAAATTCCAGGTTGGAGCTAATATTCAGGAAAATGCGACAGGTATTACATCTACGGCAGATTTTGGTTTAGGTGAAAATATGTCTTTTGGTTTTCAGGTTACTTACTTGCTTTCGGCTAATAAATATTTAGACTTTAAACCTGAATTTCAAGACAGAGCCGATGTCAGAGGACGTTTTAACGCTAATTTAGGTAATGTTTTAAATATTGACGATAAATTGGACGTTTATCCTGGTTTGGATTTAGGATTACGAAATTTTGGCGGACATGTAGGTGCCAGATATTTCTTCACAGATGGATTTGGGGTATTTACCGAAGCTGCATTTCCTATCGCAAAATATGACACAACTGACAATGAGCTTTTTGACAACTACAACAATCAGTTCAATGTAAGTATTGGAATGTCTTTTAATCTTTAGTATGACTCCAATAGAAAAAAAATTATACGAGAGAAGCGATTCCAAATGCGAATTGTGTGGCTCTAACGAAGATTTAAGAATTCATTTAACGAAAGAGGAAGCAATATCGGTAGATAATTCTGTTTTGGTATGCACTACTTGCAAAAACCAAATCGAAAACACGACAACAACAGATCCGAATCATTGGAGATGTCTTAGTGACAGCATGTGGAATGAAAACAAACCAGTTCAGGTTGTGGCTTGGAGAATGTTGAGCAGATTAAGACCGGAAGGCTGGCCACAGGATTTACTGGATATGATGTATCTTGATGAAGAAACTTTAGTTTGGGCTTCTGCAACTGGAGAAGGTGAAGATGAAGATGGAAAAATCATCCACAAAGATGCAAATGGAAATATTTTAAAAGATGGAGATTCCATAGTGCTGATTAAAGATTTGGATGTAAAAGGCGCTACTTTTACAGCAAAACGAGGCGCTGCTGTACATAACATCAAATTAGTTTGGGATAATGCCGAACAAATTGAAGGCCGTGTGGAAGGACAGCATATTGTCATTTTAACCCAATATGTTAAGAAAACGAAATAGTCCTGCTTAAATAAAAACAAAAGAGCTGTCAATTATGACAGCTCTTTTTTATCGGCCTAGCAGCATACATACCTTTATCAATAGAAATATCACGTACAAGATCCATTTCCAATTGATTTCATTATCAAAAAATGTAGTATCTCTTCTGTTGTATTCCTCATTATATTCATAGCGAGGAGCAACGTATCGATCTTGAACAATATATTGATTTTCGATTGGCATTTGGTACTGAGCCTGATCTGCAGCATCTTCATATTCAAAACACAATATTATGCTTTCTTTTTCAGCCCATTCTACTATTATTTCATAGGCTTCAAAAGAAACGTATTCGTTGTATCTTGCTTTCGCCTGAACTACTGCCCGATCTGCCAAATCTACCTCTATGGTAGCCAATGTTGCATAGTCCGTTTGTTGTTGCTTTTCTCTCAAAGAGAATATCGCTGTTCGACCTTCAATACAAACGTACTCGTACTCGGCAACACAGTGGCTCATTTCATAACCTTCTTCGTACAATTCTTCAGAGTTTACCAATTCTACAATATAATACAAACTGTTTTCGTTGTCTTTTAAAGTGTGTTTTTCAAAACCATTGATACCACTTGTTGTCCATTGGGCTCTGTTCAAGGCATTCATTTTTTTGAAATACTCAGAATGCCATTCATCAGAATTTCGAACCAATGCCTCCCAAGTCCTGCCTTTCATACTGAAGTTTTTATTTTCACCGAATTGTTCTTTTATAAAAAACAAAACTTCCTGCACTTTTGCAAAAGGCAATTCTTCGTATTTAGCAAAAAAAACGACAACCTTTTCCCAAAAAACTTCTTGCCCAAAACTTTCAGACAATACACTCCAGGCTAATGTTTCAGCCATTGTTTCTGTGGCACCGAAACCTTTGGCCTGAATATATCTTATGGCTTGTTCCACACTGTAATTAACCGGTGCATTTTTGAACTCGTGTGCCATTTTCTTTGTCAAATGAATTGGAAAACTACTCAAATTCAACACACTGTCACCTCGGCCCAATTGCACGTACCACAACATTTGTATTTTATTTTGGCCATAAAAGACACTTTCCAAAAACTCCGGAACTTCGTATTTTGCAAAGCAATTTTGGATCAAAGAACTCATTTGGTTCTCGGCAACGAAAGACTCTTTTTCCCAAGTAATACTATCTCTGACCATTTTATTACCGAAAGCGGCAATGTTAGCCAATGCGTTTATGTACAATTCATTTCTCAACAAAGCATAACAACCTTGAGCTTCCAAATGCAACAACAAATCTCTGAAAGCAGCTCTTTTCCAAGGGTTTTGAACTTGGCTCATAGATGCAAAGCAGGTTGCGATTATTGATGCTAAAGTACCTTGATTGCCTACAGTTGCACTTTTTTCAGCATATAATCGCTCCACCATTTGCTTAAAAGCAGAGGCCGTTGTTGTCGTGTTTGTCAATATTGTTGTCTTTGTTTCCATTGTTGATGATCTTTACAATTCTTTTTTAAGTCATTTTTGTTTTTGTTTTTAAATTAAAATGCCCGACTCTGAGAATTCAGAATCGGGCACATAGCAATGTGTTACAGCTACCGCTAATGCAGCTGTATTTTCGTTTCTGAAATTGTTTTACAAAATCCGATTAAGATTATTGTACTGTTCTTTTTTTCTCGATTCATCATAAGCATAAAAAAACCCGAAAGTTTAATTTCGAGTTATTGTATTGTTGATTGTCAATTTTATATTTCTAATCACATAGCAGTAAACCCGATACAGACGACGGAAGATTTCTTCCTTCGCTAAGCGCTGTGTATGTTGATTTACTAAAATGCATTGTTTTTGTTTTTTAATTCGGGAGCAAAAATAATTGTTTTTACCTGGTTTCAAAATTTTAAACCTAATTTAGAATTAAAATAAAAAAAGCGTCCACTCTTGTGAACGCTTTTTTCTATTCTCTCTTAAAAGATTACAAATCAAATTTAATTCCTTGTGCCAATGGCAAACTTGTAGTATAATTGATTGTATTTGTTTGTCTTCTCATGTAGATTTTCCAAGCATCAGAACCAGACTCACGTCCGCCTCCTGTTTCTTTTTCTCCACCGAAAGCACCACCGATTTCAGC
Organism: Flavobacterium sp.; assembly: GCF_050696275.1. GTDB lineage: Bacteria > Bacteroidota > Bacteroidia > Flavobacteriales > Flavobacteriaceae > Flavobacterium. Next base: position 13,071 of record NZ_JBOGUT010000023.1, read on the forward strand.
TCCTGAAGTTCCAATATTTACATTGGCAATTCCACAATCTGAACCTGCAACAGATAAGAAACGCTCTGCTTCACGCAAATTGTTAGTCATAATAGCAGAAGATAATCCCTGAGCTACTCCGTTTTGAACATCAATAGCATTTTCTACTTCACCTGAGTATTTCAATAAATATAAAACTGGTGCAAAAGTTTCGTGCTGCACAATTTCGAAAGCGTTATTAGCTTCAGCAATAGCCGGTTTCACGTAACAGCCACTTTCGTATCCTTCTCCTGAAAGAACACCGCCTTCAACTAAAATTTTACCGCCTTCAGCAACAACTTTAGTCAAAGCTTGGTTGTACATTTCTACAGCATGTGTATCGATAAGTGGGCCAACGTGATTTTTCTCATCTAATGGATTTCCAATTCTTAATTGTCCGTAAGCAGATACTACAGCGTCTTTTACTTTATCGTAAATACTTTCGTGAATAATCAAACGACGAGTTGAAGTACATCTTTGTCCTGCGGTTCCTACAGCGCCAAATACAGCACCGATAACTGTCATTTTGATATCGGCATCCGGAGTAACAATGATAGCATTATTTCCGCCTAATTCTAATAATGATTTTCCTAAACGACCTGCAACCGCTTGTGCAACGATTTTACCCATACGAGTTGAGCCTGTAGCAGAAACCAAAGGCACACGTTTGTCAGCAGTCATTAATTCTCCTATTTTATAATCTCCGTTAATTAAACAAGAAATTCCTTCCGGAAGATTGTTTTCTTTTAAAACCTCTGCGATGATATTTTGACACGCAATTCCGCATAGAGGTGTTTTTTCAGAGGGTTTCCAAACGCAAACATCTCCACAAATCCAAGCTAAAGCAGTGTTCCAAGCCCAAACTGCCACTGGAAAGTTAAAAGCAGAAATAATTCCAACAACTCCCATTGGGTGGTATTGCTCATACATTCTGTGTCCCGGACGCTCAGAGTGCATTGTCAAACCGTGTAATTGACGTGATAATCCTACTGCAAAATCACAAATATCAATCATTTCCTGAACTTCTCCGTAACCTTCCTGCAAAGATTTCCCCATTTCGTAAGAAACCAATTTACCTAAAGCTTCTTTATGTTTACGTAATTTTTCGCCAAATTGACGAACAATTTCTCCACGTTGCGGTGCCGGCATCAATCTGAAAGTTTTGAAAGCTTCTGTAGCCGATTGCATTACTTTTTCGTAATCTGCGGCAGTAGATGCTTTTACTTTACCAATTAATTGACCGTCAACTGGTGAGTGACTTTCAAAAATTTCTCCGTTAGAAAACCAGTTGTTTCCTGTTGAAGTTCCTTCGTTTATCGCCTTTACGCCTAACTGCGCTAATGCTTCGGTCATACCGAATTGTTGTGCTATTGTTGACATTTTAACTATTTTATCGTTTTTTGTTATATTTTTCGCAAATGTATGATTTTTTGTTTAATCATGGGCTCGTTTATCTGTAAAGTTGTTCCTAGCCCTGATGGAAGCGGCATCCTTTTTTGTTTAAAACAAAACCTAAATTACTAACAGAGTTTCACAACAAAAAAGATACAGCGTACAGCAGGAACAGCTCCTAAAATAAATTATTCTTCTTAAACATAAACACTCCAAAAATAGAAATTCCCGAAGAAATCAGCAGAATAATCCAAAAACCATATGGATTTCCCTGTAAGTTATTTGGCACATTCATACCATATAAACTGGCTACTAATGTTGGTATCATCAAAATGATGGAAATGGAAGTCAGCTTTTTCATGATGATATTCAGGTTGTTTGAAATCACGGAAGCGTAGGCATCCATCATGCCGGTTAAGATATTACTGTAAACATTAGTTGTCTCTTCAGCCTGCCGCAACTCGATTTCAACATCTTCCAGCAAATCAGGGTTGAAAGTCTCTTTGTGGTTTTTTAAATTTCTTATTCTATGAAATAAGATATCATTTCCTTTTAAGGAGGTAATAAAAAATACCAGGCATTTTTCTATTTGAAGTAACGCCTGCAGCTCTTCGTTTTTAATTGATTTTTCTAAATTTTGCTCTGCCTGTTTGATTCGTTGATTGATGTGCTTCAGGTATTTTTGAAACCAGACACTCGAGGACAACAGTAATTTTAACACCAAATCAAAATGATGGCTTACCGTAATTTTTTTACGTTGTGTGTATAAGACAAAATCCGAAAGCATATCTGTTTCCTGAAAACACAATGAAACAAACACGTCATCCTTAAAAATTAATCCCAAGGGCGCCGTATTAAAAGGCAACTTTACGTCGTTACTTTTGAACGGGATCCTGATAATAATCAAACACCAGCCGTTTTCGGTTTCGATACGCGGGCGCTCGTCAAAATCTTCAATATCGTTGTAAAAAGCTTCCGGAACCTGTAATTCTTCTAAAAGGAATTGGGTTTCCTTTTCGGTTGGACAAACTACATTAATCCAGCAATTGTTCTTCTTGTTTTCGGTTTGGAATAATCCGTCATTGTTTTTGTAAAAAGTAATCATAATGCAAAGCGCTGTTTTGGGATAGCGTTTGCAATAAGCAACGGCTATTCCTGTTTATCTTTCGTTCTCCTTGAATAATCGTCCATGAGGATTCTTAAATTTTTTTTTGCGAAAGTATAACTTTTAAATACAAAAACTCCCAATTATTTCTTAACTCTGCTTAAAGTGGTTTCATGACTGTTTTACATTCGGAACACGTTCTTAGGTCTTCGGAGGAATAAAAATGGTTGAAATGTTTTTGAAAATCGTTTTCAATATCATTCAAACCGAAATAAACTTCGTGCAGTTTATGATTGCAGTTGTCACAAAACCAAAGCAATCCGTCTTTAGCTCCAATATCGTTACGTTTTCTTTCGATAACCAAGCCTATGGAGTTGGCAGAACGAACGGGTGAATGTGGTACTTTAGCCGGATGCAGGTATATATCCCCAGCCGAAAGATGCATGGCTCTTTTTTTTCCTTCCTCCTGAATATAGACTGTGATATCTCCTTCAAGCTGGTAAAACAGTTCTTCTGTTTCGTTGTAATGGTAATCTTTCCTGTTGTTGGGCCCTGCGACAATCATAACGATATAATCTCCGGAATCAACATATAAGTTTTTATTACCAACCGGCGGTTTTAAAAGATGTCGGTTATCTTCAATCCATTTCGTAAGGTTAAAAGGTTTTGCGATTGCCATATTCTTAATTTTTAAAACGTAAAGTTATGAAATAAAAAAAGGCTGGGAAAATCCAGCCTTTTGTACTTCTTTTTATTTTACTTCCTTAATTAAATAAATATAAGTAGGGAAGTGATCACTAAATCCGACTTCAGTCATAGAATGTCTTAGCGGATATCCTTTATATTGACCTGTTGTGGTAATTAAGAAAGGCTTATTATAGATTCCTGCTTTCCAATACCTCCAAGAAGAATAATCTTCTTTTATCAATGGTTCGGTAACCATGATAATATCAAAAATATCCCAGGCATCTCGGTATCCAATTGTTCCCATACCTTTATTTGCCATGCTTTCAAAAGGATTGTAAACGCCTTGCGGTTCAACCTCTGTTTTTTTACCTTTTGCACCAATTTCAACTTTTACACTTTTGTTAAAGCTTCCATCATTCAAATCACCTAATATAATCACTTTAGCATCCGGCTTGATTTTCTGCAACGAATCTGTAATTTTTCTGGTTAGTGCAGCTGCCGCTTCTCTAAAAGGAGCACTTTTCTTTTCACCTCCCGAACGTGAAGGCCAGTGACAAACAATCACATTGATTTCTTCTCCGTCTAGCTTTCCTGTAACCAATAATTGATCACGGGTATAAATTCTTCTGTCGTTTGTGGTTGTTACAGCGATATCATCGGTCTTCTCTTCCGCTTCCTTCTTGCTCGATTTATCTTCTTCTTTATAAATATAAAGTGGTACGTTTATGTAACTTGTTGGCTGAAAATGCTTCTTTTGGTACAACAATCCAACATCAATCCCACGTTTATCCGGTGAATCAAAATGAATGATTCCATAATCTTTGTCTATTAACTTAGGTTCTTTGACCAAATCTTCCAGAACTGCACGATTTTCAATTTCAGAAGCACCAATAAGTACCGGTGGATTCGGATTTTCTCCTGTGCCAATTTCAGCCAGCACCCTGCTTAAGTTAGCCAGTTTCTTCTTGTACTTTTCTCCAGTCCATCTCTGAAGACCGTTAGGCAACCATTCTTCATCATTATTAGGTCCGTTGATTGTGTCAAAAAGGTTCTCTAAATTATAAAAAGCAACTGTTTGAACGACAAATTTTTTAGATTGGGCTTTTACGCTTACTGTTAAAGACAATAGAAATAAAATGGTGAAAAAATTTCTAATTTTCATAAATACTATAATTAGTTAAAATCAAGAGTCAAAATAACTTTTGGGGCTACAAATGTAAAATAATATTACACACAGCCTAATTTTAATCCGTTAAGAAATATTCAATTAAACAAAAAATCCAATTATCAGCCTGATTATTCTTACATATTTTCTGTCTTAAAGCAAATTTACACGCCTCATAATCAATGTAAACCGCTAAAAAACAGTTGAATTTACAAGGCCAACGTAAATTTATCAACAAGTTTAACATAAGTTTTATACTAAATAGCTGAAATGTCATTTAATCTTGTAAATTTGTCGCCCCATTTAAATTTAACTTAAAAACTAAAAAGGGATTAACTTTAATTTAATTTATGAAAAAACTTGTTATTACTACATTACTTGTATTACAGGCTTTTTTAGCTTTTGCTCAGCAACAAACAGGAATCACTGCTAAAGTTGTAGATGCGAAGACTCAAAAACCATTACAAAATGTCGTTGCTTCAATCCAAAACACAAATTTTACACAACTTACCGACATTAAAGGGGTGTTTAAATTTACAGAAGTTACAAAAGGCAGTCAATTATTACAAATTAAAAGCGTTGGCTACAGAGATCAATTACTTCCAATTCAAATTCTGACTGGTCAAATGATTGATTTGGGTGTTATTGCTCTTGAAGAAGATCAGACAGCTGAACAACAATTGAGCTTAATTACTATTACCGAAAATGATTTAGGTGATGATAACAGTGGTTCTGAAAGCACTTCAGGCTTATTGCAGGCTTCACGTGATGCTTTTCAACAATCAGCTGCTTTCAATTGGGGTCAAGCCCGTTTTAGAATTCGTGGTTTAGACAATGAGTATGGAACTACCATGATAAACGGTGTAATCATGAACAAGATTTATGACGGAAGACCACAATGGGGTAACTGGGGTGGTTTAAATGATGCTACTCGTAATCAAGAATTTACAATGGGACTTACTCCGTCAGACTACAGTTTTGGTGGTATTTTAGGAACCCAGGAAATAAACACCAGAGCTTCTATTTACAGACCTGGTTCACGTATCTCTTTTGCAGGAACCAACACCAACTATAACTGGAGAATGATGGGAACTCACGCTTCAGGCATGAACAAAGACGGATGGGCTTTTGTTATTTCTGCAGGAAGACGTTGGGCTGAAGAAGCTTACTTTGAAGGCACTACTTATTCTGCTAATTCCTTTTTCGCAAGTGTTGAAAAGAGAATTAATGACAAACATTCCTTAAACTTTACATCGATTTTTGCTCAAAACAGCAGAGGTAAAAATTCACCAAATACGGATGAAGTTACCAAAATTGCTGGAGAGAAATACAACTCTTACTGGGGTTGGAACAATGGTGAAAAAAGAAACTCACGTGTTAAAAATCTGGAAGAACCAATCTTAATGTTAAGCCATTATTGGAAAATAACCGATAGAACAAACTTAAACACGAATGTAACCTACCAGTTTGGTAAAATAGGAAACAGTCGTATTGATTACCAATCACAGCCTAATCCAGACCCAACTTACTACAGAAACCTACCAAGTTATTTCACTTCTTTATATGATGCGGATACAAACGAATACGTAGGAGACAGTCCTGAGAATCTTGCAGGCGCAGCTAACGCAAAATTCCTTACAAACAGACAGTTAAACTGGTCTGAAATGGCTGACCTTAACAATGGAGGACGCAGCTACTATGCTTTATACGAAGACAGAACTGATGACAAATTATTCACAGCTAACTCTGTTTTAAACTCTCAATTAGCTGATAACATCAGTTTAAATGCAGGTGGAACTTTCAGAAAATTAAAATCTGAGAATTTTCAGGAAATGTTAGACCTTTTAGGAGGTGCTTACTTTACAGATGTTGACAATTATGGTTTAACAGATACACAACAGCAATCTGATTTGAACAATCCAAACAGAAATGTTACTGTTGGTGACAGATATGGTTACAACTACAATATGTTTGCTACAACTATAGATGCTTTTACTCAGTTTAAGTTTACTTACAGCAAAGCAGATTTCTACGTAGCTCAAAATTACACACGCTCTGAATACCAAAGAGAAGGTTTGTATAAAAACGGATACTACCCTGTGAACTCTTTTGGAAAAGGCGAAAAAATAGCTTTTGACAATTTTGGTTTTAAAGGAGGTTTAACCTATAAAATTACAGGTAAGCATTTATTATCTTTTAACGGTTCTTACCAAACTAAAGCACCAAGCATGAGAAACACTTTCCCTAATGCAAGAATAAACAACAATATTGTTGAGGGAATTGAAAGTGAAACTATTTCAAGTGCAGATGCAAGTTACATTATCAGAACGCCAAAATTGAAAACAAGGCTTACAGCTTACTATTCTAAAATTAAAAACGCTACTGAAACTTCGTTCTTCTTTGCTGATGGTGTTAGTTTAGATGATGGTGATCCAAACACGGACAACAACAACCAAAGCGGATTCTTAGCAGAAACAGTAACCGGTCTTGATAAAAAGAACATTGGTCTTGAGTTTGGTTTCGAATACCAAATAACTTCAACAATTAAAGCGACATTAGCGGCTGCTTACGGTGAATTCACTTACGACAGTAACCCTAGTATCTCTTACAATCAGGATGCAATGGCAACTGAAGGAAACACAATGCCTTCTATCGATTACGGAAAAGCCTACCTGAAAAATTACAAACAATCCGGTACACCTCAACAAGCAGGATCATTCGGATTGGAGTACAGAGATCCGCACTTTTGGTGGATTGGTGCTAATGCCAATTATTTAGCTAACAATTATATTGATGTTGCTCCTATTACTAGAACAGCTAATTTCTTTGTAGATCCGGCTTTCGGAAACGGTGTACCGTTTGCAGAAGCTACTCCGGAAAGAGCCAGAGAATTATTGAAACAAGAAAAATTTGACGCAGTTACTTTGTTAAACCTTACCGGTGGAAAATCGTGGAAGATTAACAGTTATACTTTTGGTTTGTTTGCCAGCGTTAACAACATCTTGGATAAATCATACAAAACGGGTGGTTTTGAACAAGCAAGAGATGCGAACTTCAGACAGTTAAACCAAGATGTAAGCAGCGGTACTCCTGCTTTTGCACCAAAATATTTTTATGGTAACGGACGAACATATTTTGTAAATTTATACGTTAATTTCTAATTCAGATAAGAGATGAAAATTAATAAAACAATAGTAACATTACTTATTGCATCATTTGCGATAGTAAGTTGTACCAAGGATAGTGATTATGAAGTAGCGAAATCTAATACTTATCTGTTTCAAGAGGATTTTACAGGTTCTACAGACAACACCAACCTAAATACTCCAGGTTGGACCAATTTTGCCCAAACAGGAAGCAAAATCTGGTCAGAGCAGGAATACAGTGGTAATGGTTATGCTGAATTCAGTTCGTTTGGTTCAGGCCAGGCGGTAAATGTAGGCTGGCTGATTTCTCCAGCTTTGAACATGGATACGCAGGATGCAGAAAAATTGGTATTCCAATCAGCTCAAAATTTCTTGAGAACATCAATAGATAATCCTTTAGAATTATTGGTTTCCTCAGACTACGACGGTACAAACTTTGCAGCTGCAAGCTGGGAGAAGGTTCCTATTATCACTCCAACACCAGATACAGAAAGATTTCTTTTTGTAAACTCAGGAGTTGTTGATTTATCAGCTTACAAAGGAACTTTGCATTTTGCATTCCGTGTAACTGGTTCAGGAACGAATTCTAACTTGACAGGAACATATCAAATAGATAACATTAAAGTTTTCTACTAATAATTCATTCATTAAAATTACTATTATGAATTCAAGAAAAATAAAATCAATAGTCCTAGTATTAGCCACATTAGGTTTATTTACAGGTTGCGTTGAAGAAAACTTTGACGAACCGACAACAGCTATAAAGACGTATAACCTGACAGCAAATAAAACGGTTCAGAATATTTATACTGCTTCATCGTCAACAGTTACTCAATATACAGCCGATGATATCATTGAAGCGTATGTAACTTCAAGTGATGAAACGGGTAATTTCTATAATGTTATTTCTTTCCAGACTATCCCTACAGATGCTTCTGCTCCGGTTGCATTTAGTGTTTCTATTGATTTAAAATCATACGGAAAAGGATTTACTCCAGGAAGAAAAGCGTATATCAAGCTAAAAGGTTTGTATACAGTTATTGCTGACGGTTCTTTAAAAATAGGAGATATTTATCAAGGAGGTTTGGGCCGTATTCCTAATTACAAATGGGAAAATCATTTATTCCCTTCAGAAACTATTGTTCCTGAAGACAGTTTTGTAAGAACAATGACTTTAGCTCAAGCTGCTACCAATGCTAACATTAACACTTTGATTGAACTTGACAATGTGCAATTTGCAGATCAGTCATTAGCAAGAAGTTATTTTGATGTAGACAACGGAGGTGGTGCAACCAACCACAACATTGTAGATGCAACACTAGGTAATACACAACGTTATTTCAGAGTAAGTAGCTTTGCTACCTTTGCCGTAAAGCAAGTAGCAAGAGGCCGTGGAAAAATAAGAGGTGTTATGAGTAAATTTGGTTCTGACTTCCAGTTTTTGGCTAGATATATAGACGATATAAAACTAGATACACCAAGAGCTTACAACTTTTCAGGAGCTTACACAGAGAATTTTGAAAGTTTTGCAGTAAATCAGAAATCATTCCCTAACTATGTTAACTTCGATCTTAAAGGAACTAAAAACTGGATCATTAAATCAGGGAAATTCCTTGAAATGAGCTCTTTTGGAGGAACTGTGGAAGATAACGAGTCTTATTTCTTTATGCCTGTTAATATGGGTACTGCTTCTACTTTTACTTTCCAGATCAAAGCACAGTTCTACAACGGAGCTTGTCTTAAAGTATACAGAACAGAGAATTATGTACCTGGAATGAACATAAAAGATGTACAGCTATATGATATTACAACTAGCTTTACCATTCCTACAGCAACAACAAGTTCTTTTGCGTCAGCAGGTGTATACAATATCCCGGCTAACGTAACAGGAAACGGCTATTTTGTTTTCCAATATGTGGGAACAAGCAAAGTATACAGCGAAGGACCTGTAGTTACAACAACAATGCAAATTGACAACGTAGTGGTTAATTAACAACTGCTTCTCTATTATAAAAGCCCCGCAACTCGCGGGGCTTTTCTTTTGTGTTATAAGACACAACTTCAGACGCAGAATCTACAGCAACAAGTATAATTACTTCTAACAAACAACTTCAATAAAAAAGCCACAACCGGAAGTTGCAGCTTTTTTATTTATTACCTAAAGCCTGAAAGCTTTGGAATTTTTATTTTTTTGCCAAATTCTCTAACATTACTGACGTCATTCTTTCCATATCAAAATCATTCTTCCAGCCCCAATCCTGTCTCGCAACAGAATCGTCAATACTTGCCGGCCAGCTGTCTGCTATTTTCTGACGGAAATCAGGAGCATAATCAATGGTAAATTCAGGAATGTGTTTTTGAATAGATGCAGCAATTTCTTTAGGAGTAAAACTGATTGCAGATAAATTATACGAGCAACGCACTTTAATTTGTTCAGCCGGAGCCTGCATAATACTTATTGTAGCTTTAATTGCATCGTCCATGTACATCATAGGCAAAGCCGTATTTTCGGAAAGGAAGCAAGTAAATTTTTTGTCTTCCAGCGCTTTATAATAGATGTCTACCGCATAATCTGTAGTCCCGCCACCAGGAGGTGAAGTCCAGGAAATAAGTCCCGGATAACGGATACTTCTCACATCTACACCATATTGTTTATTGTAATATTCGCACCATCTTTCGCCGGATTGCTTACTGATTCCGTATACAGTTGAAGGTTCCATAACAGTATATTGCGGCGTATTGTCTCTTGGGGTTGTTGGTCCGAAAACGGCAATACTCGACGGCCAGAAGATCTTTTTAATTTTCCCAGCCTTGGCTAAATTTAACACATGGAAAAGTGAATTCATATTCAAATCCCAGGCAAAAGCCGGGTTCTTTTCTGCAGTAGCTGACAATAAAGCGGCCATCAGGTAAACATCGGTAATGTGGTACTTTTCGATTAAATTTTCAATCTGATTGTAATCTAAAGCGTTTACTACTTCAAAAATTCCGTCATTGACAACATCATTATCCAACTTTCTGATATCAGAAGCAATAACATTATCTGTGCCGTAAACGGATCTTAATTTTTGCGTTAATTCGGTGCCTATTTGTCCGCAGGCTCCTATAATCAATATTTTTGTGCTCATCTTATGAAATGTTGTTGCACAAAGATACTCTTTTCGGAAATTAAATAACGGACAAAATCTTAAGATCTTTAACACTTATGATTATCTAAAAAAACAAAATAGTACTTTTGCTCCTATTCTCAATCGGATTGAATCATGAAGTACACTATCACATTTTGTTTGTTGCTGACCATTTTGCTATCAGCCTGTAAAGAAGACAGTAAAATGCACGAAATAGAAATCAAAAAAGCCCTGCAGGAAAAAGAACTGGCTTTTAACACTATTAATAAAACCTGGAATTTTACTTCAAGAAGTATGAGTCCAGAAGCACAAAGAATTGCCAACAACTGGAACGAATGGCGCTTGTTTGTGTCTGAGCTGAATCAGAAACCTAAAGGAACTATCAGTGCTTTTCAGACAAAAACAAAAAGTCTGGTTCAAAAGGCTCAGGAACTGAATAACAACATTCCGGCACAGGTAGACAAACCGCAAATAAAAAGCAGACTGATGGCTTTGATAACCAAAGTAAAAGCCCTGCATACTTTTATCAATTTAGATCGGATTCCGGAGAAAAAAGTAGTTGGCCTGATTACCGATTTAAATGTTGAAGTCAATGCATTGCAAGGGCAGATAGAAGAAATTGTAAACCGAAGCCATATCCAGAAAGAAGAAGGTGAACAGGAAATGCTGAATTCCATCAATGGGATGGAAGCTCCGTCAGATGCTGTAAAACCTTCAGCACCTAAAGAAGAAGAAGAAGAAGGAATGCTTAAATAATTTTCCATTGAGTACTGAAATCATTCGCAACAAATACCGCCAGCAAGCTAAAATAGCTACAATTAACAATGCCATTCAGGGCGACAACAAAATTCATATAAAAGGATTGCTGGGTTCGTCACTTTCGTTTGTAATTGAAGCACTTTTTCAAAAAAGCGAGCACTCTTTTTTATTGTTATGCAATGAAAAGGAAGAAGCGGCCTATATTCTGAATGATTTAGAACATTTAATTGGAGACAAAGATGTCCTTTTTTATCCCAGTTCGTACCGAAGACCTTACCAAATAGAAGAAACAGAAAACGCGAATGTTTTGCTGCGTTCTGAAGTTCTGAACAGGATCAATTCCCGAAAAAAACCGGCCATTATCGTTTCCTATCCGGAAGCCATTTTTGAAAAAGTGGTGACCAAAAAAGAATTGGAGAAAAACACACTGAAAATTTCGGTTGGCGAGCAGGTTTCCATTGATTTTATTAACGAAGTATTGTTTGAGTACGAATTCAAACGTGTCGATTTTATTACCGAGCCCGGAGAATTTTCGGTGCGTGGAGGTATTCTGGATGTCTTTTCATTTTCAAACGACAATCCGTACCGTATTGAGTTTTTCGGGAACGAAGTAGACAGCATCAGGACATTTGATGTTGCTACACAGCTTTCCGTTGAAAAGAAACAGAAAATCACCATCATTCCTAATTTCGAAAACAAAATATTACAGGAAAACAGAGAAAGCTTCTTAGAATATATTCATCCGAGAACAACTCTTTTTATTCAAAACACGGATTTATTATTGTCGAGTTTAGACAAATTATTTGGCAAGGCTGAAGAGACTTTCGACAAACTGTCTAAAGACATCAAACATGCTACTCCTGGGCAATTATTTCTGAATCAGAAAGAATTCATTAAACAGGCCTTGGATTTTTCAATTGTTGAATTGTCTACAAAACCAACATTCAGAATATCCGAAACTTTTGAATTTCATATCCAGCCTCAGCCATCATTCAATAAACAATTCGATTTGTTGCTGAATAACCTGAAACAAAATCTGGATCTTCATTATAAAAACTATTTATTCTGTTCGAATGAACAGCAGGCCAAACGTTTTCATGACATTTTTGAAAGCTTGGATGAACAAAATCACGAAAACCTTACCAAGCAATACGAAACGATTGTTTTGCCGTTATTTCAAGGTTTTATAGATGATGAAAACCAGATTGCCTGTTATACTGACCATCAGATTTTTGAGCGTTACCATAAATTCAGCATCAAAAACGGCTATTCCAAAAAACAGACCATAACCTTAAAAGAACTGACTTCATTGGTTGTTGGCGATTATGTAACACACATTGATCATGGAATAGGGAAGTTTGGCGGATTGCAGAAAATCCAGGTCGAAGGCAAAACGCAGGAAGCCATAAAACTCGTTTATGCTGATAATGACATTGTGTATGTCAGCATTCATTCCCTACACAAAATTTCGAAATACAATGGCAAAGACGGTGCACCACCCAAGATTTACAAACTGGGTTCCGGTGCCTGGAAAGCCTTAAAACAAAAAACAAAAGCAAGAGTCAAGCACATTGCTTTTAACCTGATTCAATTGTATGCAAAGCGCCGTTTGGACAAAGGTTTTGCTTTTGCACCCGATAGTTACCTGCAACTCGAATTGGAAAGTTCCTTTATTTACGAAGATACTCCTGACCAGTTAAAATCTACCCAGGAAGTTAAAGCCGATATGGAAAGTGACCGTCCTATGGATCGTTTGGTTTGTGGTGATGTTGGTTTTGGTAAAACAGAAGTTGCCATTCGTGCTGCTTTTAAAGCCGTTGACAACGGAAAACAAGTCGCCATTTTGGTTCCAACAACAATTTTGGCTTACCAGCATTACAGAACATTCACCGAAAGACTAAAAGAAATGCCGGTCAATGTAAGTTATGTAAACCGATTCCGCTCAGCAAAGCAAAAAGCAGAAACATTAAAAGATTTAGAATCTGGAAAACTCGATATTATAATCGGTACTCACCAACTGGTGAATAAAAATGTTGTTTTTAAAGACTTAGGACTGCTGATTGTGGATGAAGAACAAAAATTTGGTGTCAATGTAAAAGACAAACTCAAAACCATCACACAAAATGTCGATACTTTGACGCTGACGGCCACTCCTATTCCAAGAACGTTACAGTTTTCGCTGATGGCGGCAAGGGATTTATCGGTTATTACAACACCTCCACCCAATCGTTACCCAATTGAAACACATGTCGTAGGCTTTAATGAAGAAGTCATTCGGGATGCAGTTTCATTTGAAATAGAGCGTGGCGGACAGATTTTCTTTATCAACAATAGAATTGAAAACATCAAGGAAATTGCGGGTATGATTCAGCGATTGGTTCCAAGTGCCAAAATAGGTGTCGGTCACGGCCAAATGGAAGGCAAAAAACTGGAAGAATTAATGCTTTCGTTTATGGAAGGTGAGTTTGATGTTCTGGTTGCTACAACTATCATCGAAAGCGGATTGGACGTCCCTAATGCCAACACCATTTTTATTAATAATGCCAATAATTTCGGACTCTCTGACTTGCATCAAATGCGTGGTCGTGTAGGCCGAAGCAATAAGAAAGCTTTTTGTTATTTTATTACGCCGCCTTATTCGGCTATGACAGAAGATGCCAGAAAACGAATTCAGGCATTGGAACAATTCAGCGAACTGGGAAGTGGTTTTAACATTGCCATGAAAGACCTTGAAATTCGTGGTGCAGGAGATTTATTAGGTGGAGAACAGAGTGGTTTTATTAATGAAATAGGTTTTGAAACCTATCAGAAAATCATGAACGAAGCCATAGAAGAACTGAAAGAAAATGAATTTAAGGATTTGTATGCCGAAGAAGATACTGCCGTAGAAAAAGAATATGTAAAAGACCTTCAAATTGATTCCGATTTTGAGCTGCTCTTCCCGGACGATTACATCAACAGTGTAACCGAAAGACTTGCTTTGTACAACGCTCTGGCGCTAATTAAGGACGAAGAAGGTTTGCAGGAATACGAAAACCAGCTGACAGACCGTTTTGGTGCTTTGCCGAAACAAGCCATCGCTTTACTTAACAGTTTACGTATTAAATGGATTGCCAGCAAATTGGGCATTGAAAAATTAGTATTGAAACAAGGCAAAATGGTGTGCTACTTTATTTCGGATCAGCAGAGCAATTATTACCAGTCCAACAGATTCCATCAGGTACTGCAATTTGTGCAAAAGCAACCTCAACTGTGTAAAATGAAGGAAAAAGAAACTAAAAACGGACTGCGTTTACTGCTTACTTTCGAAAATGTAAAATCGGTTAAGAGAGCCTTGGAATTGATGGAAATGATTTAGAAAAACTTTTATTTTACAAGTGTTTCAAATCTTTAATCACTTTGAAAGCCACATCCACCACATCATCACTCACTAAAATGGTAAATTCATTTGAGGTTGAAATTACTTCATTAATAATGATTCCTTCCCAAGCCAAACGCTGAAAAATGAAATAGTAAATTCCGGGAATGACTACGTTTTCTTTTGGAAGTTTAACGGTAATTGAAGCCAGGTTCTGCAGCTTTTGAATTAATTTCTCATTCGAAAAATGCTTGTCTACAAGGTGATTAACACTTTCGCTTACTACTATATTGGTTTCGTTTACACCACGCGATGATGTATAAAATATATCCGAATGCATATTGATTTCCGAAATCAGATCAGCCTGTTTGTTTAAAATAGTATCTGAAATCAGGAAGGTATAATCTGTCAAAGAAGAGCGAACGGTAATTTCACCGATATTCTTCAGCACTTTAGTGATTTTATGATTAACCTTAAAATCCAAATCTTCTGAAAGTCTTTTCAAGGCCATAATTATTGCCCCTTGTTTGACGTCTTTACCCAAGTCATGTTCTAATTCTTCGGTCATGATTCTTGCCAAAGAAGTTAAATTGATAATGCCTTGTGAAAGCGCATTAAGTAAAAACGGTTTGGTTTTGATGTAGTTTTCTACTACGGAAGATATTGTTTTCATTTTTTCACTTAAATTCTGTTGCAAAGATAAATTTAAAACAATTTGTTACAAATAAAACAACGTTGTTTTTTGTTAAAAATGATAAAAAGCATCTTCTAAATGCTCAATAATGAAATCTTTACCGTTTTTATGGATGGCAACTATATCAAAACGGACGTCAAAATCCAAGTCATTTGACAATACATATTCGTCAATTGCTTTAACCAGAAGTTTGATTTTTTTTGGGTTTACAAAATCCTGAGGACTGCCGAAATCGACAGAAGAACGTGTTTTTACCTCAACAACGGCAAGTGTATTGTTTTTTTGGGCAATAATATCGATCTCTGCTTTTTGGAAAACAAAATTCGTTTCCAGAATAACGTAACCGGCTTTCAACAGAAAACTGACAGCCATCTCCTCACCTAGTTTCCCGAGTTCGTTGTGGTCAGCCATTGCTTAAAATCGGAAAGAAACTTTACTACAGCTATCATTGACATCAATAGTAACCTGAGAACCGAAAATCAGCGCCCTGTTGTCCTGAATATGACCCGCCGGGAAGTTATAAATAATAGGAATATTGTATTTTTTTGTTACATCTTCCACAATTTGAAGCGCATCTTTTCCCCAAGGAATATCATTGTCTTTCATTTTTGTCATAGAACCCAGAATAATTCCTTTAATGCTTTCCAAACATCCGTTCCTCATCAGGTTCATCATCATTCTGTCAATATGATACAAGTATTCGTCTAAATCTTCCAAAAATAAAATCTTATCATGACAATCAATAGCTGAAGGAGAACCAAACAAACTGTATAAAATAGATAAGTTTCCGCCAACTAATTCTCCGGAGGCCTTGCCAAATTTATTCATAACATGAGGATCCAGTTCGTATTCCAGCCTTTCATTTCCTAACAGCGCAATCTTTAATGATTCTTTTGCCTGAACTGATGCTTTACCAACACTGATCGGCATTATTCCATGAATGGATTTGTACCCCATTGTATTTAAATGGCTGTGCAAAACCGTAACATCACTAAACCCTACAATCCATTTTGGGCTTTGCTTGAATTTCGTAAAATCGAGTAAATCAATCATTCTTACCGTACCATAACCGCCACGAACGCACCAGATGGCTTTGATATTCGGGTTGTCCATTTGATCTTGGAAATCTTTGGCCCGTTGTTCGTCAGTTCCTGCAAGCTGATTTAAATCCAGACCAATTGTACTTCCGATTTTGACTTCCAAACTCCAGGATTTCAGCAATTCAATAGCCGGTTTTAAATTATCATCGATGTTTTTTCTGGCAGTAGATACAATAGCAACAGTATCCCCTTTTTTAAGACTTGGAGGTGTAATCATGTTTTTTTGAGCTTGGATGTTCGAAAATGCAACTAGTAAAAATAAAATACTAAACGTTTTTTTCATTTGGAATCTGAATTCGATAACAACAAATGTATTAAGTTATTTTTTTATTGGAACTCAGATAACATAGATTTTACAGATTTATGAAGATTTTTTAGCCCCGGTAGCAGTGAAAATCCTTTTTCTGGGCTTTTTTGCCGAAAAAGATTGCAACGGATAACGGGAATAGCTCTAAATAAAAATTCTATTCCTTATTTTTGCATTCAATTAAATTGAATTATGTTACAAGATCCAAAAAGATATACGATTACTGCCGCCTTACCGTACACCAATGGCCCAATTCATATAGGGCATTTGGCCGGCGTTTATGTTCCTTCTGATATTTATGCCCGTTTCCTGCGTATGCAAGGGAAAGACGTGGCGTTTATGTGTGGAAGTGATGAGCACGGGGTAGCCATTTCGATGAAAGCAAAGAAAGAAGGGATTACGCCTCAACAAGTCATTGATAAATACGATGGAATAATAAGACAATCTTTCTTGGACTTTGGAATTTCTTTTGACAATTATTCAAGAACTTCGTCAAAAATCCATCATGATACTGCCTCTGATTTTTTCAGAAAGTTATATGACAATGGCGATTTTATCGAAGAAATAACCGAGCAATTGTATGATGCTAAAGCGGAGCAATTCCTTGCTGATCGCTTTGTTACCGGGACATGTCCAAAATGTGATAATCCGGAAGCGTACGGCGACCAATGCGAGAATTGCGGTTCGACTTTGAATGCTACCGATTTAATTAATCCGAAATCGACCATCACGGGAGAAACTCCGATTTTAAAATCGACAAAACACTGGTTTTTACCTTTAGACAGATACCAGGAATTCTTAAAAGACTGGATATTAGTTGGCCATGCCAAAGACTGGAAAACCAATGTGCTGGGTCAAGTAAAATCATGGCTGGAAGACGGTTTGAAGCCCCGTGCCGTAACCCGAGATTTAGACTGGGGAATTGATGTTCCTGTTGCAGGAGCAGAAGGCAAAAAGCTTTACGTTTGGTTTGATGCGCCTATTGGGTATATTTCAGCTACCAAAGAGTGGGCTGCCCGTGAAGGGAAAGATTGGGAACCTTATTGGAAAAACGAAGATACAAAGCTGGTTCATTTTATTGGGAAAGACAATATCGTTTTTCACTGTATCATTTTCCCTGCAATGCTCAAAGCCGAAGGAAGTTATATTATGCCGGACAACGTTCCTGCGAATGAATTCCTGAATTTGGAAGGAAACAAACTGTCCACTTCAAAAAACTGGGCCGTTTGGCTGCATGAATACTTACTTGATTTCCCAGATAAGCAGGATGTTTTGCGTTATGCTCTGACGGCAAATGCTCCGGAAACAAAAGACAATGACTTTACCTGGAAGGATTTTCAGGCGAGAAACAATAACGAATTGGTAGCAGTTTTCGGGAATTTCATCAATCGTGTAGTCGTTTTGACCAATAAATATTATGAAGGCACTGTTCCGAAACCGAACGAATTATCGGAAGTTGACGAACAGGTTTTAGCCGAATTAAAAGCTTATCCAGCCGTTATTGCAAGTTCTGTGGAAAGATACCGTTTCCGCGAAGCTTTAGGCGAATTGATGAACGTAGCCCGATTAGGGAATAAATATTTAGCGGATGAAGAACCTTGGAAAATCGTAAAGGAAAACCCGGCGCGAGTAGAAACACAAATGTACGTTGCCTTGCAAATTGCAGCGGCTTTAAGTGTTTTGGCCGAACCTTTTTTACCTTTTACAACGGCTAAATTGAAACGTATTCTGAAATCAGAAAACAATTTGGCATGGAATGATATTTCAAACTCATCCGATTTACTTCCAGCCGACCATCAGATTGGGGAAGCAGAATTATTATTCGCTAAAATAGAAGATGAAGAAATTCAGAAACAAATAGAAAAACTGGAAGCTACAAAAGTGGCTAATAAAGCAGAAAACAAAGTGATTGAACCACAAAAAGAGACTTCAACTTTTGAAGATTTCGCCAAAATAGATTTACGAGTAGGAACCATTATCGAAGCAGAAAAAATGCCAAAGGCCAACAAGCTTTTAGTATTGAAAGTAGATACCGGAATTGATGTCCGTACGATAGTATCCGGAATCGCCGAGCATTTTACTCCAGAAGAATTAATTGGCAAACGTGTAACGGTTTTAGCTAATCTGGCTCCAAGGGCTTTACGCGGTGTTGAAAGTGAAGGCATGCTTTTGTTAACCAATGATGCAGCAGGCAAACTGGTTTTCGTTAGTCCGGATACAGATGGTGTAGAAAATGGTGCTACTATTGGTTAATCTATTTTAAAAAATAACATGTTCAAAAAAATTCTGGTTCTCCTTGCGGGGTTCACTGCTGCCGTTTCTTTTTCTCAGGAAACGGTAAATACTATTCCATTATCATTAAAAGGCAATCGTGATGTTTTTCAAATTGTGGAGACATCAAAAAACGAAGTTACTTTATTTCTAAGCGATAAGAAAAAAGTCAATGCTATGCGATTGAATGAACAATTGCAGATTATGGATTCCCTGAGCTCAAGTCATCCGGGCAAAGTTTACAGCGATATGATTGGTTACATCAACAATGGAAATCAATACAAACTATTTTGGTCGTCAGGAAATTCAAAAGAAATAGCTTCCCAAACCTATGATTTTGAAAAAAGAACAGTGGTTATTAATACCTTTTCTTCTAAATTAAAGGATGAAAAAGTGATTCAGAAATTTTCAGATAATGGTGTTTTTTATATGGCAACGGTGCTTAAAGATTCAAATATTTTAAAATTGTATATCTTCGATAAAGCGGATCATTTGACTGAGAAAACGATTAATTTAGAAGGTTATAAATTTTATCTTTCGAATTTTAAAAAATCAACACTTTATGGCGTGCTGCAAGAGGATCTCATGCCTTTTGAAAACGCCTTTTCATTACAGCAAATAACAACTGAAAGTCCAACTTCGTTAACTTATAGCTCTAAAAAGAGAAAATGTTATATTCAAAATGGCACTTTTATCATTTCATTTGATACAAATCCGAGTTACACACAACTGATTAACATTACGTTATCTAATTTATCCGCTGTAGAAAAAATATACAAAACTCCTTTTTTACAAACGACAGAATTCACTCCGGCTCGTTCCAATTCTTTTTTAATGGATGACAAGTTATTTCAGATAAAACTGACTTCGGAAAAGATGATTTTGTCCATAAAAGATTCTCAGGATAACATTCTAAAAGAATTGCCTACTCTTGTTACTGAAGAAATCAATTATAAGAACTCTCCAATTACTCAGGAAAACGGCAGCAGCTCAAATCAAAGGATTTTAGAGAAAACAAATCAGTTTTTAAGAAAAGTGAGCAACTCGAATTGTGGGATTTCGGGTTATAAAATAAATGGAAATTACTTTTTAAAAATCGGAAGTGTTTCTGAGGTTCAAGACAATAACGGTGCAATGTACGGCGCAATGTTTGGAATGGCCGGCGTTTTAATTGCCAGCGCCATATCAAACCCTACTTTTGATAACTTTAACTCTTATTCCAGCAGAAAAGTAGTTTATATCAACACTTTATTTGATAACAATGGTAATCATATAAGCGGAGATATTAATCCGGTTGCCTTCGATAAAATCCAAAATCATATTGAGAAAAACAAAAATCTCGTTTCTCCAACCCTCTTTAAAATGAACAATACCTATTATCTGGGCAACTACGACACCTACACTAAACAATATATATTAAGAAAATTTGTGGATTAGCTCACTTAAAGAAACCGTGTTTTATAGTAAAACTGCATAAAATAAGTTTTTCGAAATTCATCAATAAACGAAAATTTCGTAACTTTATAAAAAAGAGACTCCATTATGCTATCAAAAAACATAGAATCTGTATTGAACAAACAAGTTCGAATTGAAGCCGAATCATCCCAAGTTTATCTGTCTATGGCATGTTGGGCAGAAACACACGGACTTGAAGGTGTTGCACAGTTTATGTATCGTCAATCTGACGAAGAACGTCAGCACATGCTTAAACTAATAAAATATGTTAACGAACGTGGCGGTCATGCCATCATAACCGATTTGAAACCTCCGAAAACATCTTTCGGAACCTTCAAAGAAATGTTCGAAGAATTGTACCAACATGAATTATTCGTTTCTAACTCGATAAACGAATTGGTTCATATCGCTTTTGATGAAAAAGATTACGCTACTCATAATTTCTTACAATGGTATGTAGCTGAACAAATTGAAGAAGAGGCACAAGCCAAAACCATTCTGGATAAAATCAATCTGATTGGTGACGATAAAGGAGGCTTGTATTTATTCGATAGAGATATTCAACAAATTACTGTAAGAAGTGCATCAGCGGTAGGCAAAAATTAACTTAAACGAGATTCGTTTTGGGCAACAAGGAAAAAGATAAGTCTAAAAAGAAACACGATAAAGAGCTTCTTAAAATTCATAAAATTGCTGAAGACTGCAAATCAAAATGTTGTGAAAAATATTTAAAAAGCGAAAAAAAACGATGTAAACGCTGCCCGATGTTCGATTTACTTAAAAAATACCATATAAATACTCCTTCACCCTGAAGGAGTATTTTATTATAAGCCGTAATTGACTCCTAATCCGAATATTTCCCTTACCTGAAATGCTCCAATGGCGTTATCGTCGTAAATAGCCTGAACAGCTAAATTTGTTGAAATGTACTTGTTGATCTTCATCACCAGATTCATTTGATAATCAATATCTACATTTTGCGGAGTGTCTAAATAATCAGAATATAAATTTAGGATGTTCTCCATTGAAATGTTTTCCATCAGATTTAGCTTGTAATAAGCGTTTATAGCCGCTCCAAACTCGAATCGGGTTGTTTCTCCTTGCTCGACTCCATATGCCGCTCCAAACTCGGTAAAATGATCGTGAACAAATATTAAACGAGATGTTGCCGGCGCGAAGTTTACTTTTAAATTATCTGATTTTTTCCACAGCAATCCTGGACCGGCCTGTAAATAAGCCGGAGAAAAGAAGTGTGAAATTTTTACATCTCTCTTATCAGCAAAGTCATCAGCTGGATTTAGTGGTGTTCCGTTGTCGTTTGTAAAATCAACTTTTTTGAATCCGGAATCCATTTGGGTTTTGAAATTTAAAAACGCAGAGTAATACCAATTTCCTTGACCTATTTTTTTTCCTAAAAGTGAGGTAAATTCAAATCTATCATCAGATTTAGTGGTTTCAGCATCTTTTAATTTGGTTAAACCATAAGCCACCAGAATCTTGTTGTCCCAAACGATATTGGGCGTTTTATAGTTGAAGTCGTAATTCAATCCTACATTTCCTGCCATACTTGATGTTCCACCGCCCAGCCATTCGTGGTTAAAAGCTGATTGGTTAAACAACAAAGTGATGTTCCCGGTTTTTTTCCAGCCCATATTGGCCGTGTCTTGGGCTTTGGCAGCTGCTTTTGCAGTTTTGTCAATAAGTTCTTTTTCTGTTTGCTGCGCATTTGAACAAACTCCAAAAAATAAAACCGATACTACTAAAATTGTCTTTTTCATAGAATTTGTGTTTACAATTCTCACAAATTTATGAAAAATATATTCCAGTTACTTTATTTTTTCGATTTATATAGTGGTACTGCAGAGCATGCTTCACCATACATAATGCTTCTGGCAAAGGGCTGAAGTTTTTGCAGTGCCATAACATAAGCGCTTTCCGGGACCGGTTTTTTGGAGCACCCCTTAATAATAACGGGTTTGTCCTGGTATTTAGAATAATCTATATCTGCAAGAATTTCCTGGTACAGTGCGGTTTCTAAATCACTAATTGTACCCATAACCACTTTTTTAGCAAACGGAGCAACATAAACCGTTACCAGAATTATGGCCCAAGCAGGAAGTATTGCATCGGTGGCACAATGAATGGCGACAAATTGATTTTGGTATTTAGACCAATCTTCGGTTTTTAAAACTTCACGAAAATCCTTTTCTTTCAAAAGAAACCCTTCATAAAGCCATTGTGAAATGTCAATTTGCGTCCTTGTCCCCTTTGGATAATAATCTTCCAAATCGAAAACTTCCAAGGCACTACCCGCTACTTTGTTTACAATCTCTTCCATTTTAATTAAAGCATTCCCAACTCCAACTTAGCTTCTTCACTCATTAAATCTTTGCTCCAAGGCGGATCAAAAGTGATTTCAACTTCGCAGGATTTTACAGTATCAATTTTTTTTATTTTGTCTTCCACTTCTTTAGGCAAAGTTTCGGCAACAGGACAATTAGGTGATGTAAGTGTCATTAAGATTTTTACATCTAAAGTTTCATTTACAAAAACATCGTATATCAATCCCAACTCATATATATCAACAGGAATCTCCGGGTCGTAAATTGTTTTTAAACCTTTTACTACTTCTTCTCCTAAATTGATTGTGTCGTTAAATTCTTCCATTTTCTTTAATTATTGCTTAGCCTGAAAAGCCAAAGCGTACATTTTTATTTGTTTTATCATTGAAACCAATCCGTTTGCTCGAGTTGGCGACAAATGATCTTTTAATCCTATTTCATCGATAAATTTCGTGTCTGCTTCCAAAATTTCTTTTGGTGATTGATTTGAAAAGGTTCTAACCAAAATCGCTATAATTCCTTTGGTAATTATGGCATCACTATCGGCAGTAAATACTATATTCCCGTTATTTTGCTCCGCATGCACCCACACTTTGGATTGGCATCCTTTAATGGTATTTTCTTCGATTTTATATTTTTCTTCGATTAACGGAAGACTTTTCCCTAAATCGATAACGTATTGAAAACGCTCATCCCAATCATCAAACATCGAAAATTCATCAACAATTTCGTCTTGTATTTCTTTAATTGTCATTTTATTCTTTTTTATCGGCAATCTCGATAAGTTTATTTACAATTTTTTCTATTTCAACTGGTGGAAAACCTCCGTCAAATGTCACTGATTCAAATGTTTTGTCTTTTTCAATCACTCTGAAATTTGCCATTGGCGCACCATCATATAACCGTTGTTCTGTAGGTGCTTTTAAATTAGCCAAGCCTTCTTTTTTTACTGATTTATAAAGCGAAACCAGTTCTTTCCAGTCTGCATCACTGATTTTAACTTCTTCAGGTTTACCATCTCTGACATTCGTCACCCAGGCAATTTGATTCGCAATTGAAATCCTTCTGAAAAAACCTCGTGTATTGGCTTCATATTCCAATTTTGGCATTACCGTTTCCTGTTTCATGGTTGCTTCTCCGGTTAAATTATCTTTTTCTACTGCTTTTTTCTGACAGTTACAACTTGAAAAAGTCACTATCATGGACACTATTAGAGTAATTGCTTTCATAATTAATTTGGTTTTTTAGGATAACATCATTTTAGCTTTTTTAACCGCTTCTACAAATATATCAATTTCTTCTTTGGTATTATAAAACGAAAAACTCGCTCTTATAGTTCCCGGAATAGTAAAATAATTCATAATAGGTTGCGCGCAATGATGGCCGGTTCGTACCGCTACTCCTAACTTATCAACAATTGTACCAATGTCATACGGGTGAATTCCTTCAATATTAAATGATATGACCGAAGTCTTTTCCTTACTGGTTCCATAGATTCTTACCCCTTCAATTTCGAGCAATCGTTGAGTACCGTATGCTAACAATTCCTTTTCCTGTTTCTGAATATTTTCAAATCCAATCTCATTCAGATAATCTATAGCTGATCCAAGCACAATTCCATCGGCGATATTAGGAGTTCCTGCTTCAAATTTATGCGGTAATTCAGCATAAGTCGTTTTTTCGAAAGTAACTTCTTTTATCATTTCGCCTCCGCCCTGATAAGGTGGCAACTTGTTCAGCCAATCTTCTTTTCCGTATAAAATTCCAACACCTGTTGGCCCGCAGATTTTATGTCCTGAAAACACATAAAAATCACAATCCAATGCCTGAACATCCGGCTTTAGATGCGGTGTTGCCTGTGCGCCATCGATTAAAATTGCGGCTCCGGCTTCATGTGCCTTTTCAATCATATACTTTATGGGATTGATGGTTCCCAATGCGTTTGAAATATGATTTACAGCGACAATTTTGGTTTTATTGGAAAGTAATTTATCAAAATCAGAAATAATCAATTCTCCTTCATCATTCATTGGAATCACAACCAGCTTCGCTCCGGTTCTTTCGCACAACATTTGCCAAGGAACAATATTGCTATGGTGTTCCAGTGCAGAAACCATAACCTCATCATCTTTCTTCAGAATCGAAGCAAATCCGTTCGCTACCAAATTGATTCCATGTGTAGTTCCTGAAGTAAAAATAACTTCATGTGCATGTTTTGCATTGATGTGGGTTTGTATTTTTCCACGCGAAACCTCGTATGCATCAGTTGCTAACTGACTCAAAGTATGCACTCCCCGATGAATATTAGCATTAATTTCCTGGTAATATTTTGCAATCGCATCAATAACCACCTGCGGTTTTTGCGAAGTAGCCCCATTGTCGAAATAAACCAATGGTTTTCCGTTTACAGTTTGCGATAATATTGGAAATTGAGCTCTTATTTTCTGAACATCAAACATAACATCTAAAATTTAGTGCAAATTTACGTTATGTTTATTTAAAATAATGCTAATGAATTGATAAACTTAGTAACTTCCCCCAGAACCACCACCACTAGCATCACCGCCACCAAAAGGCATTTTTTGCTCTGTAGCCGGCATTCCTTTTAAATTGACCTGCAAATTGACAATAACCGCTTCCACGTTAGACAAAATAGCATTATTAGCATTTCGGTCTTGCGCGAAAGTGACACCTGAAGTTTTATGTTTTAGTTTTCGGATGGAAAAATAGGCCAGTATTGAAAGCAATGTCCCTCCCAAAATCAATGCAATTTCAAGGGGCAAAACGGAATAATAGTATCGAATGGTATAAAACGAGAATGCTAAAGCGGCAAAACCAATCAGTAACATCAACTTGTCCTTCTTTAATAAAGAATAAAAGATATAAGAAATCGGAATTAAAAAAGTCAATCCATAAAACAAAAAAGCAAACGGAATGTCAGTTCCTGGTGCAATTACAACATTCATCAATTCTTCCGAAAGCTCCCTTACTACTAAATAATTCATGGATAAATAACCCAAAATAAGAGCAAAAGCCTGAATGAGAAGCAGACTGTTTTTATAATATCTTTCGGCTGTTTTAACCAATTTAGCGTATAAAAAATAAAGGATGGCTGCTAAAAAAAGCGTTACAAAAGGCAAAAATCCTTTATCTATAATTTCAAATTCAACAATTAAATCACTGAAAAACCCAACAATCCCTATACAACTTATAAGGGCTGACAAAATGTTTAAATAGCGTAAACAACAAAACAATCCAACAATCACCATCGAAATAAAAACAGCTATTGGCTGCTCGAAAACAACACCGATGCCACAAAAAAGACAAGCTTGAGCGCCTAATATAAAAGCATCATCCAAACCGTAACAATAATAATTCTGTTTGGCCAAAATTTCACATCCAACAAAACCAATCAAGGAGTATATAAAAAGCAGAAATTCATAATTTGATGACAATCCTGAAATAGCAATCAAAGATAGTGTCCCGGCAATAGAAGAATATAAAATACATCCTAGCAGAAAAAACCCTATCCAAATCAGGAAATTATGTTGTTGTTTAAGCCCTGGGAATTTTAATAAAATCGCGTCAAGCTGACCTTTAGTAATAAAATTACTGTTTCTTAAATTCTTGGCCTCGTCAACTAAAACACTATTATTTAATAATTCTTTATTTACTGCGATCATGACTGTGTTTATTAAACTGTTTAATTAATTTGATAAATAAAATTATGGAGGCAATAATATAAAATGGAGTAATAATAATCATCAATTCGGTAAAAAGATTAAAATCAATATAAGACGATAACTTATATAAGAAAATATTAAAACCGATATAACCGTAAATTAAAGTGAAGGTAAAAACAGAAACAGCATGAGTTTTATAACTTATTTGGTAAAAATAATAGGTCGAAGCTGCCATTAAAATCACAAAAATCAACCAATAATATTCTAATAATCCAGCAATGCAGCAAATACTTATTAAGTGCAAAGCAAAAGTGAGAAACACAAAACCAAAATGTTTTTTTAAACCGATTTTCTCCGAATAATAACTCCAGGCAATAAGCAAAATCCCTAATGCCAATCCATAATAAGAAAGCATCGGATGGTTATAAATATCATTTTCCAGAAGTGCTTTGGGTGTGATGGTGATTCCTATCGTAGCCGCTAAACCTGTTATCGCAATTGACAAGGCACTTTTGTTATTAAAATAATAGGCACAGCAGAAACCAATTATTGCCGAAAACAGCGTTGTTAAACTATAATCCGTTCCGAAAATCGTATATTGAAATTGAAGATAACCCACAAAAATACAACTCAAAATAGTTCCCATAAGTACTAGATAGTTGTAAACAGGATTCTCAAAATCTACATCTTCTTTTGAAAATCCTTTCGATTTTTTAAAACTGAAATAAAAACAAACCGTTGTTATCAAAAATAAAACAGCCAAAATAATACTGTGACCAATCGTGTCAATGTTTTTATAAATCAAGGTTCCGACACCTGTAGTGAAAAGCAATACCGACAAATACAGCAGAAACAACAACTCATTATGTAAAGAGAAAATACCCAGCGATCGGTATTGTTTTACAGTATCGGATTGCTCTTGCGTAATTAGGTTTTCATCCAATAATTTCTGTAGTATTTCTTCTTGTTTCATTTTTAAAAATATCAGTAAAAACAAATATACCCAAAAAACAGCCGTAAAAAACACAGTAAATTCTTAACATTTCAATATTGAATCTCTTTTTTTATTAATTTGCATCAAACTTGAATTCTTATGAAGAAAATATTTCGTTTTATTGGATTAGTGCTTTTGGCAGCCATTATTTATTACGGTTTTGTAACCTATCCGAAGCTGGATCTGATCTCCGGATTCTCTTCAAAAAGCATTGCTTCCGGGCATTTTATCGATAACCGTTCGATGAAAACCATTGAAGAAGGCGATAACGATATCAATATGATCGATTTAGCCAAAAATGAGATTGATGAAAAAACAAAAACGGCTTTCGCCTCAGTGTATGGCCTGAAAAGCAGAAAAGCTATTTATCGCGAAGGTTTGGGCGCTGTTTTGGTCGATGATGATTTCGACGAAAGCAAGCCGTACAATGTTCCTAAAAGAACCAAACTTAGCAATAACCTGTCTTTTCCTTACGGAAATAACGAACCTGAAAAGACCGTTTTCCCTACTGTAGATTATAAAAAGTTAGAATTGGCCGTTGCCAGTGCATTCGATAAAAAAGGAGAAAAAAAGCAGCGTACCCGTTCGGTTCTTGTACTCTATAAAGACAAAATTATTGCCGAAAAATATGCTGACGGATTTACGAAAACTTCTAAAATATTAGGTTGGTCTATGACTAAAAGCCTGACAGCCACTTATTTTGGAATATTGCAAAAACAAGGAAAATTTGACATTAACAAACCGGCTCCTGTCGCTGAATGGAAAAACGACGAACGCAAAGACATCACCACAAACGATTTGCTTCACATGAATTCAGGATTGGAATGGGAAGAAGACTATACACAAATCTCTGATGTGACAAAAATGCTGTTTCAAGCCGAAGACATGTCTAAATCACAAGTTGAAAAACCAGCAGCTTTCAAACCGGACACACATTGGAATTATTCTTCAGGAACGACTAACTTACTATCCGGAATTTTGAGACAGCAGTTCAAAACACATCAGGAATATTTAGATTTTTGGTTCAGTTCTTTACTTGATAAAATCGGTATGAATTCAGCCATTGTCGAAACTGATATGGCTGGAAATTTTGTTGGTTCTTCTTATGGCTGGGCCACAACGAGAGATTGGGCAAAGTTTGGCTTATTATATTTACACAAAGGCAATTGGAACGGTGAACAAATTTTCGACGAAAGCTGGGCGAAATATGTTGCTACACCAACAAACACTTCAAAAGGGCAATATGGTGCGCAATTTTGGCTGAATGCCGGCGGTTATTTCCCTGATGTGCCAAAAGAAATGTTTTATTGCAGCGGTTACCAAGGCCAAATGATTGCTATTTTCCCTTCTAAAGATTTAGTCATCGTGAGAATGGGATTGACAGAAGAACCGGATTTTGACTTTAATGGATTTTTGAGAGACGTTGTAGGAAGTGTAAAACAATAATTTTCTTATTTGGACAAAGCAATTTCAACACATTACACATCAAATCATTATACAAAATAAAGAATGCCATAATTTACAAATTGTTGCTCCATAATTTATAAATTGTCCGAGTAACCGTTTTTTTAATAATTACAAAACCATCAATTTTGCATGGCTTTCAGGTCATCTGTCATTAAAAATCAAGACAAAAACAACCTGAAAGTTATAATTCTTGCGCAGGAATTAGGCGATTTACAAATCTCAAAATGTTATTGAAGATTTTAATTATTAAAAAAATAGTATTATGAAAATCAAATCTTATTTATTAACAGCGCTATTTGCTGTTACTCTTATTTCTTGTTCTAAAGACGATGCCACCACAACCGATGCCAATTCGGAAAATAAAGTGTTAAGTTTCAATTCGGAAAAAGAAATGCAAAACAAAATTGCTGAAATTACCATTTTCAAAAAAGCCCAGGAAGCTCAAATTATTGAGAATCTTTTAAAAAGAAATCATTTAGAAGCACCATCTTTAGCAGATTTGGAAACTTTAAAAAATTCAAACGCCCAAATTGATGAAAAAGCCATTTTAGAAGATTTAAAAATTTACCATAACGAAAGGCTTAATGGTATTTATGCAGAAAGAGCTCATTTTAACTTCACAAGTATTCAAAGTATTGCAGATGAAATTAATTCTTTGACATTATTGAACCCATCTAAAGCTAGTGAGTTGTTCAATAAGTATGCACCTCTTTTAAAAACCGTTGAAGCTTTAACAAGTCCTGTTTTTGACAATGATGTAGCATTGGTAATGAATGGCAATGGTAAATTAATCTTGAAAAATGAAGTTTTCACTCCAAAGCAGAACAATGAAGTTAATTCAAAATTACTTGTTGCAGGAGATATAAAACAAGGAATCTTAGCTACTAATGGTTTTTTTAGCGTGACTTGGCATGTAGGTGTAAGTGAGCACAAAGACGATCTTGGTCATGCTTATTATGGCAATTTTACACAATTTGGTGGTTTTGTTAACAATGTCCTTTTCCCAACTTGGTTTTATCCTGTTGCCAACTCAAAACAAAATTTTGTAAAACCTGGTACTATAAATCCTGTTTTATTTCGTATCGTAGCTTTCCCGACTAGTGCTGGAACTATTGTAAGAACTGATGATGCTGTTTCTTGGAACAAAGAGTATTGGAACAAATATGTCCCAACGGAAGGAGCTGTTGCTGGAACATTCGTAACTATTATAAATGGTCAATTTGTAACAATTAGCGGTTCAAAAACCATCAACTAATTGTTTTTAAGTTATAAAAAAACGTCCCGACAAAATCGGGACGTTTTCTATTATAAATCAAATCCTAAATTCACACCCAGTTTTGTGGCAATGATTTTAGCAATTTTGATTTTGAGTTCTGGTATTTTGATACTTGATGTTACTTCGCTGGTAAAAGCATACATCAGCAGTGCTTTGGCTTCTTTTTTAGGAATTCCTCGCTGTTGCATGTAGAACATGGCACTTTCGTCCAATTGTCCAATCGTACAGCCGTGAGAACATTTCACATCATCTGCAAAAATTTCCAACTGCGGTTTCGCATTAATTGTTGCTTTGTCGCTTAATAAAATGTTATTATTCTGTTGGAAAGCGTCTGTTTTCTGCGCTTCTTTTTCCACAAAAATCTTTCCGTTGAAAACACCTGTTGCACTATCATTTAGAATAGTCTTATAGTTCTGATGGCTTTCACAATTAGGCGTTGCGTGCTGCACTAAAGTATAATGGTCTACGTGTTGCTTGTCACCAATAATTGTAATGCCTTTTAAGGTACTGTCTATTCTTTCGCCCTGATGGTAGAAATTCAGGTTGTTTCTGGTAATGTTTCCACCAAAAGAAAAAGTATGCACTGCAACCCTGCTTTCCTGTTTTTGAGCAATGTAAGTGTTGTCAATCAAATTAGATGACTGTAAATCATTTTGAATTTTATAATAATCGACAATGGCGCGTTTTTGAGCAAAAATCTCTGTTACAGAATTCGTCAGAACCGGATTTTCATTCAAACTCTGATGACGTTCGATAATCTGGACATGGGCATTTTCTCCCACAATAATCAGATTACGAGGCTGAACCATCAAAGCTGCTTCGTTACCTGTCGAAAAATAGATGATTTCGATTGGTTTTTCAACGACTTTACTTTTTGGGATATTGATATAAGCTCCTTCATTGGCGAAAGCCGTATTTAAAGTCGTCAGACTCTCTTCTTTACTGGCAACCTGATTAAAGAAAGTATCAATAATCATTTTGTATTTTGGTTTGGTCAATGCCGATGACATTAAGCAAACATCCAGTCCGTCATGCGTTGTTGAAGATAAGTAAGAACTGAAAATACCGTCAATAAAAATTACTTTGTATGTATCTAAATCATTTAAGAAGAACTTTTTAACTTCCTTAAATTCGATTGCATTTTCTTTCTTTGGAAATACACTGAAATCGTTTTTAAGAATTGTGTTCAGTGAAGTATATTTCCAAGATTCTTCTTTTTTGGTCGGGAAGCCTTTGTCTTCAAAGTTTTTGATAGCTAAAGTTCGGATACCGTGCAAATCAGCATCTACATCAACATTTTCTTCAAAAGCCATGAAAGAGGCAATTAATTTTTCTTTCAATTCCATATTATGCTTCTTGTTCTTGTTTAATCCAGTCGTATCCTTTTTCTTCCAATTCAAGAGCCAATTCTTTTCCGCCTGATTTTACAATTTTCCCATCGTATAAAACGTGTACAAAATCAGGAACAATATATTCCAACAAACGTTGGTAGTGTGTAATTACAACCACAGCGTTGTCTTTGCTTTTCAATTTATTGACGCCATTTGCAACAATTCGCAATGCGTCGATATCCAGACCTGAATCGGTTTCATCCAGAATAGCTAATTTTGGATTTAACATCGCCATCTGAAAAATTTCGTTACGTTTCTTCTCACCACCTGAGAAGCCTTCGTTTAGTGAACGTGATAAAAATTTACGGTCAATTTCCAACAATTCGGATTTCTCACGGATTAATTTCAGCATTTCATTTGCCGGCATTTCCTCCTGACCATTAGCCTTACGGCTTTCATTGATTGCCGTTTTCATGAAGTTTGTCACTGAAACTCCCGGGATTTCGACAGGATATTGGAAAGAAAGAAAAACACCTTTATGCGCTCTTTCTTCCGGAGCCAATTCTGAAATGTCTTCGCCTTCAAGATAAATTTCTCCATCTGTCACCTCATAATTCTCATTTCCGGCAATAATAGATGATAAAGTACTCTTTCCAGCACCGTTTGGCCCCATAATAGCGTGTACTTCACCTGCTTTTACTTCAAGGTTGATTCCTTTTAATATTTCTTTATCTTCAATCGAAGCGTGTAAATTTTTAATTTGTAACATTGTCTTTATTTTATATAAAAGCTAATTCTATTTTATCTATATCTGTTGGGTTGTCTGCATTAAAATGCTGGTTTCCCAAATAGTCCATTCCTAAATATTCAGCTGACAAGCGAAATGGGAGATAAAAATCATATTCAATTTCGTCATCATGTGAATTAGAAATTACGGCAAATTTCTTTCCTCTCAATTTTCTTCCTGTTTCTTTTTCAATTCGGATTAAATCTGAAAGTCGATCAAAAAAAACTTTCATAATACCACTCATGCTGTACCAGTAAATTGGTGTTGCGAAAATCAGCGTATCGTATTTTTCTATAATATCTCTCATCAGAGGCAAAAAATCATCTGCTCTGTTTTTACTTTCGTAATCATAATAGGAAAAATTGTAGTTGTTCAGATTCACAACATCAATAGCAAACCGTTGGGCAATTTCATCCACAATTCTGGTGGTATTTCCATTGCTTCTGGAAGATCCTAAAATAATGACTTTCTTATTTTCCATTTTGTAATTATCCTACTGAACCTTCCAAGGAAATTTCTAATAATTTTTGTGCTTCTACAGCAAATTCCATTGGTAATTTATTCAGCACTTCTTTACTGAAGCCGTTTACGATCAATGCAATGGCTTTTTCTGTTGGAATACCACGCTGGTTGCAATAAAAAACCTGATCTTCTCCAATTTTTGAAGTGGTGGCCTCGTGTTCGATTTTGGCTGAAGTGTTTTTACTTTCGATATATGGAAAAGTATGCGCACCGCAATTGTTTCCCATTAACAATGAATCACATTGCGAGAAATTACGGGCATTATCGGCTCTGGCACTAACTTGCACCAAACCTCTGTAACTGTTTTGTGATTTTCCGGCAGAAATACCTTTGGAAATAATAGTCGATTTAGTGTTTTTACCCAAATGGACCATCTTGGTTCCTGTATCAGCCTGTTGGAAATTATTGGTTACGGCAATCGAATAAAATTCTCCGATTGAATTATCCCCTTTTAATACACAAGACGGATATTTCCAAGTTACGGCAGAACCGGTTTCGACTTGTGTCCATGAAATCTTTGCGTTTTTCTCGCATAAACCTCTTTTAGTCACAAAATTGAAAACCCCTCCTTTTCCTTCTTTATTACCCGGATACCAGTTTTGAACAGTTGAATATTTTATTTCAGCATCGTCTAAAGCGATTAGTTCCACTACAGCGGCGTGCAATTGATTTTCATCGCGGCTTGGCGCCGTACATCCTTCCAGATAAGAAACATAACTTCCTTCATCGGCAATCACTAATGTTCTTTCGAACTGACCTGTTCCTGCTTGATTGATTCGGAAATAAGTGGATAATTCCATAGGGCAACGAACCCCTTTTGGGATATAACAGAATGACCCGTCAGAGAAAACCGCCGAATTCAATGCTGCATAAAAGTTGTCTTTTTGCGGTACTATTGTCCCTAAATACTTACGGACTAACTCCGGATGCTCTTTTATTGCTTCAGAAATAGGACAGAAAATAATCCCTTTTTCTCCCAATGTTTTTTTGAATGTAGTAGCTACTGAAACAGAATCGACAACAATATCCATAGCGATATTGTTCATCTTTTTTTGTTCGTCAAGAGAAATTCCCAGTTTTTTATACATTGCTAAAAGTTCCGGATCAACATCATCTAATGTTTTATTCGGATCTACTTTCTTTGGCGCTGAATAGTAAGAAATCGCCTGAAAATCAGGTTTCTCATACCGAACGTTAGCCCATTCCGGCTCAATCATTTCTTTCCAGGCACGAAAAGCTTCGATGCGCCAGTCAGTCATCCATTGTGGCTCTTCCTTTTTTAGGGAAATGGCACGGACAATATCTTCATTTAAGCCAATAGGAAAAGTTTCAGATTCTATATCAGTATAAAATCCGTACTCGTATTCTTTATTTTCGAGTTCAATTTTTAGGTCGTCCTCCGTGTATTTTGACATAATTTTTTTTAATTTTTTTATAGAGAGAAAGACTCTCCACAACCACAAGTTCTGTTTGCATTCGGATTATTAAAAATAAATCCTTTCCCGTTTAATCCGCCAGAAAATTCTAAAACTGTTCCAGCCAGGTATAGAAAACTCTTTTTCTCGACTGCAATTTTGATGTTGTTGTCTTCAAAAATCTTATCATCTTCCCCTATTTCTTTGTCAAATTTCAATTCATAAGACAATCCTGAACATCCGCCACTTTTTACGCCTACTCTAACGTAATCTCTGGCAGCATCAAAACCATCATCTTTCATCATATCGACAATTTTTTTACTTGCTGTATCTGATACCTTTATCATTGCTAATTTTAATTTTGTCTAAATTATCCACAAAGATACTATATTAAAACCTTTTTCCATAATTGCTAACATTTTTATAACTGATTGCGGTATAGAAAAAGTCTATTCGACAGCTGTAAAACACATAGATTTTCTTAAATTGCGTGGATAATTCAAAATTTGAAAGATTAAAAGATTCATAGGGAATAATCGCAATCAGGTTGTCCAAAAATCAAAAGCCTTCGATTGTTTCTTATAGAATTTTTAAACTTTAATTTTTAAACCTTTAAATAAAACCATGAAACTTTACCCTATAGAAACCGGCAATTTCAAACTTGATGGTGGTGCTATGTTTGGCGTTGTGCCTAAAACCATTTGGAATAAGACCAATCCCGCAGATGAAAACAACCTAATCGATATTGCGGCACGTTGTTTATTAATAGAAGAAGGCAACCGCCTGATTTTGATTGACACCGGAATGGGAAATAAGCAATCAGAGAAGTTTTTTGGCTATTATTCGCTTTGGGGAACACATTCTATAGATAAATCATTGGCGAAATACGGTTTTCATCGCGATGATATCACTGATATTTTTATGACACACCTGCATTTTGATCATTGTGGCGGAAGTATTCAATGGAACAAGGACAAAACAGGATATGAACCTGCTTTCAAAAATGCGAAATTCTGGACCAATGACAACCATTGGGAATGGGCAACCAAACCAAATGCAAGAGAAAAAGCCTCTTTCCTTTCTGAAAATATCCTTCCGATGCAGCAAAGCGGGCAATTGAATTTCATAAAAAGGCCTGACGGGGATTTTTTAGCGAAATCAGAATTGGATTTCGGAATTTTCTTTGTGGATGGACATACCGAAAAAATGATGATTCCTCACATTCAATACCAAGGGAAGACCATTGTCTTTATGGCCGATTTATTGCCAACAGCAGGCCATTTGCCTTTACCTTATGTTATGGGTTATGATACGCGGCCGTTATTGACTTTGCCGGAAAAATCCAAATTCCTAACTACAGCAGCCGAAAACAATTATTATTTATTCCTGGAACACGACGCCCACAATCAGATTATTACTGTTGAAATGACAGAAAAAGGGGTTAGACAAAAAGAAGCTTTTACCTGCGAGGCTATTTTTACCAACTAACCTAATTCAATAAAAAACACAGACAGCTTGCTAACCGATAAGAATCCAATTGGTTAGCAGCTGTTAATTTTATATTAAAATCTATTTGATATATCAAATATTGATAAATCATTTATAATTTTGAAAAAAATATACATGGAAAAATTAAAAGACATCACTTTTTACACCATAGATAAAGCCATAAGAACATATCGGGTTTACGCTCAAAAAAAGCTAAAAGAATACGGATTCAAAATAACCATAGACCAATGGCTGGTTATTAAATCAATTCTGGAAAATCCGGAGATAACACAACAGGAAATAAGCGAAATGGTTTTCAAAGATAATGCTTCGGTGACGAGAATCATTGAAATTTTAGTAAAATCAGGATATTTAGAGCGGTCAGTGAATTTGGAAGACAGAAGAAAATCCAATTTAAAAGTAACCCTCAGCGGAAAACAAATCATCAAAAAAGTGCATGACCTGATTTTAGAAAACAGAAAAACAGCCCTTCACGGAGTAACACTAAATGAGTTGGACATTCTGAACAAAACATTAAATCAAATCATCAGGAACTGTAAATAATTGTAGTTTCAATCATCAATCAAAAAAACAAAAATCATGGTACGATTAGCCTGGACATTAGGAGTCATGTTGGTGACGGCAATAGCCACCACATTGTACGGACAAAGTGCAGTTCCTGTTGAAACAAATCAAGAACCACAACGAAAAGCCTTCATAGGACTATTAGGCAAACCTTCCGAACAAGGATTTACTGTTGATTCGGTAGCACCGAATTCAACAATGTGGAAACTGAAAATCAAAAAAGGAGATGTTATCAAATCCATCAATGGGAACCCGACCACAACATTCGAACTATATGCTGCCGCTGCAAACCAAATCAGAGCAAACGACAAAGTAATTGTTGCCTATGTAAGGGAAAATAAAACGGCAACAACATCTGCTAAAGCAATCATAAAACCACTAGAAACATCGGCAACTGCCGATGTTATTTATGATTGGGTAAAGTTTAAAAACGGCTATCTGCGGACTTTAACCCGAAAACCCAAAGGAAAAGACCTTGTCCCATGCATTTTACTAATTCCCGGTTATGGCTGTGGAAGTATTGAAAATTACAGTAAAAGCTACAACGGAAAACTGATTGACGAATGGCTAAAGAATGGTTTTGCAGTGGTCACCATCGAAAAATCAGGAATGGGAGACAGTTTTGACTGTGAGCCTTGTACTGAAGTCGACCTGCAAACCGACATAGAAAGTTTTGATGTCGGATACCGATATATGGAACAGCTTTCCTTTGCAGACAAATCAAAACTGTTTATCTGGGGCCATTCTATGGGTGGCACAATCGCTCCTGAAGTAGCTAAACGACATCATCCGAAAGGAGTGATGATTTTTGGATCCGTATTCCGCCCTTGGAGCGAATTCCTCTTGGAAATGCACCGCGTACAGAAACCGTTGTTGGAGCATCTGACTTATCAGCAAACAGAAGACTTCACCCGAAAAATCCAAAAAATCTATTATGAGTTCTTTGTGCTCAAAAAATCTCCGGAAGAACTCTCACATAATCCGGAATACAAAGACTTAGTGGTTTCGGAATTGAATTACAAAGCGGGAAGCACCAATATGTGGGGAAGATCCTGGAAGTTCTGGCAACAGCTGGATTCTCTGGATTTAGCCAAAAGCTGGCAAGAAGTAAACTGTCCTGTCTTAATTCTTCATGGCGGAACCGATTATGAACAATGTTCTCTTGTAGAACCAATGCTCACCCAAAAAACAATCAACGAAAAACATGCGAATTCCGCCACATGGATTACCATATCCGATTTGGACCATTTTATGATGAAAAGCAAAGACTGGCCTGAAGCAGTTAAAAACTTTAATGAGCAACAATATGCCAAGGGGAATTTTAATCCTAAAATTGCTGAAGAGACAATCAAATGGCTGAAATCGAAAGTATAACTTTTTAAGCAAAAGCATATAAAGTAATGTTAAAAAATATAACTTTGTTGGAATAATGTTGATTTTTACACCTATTAAATCCAAAACATGAGAATTTTAAAAACCATTTATTTTTCCGGAGCAATCGCTTTTGCCATAGCAAGCTGCAGTGCTCCTAAAAGCATCGTAAGTACAAACCCGGCTAAAATTGATGTCAGACCTTTTAAAACCACTAAACTTTCCGATAAAGAATTACAACGCTGGAGTCATTTCGATCTGGACAAAGATACTGTACCGGGAATGAGCGTAGACAAAGCCTATGCCGAATTACTTAAAGGTAAAAAAGGGGCTAAAGTGTTAGTAGGTGTTGTGGATTCCGGAGTAGACATTGAACATGAAGACTTGAAAGGAGAAATCTGGACCAATCCCAAAGAAATAGCCGGAAACAAAAGAGACGATGACAATAATGGTTACGTAGATGATATTCACGGATGGAATTTCTTAGGCGATGCTGATAACGAACAGTTGGAATTAACTCGTATCGTTAGAAAAGGTAATGATGGATCCGTACAGTTTGAAAATGCTAAGGCAGAATTAGAACACAAAAAAGCCGAACTGGGCCCGCAAAAACAACAGTTGGATTTTATTCTGGCAGGAGACAAGGCGATTGCTGATCATCTGAAAAAGAAAAACTACACGGCAGAAGATGCAAAAAGAATTCAAACCACTGACGAGACTTTATCACAATACAAAGCGATGATGACACAAATCCTTACTTCTACTCCAAGAGAAGAATTTGATGCTCAGATGGTAGAATATAAAGAATTTGTTTACGACCAGTTGAACTATAATCTGAATACAGAATTTAACGGCCGTAAAATCGTAGGAGACAATCCGAACGACCTCAACGATAAAAAATACGGAAACAATAATGTTATAGGACCTAAAAAAGAAGGAGCAAAACACGGAACACACGTAGCCGGTATTATTGCTGCCGTTCGCGGTAACAACAAAGGTGGTGACGGAGTTGCTTCAAACAATGTAGAAATCATGGCTGTACGTGCCGTTCCTAATGGTGATGAGTACGATAAAGATATTGCATTGGCTATTCGCTATGCTGTAGACAATGGTGCGAAAGTAATCAATGGAAGTTTTGGAAAAAGCTTTTCACCTAACAAACAATGGGTTTATGATGCTATTAAATATGCAGAATCTAAAGACGTATTATTTGTACATGCGGCTGGAAACGACGGAGAAGATATAGACACTGCACCGAATTTCCCTAACGATGCTGATGGAAAAAACCCTGAATATGCCGACAACGTAATCACAATCGGTGCTTTAAACTATGAGTATGGCGCCGGTTTGATGGCAGACTTCTCTAATTACGGAAAAGAAAATGTAGATATTTTTGCCCCAGGAGTAAAAATTTACGCAACAACACCAAACAATACTTACGAGTATTTACAAGGAACTTCTATGGCGTCACCAAATGTTGCCGGAGTTGCTGCATTAATACGTTCTTACTATCCAAACTTAACGGCTTCTCAGGTAAAACATGTTATTATGGATTCCGGAACACCGCTAAACAACACTATTAATTTAGCAGGATCAGAAGGCAAAACACAAACTACTTTAGCTCAGATTTCGAAAACAGGTAAAATTGTAAATGCTTACAACGCACTGATTTTGGCTGAAAAAATGGCTAAAAAATAAATTTAGAAAAATATAAATTACAATGAATTTCCTGCAACGCCCACCTGTGTTGCAGGTTTTCTTTTAAAGAAGAATATCAAAATGAAAAAGCTTTTATTTCTTTCACTCCTTATTTCCTGCAGTGTATTGGCACAGAAAAACCCGAATCCGGGCTATTGGCAGCAACACGCTGATTACAAGATGGATGTTTCCATGGATGTGAAAAACTATCAGTACAAAGGGACGCAGACCTTAGTGTATACCAATAATTCTCCTGATACATTGCACCGTGTATATTACCACCTGTTTAACAATGCTTTTCAGCCGAACAGCGCCATGGATGCCCGATTGAAAGCGATTGCCGACCCTGACGGAAGAATGGTGACAAAAGTAAAAGTAGACGGAAAAGAGGTGAAGCAAAGCCGGATTTCAGCTTTGAAACCAAATGAAATAGGCTATTTAAAAATTTCGAATCTAAAACAAGACGGCATAACTCTTCCAAATAAAGTAGTAAGCACAATTCTTGAAGTTACTTTGGCCAAACCATTATTGCCGGGAACCTCAACAACGTTTACCTTAGATTTTGACGGACAGGTTCCTGTACAGATACGACGTTCCGGGAGAAACGGCAAAGAAGGCGTAGAATTGTCGATGGCTCAATGGTATCCTAAAATGGCCGAATACGATTACGAAGGCTGGCAGGCCGATCCTTATATTGCTCGTGAATTCCATGGTGTATGGGGAAATTTTGACGTAAACATCACTATAGACAAGAACTATATTTTGGGAGGCAGCGGCTATCTTCAAAACCCAAACGAAATTGGCTATAACTATCAGGATGAAGGTGTAATTGTCAAGCTTCCGAAGAAATCAAAAACGCTGACCTGGCATTTTGTAGCGCCAAACGTACATGATTTTACATGGGCTGCCGATAAGAATTACATTCACGATAAGCTAATTGCGGAAAACGGTGTAATGTTGCACTTCTTATACAAAAACAACCCGAAGATTATCGACAACTGGAAACAACTGCAACCAAAAACAGCACAGTTGATGGCCATTTACAATAAAACGGTAGGACAATACCCATACAAGCAATATTCTGTAATACAAGGCGGAGACGGCGGAATGGAATATGCCATGTGTACACTGATTGTAGGCGAAGGCACTCTGGAAGGATTAACAGGTGTCACAGCGCATGAAATGGCACATTCCTGGTTCCAGCACATATTGGCTTCAAACGAAAGCAAAAACAGCTGGATGGACGAAGGTTTTACTACTTGGCTGGAAAACTACGGCCTGAACGAAATTGCAGAAAAGAAGGTGGGTAACCCGCATGCAGATTCGTACACAGGTTACTTCAATTTGGTTAAATCCGGAAAAGAGCAGCCACAAACAACTCATTCAGATCGCTATGACGAAAACAAAAGCTACAGCACCGATGCTTACAGCAAAGGAAACCTTTTCCTCACACAATTGGAATACCTGATTGGGAAAGAGAACTTTATGAAAACACTGAAACGTTATTTTAACGACTATAAGTTCACCCATCCAACGCCAAACGATATCAAACATACGGCAGAGAAAGTTTCGGGAGCCAATCTGGACTGGTACCTCAACGACTGGACCAAAACAACGAATACCATTGATTACAGTATCAAAACAGTAGAAGCAAATGATAAAACTACAAAAGTGATTTTAGAACGTATTGGCAGAATGCCGATGCCATTAGATATTGTCGTTATTTATGAAGATGGATCTGCCGAAACTTTTTATATTCCGCAGACATTAATGCGCTGGACGAAAGAGAATCCGTTCCCAAATGTAAAACGAACTGTTCTGGACGGTTGGGATTGGGCTTATCCAACGTTTGAATTCACCATTAACAAAGAGAAAAGTTCAATTAAATTGATTGCGATTGATCCTATGGAACTCATGGCAGATATGAATAGGACTAATAATGTATTTGAGAAAAAATAATTTCTAAATTATATTTAAAAAAGGCTGTCTTGATAAGATGGCCTTTTTTGTTTACTACTGGAATTCAGCTTTATTTTTCAAGCAGGCATTTAAATAATTAGTAAGAAAAGGTGTGGTTTTTCGTATATTTGAAACTGAAGCTAATAAATATAAAAAATGTATATCAAAGCCAAAATCCCATTGCAATTAGTATCTGCCTTACTGCTTTTAATTTTTAGCGGTTGTGACAAAGATTCAAACACCCCGGAAAACCTAACGAAAAATAAAAGTGTTCACACAATTAGTTTTGAAGAATTAAAATCTAGAATAAAGTCTGCTCCCGGAATTCTCCAAAGACTCGAAAACAGACAAAGCGGCACTATTTCCAGTAAAACCCAAAGCGGATTCGAATTTGAACTGGATTCCATAAAAGAATTTCAGGAAAACGCAAACTATCAATCCTATACTATAAAAGCAAAAAAAATAAATGCAGACGAAACAGAATACATTTACAAATTACTAATCGAAAACAGGAATAACACCATCACTTCATCCCTAATCACATTTGATTATCGAAACAAACTTTTAGTTCCTATAAATAAAGAAGCTTTTATATTGGATAGCGCAACTAGCAGAATGGAATGTTATGCTGTTACTTTTATTGTAGAATGTAGTTGTCATCAGCACTCTGCACCGTGCGACCACCCATCATCCTATACTTATCATTACTGCTCTGGAAGCAATGGCGGAGGAGAAACTACTAGCATAACTAATATAAATGGAGGCGTTACTACTGTAGGTACTTCAGGCGCAAATCCTTCTGTGGCAATTCTTAGTGAAGAAGAAGCGCTGGAGTTATATGGGAGTTTTACAACTAGCCTCACTTCTAGTCAAAAAGCACTCATGGAAACCAATTCCCTTCTTAGAGTTGAAATTTTTAGTTTCTTTATAACGGAAGGATTTGGCGGAAGTAAAAGAAGTTTTGCAAAACAAGCTATAAATTATATTATTCAACATCCAACAATAACATTTAACCAATATAAAAATTGGTTTTTAGGATCCGGAGATGGTACAGACGGAGATTTTGATGCTCTTTTTTGGGAAAACCCCAGTTTAACTTTTCCACAGCAATCGCTTCCAACTATGACAAACTTCAAAAATGCTTATCCCAAAAATTTAAATGGTACTTTTGAAATGAGTTTTTCCGATGTTTATAATCTAATAGGAGGTATACCCAAAGCAATGAGAGATGAAGTCCTGACGGATGACAATCCTTTAAACGATCATAATTATAATAACGCGTGTGCATTAAGGACTTCGAGAGCATTAAATTATTCTGGAGTAACAATCCCTAATATTCCAGGAAAAACATTTAAAGGGGAGGATAATAAATATTACTTTTTGGGTGCTCGAAACTTATATAATTGGATGATTAAAACATTCCCCACAAACAGTAATAATAGTATTGTTTTAAATCAGTCTCAAGGAGGAACTAATGGCATTAATTTTCCTTCTTTACTTGGAAATTTTCAAGGAATTTATATTTTGATCCCAGTAAATCAATCTGTGACTGGGTTTGGAGCTAGTGGTCACGCTGGTATTTTTACAACTCCTGAATTAACCCATTATTATTTTGCCGCAACGGGAGGAGTAAAATCAATTACACTATGGATATTAAACTAATCATGATTATGAAAAAACTATTTCTGCTTTTTGTGTTTTTGCAATTTGCCTCCTGCGGAGTCACTAAAAACGCCACATACATAAAAGATTTCAAATCAGA
This sequence comes from Flavobacterium sp., assembly GCF_050696275.1. Classification (GTDB taxonomy): domain Bacteria; phylum Bacteroidota; class Bacteroidia; order Flavobacteriales; family Flavobacteriaceae; genus Flavobacterium. The sequence continues at coordinate 56,336 of NZ_JBOGUT010000023.1, forward strand.
ATTTAAATTGCAGGCCTATTGTCATTGTATCACGGAAGGTTACGGAAAAAAAACATCTTCTTCAATGACTTTAAAAGACAAATCTTTTTATTCCCCAGTTGTAAGCAGCATTTTTTTTGACGAATTGAAAAAAATTGGCTACGAAGAAAATCGAATAATGAAACTAGACTCCCTACATTCCATACAAGTTGTTTCGGAAGCAACAGCTGGCAAAAAAATAATATCCCATTGCTTGCAATTTTATCATAGTAAAAAACTGGATTCACTAACCAATATCAATTATAAAAAATGGAAAAATATAAAAAACATTGATTCAATCATTGTTAGTAAGAATCCGGCCTATTGAATTGTAAATCTTCCAAAGCTGAGTAGTAAGGCGCATAATTTTTTTATGTTTAACCATGAAAAGTACATAGCTTGTGTTTGCAGTAATTTATATCCAGAAAAATATCTTTGACACCAATTCGCAACCTTCCATCCCATTACTTGCTAAAAACCAACACTTTATACACTTCAAAAATCTTAATCTTTTCTAAAGACGCATTGTGTTTTTCCCCTTTAACGATATATTTACGAAATTCAAAAAAACTGATTTTCATGAAAAGGATTTATGCAGCGCTTCTTATTCTGTTCAGTATTGGACAGTAAGATTAAAACAATTTGTAACTGCTGTTATTACCGCAGCAAAAAGATATTTTCACTACTTTTAAACCATGATTCTACTCAAAGAAGGCGAATATTTCGGAAAAAACACCTTGGCACAAGAAGATGCTAATTTCAAATTGAGCCTGCAGCATTACACCCCAAACTTCAGCATTTCGGAGCACTACCATGAAAATGACTACATCAGTATTCTAACCAAAGGCGTTTATCAGGAAAAAAGCAAAAAACAGGAAAGCGGTGTCGAAGCCGGAAATATACTGTTTCGTCCCAAAGACTATAACCACAGTAATGCCTTTACCAATTGTGGTGGGTCCTGTTTTAATATAGAATTTAAGAAAGACTGGGACAAAAATCTGGATTTCGGGTTTCGATTGCCTTCGGGTTTTGAAAATTATAAAACCGGTAATTTTGCCTCCTTTTATAAATTGATACATTCGTTTTTAAAAAATGAAGCCTATGAAAATCAAACCGAATTGATTTATGACTGGCTGTTTCAAATCAATCAAAATACTGCAATTTCCAGCCGTCAGCCGTGGATTGAAAAGGTAAAAACAATCTTAGAAAACGAATTCGCTGTTTTTCATTCGCTAGCGTCGCTTTCTGATTTAGTTTTTGTTCATCCGGTGTATCTTTCGGGTGCCTTTAAGAAAAAAACAGGTTTGACCGTTAGTGAATACCAGCTGGAAATGAAGCTGAAAAATGCCATGCATTTACTGCTAACCACAACATTGCCTATTAACGAGATTGGTTTTAACAATGGTTTTTTTGACGACGCTCATTTTATTCATTCTTTTAAAAACCGTTATAACGTTTCACCTCATCAATTCAGGCAAGCCTTAAAAAGTTAATCCTGTACAATTTTTATCTATCGTTGCCGGATAATTTTGTAGAAAAACAGTACTATGAAAACTTTCTCATTCGCAATTTTAATCGTGCTTTCTTTATTTTCTGTTTCGGAAATAAGTGCACAAACGCAACTTAATGACAGCATACACTTTGATTATACCAAAATTTATGCTTTTGCATTGGATGGAAATCCTATGGCAGCGATGCCTTTACTGGAAGCAGCTCCTGCTGAAAAAATAGCCCTGAAAGACTTACAATTCAAAAACAATTTCGAAAAACGATTCCGATTTGAAGAAGACAAAAGTGATTTTCTAGACACCCGAAAATCCAAAGCCGATGCTTTATTGCAGATTTACAGGGATTACTGGCGATCTTCTTTTTTAAATAAAGAGAAGAAAAACGACACCCTGATGATGAAAACGGTGGTTGATTTCTTAAAAGCGAATTTTCCGCCAGCCAAAAACCTGATTCTTAATGAAGACAGTATTGATATGTATCAGAAAAAATACATTACTGCTTTAGGCTATCATTCTACCGGATTTGGAAAAACAGGCAGTTTGTATGATTTATTGGTTTGGAAAACAGAAAAAGACACTATTTATAAGCTCCGTTATGACGGAAAGAAAACGCTGGTCAAAATTTATTTTATGGATGATTTTGTCACATTGGGCTGGAGCGAATATGCTACTTTAGGCCGGTATTATCCGGCAGGATGGGCAACTAAAGAAGCTTTATTTTGTGTAAGGAAAGCGTATGATTTAAAATCGGAAACATTTAAGGTGAGTTATATTGGTCATGAAGGCCGGCATTTTGCCGATTATAAATTATTTCCAAAATTAAAAGGCGTTGGTTCAGCCGATTTGGAATACAGAGGAAAATTGACAGAGTTATCTCTTTATTCGGAAGAAGGACTTTTTAAAAGGATGCTGTTTTTTATCAATAACGCCAATTACGACAGTGAAAACGGGCATTCAATTGCTGCTTATTGTGTGATTCGTGATTTATCCAGAATTCTCTTCCATAAAGAGTTTGAGAAAGACCTGGAAAAATGGAAAGCAATTCCGGCACAGGAAATAAACAATGTGGCGGCCAGAATTTTGGAAGAAAATACAAAATCACTGAAGAAAATCCCGAACGTAGTGCAATTAATTAAGTAACCGTTATCGTCATTGATGACGTACAGAACATCAAAAACCACGTTGGATGATGTGGTCAACGGGGTTCCTGACGTCAGATACCACGTTGGGTGACGGGATCAACGGAGTTCCTGACGCCAAACACCACGTTGGGTGACGGGGTCAACGGGGTTCCTGACGCCAAATACCACGTTAGAGGACGTGGTAAACGAGGCGAACAACGCCAAACACCACGTTGGAGATTCCGCAAAACTTAATTAGTATTATTTTTAAAAAAGGATTTTGCACTTGACATCTTTAGCGATACATTTACACTATCTCAAACATCCTAAATTAAAAATACTGCTATGCGAAATACCTTGTTTTTTCTTTGTTTATTAGTTGTACCTGTTTTTATTCTGACGGCTGGTTTCCATGCTTCAGATAGCAAGAAGGCATCTCAAACAGATAACGGACTGATAAATTTTACCGGTATTTATGTTTCAAGAGACACATTACCTTCCTTAGATAAAGATTTTAAAAAGGAAATTACGGTAAGTCTGATGAAATTCCATCAGAACGGAACCGTACAAATGTCAGGACAATACTCGTACAACGAAGGAGAACCGGACCAACTTAACAATTTCAGCGTAGTAAAATGGCTGTATAACTTTACTTCCTTTTACTTTACCCAGAAAAAAACAAAACTGACTGTCTATTGTTCTGCCATCCGAAAGAAAAAGACAGATGATGGTGTAGCCACCTCGAGGGTTTTTGTTGATGAGGCATTCAAGATTAAAGGAGATACACTTTTCAGAGATATGAAAACCAGCAAACATTTTAAGAAAATTTACATTCTAAACAAGGAACTGACAGGCAATCATATGAACGTTAAACAAACAAACGGATGTGAATAATCTATTCACAATCGATAAATCAACCCTTACAATTCAAATACAATTAATATGATACATCACATTGTCATGTGGAAGCTGAAAGATTCGGCAAATGATAAAACAAAATTTGAGAATGCCCAATTAATGAAGGAAAGACTGGAAGGCCTCAAAGAGATTTTACCTGAAATCATCGAATTAAGAGTGGGGTTTAATATTGAGAATGAATATTCGAATTTTGATGTTGTTTTGCACTCCTATTTCAAATCGATGGAAGATTACTTTACTTACCAGAAACATCCGGAACACGAAGCTATTGGGAATTGGGTGTTTACCATTCGGGAAGAACGGTTTTGTGTAGATTATGAGTTTTAAAGGTTAAAAAGCGTAAATTAGGATTGAAAAGCAATTCGGTTTCAATTGGTTCGGTCAGCAGATAAAATGTAATACTCCGCTTACATAAATAAATTTTTATTGTACATTTAGCATTGCTTTTAATTCTAAAAAACAACCAACCATGTGGAAATCTATACTAACAACAACCGTCTTTGCGGGTACGCTCGACATTTTGGCCGCTTGTCTGAATGCTTATTTGTCTAACCATATTATGCCTGATATTGTATTGAAATACATTGCCAGTGGAGTCTTTGGCAGTTCCGCTTTTACAGGAGGCACAAGCATGGTTCTCTTTGGTCTTTTATTTCATTTTGTTATCGCTTTTGCCTGTACTGCTGTTTTCTATTGGCTGTATCCTAAGGTGCCTTTCTTCAAGTTTAGCTTAACTGTGAATGCTGTTTTAATTGCATTGGCCGCTTGGTTTATAACAACCCGAATAGTTATCCCGATGAGTCATATTACACCTACTCCGTTTAGTTTTTCAAAAGCTTTGGCAGCAGTCAGTATTTTAATTGTCTGCATTGGAATCCCTATTGCTTACCAATCAAAACGTTTTTATCAGCAATAAATCTGCTGGTAGAAAATCGAACAAATTTATTTTCCTCAAAATTTATAACATAAAAAAGGCTCTTTTTACAGCGCCTTTTTTATTAATGCATAGCGTTAATCCGTATACTGGCTTTAACCAGCGCCAGTGCTTTTATTTTAGACAATTCAACGTCTTTATCCTGATGGTGCTTGTTTTGGCTTACCAGTCTTACAAAACCGTGCTGCTCTGACTTCTGGATATATTTTACCGTAATATATTCTTCGCCGCTCATGTCGATACTTAAAAGATACATTTCGCCCCAGAAAATCTCATTCTTTAAGTCATGAATTTCTTTATACAAAACGATGTCGCCACTTTTTAAAAGCGGATACATACTGTCTCCCGTTACATACACTGCCCCGTCACATTTTGGCAAATGCGGAATAGATATGTGATCAATCGGCTCCTGCGCTTTAGAATCCTGAAACAAAGGCACCAATCCGGCAACTGCTTCAATATCATATAACGGTATTTGCTGCATTTCCATGGCGTTGTCCGTTTTCAACCGATACGTTTCGACACTTTTGTTCAGCATCATTTCTTCACTGCCCACAAACATCTCGCCTTGTCCGGTCAATAACCAAACAGGATTCAAATCGGTATAAACCGACATAATCTGCTCCAGCGTAGAAGATCCAATGCTCTTATTTTCTTTCACTGCTTTGGAAATAGCACCTCTGCTGGCATTGATGCTGTTCTCAAAAGCATAATAGCTGATCCCTTTTCTATCTATATACAATCCTATTCTTTCCGAAACCATAATCATTCAATTGGAATTACAAGACAAACTTATGAAAATAATCTATCATTCCAACATAAAAAACAATAAAATCTAACAAATCAACAATTTATAGCAAAAGATATGAAAATAATACTGCATAAATAAAGATAAATAAGAAGCAACTCAAAAATAAAATATACAAATAGGCAAACAATAATTAACAATTAACGTAGAATCAAGCAAATACAAAATAAATGAAAATTTTCTACTAAAATTGTTGCATTGTAGATTATTTTCATCTATATTTGCATTGTGATTATAAGACAATAATCTTATAAAGAAATAGAATTGTTGCTTTTCATCCTTCAAAGTACACATATAAGTAAGAAGAAAAAGAATATAATCACACAAAATGTAAGCGCTTAACAATTATTATAAACCTTTAATTAAAACAATTTAAAATGAGTACAGAAATTAAAAACACACTCTTCCGCTTCGTTACGATGAGAGCTCCGGAATTTTTAGAAAAAGAAACAGTTGACCTCAGTTTTGTAAAACATCCTTTATCTAATCCTGATTATGCTGGGGAAATCACCAGTAGTTTTCTGGACAGTGCCAACAATGTTCCAACAGGAAAAACAAAAGCTTTGGCCTTGGCAGAAACAGCAGCAAGCTTTACTTCCTCAATAAAAGAAAGAGAAGAACTGCACAAATCCGGACTGGTATCCAAAAAACTCTATGACTTTGCCGTCTGGCTGACAGCCAACCGCACAAAGCTGACTATGGAGGAAGCTGTAAACACAATAATAAACAAAGGCATCGAAGCCATTGAAAATGAAGAGCATATTAATGATTTATGGGAAAATCTTTTCTTCCAAATCATTACTTCCAAATCGCCTTATGTAAGGGAAATGATTCTCTCTTTACTGGTAGCAGACTTCTTTATCAATAATTACACCATGATTCCGCAAACGGATGAGGCTTTCCAAAAACTGGCACAGGCAAGGGTTATTATTCCAAAAAACCTCTTCGAAAAAGAAGATACGACTGCTAAAAGAGGGTTGTTAAAAGAAGCTTTTGATGCTTTGCCTTTGGATACTAAAGAATTGGACAAAGAATTAGACCTGATGCTATGCAAGGATAAAATCGAATCCTACAGATCTGTTGTTGTTGAATTAAAAAAAGCACAAAACAACTACAACAAAGCAAATCAGAAGGCTTACGATTTAGCAAAGAAAGAGTATGAGGCAACGCTTGCCGGCCTGTATGCCAGTGCAGAGAAAGTAACAAAAACGTATACAAACCCAAACATCAATCTTGAAAGATCCGTAACGGAGTATGTTGATTTGGTCCTTCCTCCTTTCGAATTCCAAAAAAACCCGGAATTGGATGGATTGAGCCTTACAGGTAAAGTTTCTGACAAAACCACATCGTTAATCTCCGGAATTGTAGATGTAAATGGATACGATACTTTTGATGAAGTAATCAACCATTACGAAACACAAATTGCCGAAGGTTCACAATACGTGTTTAACAATACCGAATCAAACCAAACTGTCATCAGTTCCAATGGTGTTATTCTTCCGGCAACCAATACAGCCAGCCCTGAAGCAGGAAATATTTTTGCTGTGGCAGCGAACTATACCTCGGGAACTATTCCTTTAAACCTTATGTTTAGTGGTCAGGCTGTTGGCGTAGATATAATTGCGGCAAATTATTCGTTGACTTTTGATGATGAATCGGAAGTAACAGGAACTTCTTTTATTGATACAACGGTAAACAATAAACTCTCGGTTAAGATATTCGGGACAGGGGTTAACCTGTTCAATCGGGACAATATGGTCCTCAAAGGTATTTTTACTTTAAGCGATGGAAGAAAAATCCATTTCAGCGGAAATCTGGTACTTACGGAAAGTCCTTTTTCTTTAATTCCGGGCAAAATAATTGACGGTGGTGTCCTTACTTACTTTTTAAGAGGAAAAGGAGCCTATGAAATGAAAGCAATCGTGATCGCAGATCCATTGGAATTACCGGATGATGTAGAAGATCCTGCTGATAATGGAGCTGCCATTCAATACGTTCCTTCTGGGTTCGGTATCAAGAGATTGGGAATTGCTGATTACCGTAAAGTAGAACAGGAAGTCTGTTGTTATGTTCCGGGTGAAGTATCCCATATTGAAAATGTCATGGCCAGCGAGTACAAAGAAAAGGCAACCCGCAGGTTAAGACGTACCGAAGACACCACGACATCAACCAAGGAACAGGAAATTGAGAAGTTAACCGACTCTACCTCAACAGACCGTTTCGAGATGAATCAGGAAGTAAGTGCTGTGCTGGCAGAAGACAGCCATATAGGAGTTAATGTATCTGTTGAGCAAAAATGGGGCACCGGAAGTATAAATGCCGGAGCAGACTTCGCCAGCAATACTTCTTCTGAAGAATCCAACAGCCAGGCGGTGACACATGCTAAGGAAGTAACTGAAAGAGCTTTGGACCGTGTCGTACAAAAAGTGAAAGAGGAACGTGTTTCCAAAATCATCGAAGAGTTTGAGGAAAACAGCAAACACGGCTACGATAACAGGAAAAACAACCAGCACGTTTCGGGTGTTTACCGTTGGGTAGACAAAATCTACAGGAATAAAGTAATCAATTACGGAAAGCGCCTCATGTACGAATTCATGATTCCGGAACCGGCTGTGTTTCATAATGTGGCCGTTGCTTCAAGAAAACAAGATCCGGGATTCGAATTATTAACAAAACCCCTGGATCCTAGAAGCCCTGGTGATTCCCAATTAAAACTGGACACGTCTTTCAATTCAAAATACAGTTTTTGGGTTTCGCATTATAATGTGGAAATCACTTCAAAACCGGAAGATTTTGTCCATGTCGGAAAAGCATTTTCTTTCACAACCGGCGAAATAAATGGCGGAGAATTTGACGAGGTTGCATCAGGAAGCGAAGATATAAGGATTCCTGAAAATTACTCAGCTGTAGGCGCTTTGGCAACCTGGTATTGGTCACCTGAACCCGGCTTTGGCATCGCAGTGCTTTTGGGCGGTAACAGAATGCCTCTCAATGCTTATGCCCCGCTTTCTCCTTTCAAAGGGACAATCCCTTTCTCCTATTCCGCTTTAGGTCATCATTCGGGTAACGGAAGTGTGGATATTAAATGCCAGCTGACTAATGAAGCGAAGCTGCAGTGGCAATTGGAAACATTCAATGCTATTATGGATGCTTACGAAGCAGAATTGGATAAATACAATGCCAAATTGGAGCAGCTGAAAGCAATGCAGGAAGAAAAAGTAAGAACAAATCCGCTTTTCTACCGTCAGATTGAAAACATGGTTTTACGCAAAAACTGTATTGAATACCTGGCAAGTCACGATACTTTAGGAAAAGAATCATTACTGCTTGGCAGTGATATCGCAGGCGTGCATGTAAGTTATGACGACCCTAAACTGGAAACCTATGCGGCCAAAGTTAAATTCTTCGAACAGGCATTCGAGTGGAACCTGATGAGCTACAATTTCTACCCGTTCTATTGGGCTGATAAAAAGAAATGGGCTGATTTATACAACATCTCAGAAACAGACGATCCTATTTTCCGCGCTTTTTTACAAAGTGGAATGGCAAGAGTAATTGTAACAGCCCGTCCCGGATTTGAGGAAGCGGTAAACTGGTACATGGCTACCGGACAAGTATGGAATGGCGGACAGGTACCCACCATGGACGATCCGTTATTTGTATCCATTGTAGAGGAATTGCGTGAAACCGAAGGTGAAGTAGAAGAAACATGGGAAAGCCGTGTGCCAACTTCCTTAACCATTATCCAGGCGGGAAGTGTCGGACTCGAAGTAGTCCAGGCGTTGCCTTGTGACGAAGACTGTGCCGATTACAAATTGTTTGATTCAGACGGCCAGCCAGTATTAGATGGAAACGGCAACCAAATATCCACTAATCCTTTTTCGCTGTCCTACGATGTTAAACTTCAAGGTGTGGACAATGCCCCAGATGAGGGGGAACAAACACCTCCAATTTACAACCCCGGTGATGAAGAACCTCCGGTAGAATCAGAATTATAATTCTGGATAACCAAGATCCCTGCCTGAAACGGCAGGGATCTTAAAAAGCAAGCCCTTAGAATTAATATAAACCTTTATTAAAACAAATTAAAATGAGTGCAGAAATCAAAAACACATTATTCCGCTTCGTAACCATGAGAGCACCAAAGCTTCTGGAACAAGCAACAGTCGAGCAAGACTTTAATTTTGTCCAACATCCTTCAGAGAAATCAGGCACTTGGCCATTTACAAGTGTTTTCCTGGAAGCTGCAAAAACCATTCCGACCGGAAAAACAAAAGCAAAATCCTTGGCAGAAGCAGCAGCAATATTTGGTACAGACAACCCAATTAAAACAAAAAAAGAGTTGTACACTGGTGAGGATGCACTAGTCTCCGAAAACCTATATCGATTTGCCTCTTGGTTAAGTGCCCACCGCTCCAACTTGACAAAAGCCAATGTTGAGCAAAAACTGGGCCCTGAAAGAGATTTGATTACTGGCATCTCTTCAGGAGCAAATTCCCACAAGTTATGGGAGAATCTTTTTTACCAGATTATCACTTCCAAATCACCTTATATACGGGAGACTATTCTTTGGCTTTTGGTAGCCGATCTTTTTGTCTCACGCGCTCCGGACACCATCACAGACGCAAGTTTGAAAAAACTGGCGCAAGCCAGGGTGATTATCCCAAAAGTGCTTTTCGAAAAGCAGGACATGACTCCCAAAAAAGAGGCATTGAAGGAAGCTCTTGCTGCTTTACCATTAAACACAAAAGGATTGGACAAAGAGTTAAAAGGCATTTTATTAGAAGAAATGACCCAAAAATATAAATCCTTTATTGTCGAACTAAAAAAGTACCAGCAAAACTACAACAAAGCCAATCAAGCCGCTTTAGAGACAGCATTCAAAGAGTATGAAGAAATGGTTGCTGACCTGTATGCCAATGCCGAAACAGAAGAAAAAACAGTAACTGACCCGGTAACCAATACCGAAAGAACAGTAACTGAATATGTAGCCCTTGTGATACCCCCTTTTGAGTTCACAAGTGCGCCAGAATTAAATCACGATCTTTTAGAAGATAAGCTGTCAGGTGATGCTTCCTTTTTTATAAACACGATTACCATCGCAAACGGCTTCGAAACGTTCGATGAGGTATTCAACTATATAGAAAACGAGATAACCCTGGGCACTCATATGGCTTTCAACAATACTAATTTAAGCCATAAAGCGGTAAATATTAACGGCGTTTTGCTTCCGGAAACAAATGCTAATGCAATAAGTGACAATTTCTTCACTATAGGGACAACTTACATTGTGGATTCGACACCATTAACCATCGTTTTTACTGGCGCTGCTGCTACTATGGATATAATCGAAGCAGATTACACATTAACTTATACTACTAACAATGGTGAAGCTCATGGAACTTCTTTTTCAGATGCCATAGTAAACAACCGATTGTCCGTAAAACTCTTTACAGCAGGACGTTCCTGGAGTGGAATTCAACTCTATACCATTGAAGGCTCACTTACCGCCAGCGATGGCAGGAAAATACATTTTTCAGGAAGTATTAATTCAAGTCCTTTTAATTCATTTAACCCTACTGCAAAAGCAAGTGCTGGCACACACACTTTTCTTTTGGAAGGAAAAGGAACCTATGAGATAAATGCCATCGAATTAGATCCTGATTTGCCGGACGACATTCCAAATGCTCCAGCAGACGGAAGTCTCATCAAATATATCCCGTCAGGTTTCGGAATCAAACAAATCGGTATTGCTGATTACCGTAAAGTAGAACAGGAAATATGTTGTTATGTGCCCGGTGAAGTATCGCATATCGAAAACGTCATGGCCAGCGAATACAAGGAAAAAGCAACCCGCAGGTTAAGACGCACGGAAGATACGACGACATCAAGCAGCGAAAAAGAAACCGAGAAATTAACGGACTCGACCTCAACAGACCGTTTCGAAATGAACCAGGAGGTAAGTTCTATTTTGAATGAAGACACTCATGCAGGTGCATACGCCAATGTATCTGCCGAATACCATGGGGTAAGGCTTGACGCAGGAGCTGACTTTGCCAATAACACTTCTTCAGAAGAATCAGACAACCAGGCCGTAACCCATGCCAAAGAAGTAACGGAAAGAGCTTTGGACCGTGTCGTGCAGAAAGTGAAAGAAGAACGTATTTCCAAAATCATCGAAGAGTTTGAGGAAAACAACAAACACGGCTTTGACAACAGGAAAAACAGCCAACATGTTTCAGGAGTATACCGTTGGGTCGACAAAATCTACAAAAACAGGATTGTCAATTACGGCAAAAGGCTGATGTATGAGTTTATGATTCCGGAACCGGCTTCTTTTCATAATTATGCGGTAGCATCCAAAAAAGAGAAATCAGAAATCGAAACAGTAATCCAACCAATCGACCCAAGAACTCCAGGAATGTCAAACATTTTGACCTCCCATAAAGACATCAAGGAAATCGATTACCAGTATTGGGCTGCTGTATACAATACCCAAGTGGCTCCTCCTCCGGTCAAAAACACCAGTGTTGGTAAAGAATTTTCGGTCTCTGGCATCAAGACAGATGGCGAAAAAGTCTGGGCAGAAAAAGCTTCTGTTGAAATTCCGGAAGGTTATAAAGCAGTTGATGCCAAAGTCTTTGCGACAGGAAAATCAATGGTCAGTTCCCCAAGTCTGAGAAACTGCGGAGCCGGTGCAACTGTTGGCAACTTGGTTTTTGACTACTTTATCGATGGTATTGATGCCGGAAGGGAAATCCCCAAAAGAGGAGCAACAGCTGTGTTGATAGCAAACGAAAAAAGCATTCCGGTCTCCGTAACATCCTATGGCCAATTTTCATTGGGAATAAATGTAACAATCCAGTTGGAAAGAACACCGGAGTATTTTGAGCAATGGCAGATCGAAACGTTCCAATCCATCATCAAAGCCTACGAGGCGGAACGGGAAAAATACAATGCCAAAATTGTCCAACTGAAAGCCATACAGGTAGAAAAGGTAAAAACGAATCCATTATTCTACCGCCAGATAGAAAACACGGTATTACGAAAAAACTGCATCGAATATTTGGCAAGCCATGCGGCTTTGGGTCAAGTAAAATTAACCAGCGAAAGTACTTCCATCAAGGACTTTCAGATAGATTATGACAACCCACTATTAGAAGAATATGCTGCAAAAGTCAAGTTTTTCGAACAGGCCTTCGAATGGAACTTAATGAGTTATAACCTATATCCGTTCTACTGGGCAGACAAAGACAAATGGGCTGATTTATACAATATTTCGGAATCTGATGACGCAACCTTCCGTGCCTTTCTGCAAAGTGGGATGGCCAGGGTAATTGTAACCGCTCGTCCGGGATTTGAGGAAGCAGTAAACTGGTATATGGCAACAGGTCAAATTTGGAACGGCGGTCAAGTCCCAACTATGGACGACCCGTTATTTGTTTCTATTGTAGAAGAATTGCGGGAAACCGAAGGCGAAGTGGAAGAAACATGGGAAAGCCGTGTGCCTACTTCTTTAACAGTGATCCAGGCGGGAAGTATCGGATTGGAAGTGCCACAGGCCTTGCCTTGCGACGAGGACTGTGCCGATTACAAGCTGTTTGATTCAGACGGCGAACCGGTATTGGACGGAAACGGGCAGCAAATATCCACCAATCCTTTCAAGAAATACGAAAACGTAAAACTGGAGGGAATCGACAATACAACTCCTTCAGTAGGATCCTAATTCAAAATGTATAACCATGAAATCCCTGTCTTCACAGGCAGGGATTCTTTAACAAAGAAAAAATATGAGTACATATAACGGAATACCCATCGTCTTTGATGATGGAGATACAAATTTATTGGGGAGTTTGTTTCCACAGGGGATGAGAGGAGAACAGTCTTCTGGAGGGAATAATTTCCCGCAATTCCCAATACCAGTCCAATTTACTTCTCTGTCTCCAAAAGACATTGGAAATAAATACTATAAAAACAATACTGTCTACGAACAAAATGGAGTAAAAGTCTATGCCGATGAGGGCATCACATTTGAAAAAGAACTGGAAGAGGTCAAAATATATGGCAATCGCTTTTATAAAGAATTCAAGGATTTCACTTTCGTCCTTTTTGCAAGCAAAAATGGGGCCTTATTGCTAAATCAATACAAAGAGTGTATCGTTTCAGGAAATGAAATTGCCTTGTTTTTGGAAATTGATGATCCTACTAACTTTTTGGGAAGTGTAATGCAGATTAAAGTAGGTACGGGAATTGACAAAATCAAGCTCCCTATAGCCGAAATGCTTGATTTCATGCGCACAAAAAGAGTCAATCTGGAAAGTAAGGATATCATAAAACTTATAAAAGGAAAATATCAGTCCAAAGAATCAATACTCAGTTGGATTGGTGAAATGTTCACTAAAATTATAGGCGGTATTACTTCTTTTATACTGACCAGTGCAGGCACACTCAACCAGGCTTTCATCAGTGCTTTTGATGCATTGCTTATCGGAGACAATCGCTGGAATACAGAAGCGGAAGGTTACAATGCCTTTTTCATTCCTGATGCGGTTAGCGATTTATTAAACAGCGCCGATAATGATGATAAAATAGCAGAAGCCATTGTTTCTCCAATCATAACCACACTTGGCACTATAGAAAAGGCAGTAGACCTTAGCATCGGCTTGTTAAAGCCTATTCTTCCTTCCCAAATTTATGCTGAAGTAAAGAAAAAAATAAAACAGCTCTTTCTCGAAATAGACGGTTTTTTAGAACATGTCAAAGGAGTTTCTTTTTTGGAGCTGTTGAAAACAGCTGCTGAAGTAGCCAATGCACATCTTTGTGGTTTTATAAATGGGATTGTTGAATTCTTTAAGGGATTTTTCGAAATTATCGGCATGATTCTCAACCTGGCAAATGCTCAGGCAGACTACGCTAAAGATCCTTTTCTATATAATAGCTTATTAGCAGAAATGTTTGAAAACCTTATGGAAATGATTATCGGTTTTGATTTCAAAAAATTTATTGTAAACGCTTTTGTTTACCCGCTGAATTTATTGGTAAAAACCATTAAATTTGTTAAAAGCTTAAATGTTGATGTCACTTCCTTAGATATAAACCTGAGTAAAGTAGGTTATCTCTGCGGATACATAAAAGGCCTGATAGTGAGTATTATTGTTGATGCTTTTTTAACAGGCGGGATCAAAGCAGTAGAAGATATCCTAAAAGCATTGGGAACCTTTTTGAAAAACCCAAAGGGGATATTGAAAGATGCAATGAAGACGGCAGGGCGCAAAACTGCAGCATCTGTGGAAACCGTTATCGATTTCATGGCAACAATGGCTTCCAAAATCAAAAAAGGTGCCACAAAGCTCTTTGAGGATTTTGAAAAGTTTGTCGATGATATTTTTAAATGGCTGGAGGAGTTATTTGGGGTTAGAAATGCTAATGACAAAACACAAATTGACAAAAGATTTGAAGATTTTCTCGAAAAATGGAAAGGTAAAAAAATAAGCGGTAAAGGATTTTTAGGATCCCCAACATTAAGCAGAAAAGAAATACAAGCTTGGCAAGAATTCTTATTAAAAGAATTTAAGACAGAATTACGGATTTTGGAAAAAAACAAAAAGATGTTGCAAGCCTTTGATGATTTAGGAATTCAAGCTGCTTTTGATCCAATAGAGAATGTAATATGGATGCGAAAAGACACTACTCATTTTGAGCTTTTACATGAATCTAAACATTCACAAGAATGCTTCTTAATAGGCAAAGAAGAATATTTAAAAGGAAGAAAAGATTTTGGGGGAAGTCCAACTGACATTCTAATAAGAACATATAAAAGAGAGAAATATGTCTATGATGAATTAATGAAGCAGAAAAAAAATCTTTCACAGGCAGAAATTAAATATTCTGAATGGTATATGCAAGATCGTGTTATAAAAAAATGTAAAGAGCAACTAATAGATATTGATAACATTAAATAAAAACTAAATATTATGGATGAGAAATTAATAATTGAAAAAGTCTTGGAAATTTTCAATAAAAAAGGATATAAAGGCTATGATGATACTGATATTGAAAATATGAGTGTCCGAAAATCAGAAAAAGAAGAACTTAGAGACGGATCAATAAAAGATGTGTATGTAGTATCATTCTGGAGTAAACCTCTTTTTGGCGAAAGAAAATTAATTTTTGCCAACATAGATGTTGAAACTCTTGATTTACTTTATATGGGTGGGCCATCTGGCTATATTGAAATCTAAAGTAAATAACAACCTTTTGTAACATAGCTTCAAGCCGATAGCGCGGATTTGCACACGAGCGCCAGCGAACTGACGAAGTAATCCGTGCCCGCTATCCTTATCCGCAAAATTTTTCAAAACCCCAACAATCATATTGCCGGGGTTTTGTTTTTTATTACAACGAACTTTCCTTTCTTTATAGTGTTACATTCTTTGAGGGCACGGATTGCAAATCCGCCTTTACTTTGTCTTTGATAAAAAATGGTTACCTTTTTCAAAGGAAAGCAGAGGTGAACTATCAAATCCGCCAAGCTCGTTACTTATATAGCGCAATAGTCCTCTGC
>NZ_JBOGUT010000024.1:0-71225 GCF_050696275.1 Flavobacterium sp.
CGCATGAATGATGTTGTTCAACAACTAATTTTACACATTCAAGCTTTAATGCAAAATTATACTTGACTTTTCTTTCCATAAAAATACCCCCAAATAGTGTCTAACTTTTTGGGGGCAGTGCATTTGCAGGGCTTTTTGATTATAATATAATCATTATAGATTCTCAAAAAAATCATTCCCTTTATCATCGGTAATGATAAAAGCAGGGAAATCCTTGATGGTAATTTTCCGAACAGCTTCCATTCCGAGTTCTTCAAAATCAACTACTTCAACAGAAAGAATATTTTCTTTGGCTAAAATCGCTGCTGGTCCGCCAACAGATCCTAAATAGAATCCGCCGTATTTGTTACAGGCATTTTTTACATCTGCCGAACGGTTTCCTTTGGCCAGCATAATCATACTTCCGCCAGCCGCCTGGAATTCGTCAACATACACGTCCATACGTCCGGCTGTTGTTGGTCCAAAACTTCCTGAAGGCATTCCTTCTGGTGTTTTTGCCGGTCCGGCGTAATAAACAGGATGGTTTTTAAAATACTCCGGCATCGGTTTTCCGGCATCCAGCAATTCTTTTATTTTGGCATGGGCAATATCACGTGCTACAATTAGTGTGCCGTTCAGTTTCAATCGGGTCTTAATCGGGTATTTGGATAACTCAGCCAATACTTCTTTCATTGGTCTGTTCAGATTGATTTCAATAGGATCTTCCAAATGAGGTGCGGTTTCCGGTAAGAATTGCTTAGGATTTTGCTCCAATTGTTCTACGAAAACACCGTCTTTGGTGATTTTCCCTTTAATATTTCTATCTGCCGAACAGGATACTCCTAATCCGACTGGACAGGAAGCAGCATGGCGCGGCAAACGAATAACACGGACGTCGTGGGTAAAATATTTTCCGCCAAATTGCGCTCCGATAGCACTTTCCTGACAAATTTCCTGAACTCGTTTTTCCCACTCTAAATCACGGAAAGCCTGGCCTCCCATATTTCCTGAAGTTGGTAAATGATCAAAATAACCTGCTGATGCTTTTTTTACGGCAGCTAAGTTCGCTTCCGCAGAAGTTCCTCCAATGACTAAAGCCAAATGGTACGGTGGGCAAGCCGAAGTTCCTAAATCTTTTATTTTTTCACGGACGAATTCGTCCATTGATTTGTCGTTTAATAACGATTTTGTTTTTTGGTATAAAAAAGTTTTGTTAGCAGAACCTCCTCCTTTGGCTAAAAATAAAAACTCATAAGAATTTCCTTTTTTGGCATAAATATCAATCTGCGCCGGAAGGTTAGATCCCGAATTTTTCTCTTCAAACATCGAAATCGGAACAATTTGTGAATAACGCAAATTTCTTTCCTGATAGGTATTG
This sequence comes from Flavobacterium sp., assembly GCF_050696275.1. Classification (GTDB taxonomy): domain Bacteria; phylum Bacteroidota; class Bacteroidia; order Flavobacteriales; family Flavobacteriaceae; genus Flavobacterium. The sequence goes on from NZ_JBOGUT010000024.1 coordinate 1,358, forward strand.
AAAATCCCTTTGGATAACCATTCGGCATCATCGGCTCCGGTGTATATGCCTTCTCCCTTTTTTGCCATTACGATAGCTGTTCCGGTATCTTGGCAGGAAGGTAATTCGCCTTCCACGGCTACGACCGCATTTTGCAAAAGATTGTAGGCTACAAACCGATCATTGTCTGTGGCTTCTGGATCGTCTAAAATAGCTTTTAGTTTCTTCAGATGCGAAGTCCGTAACATAAAAGAAACATCTTTCATGGCTTCCTGAGACATTAATTCCAATGCTTTTGGATCTACAGTCAGAATTTCACGATCTCCCAGTTTTTCCATTTTTACGAAATCGGAAGTAATTTTTCGGTATTGTGTATCGTCTTTTAAAATAGGATACGGGTCTTGGTATATAAAATCCATCAGAGTGTAATAATTTTGGTTGGCAAAGATAGTAAATAATAAGAAAAGCCTGTTTGAAAGGCTTTTACATTATTGAAACAAATCAGGTTGCGCTATTTTTTAATTAATTTTTTTACCACTTCAGACTGCCCGAATTCCAGTTTTTCAATGAAAGGCAATGCTGTTTCCGGGAAATTCGTCCAAGGGTTGGCGCCCAGATATAATTCTTTAAGGTTAACTAAATTAACAATTTCCTGCGGCAATGTCCGGAATTGGTTTTCATCCAGATCCAATACGGTAAGATTGGTCAGTTTGCCAATATCTGCCGAAAGTTTTCTCAGCTGGTTTTTATCAAGAACCAGACTGTTCAGGCTCGTAAGGGTCATAACTTCCGAAGGGATGGCTTGAAGCATGTTGTTTTTAAGATTCAAATCGGTCAGATTGGTTAGGTTACCAATTTCAACAGGCAATGCACCAATGGCATTTTTCTCCAGATTTAAAACCTTTATTTTGCTTAGTTGCCCTATTTCAGTTGGTATTTCTTTGATCTTGTTGTCAAATAAAATCAGATCGGTCAGGTTAACCAAATTGCCAATTTCAACAGGAAGAACATCGATTTTATTATAACTTAAATTCAGTTTTCTCAGCTTGCCAAGTTTTCCAAGAGAGATCGTAACAGCTTCAATTTTATTCTTCTGGATTTCAATTTTTTCCAAACTGGTGATTTTGGTGATTTCCAATGGAAAACGCAGAAATAAATTATTGTTCAGGTACAATTCTTTCAGCTTGGTCAACTTACTTATTTCAATCGGCAAAGACTGAAGGTCATTGTAGTTTAACCAAAGCTTCTCAAGATTTACAAAACGTCCGATTTCTACCGGCAGTTTGGTAAGACTTCTGTTGTTCAAATTAAGTTCCTTGTATTTTTCAGGATTTGAACAATTCATAATGTCGTTCATTGTACGGCTTTCCGCTTCTTGTGCATTTGCTGATAAGAACGCACAACTTACGAGTACAATTGCAAGTGTTTTTTGTAGGCTAATCATAGGTAATTATTTGGGGCGATAAAAATAACAATCTTTCACAAATAAAGAAATCATATTTCAAAAACTATTCAAATGACTTTTAAATTTATGTAAAATTAATTGGAGAGGCAAGGCAAATAATTCCCTTTGCCTGCGTCCTCTTTAAATTTTAAAAAAACCAGCTTGCTATAAAAATAGCAGTAATCACACATATTAAATCTACCAAAAGCATCGTGGTAAGTGTATAACGGGTGTTTTTAACATTGATGGATCCAAAGTAAACCGCAATAACATAAAAGGTAGTTTCAGCGCTGCATTGGAAAATACAACTCAACCTTCCCGTAAATGAATCCGGTCCGAAATTACGCATGGCATCTATCATAAAACCACGTGAACCACCGGAACTGAATGGTCTGAGCATGGCAACTGGTAAAGAATCGGTGATTTGTTTACTCACTCCGATATTTGAAAAAAGGAAGGAAATTCCATTGCTGATAATTTCAAATAAGCCACTATTTCGGAAAAAGGAAATAGCCACTAACATACCCATAACATAAGGGAAAATGGTAACTCCTGTTTTTAAACCATTGTTGGCTCCTGTAACAAAAGCATCAAAAATAGTGGTGTTCTTTTCTGTGAATTTTTTCTCCTGAAAGAAAGAAAACAGTAAGGTAAAGGCAATGATAGCTACCAGCATCAAACCGGAAAGGTTAGAAGTGAAAAAGTTTTTGCCAATCAGATCCAAATGATTAATATAAAACAGCAAGCCTACAATAGCTGCAACCAGAGTAATTAAAGCAACCACAAGGGAAGCACTTTTAAAATTGACCTTCTGTTTGATCCCGACGATTAAAAAAGCGGCAATAGTACCTACAAAAGAAGTGATGATGCATGGCAACATAACATCTGCAGGGTTGCTGGCATTTTGGGCAGCGCGATAACCAATGATAGAAGTCGGTATTAGTGTTAATCCGGCAGCATGCAGGCACATAAACATAATTTGGGCGTCACTGGCTTTGTCTTTATCCGGATTCAATTCCTGTAAACTTTGCATTGCTTTCAATCCAAAAGGAGTGGCAGCAGAATCTAAACCCAGAAAGTTAGCCGCAAAATTCAATGTCATATAAGAAATGGATTCATGGTTTTTAGGTACTGTTGGGAAAATTTTCAAAAACATCGGGCTCAATTTTTTTGCTAATTTTTCCGAAGCACCGGAGTCGATTAATAATTGCATGATGCCACAGAAAAACGCCAGATAGGCAATCAATGGAATAATCAAATCAAGAAGACTGTTTTTACAGGTGGGCAAAAGGCCGTCAGATTTTTGTATACCGCTGTATATTTTTACTGTTTTGTTACTGAAAACGTAAGTGGTATCAGGGTTTGAAAGATCGGTATTTAGGATAAAGGTTTTTTCAGGGGCTTTATCAATGCTGTCTTTAATAAAAACAGGCAGTTGATTCATGTATTTTTCGGAAATTAAAACAGGATCGTCCTTTTTTCCATTTAATATAAAATCAATAGTATAAGTATTGCCTACGAACAAGCTGATTATAACAAATACAATTGAAGAAATAAAAATAGCCAGCCAAAATCTACTTAATACCATAAATCTGTTTTTTTCGTAAATGTAACATTTATAGCATTTGCAATGAAATAATTTTTTACAGCTCTTTTCCTGTTTTTCCTTAAATTCATTCCAATAAAATAATTTAACAAAAGAAATTTGAAACCAGCTAAAAAACAGAATATTACTGAATTACCGTATAAAAAACACATTATAATCATAAAATGTTAAGTAAACCATTAAAAAACAGATACATATTAGTAAATTAATTTGCGTCTTAACAATTAATAAGGTCATAAAAATGTATATTTGGCGCACTTAACTAACATAATGACTTGAGAATGAAAAAATTTTATTTTTTAAGTGTTGTTTTTTTGGCATCATCACTGTCTGTTTTCGCTCAAACTAAGGAAGAAGCGAAGAGAATCACAGAGAATTATGATCTAAAAAAAATTAAAGCACAAAAAGAATTTTATCTTAAAAAAGGTGAAATAGAAAAGAAAAATGCCATTGAAAAGGCTAAAATCAACAACTGGCCTTTAACTGTTAAAAGTAAAAACGGTGGTTTTATGGAGTTGATGAAACTGACCCCAGACGGTTTCCCATTGTATTATTCTACAGACAACGCTAATGCGGCAAAATCAACCAGAGCAAATCATTTAAATACCGGAGGAAGTCTTGGCTTGACTTTAAACGGACAAGGACTGGTTGCCAGAGTATGGGATGGAGGAACTGTTAGGCGAACTCATAACTTATTTACGAATCGTGTAACTACAGTTGACGATGTTGCCGGGACAACTTATGTGGCTCACGCTACCCACGTTACCGGAACTATTATGGCTACAAATACAGCTTCTGCTACCAAAGGGATGGCATGGCAGGCTGATGCTAGAACGTTTAACTGGACAAATGACTCTGCTGAGGCATTGGATGAAGTGCAGGGAGGAATGTTAATTTCAAACCATTCTTACGGAGTGCCAATTATCAGTGGAACTGGCGTTCCGCTTTCACCATGGTATATTGGAACATATTCTGCGGAATCGTACGAATGGGACGATGTGGCTTATTTGTCGCCGTACTATTTAATGGTTGTATCTGCAGGGAATAATGGTTTAGACGATAATACTGATCCAGCTGCTTTTGGTTTTGATAAATTAACAGGAAATAAAGTTTCTAAAAACAATCTTGTTGTTGCAAATGCTGAAGATGCTTCAGTAGATGTTAATGGAAACTTAACAGCTCCTGTTGAAATTAACTCATCAAGTAGCCAAGGACCGGCTGATGATAGAAGAATCAAACCGGATATTACAGGTAACGGAACAGCGGTTTTATCATGTAATAGTACTAGTAACACTGCAACAACTACAATGACCGGGACTTCTATGGCGAGTCCTAATGTTGCCGGAACTATATTATTGCTTCAACAGCATTATAAAAATTTGACGAACAATTTTATGAAAGCGGCTACCTTAAAAGGATTGGCTTGCCATACTGCTGATGAAGCTGGAAATGTTGGTCCGGATGCTGTTTTTGGATGGGGATTGCTAAATGCAAAAAAAGCAGCTCAAACATTAACGGGTAATGGTTTAACGAGCTGGGTTTCGGAAGAAGTCTTAAACCAAGGACAAACATATACTATGAATGTTAAGTCAGATGGAGTTAATCCTTTAATGGCATCAATTACATGGACTGATGTACCGGGTGTAGTAAACGCTGGTGAAAGACCAATAAATGATGCAACTCCTGCTTTAGTCAATGATTTAGATATCAGAGTAACGAGAAATGCAACAACTTATTTTCCATGGAAATTAGATGCAGATGTTACGGCAGAAGCTATCAGAACGGGAGACAATAATGTAGATAATGTTGAACAGGTTAAAATTGATGCTCCAGTTGCTGGTGATTATACAATTACCATCACTCATAAAGGAATTCTTCAAGGCGGAACGAAGCAGAATTACTCATTAGTAGTTACGGGAATAACATCTTCTTTTTCATTAAACTCTACATCTTCAGATTTGACAGTTTGTTCGACACAAAATGCTGTGTATACATTTGCATACAAACAAACTGGAGTAGGAACAACAAACTTTAGTGCTGTTGGATTACCAGCTGGAGCAAATGCAGTATTTAGCCCAACTTCTTTAAATGCAAACGGAAATGTTTCGATGACCATCTCAGGATTGTCAGGTATCGTTCCTGGAGAATATAACGTTGGTATTTTAGGAAACAATGGGACAGAAACAGAAACCAGATACAGAGTATTAAAAGTTTATAACAGTACTTTCCAACCTACTGTTTTGAATACACCTGCTAATGGGCAAACTGGAGTTTCAACATCAGTTATATTAAAATGGGCTAATAATGCTAATGCAGAAACTTTTAATGTTCAGGTTGCAACAGACTCTAATTTTACAAATATAATTGCAAATGCTACTCAAACTGAAAACTCATTTCAGTTATCAGGCTTAAATCAATCAGCCTATTATTATTGGAGAGTAACTCCTTCAAACAGATGTGGAAACGGACTTCCTGCAGCAGCCACGGTGAGAAATTTCCAGACAGGAGTTTTAACTTGCGGGTTCAACTTTACAGCAACGGATTTCAGTAACGCAACAATTGCCACAACAGCTGATGCATCAGCAACAGTTCCAGTAACTGTTACAGGAGGATTAACAGTTGGGGATTTAAACGTAAATCTAAATATTACGCATACGTATATTCAGGATATGACAATATTCCTTCAAGGGCCGGCTTCTATTGGAAGTCCTATTGTGTATCTTTTCAGGGAAGCTTGCGGAGACAATGACAATATTAATTGTGTTGTTGATGATTCAGGATTGGCTCCTGCATGTTCAGGAAATCCTTCAGTTTCAGGAAACGTAATACCTAACGAGCCTTTAGGTAATCTTAACGGATTAGTGGCTGATGGTATCTGGACTTTACACGTTGAAGATCCGTACAATGGTGACGGTGGAGTTGTGAATGGTTTCGGATTGAGTATTTGTAAAGTATCTCCATCACTTGGTGTAAACGAAAATGAAATTGTAGGATTGAAAGTTTACCCGAATCCAACAAAAGGAACAATAAGTATTGATTTAGGGGAAAATCTTGAGGAAAGCGTAACAACACTTTCTTTCCATGATATTCAAGGAAGACAGATTTTTACTAAAAAAGTTAGTTTTACAACAGGAAATGTAAACATTGATCATTTACAAAATGGAGTTTATTTGCTTACGGTAGAAAACGGAAGTAAAAAAGCAACAAAGAAAATTGTTTTGAATAAATAATATTTAAAAGAATTAATAAAAAAAGGGCATCGATTTACGGTGCCTTTTTTTATCTAAATATGAATAATCTCATCATCAATTAAGAGTCCCTCTCTTCTAAAACGCAGCAAAACCTGAGCTACTGCAATAACATCTTTTTCGCAATAGGTTATGATCCTGTCAATGTCTTTTTCAACATAAAAAGTATATCCCACCTGACTGCCGTCGATATCATCTTTTGGTGAAGGAATGCCAAGCACTTTGGTTAATAGTTTTAGTGAAGTGAAGGTTTTATAATCACCGAATTTCCATAATTCCATAGTATCCAGATGAGGAATTTCCCAAGGCTTCTTCCCAAACAAATTCAATTTTTGAGGGATTACTACGCTGTTGATAATCATGCGTCGGGCAATAAACGGAAAGTCGAATTCTTTGGCATTATGCCCGCATAAAATATGTTGGGGCTGATTGAAGTGATTGTTAATCAGATTGCTGAAATCTTTTAGGATTTTCTCTTCTGTGCCAAAAAAAGAGGTAACCCTAAAATTCCGGATATCTCTTTTGATGGTGAAATAGCCTGCCGAAATGCAGACAATTTTGCCAAATTCTGCCCAAATTCCGGCACGGTCATAAAATTCTTCAGGAGTGTAATCGTCTTTGCGCTGGTATTGGGTTTTTTGTTCCCAAAGATACTGTAAATCCTGATCTAGGTGGGTGTAGTTTTCTTGTTCAGGAACCGTTTCTATATCTAAAAACAGGATGTTTTCCAGTTGGATTTTTTCTATCATTTTCTAATCATTTTGGCGGTTAAGCTACGAATGTAAAGAATTGAAACGAAACTAAGGAATCCGGTTTAAACTATTTTAAAACAAACTTTGCTGGGTTGTTGGATTTTCATGTTCCAACAGCCATTTTTTACGCCATAAACCACCGGCATAACCAGTAAGCGAACCGTCAGATCCAATAACGCGATGACAGGGAACAACGATCCATAAAGGATTTTTTCCATTGGCGGAAGCCACAGCCCGAATTGCTTTAACGTCACCTAGTTTTTTGGATAAATCCATATACGACATGGTTTTTCCAAAGGGAATTTTGAGTAATTCCTGCCAGACTTTTTGCTGAAAAGCGGTTCCTTTCGGATTGAGTTTAAAATTAAAATCAGTTCTTTTTCCGTCGAAATAATCTTGTAATTGTGTAACAGCTTCTTTGAGTTCCGAAGGAATTTTAGCAGTCACTTCTCCTTCCGATAAAACCGAAATAACTGAAATTCCATTTTCATCGCCTTCTATTTTTGTGATTCCTAAGGGAGAGTTTATAAACACTGTTTTCATAGGATAAATGTAATTATTTTACACAAAAAAAGCCATCCGGAGATGACTTAATTTTAGTTCAGATGACTCAGAATATAAGCTTCCAAAGCTTTTTGCTCTTCCAGAGGAAGGTTTTTGGTTATGGCAAAGTTCGTTTTCATAACTTCAAACTGGCTGGGATCTACCAGAGGTTCTGCATCGCCTTGTAGAAACTCAACAATGTTTCCGCCTTTTGCTTTGTAAATCTTGGCAATGTCTTTCAAACTTGGACCAATTGTTTTGGTCTCCGGTTTGTGACAGGTATAGCAAACTCCCTTTCCATCAAATATTTCCTGTCCCAGTTGTTGAGGTGTTTGAATTGTTTCGGTTTCCGGATATAATGATTCTTTTTCTTTTTTTTCGTTTTGACAGGATACCAGTGTCAATATGAAAAAAACAATAGCAATTCTTTTCATTTTATTTGTTCATTAAAATAGCGGCTTCTTTTGCAAAATAGGTTGAGATAAGACTTGCGCCGGCACGTTTAATACACATTAGCTGTTCCATCATGATTTTATCATGGTCTAACCATCCTCTTTCGGCGGCGGCCTTAATCATTGCATATTCACCAGACACATGAAAAACCGTCACAGGAACATGTACTGCATTTTTCACTTCACGAACAATATCCAGATAGGCAATACCCGGTTTTACCATCACCATATCAGCGCCTTCTTCCACATCTGATAAAGCCTCTTTAATAGCTTCGATGCGGTTGGCATAATCCATTTGGTACGTTTTTTTATCCTTAGGAATTTCAGTAGCATCTACAGGTGCGCTGTCTAAGGCATCACGGAAAGGACCGTAAAAAGCAGAAGCATATTTAGCAGAATAACTCATAATTCCCACATTATGGAAACCGGCAGCGTCTAATCCTTGACGCAATCGCAATACACGACCGTCCATCATATCACTCGGCGCCACAAAATCTGCACCTGCCTGAGCGTGGGAAACAGCCATTTTTACTAATGCCTCGTTGGTAGCATCATTAGCAATATCTCCATTTTCAATAATTCCGTCATGTCCATAAATAGAGTAAGGATCCAAAGCGACATCTGGCATTACAATCATTTCCGGACAAGCGGCTTTGATCGCTTTTATAGCTTGCTGCATCAATCCATTAGGATTCCAGGCTTCTTTGCCCGTATTGTCTTTTAGGTTTTCGCTTACTTTCACATAAATATTGACGGCCCGGATTCCTAAAGCATATATTTCTTTCACTTCATTTACCGTTAAATCAATGGAGCGTCGATAAATTCCAGGCATGGAAGAAATTTCCACTTGTACATTTTCTCCTTCTGCGATAAACATGGGAAACATAAAGTCAGATGGGCTTAGTGTTGTTTCACGAACCAAACTTCTAATGGATTCGTTTGTTCTTAATCTTCTACCTCTGTGTAATGGGAACATAATATTGTTGTTTTTGATAATTAAATCCAGTCTTTCGGATTCATTAAAATATGAACTAATCTTTCTTCTTCGCTGTCTTTTTCCGGATGATGATCGTAAACCCATTGCACATGAGGCGGCAAACTCATCAGGATACTCTCCATTCTTCCGTTGGTCTTCAATCCGAATAAAGTACCCTTGTCATGAACTAAATTGAATTCGACATAGCGGCCCCGACGAATTTCCTGCCAGGTTCTATTCTCTGGAGTATAAGGTATATTTTTTCTTTTTTCTACAATGGGAACATAGGCTTCCAGAAAACTATTGCCTACTTCCGAAACGAAATCGAACCAGTTTTCCATTGACATCTCTTCGGTTGCTTTGCAATGATCAAAAAACAATCCGCCAATACCTCTGGCTTCATAACGATGTGCATTCCAAAAATAAGTGTCACATTGTTTTTTAAACTTCGGATAAAATTCCGGATTGTGTTTGTCGCAGGCATTTTTACAGGTTTGATGAAAATGTCTGGCATCTTCTTCAAATAAATAATAAGGAGTTAAATCCTGTCCTCCTCCAAACCAGGAATTGATGGTGTTTCCTGGTTTATCATACATTTCAAAATAGCGCCAGTTGGCATGCACAGTTGGTACCATTGGGTTTTTAGGATGAATGACCAAACTCAGTCCACAGGCAAAAAAATCGACATCACCTACGTTAAAGTAAGTCTGCATGGCTTCCGGTAATTTACCGTGCACGGCAGAAATATTCACACCACCTTTTTCGATAACCGCACCATTTTCAATAACACGGGTTCTTCCTCCGCCACCTTCAGGACGTTCCCAGATGTCTTCTCGAAATTTCGCTTGACCATCAATAGCTTCTAATCCTGCAACGATTTGATCTTGTAGGTTTTGTATGTAGGTATAGAATTTATTTTTCATTGGATAATTCGTATAATTCCATGTCTAATGGTTCTTCATTGGTAGGAGTGAATTCATTTAGCAGTGTCGCTTTCCAAACAAAACCACAATTTTCAGCTACTTTTACACTTCCGAAATTCGCTTTATGAGATATAATTTGAAGTGTTTTTAATTCTAATTCTTCAAAAGCGAAGGTTGAAAGTTGTTTTACAGCAAAAGAGGTCAGTCCTTTTCCTTCGTGTTGCGAACCAATACAATAGGCAAATTCACCTTGCTTTTTGAACCAATCGATTTTTTTAATGATGATTAATCCACCAATTTTTAGAGATTCTTTTTCACGAATTGCAAACGTAAAATTGGTCTTTTCCTGAATCTCTTTTTCTTTTATGGAAATGTATTCGATTGATTTTTCCAATGACGAATTACTCGCAATCGTCTTTGGGAAATAATAACGTAGTCTTTCATTATTGTCAACAACAAACCGATGCAAATCAGTTGCATCGTGTTCAATTAAAGGACTAATGATAAAATCTTGTTCCATGCACGATAAGAAATTTAAACCTTGTTACACCATTGTCTTATTACAATAGGTTGATTTTTCAAAATCTTTAATATTAATTGAGATAATAGGAATGTCTGGAAACATGGATTTTAATTTAGAAACTATTTTTTTAGATAAGTTATTCTTTTGTTCCGTGGTTCTTCCTTCCATAATATAAGCAAAAACATGAATAAAACTATCCTTTTTACCTCCTACAATATAGTCGGTAAAAGGATTCAATCGAACTTTAACATCTCCTGTTGTAAACAAGCCCGTTTCTTCAGCAGTATTATATATTTCTTGAAGTATTTCTATGGGTTGTTTTAATAAAGGAATATCAGATGAACAATCTAGGATGAAATGTGGCATATTTTTTTATTTTTGATATTCTTTTACGGCTTCAATAAATGCTTTCGCATGATCTACAGGAATGTTAGGTAAAATTCCGTGACCTAAATTAACGATATAATTGTCTTTTCCGAATTCGTCAATCATTTCATGAACCATTTTTTTGATGGTTGGAATTGGTGATAATAATCTTGATGGATCGAAATTACCTTGTAGCGTAATTTTTCCGCCTGTTAAATAACGTGCGTTTCTTGCAGAACATGTCCAATCTACTCCTAATGCTGAAGCTTTTGATTTTGCCATATCATTCAAAGCAAACCAACATCCTTTTCCAAAAACAATTACTTTAGTGTCTTCTGCCAAAGCTTCTACAATTTGGTTGATGTATTTCCAAGAGAATTCCTGATAATCAACAGGAGATAACATGCCTCCCCAAGAGTCGAAAATCTGAACAGCATTTACCCCGGCTTTTACTTTTTCTTTCAAATATAAAATAGTAGTATCGGTGATTTTTTGCAATAAAGTATGCGCTGCTACAGGGTTTGAAAAACAAAATCCTTTTGCAACATCAAAACTTTTTGAACCTTTTCCTTCTACAGCATAACAAAAGATAGTCCATGGTGAACCAGCAAAACCAATTAACGGCACTTCATCATTCAGCATTTCTTTGGTCAATTTGATGGCGTCAAAAACATAACCCAACGTTTCATGAACATCTGGAACGAATGTTTTATTCACATCTTCCATAGAACGAATAGGGTTTGGAATAATTGGACCCAAATTGTCTTTCAATTCCACGTGAATTCCCATTGCACGCGGCACTACTAAAATATCTGAGAATAAAATTGCAGCATCTGGCTTTACAATTCGAATCGGTTGAACCGTAATTTCTGCTGCTAATTCTGGTGTTTCACAACGAGTAAAGAAATCGTACTTATCACGCAATGCTCTAAATTCTGGCAAATATCTACCTGCTTGACGCATCATCCAAACTGGAGGACGTTCTACTGTTTCGTTATTTAAGGCGCGTAAAAAAAGGTCGTTTTTAATCATATTTTCTTTTATAGTTGCAAAGGACTGAAGTTTCAGCGTTGCAAAGTTTATTTAAATTCGTTGATACATTGAATGATTGTATTTTCAACGGTAGGCTGATTGGCAATCACAATGTTTTTAATTTTATTTATTTCCAAAGTATCTGCGGTGGTTGTACCGATACAAATGCAGATTTCGTCTTTGATTTTATTTTCTTCCAAAAAACTTTCTACTGCAGAAGGGCTGAAAAACAAGATTCCATCTACTTTAGAATTTATTTTTTGTGGCGTTAAGATGGTTTCGTAAATCGTAATTTCGTTGAATTTGATATGTGCTTGTTTTAACGCATCAGGTAACGCATCACGGCGTAAGTTGCCACTAAAAAAAGTATAACTTTCGTCCGAATACACTAAAGCAATAATTTCTGCTAAATCTTGTGCGTAACCGGTATAAGCCATTACATTGAACCCGTTTTTTTCTAGTAAATCTTTGGTTTTCAAACCAACGCAAAACACATTTTTTGATTTCAATTGATCGACTTTCTCATGTTCTAAAACGCTTAAGACAGCATTTTGGCTTGTAAAAATCAGACTTTCGTTAATGTGATTCAGTTCGAAATTTTTATTATGGGTTTTAATAAAATCAGCTTCAATGACATTAAAATCCGCATTCAATAAATATTGCTTCTGATTGCTCAAAAGTTTTTTTGTTGATAATATGCGAATTTGATTTTGCATTATTTCTGCAGTGTTTTTTTAATTTTTGTCATTAATTCGGAGCCGCCATTGGTCAGGATTTCCTGTGCCATAGTATAACCTAATTTTTTCCATTCGGTTAAAGGAACTGATTTTTCAATTTCAATTTTTTCTTTTCCGTCAATGGATAAAAGAATTCCTTTGAATGAAATAGTATCATCGTGTTCATTATGATTGGCAATAGCACCTATTGGCGCTGTGCAACCACCTTCAAGGGTTCTTAAAAACTGGCGTTCAATGTGTGTACAGACTTCAGTTTCAATATCGTTAAGATGGTATAATGCTTCTTGGGAAAACGCATCGTTTTCCATGGAAACTACCATCATGGCTCCTTGTGCCGGTGCTGGAATCATCCAATCCAGGTCAGTAAAAGTGGCTGGTTTTAAATTGATTCGTTCTAAACCTGCGGCAGCAAAAACAGCTCCGCTCCAATCATTGTCTTTCAATTTTTGCATACGGGTATTTACATTTCCGCGCAAATCGACTACTTTGTGATTAGGGTATTTATTTAGCCATTGTGCCTGACGGCGTAAACTTCCTGTGGCAATAGTCCCTTCGCTGTTTAAAAAATCCAAGTTGCCTTTGTGAACCAAAATATCCAGAACATTTGCTCTTTTAAGAACAGCCGCTTGTACAATACCTTTTGGTAAGGCTGTTGGAACATCTTTCATGGAGTGAACGGCAATGTCTATTTGCCCTGAAATCATGGCGACATCTAATGTTTTGGTAAAAATCCCAGTAATTCCTAACTCATATAAAGGTTTGTCTAGAATGATGTCACCTGTTGATTTTACAGCAATAATTTCGGTTTTATAACCTAAATCGTTGAGTTGCTTTTCAACGGTGTGTGCCTGCCAAAGGGCAAGTTCGCTGTCGCGGGTTCCAATGCGGATTGTTCTTGACATTATTTGATGGGTTCTATCTGAAAAACTCTTTCAATCCAATCTATACTTTCGTCAACCATTGTGCTGTCATCTTTGAGGTGATTGGCAAAATGATTGGTTATTTTTTGAATGATACGATTACTGATAAGTTCTGCTTGTTCTTCATCGAAATTGGATAATTTTTTTCGTTGAAAATTAAGTTCTGTTTCTTTGATGTTGTTCAGTTTCGCTTTTAGTGCATGAATGGTTGGCGCATATTTTCTGCCATTCATCCAAGTAATAAATTCGTCTTTTATTTCTTCAATAATAATTTCAGCTGCCGGAATGTGCAGTTTTCTGTTTTCTAAAGTTTCATCGGTAATTTGCGATAAATCATCTAAATGAACCAATGTCACGTTTTCCAATTCTTGTACATTTTCATGCACATTTTTCGGAATAGATAAATCCAAAATTAAAATAGGTTTCTTTAAATTTAAAATTGCCTTGTCAATTGTAGGATTTTGTGCTCCGGTGGCAACAACTAAAACATCGGCCTTTTGAACTTCAGTTTGTAAATCTGCATAGTCCTTAACAATCAGATTCAATTTTCCGGCCAATTTTTCTGCCTTGTCTTTGGTTCTGTTAATTAAGGTTATGTGCTCGTTTTTAGAATGTTTTACTAAATTTTCACAAGTATTTCTTCCGATTTTTCCAGTTCCGAAAAGCAGAATGTTTTTTTCTCCAATGTTTTCTACATTTTTCATGATGTATTGCACAGAAGCAAAAGAAACAGAAGTGGCTCCAGAAGAAATTTCAGTGTCGGTTTTTATTTTTTTGCTCGCCTGAATGACAGCATTTACCAATCTTTCCATAAAAGCATTGGCCAATCCTAATGACTTTGATTGAGCAAAGCTGGTTTTTATTTGTGAGATGATTTCAAAATCGCCCAAAATTTGACTGTCAAGACCAGTTCCAACTTTGAATAAGTGTGAAATCGCTTCGTAATTTTTATAGATATGCGCTACTTTCTGAAACTCTTCAATAGTTCCCTGACTGTTTTCGCAAAGTAATTTGATCAATTGGAATGGATGTTGAGCAAAACCGTAAATTTCGGTCCTGTTGCAAGTGGAAGTTACAATTAGGTTATCTATTGCTTCTTCTTTTGCCTGAAGTAAAAGATTGGCTTTAGCAACATCACTTAAACTGAATTTCCCCCTAACTTCGGCATCAGCTTTTTTGTAACTTAATCCAATAGCGTAAAAAGTCTGATGTTTTGATAAGTTATTATTTTCCATGTAGTTTACTTTTCAAGAAGTTTGACAAAATTATCACTAACGCCAGTATAAAAATAACGCTGGAGGGACTTTTTATATCGCTCAGAGATATTTTAAACCAAAAACAGCTTTGCAACGTAAATTATTTTAAATTTGCACTAAAATCAATGCTTTAGTAAACATTTGTTTAGAATAATTCTAAATAATATTTTTCATGTGACTTAAAAGTATATACGAAAAAATACCGCTATGGGTTCTCAAGAAGAGATTAAAATTGAAGAAGATTTTATTTTGATACGGTTTCAAAATGATTCAGACGAAATATTGAGTGTTGAACGACAGGTAAAAACTGGATTAATCCAATTTCATTTCGGATTAAAAGGAAACGCGAAGTTTATTTTCAATCAAGGAAATTATACCTTGGATTTGAAAGAAGAAAAATCATTGTTGTTTTATAATCCGGAAAAGGAATTGCCTTTAAATCTTAAGCTGGAACCAAAATCCTGGGTAATCTCAATTTTGGTTTCCATAAAAAAATTCCACGGATTATTCTCTGCCGATGTGGAGCATGTGCCCTTTTTGAGTGATGCTAACCGCGACAAAAAATATTATGGTGAGGAAAACATCAGTCCGTCAATGGCGATTGTTTTAAACCAGATGTTTCACTACAATCTGAATCCATCAATCAAAAATTTATACTATAAAGGGAAAGGTTACGAATTGCTGAGCTTGTTTTTTAATCGTTCTGAAGACCCAAATGCAGAACAATGCCCGTTTTTAATAGATGAAGAAAATGTATTAAAAATAAAAAAAGCCAAAGAAATCATTATCGCCAACATGGCAGAACCACCCGGATTACAGGAATTGGCAGATCAGGTGGGATTGAATCTGAAAAAGCTTAAAATGGGTTTCAAACAAATTTACGGAGATACGGTTTACGGTTTCTTGTTTGACCATAAAATGGAATATGCCCGAAAATTATTAGACAGCGGATCGTATAATGTAAATGAAGTGGGATTGAAAATAGGGTACAGCACAGGAAGTCACTTTATTACGGCTTTCAAGAAAAAATTTGCCACAACACCGAAGAAATATTTGATGTCAATCAATCCAAATACTTAAAAAAATTAAAATAAAGATTTGTTACTTTTATAAAATACCAAGCAATAATGAAAGGAGTATTATTAGTTAATTTAGGTTCGCCAAAAAGCCCAGACGCTAAAGACGTAAAGCCTTATTTAGATGAGTTTTTAATGGACAAATACGTGATAGACGTTCCGTTTTTATTGAGAGCTTTGCTGGTTCGGGGTATTATTCTGAGAAAAAGACCGGAAAATTCTGCGGCAGCCTATAAAAAAATATGGTGGGAAGAAGGATCGCCACTTATTGTTTTATCTAAAAGAACACATCAGAAAGTACAGCAGCTGACAAACATTCCTGTATCGCTGGCGATGCGTTACGGAGAACCAACTATTTTATCAGGATTACGTGAATTGCATGATAAAGGAGTAACTGAAGTATTGCTTTTCCCGTTGTACCCGCAACATGCCATGGCATCTACGACAACGATTTTAGTTTTAGCCGAAGAACTGCGCAAGAAGCACTTTCCGGAAATGAAATTTACGATTGTACCGGCATTTTACAACAAAAAAGACTATATCCAAAATCTGGCAGATTCGATTAAAAAGCATTTGAATGGGTTTGAATACGACCACTTATTGTTTTCATACCATGGAATCCCGGAGCGTCATGTCCGTAAAACGGATGTAACTAAATCGCATTGTAAAATTGACGGTTCCTGTTGTAATACACCTTCACCGGCACATGAGTTCTGTTACCGTCATCAGTGTTATGAAACTACAAAGCAGGTGGTGGAGATTTTAGGAATTCCAAAAGAAAAATACAGTCAGACTTTCCAATCGAGATTGGCTGGGGATAAATGGCTGGAGCCTTATACAGATATCGAAATTAACAAAATGCCTGAAAAAGGGATTAAAAATCTGGCTGTTGTTACACCTGCATTTGTGGCAGATTGTTTGGAAACATTAGAAGAAATTGCCATGGAAGCCAACCATCAGTTTAAAGAATACGGTGGTGAAAACTTCTTAGCTATTCCGTGCTTAAACGACAGCGACGAATGGGTACAGACAATGAGTAATTGGATTAACGATTGGTCTAAAAAATAATTATGGATGCCTACTACGATTACCTGAAATCATTGCATTTAATTTTTGTTATTACTTGGTTTGCCGGGCTTTTTTATATTGTCAGGCTGTTTGTTTATCATGCTGAAGCTAAAGCAAAACCAGAGCCGGAGCAAAGTATTTTAATCAAGCAGTATCAGTTAATGTCGTATCGTCTGTGGTATATCATTACATGGCCAAGCGCCGTTTTAGCAAGTATCTTTGCTTTTTTAATGCTGTTTGGAACTACCTTGGGAAACTCTTGGCTGCACATGCCGTGGATGCATATAAAACTTGGCTTTGTTTTTGTGCTGTATTTGTATCATTTAAAATGCCATCAGATTTTTAAGCAATTGCAGCGCGATGAAGTGAAGCATACCTCTGGGTTTTTCAGACTCTGGAACGAAGGGGCGACAATCATTCTTTTTGCAGTTGTTTTTCTGGTGATTTTAAAAAATGCCTTCAATTGGATTTTCGGTGTGATTGGCATTATTTTATTCTCTGTTTTGATTATGCTGGGCTATAAATTTTACAAAAGAATCCGTGAAAAAAGCAATAGATGAATAGTATTTTTTCAATAAAACATTGGTCACTCAGGGTTAGAATCTTTCTATCGATGATTTTCATCACGCTTATTGCCTCGATACTGATTGCTTCGGTGTCTATTATACAATTTAAAAATGAAAGTCAGGTTTACCACCAGGAAAGACTGGATCACAAAGAATACCAGATAAAAGAGCATATTAATTATGTCATGGCTACCACGCCGCACCCCTTAATCACACAAAATATTCCAGCCATATTTAGGTATAAAATATTTGAAATTGCAAATATTCATAATCTTGAAATCAGTATTTATGATTTAAACGGAAGATTATTAATCAATTCGAAAGCACCTATTATGAAGGGCCAGATTTCGCCAAATTTACCTATGGATATTATTGATAAGGTTAAATTTTCCAAAGAAAAAAGATTTGTAAGCCTTACCGAAATCCAAGGAAAAACATTCCGTTCCTCCTATAGTTATCTCTTGGATTATGTTGAAGGGAAACCCATCGGAATTATCAATTTACCTTACCCGGAAGATGATTCATTCTATAAAAACGAATTACAGAACTTCTTATCCATTTTTGCGATTGTTTATTTCGGAATGTTTGGAATTTCAATCTTGCTGGCGTACTACTTATCAAGGTATATTACAAAATCACTGGAGACCATTTCAAACAGATTAACAGAAACAAGTTTAACAGAGAAGAACAAAAAAATCGAACTGGTCAGCAACAGTTACGAAATTGACAGACTAGTGCAATCCTACAATAATATGATTGACGAGTTGGAAGAAAGTGCTAATAAATTAGCGCAAAGCGAAAGGGAAGAAGCCTGGCGGGAAATGGCAAAACAAGTAGCTCATGAGATTAAAAATCCACTTACTCCAATGCGATTGACTGTGCAGAGTTTTCAGAGGAAATTTGATCCTAATGATCCTGGTGTCAATCAGAAACTCAACGATTATTCCAAAACACTTATTCAGCAAATAGACACCATGAGTGCGGTGGCTTCGGCATTTTCAAATTTTGCTTCGATGCCGGCTCAGCAAAATGAAACCTTAAATGTGGTCGATGTGGTACAGTTGGCATTGGATATTTTCAATGAGGAATGTATCCATTTTTCTTCGGAAACAAATGAAATTATAACCAAAATTGACCGGACTCAACTCATTAGGATCATAACGAATCTGGTTAAAAATGCGATTCAGGCCATTCCGGAAGAACAACTGGAAAAAAACATTAAAGTCATTGTTAAGAAAGAAGCAAATAATGCTATAATTTTGGTTAAAGACAACGGAAAAGGAATAGCAAAAGAAGATTTTGACAGGATTTTTGAACCGAAATTCACCACAAAATCCAGCGGTATGGGATTAGGACTAGCGATTATCAAAAATATCATTGAAAATTACAATGGAACAATTACTTTTGAATCTAAAATAAAAAAAGGAACTATTTTTAAGGTTTCTTTACCAATAATAAACAAATAAAACAACAGACTATGGCATTAGAAAATATAATTTTAGAGCATGAAAAAGGGATTGCCACCATTTTTATCAACCGTCCTGAAAAATTAAACGCTTTAAACAAAGCTACGATTCAGGAACTGCACGAAACGTTAAAAATGATTGATGCCAATCCGGAAGTAAAAGTGATTATTATTACCGGAAGCGGCGAAAAAGCATTTGTGGCAGGAGCTGATATTTCGGAGTTTGCTCACTTTTCAGCAAAAGAAGGAGCTTTATTAGCCGCAAAAGGGCAGGAATTATTATTCGATTTTGTCGAAAACATGAAAACTCCGGTCATTGCAGCAATTAATGGATTTGCTCTTGGAGGCGGATTAGAATTGGCAATGTCCTGTCACTTCAGAATTGCATCCGATAACGCTAAAATGGGATTGCCGGAAACTTCTTTAGGCGTAATTCCAGGTTATGGAGGAACACAGCGTTTGGCTCAATTAGTTGGAAAAGGACGCGCAATGGAAATGATTATGACAGCCGGAATGATTACTGCTGAAGAAGCACACAGAACCGGATTAGTAAATCATATCGTACCACAAGCTGATTTGTATGCAACGTATAACCAGCTGGCAAACAAAATCATGAAAAATTCACCTGTGGCTATCTCTAAAGCAATTGAAGCAATAAATGCAGGATTTAAAGAAGGAGTAGACGGTTACCATACCGAAATCAGGACCTTTGGCGAATGTTTCGCAACCCAGGATTTTAAAGAAGGAACAACTGCTTTTTTAGAAAAGAGAAAAGCAGAATTTACAGGAAATTAAAACATAAAAAAGAGAGCTTAATTGCTCTCTTTTTTTATTTCTTACCGTCCCATTCGGCATAAAACTGAGATAGAAAATCTTCCATGTACTGATGTCTTTCCAAGGCAATTTTCTTTCCGGTTTCCGTATTCATTTTGTCTTTTAGAAGCAAAAGCTTTTCGTAGAAATGATTAAGAGTAGGGGAATTATTTTTCTTATACTCCTCCTTACTCATGTTCTTGTTCGGTTTGATTTCAGGATTAAATAATGCCCTGTTTTTGAATCCGCCATAATTAAATGCCCGGGCAATTCCAATCGCCCCAATCGCATCCAATCTATCTGCATCCTGAACGATTTCCAATTCTTTTGAACTGAATTTCTTTTCGAAGTTTCCGCCTTTAAACGAAATATTTTCAATAATAGCAATCACATGCTGTATGATTGCTTCCTCTACCTGCTGGCTTTCTAAAAACAGTCTGGCGGTCTTCGGGCCAACCGTTTCATCTCCATTGTGAAATTTACTGTCGGCGATATCATGAAGCAAAGCTCCTAATTTTACAACGGTCAAATCACAGTCTTCCCCTTCTGCAATTAAAAGGGCATTTTTATAAACACGTTCAATATGAAACCAATCATGGCCTCCTTCGGCGTTTTCTAATTGTTTTTTTACAAAAAATATGGAATTGTCTATTAATGTCATCGTGGCTGAGGTTAAAAAAATCCTTTCGGTTGGGAAAGGATTTTGTATTTTATTTTACTAAAGCGGGTTGTACCCATTTGAATAATTTTTCTTCACTCGGAACGATAAGGCGTTCTGCAACCCTAGACATTCTTGACGGTAATTTCATCAGATAGTCACGTGCTTTTTCAGCTTCGTCAGTAAGACTTGTAATCTTATCAATTTCCCAACGTTCAATCAATTTTTGCAAAATCTCAACATAATCCATTGCAGTATAAACACCAATTCGTTGTGCTGATTCTGAAAATTTCTCAAATGCCAGTCCGATGCTTTCACCGGATTCTCTGATCAAATGGGCAGGCATTGTGATTTTTTGCTTCATCATGTATTGAAAAGACAACATCATTTCGCTTGGATCTACTTTAAAAATACGATCTACAAATTCAGAATAAGCATGATGGTGACGCATTTCGTCTCCGGCAATTAAGCGGCATATTTTAGATAATTTATGATCTCCGAATTTTTTAGCCAACTGCGCTACACGGTTGTGTGAAATGTAAGTAGCTAATTCCTGAAAACTGGTGAACACAAAATTTTTGTAAGGGTCTCTATCGGTTCCGGGATCAAAACCGTCGTTGATTAAATACTGTGTTGTGATTTCCACCTCACGCATATTCACGCGGCCTGATAAATAAAGGTATTTGTTTAACAAGTCACCGTGGCGGTTTTCTTCACCGGTCCAGTGACGAAGCCATTTTGACCATCCGTTGTCCGGTTTTTGCGAAACACCTTCCACATCCATTAACCAGGATTCGTAGGTTGGCAAAGCTTCTTCCGTAATAGTATCGCCTACTAAAACTACCCAAAAATCATAAGGTAATTCTTTAGCTATTTCTCTCAATTCTTTTACGTCTTCAAAAAAAGTATCTTTTTCGGAATCAGGTAACAAGTCAGATGGCTGCCAGATTTTCTCCACAGGAATCAGATAGTTCTCCACGAAAGTATCAATGTTTTTTTCCAAAAGTTGCATCACTTCCAGACGTACGTTTTGTGTTGACATAATTTTAATTTTTTATTCCTTGAACCACTGCATTTTCAGTCTTTTCCATTATTTCAGAGAATGAATAGTTTTTCACCGCTATCGGTTCGTGAATGGTGAATCGTAATTTATTACCTAAACCCATTGGGAATGGTCCGAAACGAACCATTTTCCAAGAGTTGTTTATAGAAATAGGCACAATATAAGCCGATGGGGCATACTTGCACAAAATTTTTAATCCGCTTTCCGAAAACTGTTTCGGAACTCCGTTTTTACTTCGCGTCCCTTCCGGAAAAATCACCGCGGAACGTTTGTTTTTTTCAATATATTCTCCCAAACCTTTTATCGCCGGCAAAGCTTGCTTAGGATCTTTTCTGTCTATAAGGACAGATCCGCCATGTCGCAAATTATAAGAAACACTCGGAATACCTTCTCCAAGTTCTTTTTTACTGACAAACTTCGGGTGAGAACGTCTTAAATACCAAATAATACCAACAATATCATACAAACTCTGATGATTGGCCACAAAAATAACAGGTACGTCTTTCGGAATCAAATCCCTATTTTCAAAACGGTAAGTAGTACCTAAAATATTGGTGCACTTTCCAAGAAAAAAATTCAGATAATCCACACTTTTCTTGTGTGCCTGATAACCGAATATATTCAAACAAACCCATTGTATCGGATGAAAAATCAACAAACATAATCCAAATGCGAGATAGTAAACTACCGATATTGGGTATGAAATTATTTTTTGCATTTATAGTGGTATTTGATACAAAGATAAGGCATTAAATAAAAAAACCACGCAAAAAAACGTGGCTTCTGTTTGGACTTTCTAAAATTAGCAAAATTCGTTGAAAGCATCTTTAAGGTTTTCCGCAATTAATTCTGCCGGACGACCTTCAATATGATGACGTTCTAACATGTGTACCAATTCTCCGTTTTTGAACAAAGCCATACTTGGCGATGATGGAGGAAAAGGGAACATGTGCTGGCGCGCAGCATCAACAGCTTCTTTATCAACACCGGCAAAAACAGCCACTAAGTGATCAGGTTTTTTAGAACCATCTAAACTCATTTTTGCTCCCGGGCGTGCATTTCTTGCTGCACAACCGCAAACTGAATTTACCACTACTAATGTTGTTCCTTCTTTTGCGATGGCACTTTCTACTGCTTCAGCGCTATATAAATCTTGAAAACCTGCATCTGACAGTTCAGCACGCATTGGTTTAACCATTTCTTCTGGATACATAATTTTAATTTCTAATGTTTTGTGATGCAAAGTTACAAAGATAGATTAAAGTTTAGTATTTGTATTAATAGTATTTTAACGTACTCATTTAAAGCTGTCATAAACCTGTTTTTATGGTACCAATGATGCAACAAGCGGTACTTTCCTATTTATATATGGTACCAATGATTTAGTAAGTGGTACTTTTTAAAAAACATGTGGTACTAATCATTTAGTAACTGGTACCGAAGACTTAGTAAGTGGTACTAATCATTTTATAGCTGGTACTGATGATTTGGTAAGTGGTACTTTTCAAAAAGTATGTGGTACTAATCATTTAATATCTGGTACCGAAGACTTGGTAACTGGTACTTTTAATTAAGTATATGGTACCAAATTAATATCAATGCACTGAAAGAAGTTAAAACGAGCAGTGTGATTGTGAATGAAACAGAAAAGAAGCATTCAAAAATTTCCTTCAATATAAAGGAAGGGAATACGATTAGTTTTCGCGATCCATCAATTCCTGAAAACACGTTACAAACTGACCCACATGATATCCGTCCATCAAACCATGATGCACATGAACAGACATTGACATTGTTTTTTTGCCGTTTTCTTCCATCATTTTTCCAAATGAAATTTTAGGACAACTGTCAGAAAATGTAAAGCTTCTGGCATGTGACAATGAGGTGAAATTTACCCAAGGCAATGATGAAAAATGAATTAAATTAATGTCAAAATCTCTGGTAATAAGTCCGGTCGTGTTTTGAATGCGTTCAATTTCGGTCGAAGTACTTTCCGCGAAAACAGTTATATCCGAAGAAAATGGGATTAATGAAAACCCGAAAGTTTTATCCTCTCTCATAATTGTAGCCGAAGCATCAATCCGGTCGTAAACAAACACTTCTTCACCAACAATCCGATACCTGAAATTTTCAATGGCATTGGCCGCAGCTAATGTTGTATGTAAATAATAAGTAAAAAAAGAAATTTCCGATTCTTTGGCTTTTGCATACGCTTTGGTACAATCGATGACAGTGGTAATCCCAAAAAAAGGTTCTTCCATTTGTTTGAAAAAAAGAAAATGTTCTTTCCGATTCCATTTTTCAAGGTCTAATTTTGTTCTCAAGATAGTAATAAAGGTAAAATGTCTGTAATCTTTTCTAAAGTTCTAAAATTCGGATGAATCACTTTATGGTCAATTCTTTCATGCGCCCAAGTGGTGTGAAACGGAATATGAACCGCATGACCGCCAATTCCAAGAACTGGCAGAACATCAGATTTTAACGAATTTCCAATCATAAAAAATTCCTCAGGTTCAATGTCCAAACGGCGCACTAATTTTTGATAATCGATTTCCTGTTTGTCAGACATGACTTCAATATGGTGAAAATAAGGCCCCAAACCGGAACGGTGCAATTTGCTTTGCTGGTCTTTCAAATCACCTTTTGTAGCCACAACAAGCTTGTACTTCCCATGTAAGGTTTTGAGCGTTTCTTCGACCCCGTCTAATAATTCAATGGGTTTTTCGAGTAATTCTTTCCCGTATGCAATGATTTTTTCAATGATTTCGATTGAAATGGTTTGGTTTGATATTTTCATCGCCGCTTCAATCATGGAAAGGATATATCCTTTGATCCCGTAACCGTACAAGGGCAGATTTTGAATTTCAATCCTTAGTAATTCCTGTGATAATCCCTGATGGGATAGATAGTCTTCCATCAGGCCGCAGAATTTTTTCTCGGTTTCTTCGAAATAAGGTTCGTTGACGAATAAGGTATCGTCAGCATCGAAAGCAATAACTTTTAGATTCATTTTTTCTGTTGAATTGATCTGAAAAAGGAAAAGATTTATATTCAAAAATAATCAATTCCTGGCAAATTTAATTGCTTTGGCTTCGTTTTTCCGAAGGGTTACTCGTCCTCTTTCTCAATGGCATCCTCGAAATCCGGATATAGGAATTTGTTATAAGGGAATCGGGTGACATGTATTTCCCTAACGGATTCATAAACCTTTTTACGGAATTCTTCGAAATTTTCTTTTTCAGTTGCCGATATAAACAAAGCATTATCTGCGCCTACATTACTCATCCAGGTGTTTTTCCATTCCTCCAATGTATAATGTTTGGTTGTTTTCTCGGTAATTAAATCATCCGCATCGATGGTTAGATGTTTGTAAGCATCAATTTTATTAAAGACCATGATGGTTGGTTTATCTGCACTTTTGATATCCAGTAAAATTTTATTTACGGATTCTATATGGTCTTCAAAATCAGGATGCGAAATATCTACAACATGAAGCAGTAAATCGGCTTCACGAACTTCATCGAGCGTACTTTTGAAAGAATCCACTAATTGTGTCGGCAGTTTTCGAATAAAACCAACTGTATCGGAAAGTAAAAAGGGCAAATTCTTAATAACCACTTTTCGAACCGTCGTATCCAGTGTAGCAAATAATTTATTTTCAACAAAGACATCACTTTTGCCTACAGCATTCATAAGTGTCGATTTACCCACATTAGTATAACCTACTAAAGCCACGCGAACCATTGCGCCACGATTGCTTCGTTGGATAGATTGCTGTCTGTCGATTGTTTTTATTTTGTCTTTTAAAAGCGAAATCCTGTCGCGAACAATACGTCGGTCGGTTTCAATCTCGGTTTCTCCGGGACCACGCATACCAATTCCTCCTTTTTGACGCTCAAGGTGTGTCCACATTCCTGATAGTCTTGGCAAAAGATAAATGCACTGAGCTAACTCAACTTGTGTCCTGGCATAGGAGGTTTCTGCCCTTTGGGCAAAAATATCTAATATAAGGTTAGTCCTGTCTAAAACTTTACAATCTAAAATTTTAGAAATGTTTTTTTGCTGTGAAGGGGATAGTTCATCATCAAATATTACGGTTGAAATGCCATTGTCTTTGATGTAATAACTTATCTCTTCCATCTTTCCTGTTCCTAAGAAAGTTTTAGGATTTGGTCTCTCTAATTTTTGTGAAAATCGCTTTATAACCTCTCCACCAGCTGTAAATGTTAAGAATTCTAGTTCATCCAGATATTCTTTCAACTTTTCCTCACTTTGATTTTGGGTGATTATTCCTACAATAACGGTTTTTTCAAAATTTATTTTCTCTTTTTCTAACATAGTGTGAATAAAGCACAAAACTACTAATTTGTGGCGAAACTTTGCATTTTCTTTATAAGTAATAAGCATTTCATCGAAAAAAAGCAAACATTTTTGTCTTAAATATTATAGAATTGTTAATTTTTTTTACATTTGGGGATTAATCAAACTAGTTAACCGAAAATATTACAACTATGAAAAAAATTACTTTTGGTTTTTTCATGTTCCTTTTACCTTTCCTGAGTTTTGCTCAGGTGATCTCAGAGGGATTTGAGGGAGCCACTTTCCCGCCTACATCTGCAGTGCCAGGGAACTGGGCCGTCTTCGATAACGGTGTAGGGACAAGCTTAAATTGGACCGAGACAACTAATCCTGCTTTTGTGCATACAGGTACAAAGGCGGCATTTGTGGATCGTGAAAATATTGGTGCAGGTAACACCTCACAAGATTGGCTTGTAACACCACGTATAACTGTACCTGCAAACGGACAGTTACGATTTTTTACCAGACAGACATTGATTGGTAATAATGGTTCTACTTATGAGATAAGAATCTCAACAGATCCTGTGCAGGGCAATCTTGCAGGATTTAATGCAACGCCAGTCCAAACATGGACAGAAACAACACTTAATACCACATATAATGTATATGAGGAAAAATTTGTTAGTTTAAATGCTTATGCTGGTCAGCAAGTGTATATTGCTTTTGTTAAGGTTCACACTCAAACAGCCGGTGCTACAACAGGAGACAGATGGATAGTCGATGATGTAATAGTTCAGCAGCAATGTTTGGATCCTACAGGTCAGGCAGTTGGAGCTGTAACACCAACATCAGCAGTTTTAGCTTGGACAGCAAATGGTGGTGCAACAGTATTTGACGTAGAAGTTAGTACCGTTGGTACTCCTCAATCAGGTAACCCAACAGCATCAGGAATAGCAAATAATCAGGTTTACGGCTCTTTATTACCAGGAACAAGTTATCAATATTGGGTAAGAGCTGTTTGTGGAGCTAATAATTATAGCCAATGGGTTGGTCCTTATACTTTCTTGACCACTCCGGCCGGATCGATATGTAGTACTCCGATAGTAATTGGAGGATTACCTTTTAGTCAAAGCAGCAATACAAATTTATTTGGTGATGAGGTAGATACTCCTCAAGGACCAGGGTGTGCCGGTGGTGCAACAAATTATTTCGCGGGTGCGGAGGTATTTTACTCTTTTACACCGACTTTCACAGGAAATGTTACAATTTCAATGACGCCAACTGGTGTCAGTTCAAGTATATTTGTGTATAACGGTTGTGCAAATGTGGGTGTGGCTTGTTTAGCAGGTGTTGCTGACGCTACAGGAAACCCTAGAATAATTCAACCACTAGCAGTAACAGCAGGACAAACTTATATTATAGTTATATCTTCAAGTACAACTCCAGCTGCTGGAATTCCATACTCATTAGTTATTCAGCAATTTAATTGTACGCCGCCAGTTGGTTTGCCTACAACAAATATAAATACAACTAGTGCTGATTTGTCTTGGACAAACCCTACCGGAGCAACAGCTTGGGAAGTGGCTGTACAACCAGCAGGATCACCTATTCCAGTTGGATCAGGTCAGCCAGCAGGGACAAATACAAACTTTACTGTTGGACCTTTAACTGCAGCTACAGCTTACCAATATTGGGTAAGATCTGATTGTGGTAGTGGTGTCTTCAGTTCATGGTCAGGACCATATACATTTAATACTGCTATTTGTGATGCAGTTGACAGATGTGATTATGTTTTCAGAATGACAGACTCTTTCGGAGACGGTTGGAATGGAGCAAGAATGGAAGTAAGACAAAACGGGGTAGTAGTTGCTACTATCGGTTCAACATTTACAGCAGGAGCCGGACCAATCAACATTACAGTTCCTTTGTGTCAAAACTTCCCGTTTGAATTGCATTGGACAGTTGGAGGAAGTTTCCCTGGAGAAGTTGGCGTTTCAGTAATCAATAACTTTGGTCAGACTTTATATAACAAACCATCAGGTACAGGTTCTGCACCATCATTGTTATATACAGCTTCATTTAATTGTTCTACACCAGCGTGTTTGCCACCTACTGCATTAACTGCAACAGGTATGACAACAACTACTGCTAATTTAGCATGGAATGGTGCAGGAGCAACTATGTGGGATGTTTATGTAGTTACGACTGGATCACCAGCTCCAACTACAGCAACTATACCTACTTATAATGACATAACGACAAACTCTCAGGTCGCTACATTATTAGCACCACTTACAACATACCAGTTTTATGTAAGAGTAGTTTGTTCTCCAACTAGTGATAGTGTGTGGGCAGGGCCAATTTCTTTTACAACATTGCCTACATGTCCTCAGCCGACAGCTTTATTAGTTTCTAATATTTCAATGAATACTGCTGATTTTGCATGGACTGAAGCTCAGACAGCGACAGCTTGGGATATTTATGTGGTTGATGCAGGAGCAACAGCTCCGAATGCAGCAACAACACCAACATTCCCTGGCGTTACAAATAATTTTACGGCTACAGGGTTGCTTTCAGGACATTGTTATGATTACTATGTGAGAGCAGTATGTTCTCCAACAGATTCAAGTCTTTGGTCTGGACCAAAAGGATTCTGTACGACTATTTGTTTACCGGCAAATCAGTGTAATTATACATTCAGATTAACGGATTCATTCGGTGATGGATGGAACGGTGCCAGAATGGAAGTAAGACAAAATGGTATTGTTGTAGCGACATTAGGTGCAACATTTACAGCAGGGGCAGGACCTATTAACGTTCTTGTACCATTATGTGATGATATGCCATTTGAATTGCATTGGACAGTTCCTGGAAGTTTCCCAGGAGAAGTTGGTGTGGCAATTATTGAACCATTCTTGGATGTTATCTATACAAAAGCTCCAGGTACAGGTTCAGCACCTTCTTTATTATATACAGATATTGCTCAGTGTACTCCTCCAACATGTGCTAAACCAATCACTTTAGGAGCGAACACTATAACACAAACATCAGCAAACTTAACGTGGGTACAGCCTGCAGCTCCAGGATCTCCTATTGGAGGATGGCAGATTGTGGTGCAACCTGCAATTTTAGGATTGCCTACGGGTGCAGGAACATTAGTTCCAGGACCGACGCCTACTTATGGTACATCTGGATTAGCGCCAGGGACATTATATGAATTTTATGTAAGAACAGATTGTGGAGCTGTCGATGGATTAAGCGGTTGGGCAGGACCATTTGCTTTTGGAACTCAGGTTTCTAATAACGAATGTGCTACCGCAATAGTTGTTCCTGTGAATGATGATGCTTCATGTGCATTATTTGGTAGTGGTTCCGTTATCGGAGCTACAGGATCATTGCCTGCAACAGCTTGTGGTGGAACTGCAAATGATGACGTTTGGTTCCAATTTACAGCTACTTCTACGAAGCATTATATTAATTTATTTAATGTTGCCGGTTCAACAACAGATTTAAATCATGTTGTATATTCAGGTACTTGCGGAGCTTTAGTTCAACAAGGAGCTTGTCAGTTGAATAATAATAGTATCATCTCAGGATTGACTATTGGTAACGTGTATTACGTAAGAGTATATACCGCTACAGCAACAACAAATCAAACAACAACTTTCAATATCTGTATTGGAACAGTATCTACATGTGAAACTGCGGAAGCAACATGTTCAAACCCAACGGATCCGTTTATTTTCCCAAATACAACAGGTGTTCCAAGTGAAGGACAACAAGCGTGTTTGTTTACAAATCCAAACCCGACTTATTATTTCATGACTATTTTACAGTCAGGTAACCTATCATTCCAGATAACGCAAAACACTGCCTTTAACGCTGCTGGTAACCCAACAGGTACAGGTCTTGACGTTGACTTCGTTGCTTGGGGGCCTTTTGCTTCAAATTCTGCAGCTTGCGGTAATTTAGGAAATGGTTGTCCAACACCGGGTGCTTGTCCAAACAATACTACCAACCCTACGTTCTATCCGTATGTACCTGGTAATATTATGGATTGTAGTTATTCTGCTGCACCGGTTGAAAACTTCACAATCAACAATGCTGTTGCAGGTCAGGTTTATGTAATTGTAATTACCAACTTTAACGGGGCGGCTGGATTTATCAGATTCGACCAGACTAACTTTGGTGTACCTGGATCTGGATTAACAGATTGTTCTATTGTATGTGAGGTAGATTTAGGACCAGATCAAAACCTTTGTGGTGTTACATCTGTAGTTTTAGATTCTCAATTGAATAATCCATTAGCTACATTTGTTTGGAAAAAAGGAGGAATAATAATTCCGGGAGCAACATCTCAAACCTATACTGCCACAGAATCAGGAATATATACTGTTATTGGAACTTGTGCGCCAAATGATGTTCAAGATACAATGGTTTTAAATTTAGGACCAAACGTAATCATCGGTGATCAACCAGATTATGCACTTTGTGATGATGCCTCAAACGACGGAATAGCCACATTCGATTTATCTACTTTGACAGCTAACGTTTTAGCAGGATTGGATACAAACTTCACTTACACGGTGTCTTATCACTATAATGAAAGTGATGCTTTAAATAACCTTAACCCTATAAACGCAGCAATACCTTATACAGGTGGTTCTCAAACGATTTATATTAGAGTTGCAGCAGACGGATTCCCGGTATGTAATACTATTGTACTTCAAAACTTAGTGGTTAAGCCAACACCAATTGCGACACTTACATCTTCTGATGCGGATAATACAATCTGTAGCAACGAAACAGCAACAATAACAGTTACACCAACTAACTTTGTTCCAGCTGATGCTACTTACGTATGGTCATTAAATGGAGTGCTTCTTCCAGCTGAAGTAGGTCCACAAATTACACCAACTGTTACAGGAGTGTATGATGTAGTGATTACTTTAAATGGATGTACTACAACGTTGTCATTAACGTTTACAATTAATCCTCAGCCATTAGCTACTATCGCTTCTTCAGATGCGGATAATACAATTTGTAGTAACGAAACAGCAACGATTACTGTTACACCTACCAACTTTGTGGCAACTGATGCTGCTTATGTTTGGTCATTAGGCGGAACGGTTCTTCCAGCTGAGGTGACAAACCAAATTACACCAACAGCTTCAGGAACGTATGACGTAGTGATTACTTTAAATGGATGTACTTCTACACAATCATTAGTGTTTACAATTAATCCATTGCCAATTGCTACAATTGCTTCTTCAGATGCGGATAACACTATCTGTAGCAACGAAACAGCAACGATTACGGTTTCTCCAGTTAACTTTGTAGTAGGTGATGCTACTTATGCATGGACATTAAACGGAAATCCAATCGCAGGTACTACTAATCAAATTACACCAACCGCTACAGGTACTTATGGAGTAACAGTTACCTTGAGTGGATGTTCAATAACGTTAACATTAGGATTTACAGTTAATGCACTTCCAGTATTCACGTTATCAGGAACTAATTTGGTAAAATGTGCTAATGAAACTGCAGTTATTTCTGTACAGCCTTCAAACTTAACAGGTGTTACTTACACTTGGACATTGGATGGTAACGTGTTACCAGCTGAAACAGGAAATTCTGTGAGCAGTACAGCTTATGGTACTTATGCAGTTACGGTTAATAACCAAGGATGTACAACAACGCATCAAATGGAAGTTACATTAGACACAACGAATATTCCAATCAATACGATAGGTGAATGTCAAGGAAGTAATTTTATTATTACTGCAACTCCACAAGGAACAGGGACATATAATTATGTATGGTATAATGCAAATGATTTGACAACTCCAATTGTTGATGGAGATGCTATTGCGTCTACTTTCAATGTGACTTCATATGCTAATGCGAATAATATATCTTCATTCCCTGTCACATTTACCGTTAAGGTAACTACAAGTCCAGAAGGATGTACCGATAGCGAGTCATTCATTGTTGAAAGCCCTCTTTGTACTATTCAAAAAGGTATTTCACCTAACAATGATGGTGATAATGACGAATTCGATTTAAGAGGTTTAGGAGTTAGACAATTGAATATCTTTAATAGATATGGTACAAAAGTCTACGGCTTAGCTAACTATACTAACGAATGGAAAGGTCAATCGGATAAAGGAAATGTATTGCCAGACGGAACTTATTACTATGTAATTGAGCAAACAAGTGGCGAAACTAAATCAGGTTGGGTATATATTAATAGATAATTAAAAATTAGAAAGCAGTCTGCCGGTAATAGGCAGGCTTGCTTTACTAACCAAATAAAAACTAACAAATGAAAAAATTATTTTTCACAACAGTTGTTGCTTTGATGGCAATTTTTGATGTTCAGGCTCAACAAGATCCGCATTATACACAATACATGTATAATATGAATGTTATCAATCCAGCTTATGCAGGATCTAAAGAAAACTTATCGCTTGGGCTTTTATACCGTAAGCAATGGGTTGAAATTGAAGATGCACCAACAACATTTACTGCTACCGGACATTCACCGGTTGGAAAGAATGTAGGATTAGGGCTTTCTGTTATTTCAGATAAAATCGGACCGGTTGAAGAAACCAATATTTACGGAGATTTCTCATATACGCTTAATTTAGGCGGTGAGCATAGATTGGCAATGGGTATTAAAGCCGGTGTCTCTTTGCAGAAAATAGGGCTAAATAGTCAGATTGCAAGTACTTTACCAGTTCCAAATGATGGAGCGTTCAGCGAAGATACTTCAAACTCTGATTTGAATATCGGAGCCGGTTTATTCTATTATACAGATAAATATTACTTGGCTTTTTCGATTCCGAATATGCTTGAATCAACTCATTTAGATTATAATGGTGTCCAGTACGGTTCAGAAGTACAACACTATTTCTTAACTGGGGGATACGTTTTCAATTTATCTCCATCAACGAAATTCAAACCGTTCTTCATGGTTAAATCGGCATTTAATGCTCCTACTTCCTTTGATTTATCAACTAACTTTTTGTTTTTTGAGAAATTTGAAATTGGAGCTACCTATAGATTTGATGATTCCTTTGGAGGTATGGTAAACTATAAAGTTTCGGATGGTATTCGTGTTGGTTATGCTTACGATCATATCGTTTCTGATTTGAAAGTGGCTACACCTTCATCACATGAATTTATCTTGTTGTTCGACTTGAATTTCCCTAAAAAAGTATCAAGTTCCCCACGTTATTTCTAATATTAAAGAAAACAAAATGAAAAAAATATACATAGCTTTAAGTTTTGTTCTAGCCATTTCAGCAGGTAACGCTCAAAACAAAGACACTAAAGTTGGAGATAAGCTCTTCGGACAATACGAGTACGTTGACGCGGCTAAAGAATACTTAAAACTAACTGATAAGAATAAGGCAGACGCTTATGTTTACAAGCAATTAGGTGACTGTTATTATAACGTATTCAATTCTGTTGAATCTGAGAAATGGTATGCAAAAGCGATTACAACTCAGCAGGATGCAGAAACCTATTTCCGTTATGCACAAATGCTGAAAGCAAACAAAAAGTACGATCAGGCTAACGCAATGATGCAGAAATTCGCGGCTTTGGCTCCTAATGACAATCGAGCTAAAAACGTTCAGGACGATGCTAATTATCTTGCCAAGTTATTAGGAAAATCAAAATTATTCGATGTTTCTTCACTAAGTTTCAATTCCAAATATTCTGATTTTGGTGCTTACATGAAAGACAATGTGATTTATTTTGCTTCTGCCAGAAATACAGCTCGCAAAACGTACGAGTGGAATGACCAGCCTTATCTTGATATTTATAAAACAGATTTTAAAGACGGACAAGCAGGGAATCTAGCTATTGCTGTTGAAGATTTGAATACTAAATACCATGAAGGGCC
Source organism: Flavobacterium sp. (assembly GCF_050696275.1). GTDB lineage: Bacteria > Bacteroidota > Bacteroidia > Flavobacteriales > Flavobacteriaceae > Flavobacterium. The sequence continues at coordinate 35,038 of NZ_JBOGUT010000024.1, forward strand.
TATTACTATAAGCGCTGACGGAAACACTGTTTACTTTTCTCGTGAAAGTTTCTTTGATAAAAAAGGCGTTAAAACACAGGATAAGAAAGCGAATATGGGTAAGATGAACATTTTCAAAGCGACTAAAGACGGTGAGAAATGGACTAATGTTACTTCGGTTTCTTTTAACGGAAAGGATTTCAACACGAGTAGCCCTTCTTTGAGTAAAGACGGTAAAACGCTTTATTTTATTTCTGATATGACAGGAAGTATGGGTAAAACCGATGTTTGGAAAGTGGCTGTAAACAGCGATGGTACTTTCGGGACACCTGAAAATTTAGGCGCTAAAGTAAATACTGAAGGAAATGAGTTATCTGCATTTATTGCTGACAATAACACCTTGTATTTTGCTTCTAACGGAAGAAAAGGTTTAGGAGGATTAGATGTTTACGCTTATGATTTGAACACTAATGGAGATGCAATTAACCTTGGAAAACCGGTAAACAGTGAAAAAGATGATTTCGGATTTACATTCAACCAAGATCAGAATACTGCTTTCTTATCCAGTAACCGTGAAGGTGGTGCTGGCGATGATGATATTTACCTGGCAATTCCGGTTTGTAATGTAAACCTGACTGTTTCTGTACGTGATGCGAAAACAGGTGCTACTTTATCTGATGCATTGATTTCTGTGGTTGATGAAAAGAAAAATGTAATTGCCAAAGGAAACTCAAACGAGATGGGCTCTGCAAATTTCCCAGTAGAATGTAATAAACAATACTTCGTGAATGTAGACAGAAATGGTTACTCGAGCAATGTATTTACTATGGACAAGTCTAAAGGTGGAGAAGTTGCTGTGAACGCTGATCTGGCTCCTATTGAAGCTATTATAACAGAAACTGAAGTTATTCTTAATGATATTAATTTTGAATACAATAAAAGTAACATTACTGAGCAAGGCGCTTCTGAGTTGGACAAGTTAGTTGCAGTAATGGTTCAATATCCTGACATGGTTATTTTTGCTAAATCACACACAGATTCACGTGGTGATGATAAATACAATATGTCTTTATCAGATCGTAGAGCAAAATCGACAGTTCAATACGTGATTTCGAAAGGAATTGCTAAAGAAAGAATCAGTGGAAAAGGATTTGGAGAATCTGAGCCTAAAGTAAATTGTGGCGCTGATTGTACTGAAGAACAACATGCTGAAAATCGTCGTTCTGAATTTATGATTATTAAGAAATAACATATTTTTACACTAGTATTTAAAAGGTCCCGTTATAAGCGGGACCTTTTTTATTTGCTGTGATTGTATTTAATAAAAGCTTCAGTGGAAAAACCCGGCAATGCATTGCTGATAAGAGTTGCCTTCGGTTTGAAAAGCAATACTTTCAGCATGATTCCATTACTCTTTAACAGAATTTGTTTCTTCAGAAGGAATTTACAAAATGTTGTGAATGAATGATTTAAAGAAGTGTTTTATTTCAATTTCTAAATTGATAGTAATCAATTCCCGAATTGATAAATAGACAATTTGTGCGTAAGAAACTTCTCATATACATTTGTCGGACAATCAGATACCGGTTTGTGTTTTTTAAGGAATTAGCTATCTCTGAAACAATTCAATTTATTTTATAGGTGTTATACAGACCTCAGGAAATTTGACAGATACAATCATCAGGAACGTTATTGCTAATACAATAGTAATAGCACTGAAAATATAAATTCTTTCAAGTGTACATCATATAACAAAATAGTTTATGACTTCAAATCAAAGACGAAAAGACAGTATACAATTAAGACGAAAACTAAAAAGAAGTTATTTGTTTCGATGGAAGCAGTTAGAGAAATAAATTTTTAGCCCCTGATGTGCGAGGAAGTAGTTATTGGGACAAAAGCTCCGGACTTCAAAAGCCCGTCTTTTGCCTCAATCGCTTCCGATTTCCAATTCCCTCTTTTTTATAAAGACAATACAAATATGAAAGAAATAATCCATACAGTACTAATTGTTGTCCTATTTGGTTTTAGAGGATATGCCCAAGATAATAATACCGCGCTTGCCTTAAGAAGAACGATAATGGTCACTGGTGTAGAGTTATTGCAAAGAACAGCTCCAACAAAAATTACAAAGGATGATTTCCAAAAAATCTTAATAGAAAAGGAGGTTAGTGCAGAAGGGATGGTTTTTTTAAACAAAGCATTTGAGTTTTATATAAAAAATGTATCCACGGAAGATATCCTGAATTCTTATGAAGGAAAGGAATCCAATCAGTTAGTGAAATATGTCAGCAACGGCGGTAAGAATGTATTTGGAGATTTAAGCGATAGCCCGGCACTGAGTGAAAAAGAATTTCCCAAATGGCTGAAAGATATTTTAAAGGTATTACTTGAAGTGACAGCCATTGTCATAAATACATGCAATGCCCTGCCATGGCCTTGTTAACGTGATTCTAAAAAGAGAAGTGTATACAATTTGAGGGCACTATATACTGGATAATGCATAAAATAGTACAAGCACTGGCAGAAAAGACAGTGCATGTACATTAACAACAAAACAAAACAAACTTTAGGGCTGAACAACTTGAGTTCGTAGGGATTCTAAAACAGCAACAACCTGATTGATAACTACTGGATCGGTTACTCCGTTAAGTCCTGCAGCTGCACCAACATAACCAATGAACTTATCGAAATTAGCGTTGGTAGCCTTAACGCCCATTCGGCTGTTAATGGCCGGATTGTGTGCGTTTATCATACTGGCTCCGGAATACGTATTGGTGGCGCTTCCACCGGTATTTGCAGAGAAGAAATCGGTTAGGTTTTTGCTTAATACGGCAACGTTAGTGGTATTACCGCCAGAAACTTCACCAACTAATGGGGCAAAATGGGCTCCGAAATTTCCACTGGATCCCGCTACAATATCAGCAACAATCAGAGTAATGGTAGAATCTACGACGGAACGGTAACTTAAACGTCCTTTTTCAATCATCATACCGGGATTATTGGGATCAGCAACTTTTAAGGTGCCTCCCAGTTTTTGGTACAGGGTCAGTTCGGTCATTGTGGGTTCGTCATCATTGTCACTGCAGGAGAGGAATGTTCCGGCTGTTCCTATAAACAGTGCAAGCAAAGTGATTTTAATTAGTTTTTTCATAAGGATGAGTTTTTATGTTGATTAATTAAAGATATTCTGTATGGTTTTTGAAAATTTATAACTAAAGCTATTGGTATTCATGACTGGACAAACGGGTTTGGCAACCAATTCAGGGGATATTACATATGGTTCGGCTTTGTAGTGCCCTTTTGCCATGAGTTGGCTGTAGACTTTTTGTGCATCAGTGATACGGTTATCGTGGAAATAGACTAATACGCCTGTTTCGGTGTTGAACCGGTCGTTTTTTACACCCGGAATGGCTTTGAGATTTCTGTGAATCTCTTTCGCCTGGAGCGAATCTATAGGAGGGGAAAAATTAATACGGCTAATTTGTAATGTGGCATTATCATATACTACTTTGGTTGCTGTGGCAATATGAATTACCAATACAATAAAAAGGAATACAGTTACCCCAAGAAAGCCGCCTATAAACCCTTTTGTTTTTCTGTTCATTTTCATAATAGAATGATTTTGAATTGATTATTTATTATGTACGAGAAAAAAGAAGAGATGGTTTTAGATTAGATAAAAAAAAGAATAAAAAAAAACCTGCTCGAGGGAACAGGTTTTTTGAGGTTGTTATTTTTTGAGTTTCTGAATCAGGAGATCTTCAATAGGGGCTTTGACTTTAATGACAGCATCTGAGTTGTCGTTTGGAATGGTCATGGAAAGGACATAGTGCTTTATTTTCCATTGGGTACCTTCTTTAATCATCACACCAGAGCCTCTGCAAATCTTCATTTGAGTGTTTAAGAGTTCATCAAACCAAGCCGTCTTTCCTGTGGCGTCAAAATAGATATGACGTTCGAGCGCTGTAAAATTCCAGGCCTTTCCTTTATCGAAATAAGGTTTGGCGAAAGCCATGAAGGCGGCTTTGTTCCAATTCTCGGTGGCATCAGTGCCAATGAATATGGATTCATCGGACATGAGATTAAAATATGTGTCGAATTGTGCTTCGGCTGCAGCCTTGTGCCAAGTATCAAGTACTTTGTTGATGTTGTCGGTTTCTTTATTCTGAGCAAAAATAAGGCTTGAGAGGAGTAGCGTAAAAAAGAGCGTTAGTTTCTTCATAAGGAGTTTGTTGGTTTTCGTAAAGTTACACTTTTTGTCGGGAATGGAAAAAGAGTTTCGTTTAAGGAGGGTAAAGGGAATGGAGAATGATACGGCACTTTGATAGCACTTAGTCACGCTATATTCATGCTATATCCATACTATATCCTACACTTAATGGTATTGTAACTGTGTCTCTTCGGTAAGGGAATAGAGTAAGAGATGGCTTACTGGGGACAGGCCTTTTACTTCTGCATTTTATAAGGTGGTGTATGGCTATAACTTACTTACCGACTTCACAAAATAAGGAGAATCATTCCATCGGATCTTGCGGTAGGCAAAATTTTGCTTTAATGTTTCGGGCAGGCAGTTCCAGATGGCCTCATTCATTTTTTCCAATAACAATTTTTTTGAGAATGTATCCGAAACTACTAAACTGATTTCTCTTATTGGCTTGGGATCTTTGAAAGGTTTGAAGAGATGGGATTCTCTTTCATTCAGGATAGAAAGTTCTGGAATGATGGCAAAACCCAATTGGGCACGTACCAGATTTTTTAAGGTTTCAATAGAACTGATGTCATAGGTAAACTGTTCCTTTATTTTTCCGGGATCTTTGATACCACAGATGTCCAAGAGCTGTGCGTTGTAGCAAAATTCGTTTTGCAATAGCAGCAATTCGGTTTTGTCTCCCGGCTGGATTTCGTAAAAAGAATCGTTGGCCATAGGATGCTGTGCATTCAGATAAGCTACAAAAGGTTCCTGAAAGATAGGGTGTTCGATTAGGTTGGGGTTGCCAGTGGGCGTGGCCATAATGGAAACATCAAGCGCTCCGGTTTCCAGGTCTTTCATAAGTTGTCCGGTATTGGCTTCCTTGATAATAAAATGGACTTTGGGAGCCGCTTCCCTCATGGCTTTGATGAACAAAGGGATGAGATACGGAGACAGCGTGCTGATGACACCGAGCTTCAGTTCTCCTTCGAGCAGGTTTTTCTCATTGATGACAAAATCACGGATGTCATCGGCTTCGCGCAGAATCTTCTTGGCCCGATTTATAATTTCTATTCCGAGAACAGTAGGTGTTAATGGGACCTTGTTCCGGTCGAAAATCTTGATTCCAATTTCTTCCTCCAGATTTTTCAGTTGTATGGTCAGTCCGGGCTGCGTTACCATGCAAACTTCGGCAGCTCTTGCAAAATGGCGTTCTTCATCCAGTGCAACGATATATTTCAGCTGTTGTATAGTCATGATTATAAATTTAATTTATAAAGATAAAAAATTATCAATTTGATTTATAATTATACCTGCAATAAATTTGTCCTATCAAATCAGAACAAATGATTTGGAAAAGAAGAACTAAATAAATTAATCATTAAAATTAAAGATCATGAAATTTACAAGAAGAGCAAACGCGAATTGGAAAGGTACAGGAATGGAAGGAAAAGGAACCATCAGTACACAAAGCACAACATTAGACAACGCCCAATTATCATTCAAAACCCGTTTTGATGAAGGAGTAGGGACAAACCCTGAGGAGTTAATTGCCGCAGCGCATTCTGGCTGTTTTACGATGCAGTTGAGTTTTCTTTTGAGCGAGGCAGGATTTACACCTGAAGATTTAAATACAGAAGCCAAAGTTACCTTTGAAGATGGGTCCATCACTCTTATCCAACTGATTCTGAAAGGTAGCGTTCCGGGTATTTCAGCAGATGAATTTGAAAAGGCAGCACACAAAGCCAAAGAAATTTGTCCAATTTCAAAACTGCTGAATACAACCATTACTTTGTCTGTCGAGTTAATCTAATAATAATATTCAATAACAATTAAAATAGAAAAAATGAAAACAACAACTTTAAAACAACAATGGAACCGTTATTTCGCATCCCTTGTATTTATTTTCAGCGTATTATTTTCAGGATCAGTTTCCTATGCGCAGACTTCCGCTGCGACGGTAAAAAATGTAGTATTGGTTCACGGTGCTTTTGCAGATGGTTCGGGTTGGAAGGCTTTGTATGAGATTTTGACCAAAAAAGGCTATCATGTAACGATTGTACAAAACCCATTATCTTCATTAGAAGATGATGTAGCGGCAACAAATCTAGTTCTTGACAATCAGGATGGGCCAACAATCCTTGTTGGTCATTCATGGGGAGGTGTAGTGATAACTGAAGCCGGAAATCATCCCAAGGTTGTCGGATTAGTGTATGTAGCGGCATTCCAGCCGGATAACGGAGAAACTGCATTGCAATGGTTTCAGACCGCACCTCCTGCGGCGGAAAACGGTGTGTTGCCTCCTAACGATAAAGGAATTGTATATTATGATAAGGCTAAATTTCATGCAGGATTTGCTGGTGATATTTCTAAGGAAGAAGCTGAATTTATGTATGCTTCACAAGGGGCATTCAATGGTAAATGTTTTGTAAGTCCAATTACAAAAGCAGCCTGGAGAGACAAACCAACTTATGCAGTCATCGCTACTGAGGATAAAAGTATCAATCCTGAGATACAACGTGCCATGTACAAACGCTCTAAAACAAAAGCAACTGAGGTAAAAGGCAGCCATGTAGTATTCATGTCACAACCCGAAGCAGTTTTTAAAGTGATTGAAACAGCTTCAAAAAACAATACTAAAAAGAATTAATGCGCATGCTCATTCTATTTTCAACAGTAAAAACCCAGCCAAACAGCTGGGTTTTTTATTGAGGGCTGTTAAAGAGATTAATCATTCCTTTTAGCAGGTTAGGAATGGACAAAAGAGGCTTTTAAATTTTTAACAATAAACAAGGAAAAACCGTAATATTTTTCCGACTAAAAAAATCATTTTTACACCTCAAATTTCTGTCTTTAATGGAAAGAAAACCTTATGTGACTAAGGAAAGCGTAGCTGTGTTCCGAAGCCATATTTTCCATGATAATAATCAAAAATTTTGTTGTAAAACTATGCTGCTTTTCGTTTTATCTGCTTCATTTTCAGTTAGAAATAATGAAGTGGAGTTGTTGTAATGTAACTTTATTTTACAGGTATAACCGGATTTATGTTAAAGCGATGTTAGTGGAACGTTATGTTTTTATTCTTACAAAAATTTTCAACCCCAAAGCATTTTTTTGTAAGAATTAATTTTTATTATTGTAGTGCGAAAAGGATTAATAAAATTAGAAACTCAGTTTCTTCATACCTACAATTTTATTAATCTTTTTAAGATTAAACTTTATAATTTCTCTTTCAAAAAGAGCTCTCTCTTGTAACCAAGGGAAGCGAAGCTTTACTTAAAATTTATGTTTTTTATTATTTATGAAAGCAACTCATAACGGTTGGTATGTGCTATATGTAAAATCTCGGTATGAGAGAAAAGTTTACGATGCACTTCAAAGTTTATCTATAGAGTCTTTTTTGCCAATGGTTAAGGAAGAGCGAAAATGGAGTGACAGGAAAAAGATGGTTGAGAAACCCCTTTTTCCATCTTATGTTTTTGTCAATATCAACTCTTCACTGGACTTTTATAAAGCGCTGGCTGTAAATGGTGCCTGTATGTATATTCGTTTTGGAATGGAGTATGCCAAAATCTCTGAACAGGAAATCAGTAAGATCGATCTTTTAATGGGTAAAAAATACATCACCAATATTGAGGTGAGCACCATGCTGCCTAAAATAGGCGATTTGATGGAGATTACTTACGGACCGCTCAGTGGCTTAAATTGTAAGATTATCAAAGTAAACAATGAGCATAAAATCATTGTACAGATAGAGTCTCTGCAGCAAAATATTACAGCGACTGTTCCGTCCAGCTATCTTTTCAACAAACTAACAGCATAAGTATTACAACTATAAATGCACCACATCAACGAAAAAATCGCCAAAGACTATTGGTTAAAAAAAGCCAATAAGATTGTTCATTCTAAGGGAAGTTTCCAGGAAGATACTATGATGCATTCTATCATAGTTGATGCTGGCGACCTTACTTATTTTTATAAACTGACTTCAGAAAACACTGTAGCCGAATTTACAGTACTGATTGGACTTTATAATATGCTGCTGCAGCGGTATTTTGATGACAGCACTATTTTGTCATCGAAGTCATTGCTGTCGTCCGCAGAAACACTGCTTTTTTATGATTTTCAGGCTATTGCCCAAAAAACAGTAAAGGAATTTATACAGGAAACCAAACAAGAAGTACAGGAAGTTTACAAATATGCTGCTTATTGCGAAGAAGCTTTTAAAGAACAAATATCCGGCATAAATCATATTCCTTTCCAGTTCAATTATGGAATTGATAAAGAACCCCATGTGTTGTGTTGTGGGTTGTCACTTCATATTGAAAAACTGGAAAATAAAGATTTGAGGATCTCAGTTAATTATGCCGGAAAGTTTGTTGAAAGCCTAATGGCGTTGCATTTTGTATTGAATTTTAAAAATTGGCTAATTGCATTAGAAGAAAATAATGCTGTTGTAATTGCTAAGATTCCATTAGTTTCTAAAGAAGAAGAAGTGGTATTGCATGCTTTTAACCCTGAAAAAAGCAGCTATGACAGTACGATTACACTAAGCGGAATTGTTGAAAAGCAAGCAAAAGAAACCCCTCAAAACATTGCGGTTGTTTATCAGGAAACAGCGCTTACTTATGCATCGTTAAATGAACAGGCCAATCAGCTTTCCCATTATCTTATACAGGAACAGGCTATCACAGAAGGAAGTTTCGTTGGGGTTAAAATGGAAAGAAGCGAAAAATTGCTGCTATCTATACTGGCTGTTTTGAAAGCAGGAGCTACGTATGTTCCTATAGATGTTAATTATCCGGAAGAAAGAATTGCCTACATTGAAAAAGACAGCAATTGTCAATTTGTTATTGATGCTGAAGCGTATGCTGATTTCCAGAAAACTCAGGGTAACTATTCCAAAGAAAACACCACAGCCAACGTAAAATCTGACAATCTGGCTTATATCATTTATACTTCCGGCACAACGGGCAATCCGAAGGGTGTAATGATAACACATCAAAATGCCGTTGCCTTAATTCACTGGGCGCATCAAGAATTCAATTCGGAAAATTTTGACATTGTCTATGCCACGACATCACATTGCTTTGATCTTTCGGTTTATGAAATGTTCTATCCATTATCCGTTGGAAAAAAAATAAGAATACTACCTAATGCTTTAGAGATTGGAGCAGCATTAGTATCCGCTAAAGAGCATAAAATCTTACTGAATACGGTTCCTTCCAGTATTCGGAATATTTTAGAGGAAGGGTTTCCTCTGGAAAAGGTGAGCATGATTAATCTTGCAGGAGAACCATTCCCTGTGGATATTGCTAAAAAACTGCTGCAGACCAATGCAGAAATCAGGAATTTATACGGTCCGTCCGAAGACACTACTTATAGTACCTGTTACAAATTGTCTCAGGAGAAAATTTATCAGTCGATTCCGATTGGTAAACCACTTCTAAATACAGAAGCCTATATTCTGGACAATGAGCTGCAATTAGTGCCTGCAGGCAGTATCGGGAAATTATATCTTTCGGGAGATGGAGTTGCTAAAGGGTATCTGAATCAACCGGAACTGACATCGGTAAAATTTGTTGAGAATCCTTTCGACAGAAAAGTAAAAATGTATGATACGGGCGATTTGGCAAAATGGCTGCCGGATGGGAACATTGCCTTTTTAGGAAGAAAAGACCATCAGGTAAAACTCAGAGGCTATCGCATTGAACTTGGGGAAATTGAAAATGCAATTCTTTCTTTTTCCGAAAACATACTACAGGCGGTTGTTGCAGTAAAAAAGAATAAAGAAGCTATTTTAGTTGCTTATTATATTGAAAATACACCTATAGACAAAACGTTTTTGCGTGCTTATCTGGAAAAACAGCTTCCTGCTTACATGGTTCCTGCCTATTTTGTTAAAATGGAAACAATTCCGCTGACACCAAATGGGAAGGTAAATAAAGAAGCGCTTCCTGAAATAGCAGATATTACAATTGATAAAACAGTCTATGTAGCCCCTACTGATGTCGTAGAAAAAGCATTGGTTGCCATTTGGGAACAAATACTGGGAGTTTCTCCAATAGGAATGAACGATCATTTCTTCGAATTGGGTGGCCATAGTTTGATGATTTCACAAATGATTAATGCGATTTATAAAAATTTAAATAAGAGTGTTCCGTATAAGATATTTTACACTAACCCTACAATCAACGATTTAAGAAAAGCATTAAAAACTCAGGAATATTTACCTATTCCTGCAGCTCCTTTGGCTAAATCGTACCCATTGACACATTCTCAAAACCGACTGTGGCTGTTAAGCCAGTTGGAAGGAGGGAATGAAGCGTATCAGATTTCGGGAGCAGTAATTGTAAAAGGGACTGTCGACGCGGTTAATTTTACCAGTGCTTTCCATCAGGTTGTTTCCCGCCACGAAGTACTGAGAACTATTTTTAAAAAGGACGAAGAAGGAGTTGTAAAACAATACAGCATTCCTGATGATGAATTTCATTTTTCAGTAGAAATCAGGGATTTTTCCAATGAAGAATTACCGTATAATCAGGTTAAGAATTATATCGGAGAAAAAGATAAACAGAGCTATTGCCTGGATGAAGCCCCTTTATTTAGAGCTTCTTTACTAAAGACAGCTACTGATTGTTATGTATTTTACCTGTCCATTCACCATTTGATAAGTGACGGATGGTCGCTGGAAGTATTAACGGCTCAGGTTTTAGAATGCTATGATGCCTTACAGACAGGAAATACCGGTGTCTTACCGAAACACGCTGTCCAATTTAAAGATTATGCTGTTTGGTTGCAGGAAGAGCAGCAAAAAGAGCGGTATCAAACGGCTAAAGAATTTTGGATGACCCAATTTGAAGAAGCAGCACCTGTACTTCAATTGCCAGGCTATTCCAATCGCCCTACAGTAAAAACCTATCATGGAAACCAATACCGTCACAGCTTTCCAGCGACATTGCTTACGGAGTTAAAAAATCTTTCTAAAGAAGGCCGGGTAACGCTGTTTACGGTTGTAATGGCAGGAGTAAAAACACTGTTGTCAAGATACAGCAGTCAAAACGACATTGTCATCGGAACTCCTATCGCCGGAAGAGAACATCCAGATTTGGAATATCAGATCGGTTTGTATATTAATACGTTGGCCATACGGACTTCCCTAAATCAGAAAGAAGCATTTTCAACCCTGTTGCAAAGAGAAGGAAAGCAACTCCTGGAAGCTTATGAGCACCAAAGTTTTCCGTTTGATGCTTTGGTAGAGCAGTTAAAGATTTCAAGAGATACTTCCAGATCACCATTGTTTGATGTTATGGTAGTTTTGCAGAATCAGCATCAGGTATCTAATTTTAAAAATAAATTTTCTTCGGATATTGTTTTAGAAGAATTTGAAATTGATCGAAATGTATCTCCGTTTGATATCGTATTTACTTTTACGGAATCAGCATCGCTTCAATTGGAAATTCTTTACAATACAGATTTGTATACTTCCGAATTTATTCAGGGGATAGCAATACATTTGGAACAGTTATTTCATCAGGTAGTAAAAACGCCTGAAATACAGCTGGAATCCATAGAACTGGTTTCTGAAACCGAAAAAGAAACATTGCTTGAGACATTCAATGCTACCGATGTTGCTTTTGACAGAGAAAAAACGATATTGGATTTGTTTTTGGAGCAGGCTGAAAAGACACCGCAAAATATAGCAATCACCGCAGAAGACGAGACTTTAAGTTATGCAGGACTGGACGAACTATCCAACCGATTAGCCAATTATCTTATCCAAAACTATCATATTGGCCGTCATGATTTGGTAGCTGTTCAGTTGGAAAGAGGAGAGCGTTTATTAATTTCATTACTGGGAATTCTAAAAACGGGAGCCGCTTATGTACCTATAGATACTAATTATCCTGAAAACAGAATTAAAGATATCCTGGAAGATGTTGCAGGAAAAACAGTTATAGACGATGCTTTTTTGGATGATTTTTACTGTCAGGAAGAATACGCTTCAGTACGTCCGGTGATAAAAATCGAAAGTACGGATCTTGCTTATGTAATCTACACTTCCGGATCTACAGGAAAACCAAAAGGGGTAATGATTACACATCAGAGTCTGGTTAATTTGTGTTTTTGGCACAAAGAAACATATGGTGTTACTGAAAACAGCCGGGGAACTTTATTTTCCGGTGTGGCCTTCGATGCTTCAGTATGGGAAATCTACCCGTACCTGATATCCGGAGCCACGCTTTATCCAATACAAAAAGAAGAAATACGTCTTCAGATACCGGTGTTAGCGTCCTTTTTGAAAAAAAATGAAATAACACATGCTTACCTGCCTTCCAAGATATGTCAGGCTATCATGGCTGAAGAAAGTTTAGCGTTACCGACCCTATTCCTTACAGGAGGGGAAAGCCTGAATTATGCGACAGGTACTTCTTTACAGATTTATAATAATTACGGCCCGACAGAAAATACAGTGGTAACAACTTATTTTGATTGTAAAGGATCTTTAAAAGAGAAAGTGTCTATTGGAAAACCGATTGCCAATACCCGCGTTTATATTCTGTCAGAAAACCTGAAATTACAGCCGATAGGTGTTATTGGAGAATTGTGTGTTTCCGGAATCGGACTTTCAAAAGGGTATTTGCACCAGCCGGAACTTACGGCAGAAAAATTTATTTCCAACCCCTTTTCGGCAGGAGAAAAACTATATAAAACAGGTGATTTAGTCCGATGGCTGCCCGATGGAAATCTTGAATTCATAGGAAGAAAAGACAATCAGGTGAAAATTAGGGGGAATAGAGTTGAATTGACAGAAATTGAACAGGTCCTCCGAGAATATGATGCTTCAATATCCAACGTATTGGTTCTTGCAAAAGAGGTAAACCGGGAACAAGCAATTGTAGCCTATTATACTACAGCTGCAGTAATTGATAAAAAAGCGCTAAGGGATTATCTAAAAGCCCAGCTGGCGGATTATATGGTGCCCAGCTATTATGTTGCACTCGAAAAATTACCTTTGAATGCTAACGGTAAAGTTGATATTCTAAAGTTACCGGCCATTTCCGAAGCCGATGTTCTGAAAAAAGAATATGTGGCTCCAACGACCGAAACAGAGACTAAAATTGCCGTAATCTGGCAGGAACTTTTAGGACATCAGACGATAGGAATTACCGACGATTTCTTTGAGTTAGGAGGACATAGCTTATTGTTGACGAAATTATTAAGCGAATACCAAAAGACATTTAAGATTTCGGTTGACCTTAAAATGCTTTATGCCAATACCAGTTTGAAAAGCCATGCTGTTTTTTTAACTAATCCGGCAGAAGAAGGCTGGGAAATTGAAAAAATAATTCCTCAGGAGTACTATGATGTGTCTTCTTCCCAGATGCGTTATTGGCTGTTGTATAAAATTCAGGGGAAATCGAGAGAGTTCAATATCTACAGTACGTTTGAATTACCGAATAATTTAAATGTTGCAGCATTCGAAACGGCATTTAACGCCCTTTTGGAACGCCATGAGATTTTAAGAAGCGTATTCGCAGAGGAGGCTGGAATTCCTAAGCAAAAAATAATACCTCATTTACCATTGTCCATTCCGTGCTTTACTTCAGAATCAGAAAGTAAAAAAGCAGTATTTGAACAGGAGTTTGACCTTGAAGTATTTCCGCTGTTTAAAGTTGCTGTTTTAAATGAAGGCCCAAATTACAGATTGTTTTTTAACATCCACCACAGTATAAGTGATGGCTGGTCTATGGGGATTATATCCAGAGATCTGATGGCTCTTTATATGGCTGAGGTTGCAGGTAAAACGGCTGAACTTCCGGAGTTGTCCATTCAATATAAAGAGTATGCACACTGGCAAAATAAACTATTGCAAGCCTCTGAAACGAGCGCTCAGCAAAACTATTGGAAAGAAAAATTAACAGGGTTATTACCGTATCTGTCGTTGCCGTCCGATTATACGGCTAAATTAAAAACGAATGACAGTTTTTCCTCTTCTTATACCGTTTTCATTACAGAGGAAAAGAAGCAAAAAATAGAAAAATTATACAGGAAAAGTGGTTTTAGTGCTTTTACAGTATTTGTTGCAACGCTTAAAATAGTGTTGTTCAGACTTACTTCGGAAGAAGATATCCTTATTGGAATTCCAGCGGCCAACAGAAATCATTACCAATTAAAAGATTTAGTAGGCTGCTTCCTAAATACGATCATACTGCGTGATAAAATTAGCGGGACCGTTCCTTTTAATGCTTGGTTGCTGCAGGTTAACGAAACGTTGGTAAACGCCTTAATCCACCAGGATTATCCTTTTGAACAGTTATTGGAATTACTTCAGGTTCCTCAAAAAGACAACCGATTTCCTTTAAGTCCGGTATTTTTAAATATGGTGGATTTTGATGCCAAAGCGCTGGAAGTAATTGCTGATTTCAATCCGAAGCATGAAACGATCGAAGCTGTTGCAAAATTTGACATGGAATGTTATATAAAAAGTTTTGCCAACGGATACAGCATCAACTGTGTGTACGACCACGGACTCTTTAAAAAAGAAACCATAACGTATTGGATTAATGCCTATTTATCTGTTCTTGATCAGGTAACTGAAAACGATGGAATACCAGTGCAGGAGATAAAAATATTTGAAAAGTATATTGATCAGGAAGAAGACGCAAAACCTACTAATGATTTTGACTTTTTTGAAGCAGATGAAATTGAGCAAAGTATCTCCAACCGATTTGAAAAACAAGCACAACGGTTCCCAAACCATACGGCAGTATATGCAAATCAGACGGAACTTACCTATCATATGCTGAATAATTGTGCCAATCATGTGGCGCTGCAAATCAAGGAAAAAGCCAATCAGGATACAAAACGGATAGCTTTACTTCTCAATCACAATGAAACAGCTGTTATAGGAATGCTTGGAGTGCTTAAAGCCGGATATGCCTACGTGCCAATAGATGCTAATAGCCCTTTGAACAGGATTCAGTATATTATTGAAGATTCAGGATGCAATCAGTTAATCTGCAGTAACGCTACTATGGAGAAAGCTTTGCAGGTGCAAAATGAATTGCCGCAATTGTCTGTTATCAAATTGTCTGAACATTATGTTCTTCCTGAAATTCCAAATCCTGAAAACAACCAAAATCCTTCAGATGAAGCCTATGTTTTATACACTTCAGGATCTACGGGCATGCCGAAAGGAGTACTGCAAAATCAAAGAAACGTACTTCATTTTATAAGAGTTTATACGAACAATGTCCATATTGCAATCCAGGATAATTTAAGTGTTTTTTCTACGTATACCTTTGATGCCTCTGTAAAAGACATTTACGGTGCCATCCTAAACGGTGCTACGGTCAGTATTTATGATATAACAGAAAACGGGCTTGACAAACTTTCCGAATGGCTGCTTACCCAAAACATCACAATTATACACATGGTACCAACCATTTACAGGAATTTCTTAAAAGGATTGGAAGAAGGTGAAGTGTTATCTCATGTAAGATTAGTCGATTTGGGAGGAGAGTCATGTCATAAACCGGATTTGGATTTATTTAAAAAACACTTTTCGGAAGGTGCTTTTTTGGTAAACGATTACGGACCTACAGAATCTACTATTGTAGCTCAAAAGTTCTTAAATCATGCCTCTCAATTAACGAGAAACAATATGCCTTTGGGTAAAGCGGTACAGGAGACAGACATCTTATTATTGGATGAAAATAACCGGCAAAAAGGGATTTATCAGGAAGGGGAAATCGTTTTTAGAAGTGATTATCTTTCTTTGGGTTATCTCAACAGGCCCGAATTGACAGAACAGGTCTTTCTGACTGATCCGATAACAGGGAAAGGAAGGGTATATAAATCCGGTGATATCGGAGTAATGCTGCCTTCAGGAGAAATTGAATTTCTTCAGCGAAAAGATTCACAGGTAAAACTGAACGGATTGCGTATTGAGCTTTCGGAAATAGAATACCAACTGGAACAGATTGAAGCGATTGAAGAAGCAGTAGTTCTGGTTAAAGAAATGCAGGGCAACAGTTATATCACCGCTTACATAAGAACAACCGAACCGACAGAAACCGCCAGCATAAAAATGCTGTTAGGGAAGATATTACCGAAGTACATGATTCCGGCAATTTATATCAGACTTACCGCATTTCCGTTGACCCGAACCGGAAAAATAGAACGAAAGTCATTGCCTGATCCTACAACATCTGACTTGAAAACTGTCCCTTATGTTGCTCCTAAGAATGAGATAGAAAGCAAATTGGCCGTTATTTGGGCCGAAGTTCTGAAGCTTGATCTTGAGATTGTGGGAACGGAAGACAATTTCTTTGAATTAGGCGGAAACAGTCTGCAAGGTGTTGTGTTGATGAACAAGGTAAATAAAACATTCCATACTGCATTTTCTATAGCCAACTTATACGAAACCTTGAATATAAAAGATTTGTCCGGATTATTGAATTTCTCTTTACTTCAAAGTCAGGAATTGGAACTGGCAGATCAGGAACTGGATCAGGACGAATTCATCATTTAAAGCTCTTTTCAAAAGAAAACTTTAATCCCTCAAGAAATAATAAAAATACACTTCCGGCATAACCGGATACAAACTCTTTTTGTGAAAAACGAAATCATACACCGACTCCTTTCATTAGGGGTTCATCTGAAAATAATAGACGGTAACCTTAAAGTCAATGCTCCAAAAGGCGTTTTGACCAAAGAGTTATTGGAAGAAATTTCAGCTCATAAAGCGTATTTGATGCAACTGTTATCTTCGAACACATCCATTCCCACAGCTGAGGTAAAAGAAAGTTATGCACTGACGCCAACACAATATTTTATGTGGTTTAGCCATGAATATCTTGGAGGAAACAGAGCGTATAACATTACTTCAACATTAAAACTGCAAGGGAAACTGAATCTTTTGCTTCTGGAGAAAGCGTTTCAGAGGGTTATCGGACGTCATGAATCGCTCAGGACTATTTTCAAAAAAAACCAAAAAGAAGAAATACAGCAGTACATCTTAAGTGAAACAGAAAAGAGGTTTCAACTTCAATATTTGGATCTGCAAGACTATTCTCAGGAACAACTTCATGAACAAATCAAACAGGAATACCTAAAGGTTTTTGATTTGGAAAAAGGCCTTTTATTAAGCGCAGCAGTATTCAAGAGCAGCGAGGAAGATCATATTCTGGTATTTGTTTTGCACCATATTATAGGGGATGGCTGGTCATTACAATTACTTACCAGAGAAGTCATGGTGGTGTACAACAGTTTAGCCAGTGATGATGAGGTCAAACTACCGGAGCTTCCACTACAATATAAAGATTATAGTGAATGGCTAAACGATACGCTTGAAAAACCGGAATATACAGGTAAACTGGACTATTGGAAAGACCAATTTAAAACCTTGTCTCCAGCATTGGATTTAGCTCCCGGAAAGCGACCTGATATAAAAACGTATAATGGGTGTTTGTACTATCGTGAATTTTCAAAATCGTTTCTGGAAGATTTGCAGGCATTCGCCAAAGAACAGCAGATGACCTTATTCATGGTGCTGCTTGGAGGTCTTAACGGATTGTTTTCAAGATATGCAGGCCAAACCGATATTACACTTGGCACTACGGTTGCGGGAAGAGAGCATGCTGCGCTTGAAAACCAAATAGGTTTATACTCGAATGCATTGCCAGTACGGACACAATTTGAAAAAGAAGACAGCTTTCTTCTGCTGATGCAAAAACAAAAGCAGACACTTATAAAAGCGTATGAAAACAAAGAGTATCCGTTTACTGCGCTTGTAAATCAATTAACACTCCCAAAAAACCAAAGCAGATCAGCCTTGTTTGATATCATGGTCCTGCTACAAAATCATCAGGGACTGGAAATTAATGATCAGAAAGGCATTGAAGGAATTACAGCTGCCGAGTATACTGATATAGAAAGAGGCGTAAGTCAACTGGACATTAGTTTTGTCTTTGTGGAGAAAGAAGAGGGATTGTCTTTAAGTGTTGAATACAACACGGATATTTATGAAGAACACTTTATTGTTCGTCTTTTGGATCATTTTGAGATATTGGTAAAAGCAGGTCTGCAACAGCCTAATCTTTCCCTTGATGCTATCCGGATCATAACACCAGCTGAAAAAAATGAAATTCTTTATGAGTTCAATCAGGCTTCAGTGGCTTACGATTCGTCTTTAAATGTCGTAAATCGTATCCAATTGATGGCCAAAGAGCATCCGGATGAGACGGCCCTTATCAGTCATGGAGAAAAAATAAGTTATGTTTTTTTGGATAAGCAAAGCGATGCACTGGCTAATTATCTTGCATCCGGATGTGATATCAAAAAAGGAGATTTTGTTGGAATCGAATTGGAAAGAAATTCGTGGACTATCATCGTCATTTTAGCTGTTTTAAAAGCAGCAGCAGTGTATGTGCCGATAGACCCTTCTTATCCTGAAACAAGAAAAAACTATATCCAGCAAGATAGCGGATGCAAGCTGATTATTACCAGTGGAATACTGGAAGAGTTTAAAAGCACTTCCCATCATTATGCTGAAGAATATACATCAGAAATAACCTCTGAAGATTTGGCTTATGTAATATATACTTCAGGATCTACAGGAAATCCAAAAGGCGTTCAGATTACGCATGCTTCTTTTGCGGACTATGTTATCACCTTTAAAAATTACTTCGGTTTAACACAAAAAGACAGCGTCGTACAACAGGCCAGTATTTCTTTTGATACTTCTATTGAAGAAATTTTCCCTATTCTGATTAGTGGAGGTACACTGGTATTTCATGAAGAAAAAAGCGATTTTGAAGCTTTATTCCGTTTGTGTCAAGAGTATAAGATAACCATTTTAAGTACCAATCCGTACGCATTGCATTATTTAAATCAGGCGTACGACGGCTACCATCTTGCTTTGAGAGTTCTGATTAGCGGTGGTGATATTTTACAACCGAATCACGTTGATAATTTATGGGACAAGGTTGCAGTCTATAACACGTACGGACCTACGGAAAGCACAGTGTGTGCTACGTACCATCAGATAAATAAGATAGAATCTTTCGTTTCTATCGGAAAACCTATTCCAAACAGGCAAGTATACATTATGGAGCCGGACTCAATCCAATTAGCTCCTGTTGGAATTAAGGGGGAGCTTTGCATATCAGGAAAAGGATTGTCTGCGGGTTACCTGAATCAGACGGAATTAACCAAGGAAAAATTTGTTCAGAATCCTTTTAACCCTGATTTATTAATGTATCGTACAGGTGATTTAGGAAGATGGCTGACGGACGGAAATATCGAATTTTTAGGAAGGAAAGACGATCAGGTTAAGATACGTGGTTTCAGAATTGAGCTGGGTGAAATAGAAACAGCGTTATTGAGTTATTCTGCTCATATAAAACAAGCAATAGTACAGGTAAAAGAACTGAAAGGTGAAAAAGTTTTAGTGGGCTATTATGTATCGGATACAGAAATAGAGAAGTCCTCCATCCGTGTTTACTTACAGGAGAAATTACCCGAATACATGGTTCCCGGGTTTTATGTTGCGCTAGAAAGCATCCCCTTAACTTCTAATGGAAAAATTGACCGTAAAGCATTGCCAGCGTTATCTGAAGAAGACTTAATACGAAAAGAGTATGTGGCCCCAAGAAACGCTACAGAGGAGCAGTTAACGGCCATCTGGAAAGAAGTCTTATCGTTAGATGAGGTGGGAGTGAACGACAATTTCTTTGAACTGGGCGGACACAGTTTAATTGCCGTACAAATTTTCAACAGGATTCAGAAGCAATTGAACAAAAGCATCACGTTTAAAGATTTTTTTTCCAATCCAACGATAGAAGGAATAAGCGAAAAATTAACCGACATCCATTACCTGAGCATCGAAAAAGCACCTGAATCTGTTTCATACATGATCTCTTCGACCCAAAAACAATTGTGGATATTGAGCCAGTTTGAAGGAGGGACGGAAGCCTATAATATTTCCATTGCCATAAAAATCAAAGGTGTTTTAGATACAGATAAACTGAAAGAATCGTTCCATCTGCTCATTCAAAGGCATGAAATATTACGCACCTATTTTAAATTGAATGATAAGGGAAACATTGAACAATTTATACACGATGGAGAAGACATTCATTACAGTGTGGAAAGTGTCTATTTTTTGCCGGGTGAGAACCAGGAGTCAGAAATTTTAGATTATATCCACGCTAAAAATGGAGAACCATTCGATCTGCAAAATGCTCCCCTGATAAAAGTTTGTCTGATAAAAACAGGTCATAATGAGCATGTGGTTTTCTTTTCAACGCATCATATTATAGGTGATGGCTGGTCATTAGAAATTATTATTAACGATGTAATGCATTTTTATAATAAGCTGGTTCGAAATGAAGAAGTACATCATGAAGCGTTAAAAATTCAATTCAAGGATTTTGTTTTCTGGAGAAACAGTCAAAAAGAAGATTATATAAAATCAGAGCAATACTGGCTGGAGCAGTTTAAAGGAGAATTACCTGTATTAAGTATTCCAAGTCTTAAAAGCCGCCCGTTAACTAAATCCTTTAACGGAAGTAAAAAAACACATCAGTTTTCACTCGAATTTTCAAATGAAGCAAATGCTTTTGCTAAAAACCACGATGCTACTTTGTTTATGGTTTTGATATCCGGGATCAACACTTTATTGTATACCTACTCCCGTCAGGAGGATATTATTATCGGGACGCCATTGTCAGGCAGGAATCATCCGGATACGGAAAACCTGATTGGTTTATTCTTAAATATTATACCGGTAAGAACAAAAATAGAGGCGAACGGTACGTTTAATAATTTACTTGAAAATCAAAAAAATAATTTACTGAATTCTTTCAAACATCAGAACTATCCTCTAATCGATTTGATTGACCAGTTGAATCCGGAAAGAGATGCAAGCCGATCTCCTTTGTTTGATGTCATGATGAGTTTAAATACAGAAAATAAAATTATTGACTACAGTCGATTTCATCCATTTGAAATGGAAAGGTTTGAAATCCGAAAGGAAGCAGCTCAGTTTGATTTGAATTTTGTTTTTAATGAAAACGAACGATTGGGATTAACCATAGAATATAACACAGATCTTTTTGAAGCATTTGAAATAGAAAGGATTTTTAAAGATTTTGAAAAAATACTGCATACTGCCTTTGCAAACCCTACTATTCTCCTGAAAGAATTTATAGCATCAGGAAACGAAATTAAAAAAAGAAATATAAACAGAATGTCTGACTTTTTAAAAATGCCATCATGATGAATAGAATAAGTACGTTAAAGAATCAATCTGTTAAAAAGATCAATCTGGAAGAAGATGTAAAAACTTCTTTTTTTGACGGTAAAAACTTCCCTTTAGTTATAACTCCTATCCATTCGGGATACAGTTTAAAAAATTGGTTTGTTGAAAACAATGAGAAATTTGAAACAGATCTTTCAAAATACGGTGCCTTGCTTTTTAGAGGTTTTAATATCAATTCGGTAGAAAAATTTCAGGACCTGATGACGATATTCCCAAAAGAACTTTTAGAATATAAATTCAGGTCTTCACCAAGATTTGAATTGGGTGAAAACGTGTATGTATCAACTACATATCCTGAGGATGAAACGATTAATATGCATAGTGAAAATTCGTATGCTGCCAATCCGCCGCACCGTATTGTTTTTTGCTGTGTCACTGCTGCAGAATATCGCGGAGAAACTCCAATCGCAGATAACAGGCAGGTGCTGAATCACATAAGCGAGCCTTTAAGAAAAAAGTTTGAAGAAAAAGGAGTCCTGTACAGAAGGAATCTTAACGGAATCTTAGGTTTGGCCTGGCAGGAAGTTTTCCAGACTTCGGATAAGAATCAGGTGGAAGAGGAATGCCTTTCGAATGGGATTGATTTCGAATGGGTCAATGAAGAAGAACTGGTTTTAACATGGCGTAAAGATGCCATCTGGACGCATCCCGTGACAAAAGAATTCACTTGGTTTAACCATTGCGTGTTTTTTAATAAATACATGTTGGATGAAGCGTTTCTAAAATCAATTAACTCAGAAGATGAATTGCCTAACAATACCTTTTTTGGAGATGGTTCGGAAATAGCAAAAGAAGAAATCGAAGAATTAAAAATGGCGTATAAAAAAGCAACAATCGAATTCGAGTGGATAAGCGGAGACGTATTGTTTTTAGATAATTACCTGATTTCACACGGCAGAAATCCATATAAAGGAGCTAGAAAAATCATCGTATCCATTTCCTGATCCATTCTTTTTCAGGAAAATAAACAATAATAAATAAAACAGCAGTAGTTATGATTAGCCCTACCGAAGGTTACGAATTATCTGAAAATCAAAAGAACTTGTGGAGTGTCTGTAAGAATAATGCCGAACACTATTACAATCAAATGATATTGGAAGTAAAAATGGATTTGTCTGTTGATAATCTGCTTCAGGCAATAAATACAGTCATTACCAATAATACTATTTTAACATACCGTCTGATCCAGGATGCCAATTTCAATTACCCTTTTCAGATGGAATCGGGCAACTCTGAAATAGATTGGAAAGAAATGGAATTGCATCACGATCTGAAAGAGATGGATGATGCACTGGATTATAGCTACAATCCTGCCAAAGACAATCCGATCAGGTTTTGCTTTGCGAAGCAATCAGGCCAACTGAAATATTTAGCGATACGGCTTTATTCTGTTCTTGGAGATGCTTATAGTTGCTTTTATTTATGCAACCAGATAGGAGAAATTATCAGTTCAGGGAATTATCTTCCAACAGAAGAAACAGAAAAAATAGATTACGTTAATTACAGTGCATGGCAAAATGACTTAATCAGCAAACCAGAACGCGAAGCCATTATTTTCTGGAAAGATTACAATTATCAAACGTCAGGTACGATACTTCCTTTTTCCAGAGAAACTAAATTGTTCAGCCCTAAAAAGAGCCCTATAATTGATATTACAGGAGAAGAATACTTTAAGGTTAAGCAATTTTGCAGCACTCACGATTGTGAAATCAAATCGGTTCTATTATTGAAATTCATCAACTACTTACAATTATTTTCCGAAAATGAAGTAAGCATTGGAGTGTCTGATTTCAAAAGAGATTATGAAGAACTTGAAGGCACTTTAGGATTGGTATCCAAAACGATTCCATTGCTGATTGGGAAACAGAATGGGATTACAATTGAGGAAGCAGTCAAAGAAATAGAATCCCAAATACAGCTTTCGGCCGAATGGGCAGATTTTTTTACACTAAACAGAAAAGAAGCGGCACAATCTGCAGAAGACAAGTACCTGAATTATTGTTTTGAGTTTACCGATCTGAATGCCATCAGCCCGGATTACAAAAAAGCTTTTGCTATCATCGACTCGTTTTCAGTACAAGATAAATTCGACATTAAAATAAGCTGTACAGATACCGGAAGTAGTATTTCTGTGGCATTATATTATAACGAAGCCTGTTTAAACACATCCGCTATTGACGTTATTTCGAATCAGATTCAGAAAAAGTATACCAATTTGTTTCAGAAAACAGGATTTGAACTAAGTGAATGGGAGAAAAAGATTATTGCAGAAGCTAACGATACGACTAGAAACTTTAGAGCGTTTAACTCAATTGTCGAACTTATTGCTGCTCAATGTGAAGCTTTTCCAAATCAGACCTCTTTATTTTCCAATAATTTCCAAATCAGTTATTCCGAACTGAATACAAAATCAGATCAATTTAAAAATTACCTGATTGAAGAACACCGCATTAAAAAAGGAGATGCAGTTTGTGTTGTAGGTGAAGGAACATCCTGGTTTATCATCAGCATTTTGGGAATCATCAAAGCGGGAGCTTATTATATTCCTATTGACAGTAAATATCCTAAAGAAAGGATCGGGTATATCATTCAGGAATCCAATTGCAGTGTTTTGGTATGCGATCCTAAAAACAGTATCTCGTCAGATTTTAGCAAGGAGATGGTCGTTGATCCGAATGCTGTGGAAATCTTCAATACTCAAAGACAAAACCATCAGGTTACTATTCATCCGGAAGATTTGGCTTACTGCATATATACTTCAGGGTCAACGGGTAATCCGAAAGGATGCACCATAAGTCATTCGAGTTTGCTGAATTATATACAATGGTCTAACAGTCATTATTTTGAGCATCCGGATCATGGAAATTGGGGACTTATTACTTCTATTTCCTTTGATTTGTCCGTAACGGCGATATTCACAAGTTTATCCAGAGGAAAGAAATTATGGTTAGGAAATTTCGAAACAGAAATAAGTGCGTTATTATTGGAAGCTTTCAATAATTCAGAGATAGATACTTTAAAACTGACTCCTTCCCACATTTCGCTTTTAAAGGAGTTGGAAATTAAAGACACAACCATCAGGAATATCATTTGCGGAGGAGAACAATTGTTAAAATACCATGTTGAAATCCTGAAAACAATCCATAAAGATATTCGGATTTATAATGAGTACGGACCAACAGAAACCACTGTAGGATGTATCGTAAAGGAGATTGATTTAACCGATGATACTATCTTAATTGGAAAACCAATCGCAAATACCACTATTTACATATTGGACGCGCAGCAATTACCTTGCTCTATTGGAGTTAAAGGGGAAATATATATTGCTGGAAAAGGGCTGACCAAAGGGTATTTGAATAGAAACGATTTAACCAAAGAAAAAATCATTGACAGTCCTTTTGTAAAAGAAGAAAAAATATATAAATCAGGTGATTTGGCCTGCTGGCTGCCCAATGGGAATATTGAATATTTTGGAAGGATAGACGATCAGGTGAAGATTAGAGGATACCGCATCGAATTGGGTGAAATTGAGCAAATAATTACCAATCAGGAATCCATCAGTCAATCTGTAGTGGTTGTCAGGGAAAATGAGGAAACAAAATATTTAGTTGCTTATTATGTTTCTGAAAATACCGTAGATAAAAAGGCACTGCAAAACAACTTAAGTCAGGTTTTACCGGAATATATGCTTCCTGCTTATTATGTACAGATCGATTCAATACCCTTGACCTCAAACGGGAAAGTGGATAAAAAAGCATTATCTGATGTTGAAGGGAAAGATTTAATCAAATCCGAATATGTAGCTCCTAAGTCAAAAGAAGAAGCGCTTCTGGTGGCGGTTTGGTCTGAAGTGCTGAAGCATGACCAGATTGGGATTAAAGACAATTTCTTCAATTTGGGAGGAGATTCTATAAAATCCATTCAGGTGGTTTCACGATTGAAGCAACGCGGCTACACCCTAAAAGTCGAACAGATTTTACGAAATCCTGTTATTGAAATTCTGGCAGGATTAGTGATATCCAATACGACAGTTACAGATCAATTCGAGGTCAAAGGACAAGTTGGATTAACACCTATTCAACATGATTTCTTTGAAAGCAAAAACATAAGTGACAAAAATCATTACAATCAATCGGTGTTGTTAAAAAGCACCAAAAGTATCGATTCTGCCATTTTGGAACAATCCATTTCGGCATTGGTTTCTCATCATGATGCTTTGCGAATGACCTATCATTTCGATAATAATTCATGGGTTCAGTCAAATCAGGATACTTCGAGTGCTCATCATAAAATTCAATTCTGTGATTTACGAAATGAACCAAATGAAC
This sequence comes from Flavobacterium sp., assembly GCF_050696275.1. Taxonomy (GTDB): domain Bacteria; phylum Bacteroidota; class Bacteroidia; order Flavobacteriales; family Flavobacteriaceae; genus Flavobacterium. Next base: position 60,869 of record NZ_JBOGUT010000024.1, read on the forward strand.
TGGAAGCTCTGCAACGGGCAGGAGAAGAATTACAATCCGGTTTTGATATAAGTTCCGGAGTGCTTTTTCATATTGGTCATTTTAGGATGTCCGATGGGGACCGTTTGGCATTAATTGTTCATCATTTGGTCATCGATGGTGTGTCGTGGCGCATCTTATTAGAGGATTTATCGCATTTATACCAATCTATTGCATCCGGGAACCGCCAGGAATTATCGCTCAAAACAGATTCATTTCAACGTTGGTCATCGCTTTTGGAAGTGTATGCTCAAACCGAAGAAGTACAGTCAGAAAGAATATACTGGGAAGAGATTAGTAAAAATAATCTGCCGATATTCCCGAAAGACCATGCCTATACCGATTGTTTTTCTAAAAAAGAGGCAACAACTTCTTTTGTACTTGGTTTGGAGACAACAAAAAAACTGCAAACTCAGGTTAACGGAGTGTACAATACAGAAATCAACGACCTCTTATTAACCGGTTTGGGACTTGCTGTCCGGGACGTTTTCGGAATTGAAAAAAGCATGGTGAAGATGGAAGGGCATGGCAGAGAAGAAATAATCGAAGGTGCAGACGTTGGAAGAACTGTCGGATGGTTCACAAGTATTTATCCTTTCGTTTTAGATATTTCAAATTCGGTTGGACATGAATTGGTTTCCGTTAAAGAAGCGTTGCGTAAAATACCAAATAAAGGTATTGGTTACGGTGTTTTAAACTATTTGGATAAACGCTTCACAAATTCATTGAGGCCAACTATTCAGTTCAACTATTTGGGAGATTTTGACAATGTTATCGGAGCCAGTCTGGAAGACGCATTATTCGAATTTTCTTCAGAAAACATAGGATTATCCGTGAGCGCAGAAAACAATCAGAATGAAGTGCTTTTGGATATTGTGGGAATGGTGGTTTCAGGGCAGTTGAGCATAACCGTTCGTTATTCAAGTGATCAATTTCTTCAGGAAACAATGGATAAATTGGTTTCATCTTACGAGAATCAATTGGAAGATTTAGTCGAAGACTTATCGGAAATTAAAGAAAATCGATTGACTCCTTCGGATTTAACCTATAAGAATTTATCATTTGATGCATTGTCAGAATGGAATAAAACCAATACCATAGAAGATATTTACGAATTGTCCCCTTTACAACAGGGATTGTATTTTCATTGGCTGGTGGATCATTCAAGTCCGATGTATTTCGAACAAACAACATATATCATCAACACGGAAGGCCTGTCAATTGAAGCTGTTCAAAAAGCCTATAATGCATTGGTGTCAAGATATTCAATACTGCGAACTTCATTTACAAACACATTAGGTGACATACCTTTACAGATTGTTTATAAAAAAGCGGAAGGACATTTTTCATTTGAAAAGAAAAACACAAATGAATCCGTTGGAACCTATTTGGAAAATATAAAAGAACAAGACAGACAAAAAGGATTTGATTTCGAAACTCCTTCTTTAATGCGATTGAAGGTTGTGGAAATAGAAAACAACAGATACGCTTTTGTATGGAGCCATCACCACGTTTTAATGGATGGCTGGTGCATTAGTATATTGATTAATGATTTTAATGCCATTTTGGATTCTGTATCGAAAAATCAGGAGATCACTCTTCCTTCTCCAATAAAATATTCAGAGTACATCAAATGGCTTTCTAAAATAAACAGGGAGGCGTCTCTGATTTATTGGAAGGAGTATTTGAAAGGATTGAATACTGCTACCATCATACCGTTCAAAGAGAATAAAAAGATTGTAAATGCAGGAACGGGACAGGAAATTCTGAATATTGAAGGGACTTTATACCAAGATTTAAAAGAGATATGTCAGAAGATAGGAATTACTCAAAACACAGTAATGCAGGGTATTTGGGGTTATTTACTTTCCAGCTATAATGACACGACAGAAGCTGTCTTTGGAGCAGTAGTTTCAGGACGTCCGGGAGAATTGCCTGGGGTTGAAAACATGATTGGATTATTCAGCAATACGATACCTGTCAGAACGCAATATTCAAAAGAGGATTCTCCGGAATCGTTCTTGAAGAGATTGCATGCAGAAGCTTTGGAAAGCACGCCACATCATTATATTAATTTATCCGAAGTTCAGTCTCAAAGCGTTTTAGGAATGGATCTGATTCAGAGCATCCTTGTGTTTGAAAATTATTTTGTAACCGAAAAAGCAGAAAGTCAAACGAGCAGTAATCCCGACTCCAATATGGTTGTTGAAGATATCAGCGCTTTTGAACAGACTAATTATGATTTCAATGTAATTGTAAGTCCTTCGGCTTCTTCTTTAAAAGTTAGCTTCAAATATAATCCTAATTGCTTTGATCCTATTGAAGTTCAAAATCTTGCCAGTCATTTCTTAAAAGTAACCACAGAGTTTGTTTCAAAGAGAGACATGGCTTTAGATCAAATAGATTATTTAACGGAAGCTGAGAACGAAATGTTGTCAGCAGTAGTTTATTGGAAAGAAGTACTCAAAGACGGAATTCCTAAAGTGAAGTTTCCATTTGAAAAACCGAGACCGGAAATTTTGCAATTCACAAACAACAGCATTCCATTTACATTAGATAAAGAATGTAAAGAAGGTTTTGAAAAAATTGCAATGTCTAATGATGGCGATCTTTATACCACGATGATGTTTCTGGTAAAAGCCATAACCCATAAATATGTTGGTGATCAGAAAATAACGATAGGATCTTCTTTTTCATCCTGCAATCAAGTTGAAAATGAAGTGGATAATATGCCGTTAATTACGGCTATGGAAAATGAATTTACACTGGAATATGTGTATCAATCCATAAAAAATAACATCCGGAACGGGGAAAAAAACAGGCTTTCACAAAAGCGTATTTCACAAATAGCAAATCAGCAAAACCAATCGGATTCCGGGTTATTTACTATTTCGGTTGCGTATTGTCAAGGAAAAAGTCTTTCGGATAAAAATCAGGATTCAGCCGAAGAATTTGTATTGAAATTCTATGAAAACAATCAGGATATAGAATGTCATCTGATATACAATACGATACTGTTTGACACAGTTCACATTACACTTTTTATAGAAAGGTTCCAAACCATGGCGCAGCAATTAATCGATTATTCGGATTCTTTCAATTCAATAAAGCTTCATGAACTTAGTCTGGATGGTAAGCGGAAAGCAAAAGTTGAGCAAAATACATCAGACATATACCAGGAAAATTTTTAAAAAGTAACCGTTTTCCCATTACAGGAACAGTCAAATAAATTCAGTCACTTTCTCTTGGATTTCAAGCCATCAAAAGGGAAAACACATTTTTACATACCCCAACCTATTCAATTACACCTTCGCTAACCAGTAAGGGTAAATCAATGTTAATTATTAAATAACCAAAACACAATAGTTATGATTAAACCATTAATTCAATCTATGGCAGTTTGTCCAGACATGAACAAAAATTATCCGAAAATTCAATACGGGAAAGGGATTTATCTTTTTGATACAAATGGGAAAAGATATTTAGATGGGTCATCAGGTTCTTCATCGGTTTCTAATATTGGTCATGGACGACAGGAAGTAGTTGATGCCATCAGTGAGCAGATTTCAAAGATTTCAGTATTGCCCACCCATGCTTTCAACTCTGAAACTGTAGAAAATTATTTGGAAAGGCTTGTGCAATTTGCACCGGAAGGATTTAATAAAGCATGGACAGTGATGAGTGGTACCGAAGCCGTTGAAAACGCAGTAAAACTTGCCTTGCAATACCACCAGTTAAGAGGAGAATACAGTAGATATAAAATTATTTCAAGATGGAATACATACCACGGGAATTCTGTTTTTATGTTAGATATAGGAGGAATGAAAGCAAGACGGGAGCTGTACAGCAAATGGCTGAATAATTTCCCTCATGTATCTCCGGCTTATAATTACAGAAGACCAAGTGAACTTAACGAAAAAGAATATGTGGAAAGCCTGCTTCTGGAACTTGAAACTACTATCGTTGAAACCGGGCCTGATACAGTAGCCGCATTTATTGCAGAGCCTGTAATCGCTGCTGCAATGGGTGCAGTCCCACCGCCAAAAGAGTATTTTACAGGGGTTGCTGCTATCTGTCGAAAGTATGGGATATTGTTTATCTCTGATGAAATCTTATCAGGATTTGGAAGAACCGGGGAAAACTTCGGAATTAATAATTATGGAATTACTCCGGATATTATTGCAGCAGGAAAAGGAATTAGCGGAGGTTATTTTCCGTTGTCTGCAGTGATTGCTTCTGAAAAAGTAACAACTCCTTTTGTTGATACCAAAACCGCATTTTTAGGAGGACACACTTTTGCCTGTAATCCTGTTGGTGCAGCTGCCGGAAACATTGTGATGGATATTTTGGAAAGAGAAAAATTAATAGAAAATTCGAAAAAAATAGGGGCTCTTTTCCTTAAAAAACTAGAGTCTTTATATGAGTTTGATATTGTAGGAGATGTAAGAGGTGTCGGTCTGCAATGCGGAATCGAACTTGTTCAGGATAAAATCACCAAGCAGCCGTTTTCTCCGAACATGAATATTTCCAAAAGGATAGGCGAAAAATCTATCGAAAACGGAGTTGTTCTTTATCCGGGCAAAGGCTCTGTAGACGGTATTTCAGGCGATCACATCTTAATTACTCCTCCGCTTACGGTCAATGAAGAACAACTTGACGAAATCATTACAGCTATGAAAATGTCTTTAGAGGCAGTTACACTTGAACTTAAAAAAGAGACCGTATAATCATGGAAAAGGAAATCATTCTTAAAAAAGCAAGAACCGAAGAGTTTTGGCACACTTTCTTGTCGGAAAACAGTCATCCGAACCCTGTTTCATTCTTTGGAGGAACCCATCTGAAGAGTGAAAATTCTGAAACGAAGATAAAAATAGCGCTGGATAAAGAAGACTTAAAAAAAGCAGATGCCCTTTGTAATGGCTCTGATGTGTTACGCTATAATTTTTATTACACGGCATTAAGTATATTATTGTCCAAGTACGAGGAAAGTTTCTGTTTCCTGTCTGCTGTCAATCAGTTTGAAGAGTCAAAAAACAGTAAAGGCCTTTTTGTTTTGCAGCCAATCACAGCTCAGGAGGAGACTTTTAAAACTATTTTCACATCCCACAAAGAGTCACTTTTAAAGGCGATTGAATATGCTTTTGATTTGGACATGTTTAAAGATTCTTTTTTGAATTTTGAAAGTTTCCAAAAAAACGAACCTTTTGGTTTAATCTTAAACAGTGTGAATAATGAAGTAGCTTCAATTGTTAAAACGCTATTTGATTTTGAACTTGAAAGTGAATCTCCGTATCTGGAAATCTCCGTAAAAGGAGAAATGTATGATTCCAAACTCATAACAATATTCGGAGAAAATTTTAATACATTATTTCATGAGATTCTCGATAATACGTATAAACCTGTAAAAGATATAGCATTCAGAGGAGCTTCTGAAACAGCTATTTTTGAAGAAACCAACAAATCAAGATCTTATTTCCCTTTGGACAAGAATACAGTCGTTTTGTTAAACGAACAATGTCAAACACAAAAAGAAAAGATCGCCATAGTTCATGGTTCTGAAACAATAACTTACGAAGAATTATACAAACAGACCAATCAGCTGTCAAGGCACATTTTGGAAGTTTTTGGAGCTAAAAAAGACGATCTTTTTGGAATTATGCTCTCAAGATCGGTAAATATGGTAAAAGGTATCCTGTCGGTTTGGAAAGCAGGAAGCGCTTACGTGCCAATTGCAACAAACCTTTCTGATGAAGCTTTGTTGCATATTATTCAAAACTCAAATTTAAAAGCAGTTATAACAGACGATGCTGAGGTTTTGGAACAATTGTCCCGATTGCCTATTGCTATCGATGTCGTTAACCTGAATGAGATTGCTTCAATAGTGAGTCAATTATCTGATGCACAGGTTTCTGTGGAAGTCGGTTTTGGAGATTTAGCCTATGTGATTTATACCAGTGGTTCAACAGGCAAACCGAAAGGAGCTATGATTGAACATTTGGGAATGCTTAATCATATTGGGGCTAAAATAGAAGAAATGGCTATTCACAATAACAGCGTTGTCGCTCAAAATGCGCCTCATACATTTGATATTTCAGTATGGCAATTTTTTGCGCCTTTGGTTGCCGGTGCCACAAGTATCATCTATAATGAAGAAATAATTATGGATGTCAATCAATTTGTTCATCAATTGGCAGAAGACGAAATCACATTACTTGAATTGGTTCCTTCTTATTTACTGGAAATGCTTAATGAGCTTGAAAGCGATGATAATGCGAGAAAATTATCTCTGGATACGATAATCCTGAATGCAGAAACACTTACTAAAGTAATGGTTAAGAGATGGCTTGATTTATACCCGAACGTTCCTATTATCAATACCTATGGCGCAACAGAAGTTTCGGATGACATTTCCCATTATTTTATGAAAGAACTTCCGGATAATTTTTCCGTTCCCGTAATGAAAAACCCAATTCAACATTTTGAAGTTCATATTGTTGATGCAAATAAAAAAAGAGTGCCAGTTGGGGTTAAAGGGGAAATATTATTGGCCGGACCTTGTGTGGGCCGAGGGTATTTCAATGATGAAAAAAGAACCGAAGAAGCCTTTTTAAACGGACCTATGGAAGGTATAACTTCTGCAGACCGAATTTATAAAACCGGGGATTTGGGCCGATTTATGCCTGACGGAACCATGGAATTCTTGGGGAGAAACGATAATCAGGTGAAAATCCTAGGATATAGAATAGAATTAGACGCCATTGAGAATATTGTAACAGATATCGAACAAGTCAAAAATGCGAAAGCGATAGCGTATACTGACAAGCAAATAATCGCACTGTATTATGTGTCCGATACCGAAATTGATCCGTCGGTTATGGAAAGCGAACTTTTAAAATCACTTCCGGAATATATGCTTCCATCGGCTTATATCCACATGAAAAGCTTTCCGCTAACAAGAAATGGGAAAATTGACAAGAACGCATTACCAATTGTAACAGATGCTGATTTAATCAGGAACGAGTACGTTGCTCCGAGCAATGAAATTGAAGAAAAACTGGTTGAAATCTGGAAGGAAATTCTAAATAAAGAGAAAATAGGTGTCACCGATGATTTTTTTGCACTAGGAGGTAATAGTCTGATGGCAATGAAGGTATTTAATAAAATCAGTAGTGAATTTGGAATGAAAGTAGACTTTAAATCATTTTTCAATAAACCTACCATAAGCAGCTTGGGCTTGGAAATATTGTTTCTGACCGAGCAGGAATCGATCAAAGAAGAAAATTTATTTGAGTTAGATATCTAGAAAACAGTACAATTGTATGGAGAGTATTATAAAAAAAATAATAGAGAATAAATTGCTATTAAAACTTGAGCAAGGAAAACTCAAGGTGTATAAAAAAGACAATGGTTCAATAAGCGCCGAACTGCTGGAGGAAATCAGAAACAATAAAGCAGCACTGGAGGATTATTTATTATCCCAGGAAAAAAACGCGATAAATGATAACTTAAAACTGAACATTCCAAAACTTGAATATCAGGAAAATTACGAGTTGTCTTCTTCTCAGCGTCGTTTATGGATCCTGAATCATTTTGAAAAAGGAGCTGTGGCTTATAATATTCCTTCCAACTTTGAACTTAATGGAAATTATAATATCGATAACTTCAAAAAAGCCATAAATGCTTTAGTGGAAAGACATGAAATATTAAGAACCGTATTTAAGAAGGATGAAGAAGGAGAAATCAAGCAATGGGTTTTGTCTATGGAAGACATTAATTTTAATGTTGTCTATTTAGACTTAAATCAAGATGTAAATGGTTCCGATGTAGCAAAAAAGGCTATTGAAGAGGACGAATACAAGCCTTTTGACCTGGAAAAAGGGCCTTTATTCAGAGTTTCAATATTTAAATTGTCTGATGAAAAATACATTTTGTATTTTAATATGCACCATATTATTGGGGATGCGTGGTCAATGGAAATTATTTTCAGAGATACGTTTGCCTTTTATGATGCCTTTCAAAAAGAAACAGCTCCGGATTTACCAGAGCTAAGAATTCATTATAAAGATTATGCTGTCTGGCAGCAGGAACAAATTCGAAATGGTGCTTTCGAAAAGCATAAAACATTTTGGAAAAATAAATTTACCGGAGATCTTCCTCTGTTAGATTTACCTGGCGAAAAAATCAGACCTAAAACAAAAACATACAATGGCTATAAATTAGGTTCTTATGTGGCTGCAGAAACGACCATGAAGCTGGAGTCTTATTGCAAGGCAAACGGGGGAAGTCTTTACATTGGGCTTGTAGCGCTTTGGAATACACTGTTTTATAAATATACAGGACAAAAAGACATTGTTATTGGGGCTCCAATAGCTGGCAGGAATCATATTGATTTAGACGATCAGGTTGGTTTTTATATTAATACATTACCATTAAGAAACACAATTGATCCTTCGGATAGTTTTGATGAATTGTTTCATCAGATTAAATCCAATACGTTGGAAAGTTTCAATTTCCAACAATATCCTTTTGATTTATTAACCGAAGACCTCAATTTGCTTAGGAATCCTTCCAGAAGCGCCATGTTTGATGTTATTATCGGATTGCCGGAAACTCAAGCCAATGCGGAAGATTTTGTTGTTGATCCTAATAAAATAGACCGCATATTTGATTTGGGGGAAATAGTATCAAAAGTAGACTTAGCTATTATTTTTAGCAAAGTTGGTAATCACTTGTTCTTCGATATTAATTTCAACACAGATGTATATGAAAGGGAAATGATCGAAAGATTAATCTTCCATTTTAAAGAAATTGCAGCCCAAATAGTTGAAAAACCGAGCGAAAAGTTAGGAGTCATAAATTATCTTTCACCAGCCGAACGCACAGCTTTACTATCCATTTATCCTTCATCTTCTTTTGAAAGTGCCGGTTTAACGGTATTGGATTTATTTCGAAGCCAGGTGATGTCTAAGCCGGATACGATTGCTTATTCTTTCGGATCACAAACTGTTACTTATAAGGAACTGGATTTACAGTCGGATCGTCTGGGGCATTACCTTCGAGATACTTACAAACTTGCGAACAATGACCTTGTGGGTATTATGATGGATACCAATGAATGGTCGATACTTTGTCTTTTGGGAATCTTAAAGTCAGGTGCAGGTTATGTTTGTATCGACAAAGAACTTCCTGAGGAAAGAAAAGGATATATCATAGAAGACGCTTCGATTAAAGCCTTATTGATTTTATCGGATGATTTGTTTGAAGTAACCTCATTTGATATTCCGGTATTTTCGATAGATCTCCAGTATTCCGAATTTATGGATTTGGAATCAGATACGATCAATCAGGTATCGGAATCAGACACAGCTTACGTGATTTATACTTCGGGCACCACAGGCAAACCCAAAGGTGTTATGGTAAGCCATTCGAATGTAGTGGATTATTATCTTGGTCTTGAGAAAACATTGTCTTTGAGCCGTTTGAGTCGTTTCGGACTAATGTCATCTCTTTCAGCCGATTTAGGCAAAACAGTCGTGTACGGTTCTTTGTTGGGCGGCGGTACTTTGTACGGTTTTTCAAGACAGATGCTTATGGATGCCGAATCCCTTAAAGCCTATATTACAAAAGAAGCAATAGATTGTATTAAAATAGTTCCTTCTCATTGGAAGGCTTTATCGGGCCCGGATCAGGTACTGCTTCCCAATGCAATGATCATCTTCGGAGGAGAAGTATTGTCTTTAGATATTCTGGATCGATTGAGTGAACAGCCACAACAGATTGAGATTGTCAACCATTATGGTCCCACGGAAACAACCATCGGTAAATTACTGCACCAAGTTTCGCCAAAAGATTCGTATACACAAGTTCCCGTAGGTAAGCCATTTTCATCGACTGTGGTTTATATTGTCAATGAGGAATTGGAACTGTGTCCTTTTGGTATTTCGGGAGAGTTGCTAATAGGAGGTTTGGGTGTTGCCAAAGGATATGTAAACAATCCTGAACTGACGGCAAAACAATTCATCGCAAACCCATTTGGAGAAGGATTGCTGTACCGAACAGGAGACAAAGTCCGCATGCGCGCAGATGGAGAGATTGTCTTTTTGGGCCGTATAGACGATCAGGTGAAAATCCGTGGTTACAGGGTAGAACCACACGAGATTGCTACGGTTGCCTTGTCTTATGATTTTGTGAATCAGTGCATTGTTTTGGCTGATGAAGACAGCAACGGATACAAACGATTGGTGTGTTATCTGGTGCCGGATTCCGGTTACAATGAAGAAGGACTGAAGTCTTTCCTTCAGTCACGTCTTCCGGATTATATGGTTCCCGGGATTTATAT
>NZ_JBOGUT010000025.1:0-68218 GCF_050696275.1 Flavobacterium sp.
AAAATGTAAAATTATAAGTCGGGTTTTTAGTGTAGTTAACAGACAAACTCCGTTTATAAACACGTATAAGTTTGCCTGTTAATCTTATAATTTTACTTGTTTTTTATCATAGAATGCGCGATCGGGGGAGTTATTTTTTACTCAGCTATAAGTTGACCATTAACGTAATTTTCTTTTTTTATTAACCTACCATTTTCATCATACCAATTACAAATTCCGTTTCGTTGGTCATTTTTATAAAATTGTTCTGTTCGTAGATTTCCATTTTCGTAGTATAAAGTTACTTTCCCGTTTTTTTGCCCCAAAGAATAATTTGCATTTATTTGCATTTTACCATTAGAATACCATTGTTTATAATTTCCATCAATAAGATCAGCTTTAAAGAATTTGATATTTTTTCTATTATCGTTGTCATACCAGCTTTCACTTTTACCCTCTGCTTTGTCACTAACCCAATTTGTTCTTTCTTCAGGTTTCCCATTTTCATAATAGGATTCGTATAAGCCGTTTTGTATTCCATTATTCCAGTTAGAGATTTCTTTAATTTGACCATTTTCAAACCAAGTCTTTACTTCTCCATTTGTTTTCCCTTTAACATGATAATTAATACATGAGATTTGCCCGTTTTTATAATACCAATAGTTCCAACCAGTTCCATTTATAAGTTTTTTAGTCCAGTCAATTTTACCATTGTCAAAATATTTCGTCCATTCGTTACCAATCTGATGATTTTCTATATTTCCTTTTTCAAAAATTTTACCGTTTTGTGAGTATGAGGTGTAAGGACCGTTTTTTATATAATAATGAAGTAAAGTATCTGGTTTAACTAATAAATATTGTATTAGTTTTTCTTTAAGGTCATAGAAATAAATCGTGTCAATATCTTTACCATTTTTTAATTTTCCTTTTTGATAAATTGCTCCATCTGTATAAAATCGGATATATCTTCCATCTTTTAAGGTATTTTCATCTCCGCTTATTTGTACCCATGAAGCGTTTCCAGTTTTTGCATCTATCCAATATATCCAATTTTCATTTCTTTTGTCTTTGTCGTTTATGTCAGTACCATTACAGCCATAAATTAAAATTGATATAAATATTATTAATTTTCGTGTCATAAAATTAGATTCGTGATTCTGAGGGATAATTACCGCTAACGTCCCGTGGCTTGCAGAAGTTGCGAACTTCGGAACGGTTTATTTTCCGTTAAAGATAAAATTTCTTGCGAAAGTAAAACATGAATTTACCAGATTTCTCGCAATTTCTGCAAACCACTGTTGGTGGTAGTTGTTTTTTCTATATGTAAAAGCCATTTACAAAAATATGTAAATGGCTTTTAGAAATAAAGACGTTATTTATTAGAATTTTCCGTTGTTGTTTTTCCAACTTTCTTTTGCTGGAATTTCCTCAATTGTATCCCAATGTTCTGCAATTTTACCGTTTTCTACTCTGAATAAATCATAAAAAGAACAGTGTTTCCCGCCAAGTTGACCTTCACTAGCAACTAAAACAAAATTACCTTCGCCCAATACTTTATGAACCGTATCATATTTCATCGTAATTCCTTGTTTTGCCCATTCTCCTAATGCTTTTCCCAATCCTGAAAGGCCATCACCGATTTGTGGATTGTGCTGTATGTAATTATCTCCATCATAATATCCTTGCAATTTTTCCATTTTTCCATTTACCAAAATGTCGTTCACAAAGCTGCTTACTAATTTTTTATTTGCTTCGGTTTTGCCAAGATCTTCTATTTTGGCTGTCCCATCAATCATTGTATGTCCACTTGGATTTGGTTTTGCTATTTCTTGCAAATTATCCCAATGTTCTACAATTTTACCCTCTTCAAATCTGAAAATATCAAAGCCAATTTTTGGACCAAAGAAATTATATTCTGTATGAGCAAATACAAAATCACCATCTTGAAAAGCACGAACTGTGCTCGCTTTTGCAGAACCTTTTGGTAATGCTTGCAATACAGCGCCAAAACCGGCAAGTCCTTCGCCAACAGCTAAGTTATGCTGAATATATTTGTTTGGGTTGATGTAAGCAACTGGTTCTGAAGCTCCTGTTTCGATTGATTTTAGCAATTCTACTACTTTCAACTTGTTGTCCATATTTGTATTGTTTATAGGTGTTAATTTTCCTTTTAAATTGATAAAATTGTGGTCAGGTGTTGTAATGTTTGTATAAACGGTTTGTTTTTCAAAATCTTCTAAATGAGTTACAGTTGTGCCCGATTTTTCTTTCCAAGTTACCATATATACATTTGGTCTGATTTCTGTTTTTTGTATTTTCACAGTTTCAATTGCTCCCAATGCAGAATTGTTAAAAGCTCTCCACGTTAATTGGGTTTCACTTTCAAAGTGAAGGTCAAAAGCAAATTCACCAAAATCTGCCTTAAATTTATTCCCAACAATTTGAATATGTTTTTGTTCCATTTTTAGATTATTTTTTAATTTTTTTACTGATTTGTTTTGAGCATTAGCGGGTGACAATGCAAGTCCTAAAATTATCGTTGCACGCAATAATATTTTGTTCATTTTGCTATATTTTAATTACAATGCAAAGTTGCACAAAAAGCAGAAAATGTGAAGGGTAGAAATAGGCCTTTGAATGATACTTTTACGCCGAAGTGATTTTTTCTCTAAATTCTATTGGCGTTAGATTAGAATGTTTTTTGAAGTATTTTATAAAATTGGTAGGTTCATCAAACCCTAAATTATATCCAACTTCTTTTATACTAATATTAGTATGAGCCAAAATTCGTTTTGACTCAAGTATAATTCTGTCGTCTATAATTTGTTTTGGTGTTTTACCTAAAACCTTTGATGTGGCTTGATTTAGGCGTTTTTCTGTGATGATAATTTGTTTGGCGTAGAAATTTACTTGTTTTTGATTTGTGTAATTTGTTTCCAAAATGTCCTTAAATAATAAGACATAATCAAGATCTGTACTTTTTTTAATTTCATAAAAATTTTGTTTTTTTCTTTCTCTTTCGGAATGAAGCATTAAATTTTGAAGCAAATTTTGTAAAATATCAGATTGTAAATTGTCTTTTTCATTATGCAATTCGTCTGCTATTTGTTGAAACAAATCAGTAAATATTTTTAATTGATTTTGTATTTCTATTTGTGTAACAGTAAATAAATTGTTGAATAAAATACTTTCTTTTAAATATTTTATGTCAGATTCTGTTTTGCAAAAAAACTGGTCTGTAAACAAAATAGCTTTTCCTTGAAAATTAGAATTGCTATCAAACCTTTGAACGGTATCTTTGTTTATAAACAATAAAGTATTTGGGGTTATAGTTATAGGATTAAAATCAACTAAGTGCAAATGATTTCCATTTTGAAACCAAATAATATGATAAAATTTTGCTCGGTGCGTAATTGTAATAATGTCACTACTTTCAGCATATAGTTTAGCTAAATCTACAATTTCACATTCTTGTAAAAGCCCAGGTTTAAAGTCGTATTTTATGATGTCTGTTGTCATTTTCAGGCGCTCTACAATTACCACCAACGTCCCGCCGGCTTTAAGCAGTGGTGGCGGATTTATCACTGATGTTTACAAATATACCGAAAAGTTGGAATGGAAAAAGTTGAATAATAGGAGAGAAGTGCAAACACTAACTCTTCCCGATACACACCCAAACCCCAATTTCTTAAAACCGCTGTTGTACGACGTTTTTATTTTACTTTTTCCCAATCATTATTTAATTTGGAAGAATCAATGTCATATTCTATAAAATATCTGAAAGGGCCAATATCGTAAACTCTATTTTCTTGATATATTTTTTTGTTATTTTTCCAATTTATACGGTATTGACTAGTAATACTTTCCAATTTATTTCTCTTGTTAAAGTATTTTACTTCGACATCATAATATTGAATTTGCGGATCTATTTTCATTAAATAAAGAGGGAAGTTCAATAAAGCTATCAATAACAATAATAAGTTTAAAGTTATTGCTATTATTTTTAAAACTTTGGTTTTAATCTTTAAAAATAATTTTAACAATACGACGAAAATATAAAAGCAATACAAATTAAAAAATATCCCAAAAGCCCTATTATATTCAGGTTTATTAAACTCAAGTTTTGGAATAAAGTAATTGATTAAGCCAACTACTAAAAAGAAGCTTAAGGAAACAATTGACAATATTTTGAATTTTCTATCGATTTCGTTTGGCATAAAATGTCGTACAACGTCCCGGGGCTTCGCGAAGGTTGGGGAACGATTAAACCAAAAGTATCAATTTAAAGCTAAGTTCACAAACACGAAACCAACTTTAATTTTAGCCTGAAACCCAACTTGCGCGAAACCCCTGTTGTGCGATCGTAATTTTATTTGGTTATATTCTTTATATAGACCAATGATTTATATATTCCGTCATAATAATTTTCATTTTTAAAATTTGGAATCATTATTTCGTGCATAATTTTATCACAGCTTTCGTCAGTCAAGTATTTTTTTGAAATATATGTTGTTGAAATTCTCGCCAATCTTAATTTTTTACTAAAAACTATAATTACACCACTTTTTTCATAAACGCCTCCAACTTTCCAATCTATTAGTTTATTGAATGAGAATTCATCGATATTTTCACTTGGATATAATTCGTCAATTGATAATATTACGATTTGTATTTGGTTTTTATTTCTAATCTCTTTAGCTATTTTGTTTATATTTTCACTCTGCTCATTTGAAAACAATGAATCAATTTCTACAAGATTTGAAAAAGGTAAAAGGACTGAATTTTTGAATTTATACGTTTCACAAGTTTTGTTTAATTCTCTTGTCAATTTATAGTTTAAAGAATTATAATCATTTTTAAAACTTTTTGCTTTTGGTTCTTTTTTGAGAAGATATTCACTTAATAATTTTGAATATATTTCTGCTTGCTTCAATTCAATTGTGTCAGATTCAACATACTTATGAGTTTTTATTGAATCACATATTTTTATTGATAAATCCGTGATAGTTTGTGCGTTTGAATTTATATTTACGAAAACTAAATAAAGAAGGATTAGGAATTTTATGTTTTTCATTTTCGGTTTTTTCGATTATGTCGCACAACGTTCCGGCGCTTGGTGAGGTTGCGAACTTCGGAACCGATTATTTTCTGTTAAAGATAAAATTTCTTGCGAAATGTAAACGTGAATTTACTACAAAATTCGCAATCTTGCCAAACGCCTGTTAGCGGTAGTTTATTTTTTCCATGTAGATGATGCGTAATCAAAATCGGGATTTCCCAATGGCAATCTTTTTGAAAAATGCACTTCAGGAATAAACATTACTTCTTTTTGTAATATAAAGTTTATCAGTTGAAGTGAAACTTCTGCTCCAATTGCTTTTCTCATTCTTATTAATAAATATCCAACATCGATTACTTGATTTAGCCATATTGATGCTTCTTCAATTGTAATTACAAGTGAAGGTGGGTCAAAATGCATCATATGATTCCTTAATTCTCTCAAATTATTTACTGCTTCTATATAATTTTCTGCACCTAAATGATTACCAGAAATTTTGAATATCCAACTTAGTTTGTCTTCAAAGCGGCGACCATGTTTTTCGCCAAGTTTAGTTTTGTCAAATTTCCAATTTGGTAAAGGATTATATTCGGCTTTGTTATAAATTTGATTTAAAGTTATTTCAACAATTGAGACAGTTTCATTTATTAAACTTCTTAAATCAAAAAACCAATCGTCTTCTAATGCCAAATGTGAGTTTTCAATTAGTTTGTTTCTTAGTGTTACTATTCTATGCAATAATTGTGGTTGCATTGTGGTAAATGAGTGACCTTCACGATTTAATTTTGGCGAAATTGGATATTTTTCCCCATACTGTTGTTGACCGACACCATCATGGATTGCTAATCCTGTCGGAGCAGTTTCATCATGCGTGTGCCAATTAATTTTAATATCTAGAGAAAAATCTAACCAAAAACATTCTATTTTAGGGAGGTTGAAATTTTTAGTGTCGAAATAGCCATTTTCTCTAATGAAATTTGAAATAATTATATAATTGATTGATTCACTTATTTGTCTTTTTTGATTTTGATCTGTCCAATTTATATTATAACCTTTTTTGTCTTTTCTCCACTTATTTAAGGATTGTTGATTACCAAATAAAAAATTCACAATCATTGATGCAGCATCAGTATTTGCGTTAACACGAGGTTTGTCACTAAACGAAAGATATTTATGCTCTTTTTTATTCATGTTGTGAGGTTAAATTACCGCTAACGTCCAGTGGCTTTAAGAAGTTGGGGATTTTTATTCCCAAACCATTCCATTAGGACTGAAGCCAAATATACAAAAAGACCGTTCCATTAAACACTAAAACCCCAATTTCTTAAAACCGCTGTTAGCGGCTGTTTCCATCACTTTTCAATGGTTTATTGTTACTTAATAATTTGAAATAAAATATAATTAAAGAAACAATGTTTACTGTAAGACCAAAATATATTATCGCTTTTAAAATAGCTTTACTTGCACCATCACCATTCAAAGACAATGTGTCGAAATTAAAGTATTCAAAGTTCGGAATCATAAAAGTTATTAAGTAACAAATTAAAACTATTAAGCTATCATATATAAAACTGATTTGACTATCAGTTTTTGCATTTTTATAAATGTAGTATGATATTGAAATTGGATAAATTAGAGTATAAATAATAAGCCATAAAAAAATTAAACTTTCAGAGTTTGTCATAAACATAAAACAGGTAGAATAATTTACGATTATACTAATGATTGATATTAAAACAATTATAAAATACTTTTTGAGCTTCATTAATTTCTTAATTTATTAGATAGTCGCTAGAAATAGCCGCTAACGTTTGGCGGCTACCCGAAGGGCGGGACTTTTACCACAAAACTTGATTTGAAAAACTAAACTTCCATTAACCACAAAACTGTCTTTGGAACACATAACCCCGCCTTTTGGGTAAGTGCTGTTATAGCCAGTGCTTCTTGTCATTTTTTTCCAAAATTGGATTTCGCACTATATTTCATTTTTCCGTCAAGCACTAATTTAACAGCTTTTTCTAAGTCGTCAAGCGGTATATTATCAATTGACCAACCATAAGGGTAAGTGATATGATCGCCTGTTTTTTTGTCTTGCTCACATAATAAATGTTTTGCACCGTCCTTTTCAAGTTGTATTGTTTTTTCAACTACAAATCGTCTTTCTACTTTGTCGCCTTCTTTGTCAAGCAAAAAAACCTTATACGAAATATCTAAACTTTCCTTTGGGTCTATGAGTGATTTTCTTATTGTCGCTGTTTGGCCATTCCATTCAAATTGGGCGATGGCAATGGTTTTTATCTCCATATCTTCTTTCGGTAATTTCCCCTTTTCAAAAGCAATTTTAACTAATCCAAATATGCTGTCAGCTTTAACATATTCCTTTGCTGCATTATAGGATTTCATTAGTTTGTAATAAAGTTCATAATTGTCTTTGTCCAATTGAATTGCCTGTGAATATGCTTTAGCAGATTTTAAATAGTCTTTCGTATAGGTATATTCAAGTTGACCGATACTTTCAAGTGTCGTTTGGTAATAACTATTTTTTTGAGGAACACTGTCCAATGCTATGTAATATAGAGTCAACGCTTTTTTAAAATCTTTTTTACCGTGATAAATATATGCTACCCAAAAGAACGGCTCACCGTAAGTGTTAGGCAATTTTGTGGCTTCAACAAAAAACTCTAATGCTTTATCTTCTTGTCCTTGATACCTATAAATCTGTCCCTTCTGATTCATGAATTCTTGGTTAGTTGATTCTTTTTTTAATGAAATGTCTATTTCTTTCAAAGCTTCGTCATATTGTTTTTTATAACAAAGAGAAAGTCCTTTGTAAAAATGGACAGAACCGTTGTCAAGCCCTTTTTTCATTGCCTTGTCGTAAAACTCAATTGCTTTGTTGTCGTTTTCAAGTTGGAAAAATGCGAAACCGACCATATACAATTCGTCAGGCGTTAATTTGTCTGCTTTATTTTCAAGTTTAACAAGTTCTTGGTAGTTCTTGCTATTGTATAGTTCTGTTGCAGTCTGTCCGTATGAAAACGAATAGAGCAAAATTGTCAAAATGAATGTCGCTGTTTTTCTCATATATTTTGATGTCGTTGTGTTGTCTGTTAGCATTGGCTATAACGTCCCGACGCTTGGCGATGGTTGCGAAGTTCGAAACTTTTTATTTTCTGTTAAAGATAAAATTTCTTGCGAAATGTAAACGTGAATTTACTACATAATTCGCAATCTCGCCAAACGCCTGTTATGGGCTGCTTTTCTATTCTTCGTCATTTATTTCTTGTTTGAAGGTCAGCTTTCTTGTTGTCAAGTCGAAATAATGGTAAAAATCAATTGTCCAATCTGTTTCAGGTTTACTAATTACTCCGAAGAGTTCTAATCTGTCTTTGTCCAATTTGTTAAACCAATAATTGTGAAAAATTGCGATGTCCATAAATCCTTTGTCGCCATATTTCAAAAACTGTTCCTTTCTGAAAACTGTGTCCAAAAGTGTTTGCGAATGTTGTTTGATTGTCAATGCAATTTCCGCGTCTCTATACTTGTCAATTTGCTTAAAACCTTCCTCATCATATTCGTTTGTCACGTAGCTGTCAAGGTCAGTTTTTATAATTCTTATTTGTATTTGTCTGTCTACAATTAACGTGTCAAATTTTTCAGTTCCTTTTGTCTCTGGAAAAAATCTTTCTGATTTCTTATTGGTTAAAGATACTGTTGAGCTGTCTGCAGAATTGACTGTTGTCGATTTCTTGTCTGTCCGTGAATTACAAGCAAAAAGTAAAATAGCGAAAGTTAAAATTAATATTCTATTTCTCATTTGTGTCGTTTTCTTAAAGTTGCCCATAACGTTCTCCAGCTTGTTGCAGTTGCAAATATTAAACACTTAAAATAACAAAAATTATGAATATTAGAGAAGAATTTATAAAAGAAAACGGATATTCTTATTTTAACAATACTGTTCTTAATGAATATGCTATTTGGTTAGAAAAGAAAATCACTGAAACAAACCAAGCCTTGCAATTGCAACAAACTGGTGTTAAGCAATCGGTTTGTAAAAATTGTGGTAAGCCTTTTATAATGCATAGTAGAGCGTCTGGAATGTGCCAAGATAGATTTAAACATTTCGAGTAAAAACTGTTGCTTAACGTTTTGGCGCTTGGCGAAGAAGCGGATTTCGAAGTACTAAACTGTCTGCCAGCACTGAACTTGACTCGAAGCACAAAACTTCATTTAAATACTGAACCCGCTTTTTTGCCAAACGCCTGTTAGCGGTTCGTTGTTTTTCCGCAACAAGTTGTTTTTATTCCAAACTTAATTTTCATATTCTTTTAATGTCTGGCCAATTAAGTTTTCAATTTCTACAAAATTTTCAGCGAATCGTAGTACAATTTTTTCAATATTTTCCTCTTCAAAGTATGCCCAACCTTCCATTAACGTCAATGGTCCAAATTTTACACTTACGTTGTCCCAATTCTCTTGATACTTTTTAAACTTTTTCCTAAAACTCTCTGCAAATTTTGTACTTAAAATAGAATAGCCTTTAAGTTTTCTAAGTTTCAATGCGTGAATATTGTAAAAAACTTTGTTCTCCTCTAATGTCTTTTCATTTACCCAAACCGAAAAAAATATTCTGGTTTCTGAACTTAATGGATTATTTAAATCATTTGTCCATTCTCGTTTGTATAATTTCAAATACACGGAATCTAATACGATTCCAACAGAAATTTCAAGTTCTTTTTTGTCTAGACGACTTTTGTCAAGTCTGTCAGCAGATTTTTTAAATTTGTCTAAATAGTTTTCAAAGTCCATATTTATACATTTTAAATTTCAGTTGTTCAATGTTTGCAGTGTCGTCTTACAATGACCGCTAACGTCCCGACGCTTGGCGCGGTTGCGAACTTCGGAACCAATTGTTTTCTGTTAAAGATAAAATTTCTTACGAAATGTAAACGTGAATTCACTACAAAATTCGCAATCTTGCCAAACGGCTGTTAGCCGTAGTGTTTTTTATATTTCATTTAGTTCAGACCTCATTAATTCAATGATTTCATCTTTAATTTGATTTATAACTAAAGCAGAAACTTCGACTTCTTGTTGTTCTTTTTTAATTTTGTCTTGATCATTTGTCAACATTAAAGCTGGTAATGAACTCATCATTTTATTAGAAACTTCCATTGATTTATCATAAGCTAAATTAAGCAAATTCAGTTTTTGTAATATTTCGTTACTTGCTATTAATCTTATAGTATTTGTTTCTTGTTTGATTTTCATTAAATCCTGTGCTGCATCAAAAGTAAGTTTTTGGATTTTTTTTGACATTACTGTGACAGCATTCGTTTCATTTTTTTTGTTATTTTGACTTGCTGCATTTAAATAATTTCTATTGAACTCATCTAAAATAGGCATTAAGTTCTCTTGGTTTTTTACATTATTATCTAGCGCAAACTGATCGATTAGTTGGAAAAATTTGAAATACGTTTCCTTTTTACTTTCGTACTGATATTTTCTTTTCGATAGGTCAAGTTGGTGTTCTTTTTTTAAGTTTTCGAGTTCTCGGCTATATTGAGATTTAATCTTTTCAGTTTCGTCAACTAACTTTTTGTTTTCAGATTTCAACGCTTTCCATTTAGCTTTTTCTTGGACAAATGATTTCAAAAATAAAATCAGTAAGCTAATTAAGCCGAAAATAATGTAAATAAAATAAGGTTCAAGTTTTTCGATAATTTCCATTGAGTACGATTTTTTAACATTACGGCTAACGTCCCGTGGCTTTAAGAAGTTGGGGATTTTTATTCCCAAACCATTCCATTAGGACTGAAGTCAAATATACAAAAAGACCGTCCCATTAAACACTAAACCCCCAATTTCTTAAAACCGCTGTTGGCAGTAGTTTTATTTTGTTGGATTTTCTAATGGATGAAAAGCAGCAACCTTTCCATTCGCTAAAATATGTAATGAATAGTGATTACCATTAAAGTATAAAGATTTATCTCCATAAATTCTAAACTCCTTGTTAGCTTTTAATTTTTCGTTAATCTGTGGTAATAATTTTTCAATTGCGATTACCAAAATTCGTCTAATATCTTTTTGGGTATATTGAAATTTAGTTTTATTTTCAAAATGACCTTCAATTCCTAACTCATCGCAATGCCTAAGATAAATGTGTAGATAGCTTTCATAATCCCAAAAAATTGGAATTATAACATTGTGATAAACAAGAGTTTCATCATCGAATTGAATTCTTGAAATCTCGATTTCTTCGTAAATCTCGGGATATTCGCTTTTAAATTTTTCAATAGTTTTATTTGTTGAACGTTTAATTTCGCGAACAATCGATTCAATCCGTATAGATTTTCTCGTTTTCAAGAACTCGTTGAATTCCATGATTTCTTCTCCAGTTATATCTTTGGAATATAATTTTGCTTCGAGTTCATAAAATCTAACTAAATACTTTTTATTTCCATTTTCATCAAATGCATTTTCTTTAATAATATTAACTTCTATTGATTCAGGTTCTAAATAGATTGAAAGGCCACAAAATTTTGCCCATTCAATATCGGTTAATTTATACCCACTTTTTATTTTCTGACCTAAAAGCCATCGTGTTGACCTATTAATATCAAAACCACTAGGGTCAATTTTCACTTCTATCGTATTTGGAATTTCCTTTTGGCCAGGTTGATTAAATGCTTTTTGCATTGGATAATCGGAAGCTAATATTTCATAAATATCCCCGCTTTTAAATCCTGTGTTTAGTAGTTCGTGTCTTAATTCATCTGAGATGGTTTCGCTTTTAGAAAAATCAAACTTCACATAATCATTAGTTCTTGGAACAACATCAGAGTTTATTAAATTTTCCAAAACTTCTCTTTCTGCTTTTGAATAGACTATTACGCCAGCAATGTTTCTCCCAAATTTAGTCGCTGATTCACTAAACTTGTGAAATTCGACAGAAATATATTTTCTTTCGTATTGGCCATACATTGCATATAGTTCTTCAATAGAAAACTGAAACTTTTCTTTACGTTGATTTTCAACATTATCTTTGAATTTTTGCAGTTCGGATTTATAATAACCTATCTGTGTCATTAAAAAGTCAATTCTTTCTGTATTTTCGGCGGGACAATTTGCTAACTCTTTTTCTGCAGCTCTGACTTGGTTTTCAACCATGTCATTAAGAAGATATAGAGAATGTTCATTTATTTTATTTACAATTCCAAACATAATTTATAATTGTTAGTTTATTGCTAGGACCGATTCTCGAAAATTACTGCCAACGTTCCGCCGCTTTGCGAGGTTGCGAGCTTCGTAACCGATTATTTTCTGTTATTATTAAAGTTCTTGCGAAAGATAAACTTGAATTTACCACATAATTCGCAATCTCGCAAAACGGCTGTTAGGTGCTGGCGTTCTTGTCATCCGTTTATGTTTAGCCATTTATTTGTTCCACCACAAAGCCAAATTGCATTCAGTCCAAACTCTTTTAAAAGTTTTGCTCCGTCTGCCGAACGTCCGCCACCTTTACCACAAGCTGTTACAAATTGAACATTTTTGTCAAGTTGTGATATTTTTTGTTTTAAGTCTTGAAGTGAAATATTTAAAGCATTTGGAATATGGGCTAGTTCATATTCTTCTTTGCTTCTTACGTCAATGATTTGAATTTTTTTGTTGATTTGAAGTGCTTGTTTTACTTCATCTACTTCAATACATTCTTTGATGATTTTTATTTGTTCTGGCATACGAATTTGGATTATAATTGAAGAAATAATTGTTAGTCCGCCAATAAGAAAAATGGCATATTGAATTCCGAATAAGTCTGCTGTGACTCCTGAAATAACAGCCCCAAAGGCATAGCCTAAATCTCGCCAAAGTCTGAATGTGCCAATACTTTCTGCTCGTTGTTTTGGACTTGTCGCTTGTGCAATAGTTGATAAAAATGTCGGATAAACTAATGCTGTTCCTAAACCTAAAATTGCAGAAATAGAAGCTAAAACATAAAAGTCGTTGCTAAATGGAATGAGCAATATTGCTAAACCTTGTAATAGCATACCCCAAAAAAGCATTGCTTTTTTTGAATAATGGTCGGACATTTTTCCTGTAAAGAGTTGTCCTACACCCCAAACAGTTGGATAAATCGCTGTGATAATTCCAATATTTGCATTGTCAAAGTTTAGTGTCAAAAGAACTATTGGAAGTAAGCCCCAAATCATTCCATCATTTAGATTGTTTACAAGCCCTGCCTGTGTCACCGAACTTAATGTTTTGTTTTTAAAAGTGGTTTCTAAAAACACATTGTCAAGTTGTGAGGTATTGTCGGTGGCAGTTTCTTTATGAACAAAAACTCTGGTATCTTTTACCCAAAGTGCAGTTAAAATAAAGCCCACAATAGAAATGAAAATTCCAATGTAAAATGGATAAGGCGTTATACCATAAGTGTTGGCAATATAACCTGTCAAAAATGCAACAATCCCAACTGCAAAATATCCTGCAAATTCATTTAAACCCATTGCAAAACCCCGGTCTTTTTCTCCAACAAGATCAATTTTCATTACTACGGTGCTACTCCAAGTAAGTCCTTGACTAACACCTAAAAGCACATTAGCAAAAATTACCCAACTCCAACTTGGAGCATAAATGAGCATAAACGGAATTGGAATAGCTATGAGCCAACCAAATAAAAGTAAATTTTTCCGTCCGAATTTGTTGGCAAGTCGACCTGTAAAATAGTTTGCAATAGCTTTGGTAACTCCAAACGCTGTTATGAAAGAAAGAATAGCTGTCTTGGAAGCAACTCCAAATTCTAATTCGGCAAACTGAGGAAAAATAGTCCTTTCCATTCCTATCATTCCACCTACAAATGCATTTACGATTACCAAAATCGTGAACTGCTTCCAATTTTCTTTAAGTCCGAGTTTTATGTTATCTGTCATTATTTTTTATTGTAAATTTCTGCTTAATTGTTCTTTTAATTGTTACAAAAGTTACTTTAAGTTTCTTGGGTTGTGTCTTTTACGCTTGCACCTAACGTTCCGGCGCTTGGCGAGGTTGCGAGCTACGGAACCGATTATTTTCTATTAAAGATAAAATTTCTTGCGAGAAATAAACGTGAATTTACTACAAAATTCGCAATCTTGCCAAACGCCTGTTAGCAGTAGTTACTTCCTTTCGAGTTCAATAATTTTTTCAGCTTCCATTATCACAAAGAAAAGTTGAAAAAATTGAACTAATGATAATATTTTTATTTTCGCGTCAGTATCATATTTATACTGTATAATACAATCAAGAGTTTTTTGATTAATATTGATAATGGAAGTTAAATTAAAAACTACTTTTTTTGTATTGTGATGTTTCAATTTGTTATTAAATTCTCGTAACTCTTTAAGGTATTTATATTTTTTTTCTTCTTTCGGTTTGTCAAATTCACCATTTTTAAATACAAAAATCCCTTCTAAGATTGAATATATGTCTGTTATTATACTTTTAATAACTGGAATTGCTTCATTGAAAACTTTTGTTGTTTCGTCGGAAACCCAAGAAGCGTTTTCGGGAAACATTATTTTTGATGTAAACTCAATTTTATCTTTTAAGAAACGGATTTCATAAAGCTTTCCAATACGATCTATTACGTTTTCAATATCTTCCGATAAGTATGCAGAATTATTTAAATCGTAGACGTCCAATTTTCGAGTCATTTTTTCCGTGGTGTTTCTTGGTAATTACTGCTAACGTTTCGCGGCTACAAGAAGTGGCGAACTTCGGAACTGCGTATTTTCTGCTAAGATAAAATTTCTTGCGGAAAATAAACGTGAATTTAGCACATTTTTCGCCATTTCTTGTAACCGCTGTTGTAAGCAGTTTTTATTGTTTTTCAGATATTTCAAACCTAAATTTGGCAAGTTCTTTAGTGTCTTCTTTTGGACTTGCAATCATATCAAATCTTATTTCTATTAAAAAGGTTTTTGATAATTCATTAGAATGTATATCAGTATATTTTACGTTAAGTTCTAAAAGTGGAAAAAAATCTTGAATGGATTTTGTTAGTTCTTTTCCACTAATTTGATTTACCATATATAACCAATATAAATTTATGAAATAGTCAGGTATAACAATTTCTGTTTCTCTGTTTTCATTTCCATAAGGTAAAATAAAATTGAAACTTCCTCCAATATTATCTTCTTCAATGTCAAATGCCCATTCTACATTTTGGGGAAGACAATCTATTATAATGAAATCTTCGTTTTTTTTCCATTTAACGTTTTCATCATTACAGATAATTTCTTTAGCGTTCTCAATGTCAAAATTCCAATTCCATCTAACATTTTTTGCAACTCCAAAGCCAATATTATTAATCCCAATTTTCAATTCATTGAATCCTCCAATTTTTGAATTTTCCTTTTTTTTTATTTTTATATGAATAAAGATAAACTGATTTATTTTCTTCGTCAAAATCTCCTTTATAAACATAGAAAGAAAAGTTTGCCATATTTATATCAGGAAAGTAGCTATGAATTCTTTGTTTACGCATTTCGTTAATCGTAAGCAAAGCGATAATTGCGGTTAGTAGAGTTATACTCGCGATAACAATGTTTATCCAATCTGCGGTTGTTATGTTTTGTAAAATTTCCAAATGTTCTTTTTTAAGGTTTTCGTGCGGTAAAATTGCTTACAACGTTCCGGCGCTTGGCGAGGTTGCGAACTTCGGAACCGATTATTTTCTGTTATAGATAAAATTTCTTGCGAAATGTAAACGTGAATTTACCACAAAATTCGCAATCTTGCCAAACGCCTGTTAGTGGCTGGCTTTTATTCCTTTTCTATATATTCCAATTTTATTAAACTCTAAAACTTTACTAAATTCTTGATTCCAAATTGAAAAATCTTGGTTTTTTATATAATCTTTGATTTTCCCGACAATATTAGTTTTTTCTGTTTGAAAAGATTCATTTCGAGTAAGTGAAACGAATAATATTTCACTTTCAAAATAACTTTCTATTATTTCTTGTATTGAATTTTCACTATTTAAATAAATCCATTCACTTTCAGATTTAGGTAAAGTTATTAGCCATTCAATTTTGTTATGAAAAGTTTTATTTGTTTCATAAATTATTCTTGAATCCATAATTGTGTTTTTTTTCTGATTTCAATTTAGGATTTAGTATAGAAATTATTTTTCCAGTTCCTATTATATTTGATCCTTCTCGAAAGTCAAATTCTGAATTCTCGCAAAGTTGATATTTAAAATATTCTTCGGAAAGTATTTTTATTTCTGCTTTTACAGTATCACCAGGGAAGACTTTCTCTTTATCAATAAAAGTTTGAATTCCTGAAGTTTGCATTTCAGAAAATGAAAATTTTATAGTAGGTCTATATCCTGATAATGCGTAACTTTTCCGTCCGCCTTCTTCGGTTTTTTTGTATTTTAGTAATGCTATAAAATCAGTTTTAAAATTCATTCGTAATGTTTTTACACATTTTTGGTAAGCTTGCCACTAACTCTTAAATATACGCACCTCATGTGTGCATTTGTTTGTTTTTAATTCACTTATAATCAGTTGTTTGTGAAAACATATTTAAAAAAACGCATTGCAATTTTCAAGATATATAAAAATATATTTTTTCTCGGTCACTGATTTTTCAAATGTAATCAATAATCTATAAATTGTCTAACGGACTGATGATTTTTCGTATGGATTTATCCGAAACATGTGTGTAAATCAAAGTGGTTTTAATATCCTTGTGTCCTAGCAATTCTTGAATAAAACGAATGTCTGTTCCGTTTTCCAGCAAATGAGTCGCATAACTGTGCCTCAAACTGTGAATGCCTACTTTTTTAATAATTCTGGCTTTTTCTAGCGAGTTCTTAAAGACCTGTTGAATGCTGCGACCACTATATTGTCCGCCGTATTGACCTTCAAACAGATATTTTTTTGGTTTGTATTTTAAGTAATAAGAGCGAAGCTGTTCCAAAATACTTTGTGGTAAATTCACAAACCGATCCTTTTTCCCTTTCCCGCACTCAATATGTACACGCATCGACTGACTGTCAATGTCAGAAATTTTTAAATTCAGAATTTCACTCAAACGCAAACCCATTCCGTAACAGAGTTTTAACATCGTATTGTGCTTCAAATTTTCAGTCACATCAAGTAACCGTTTTATTTCATACACATTCAATGCCTTAGGTAATTTGCTTTGTTTTTTTGGTCGCGGAATTTCCAAAAATATTTTGCTTTGGAACAAAACCTGCTCATAATAAAACTTTATTGCATTAATTCGACTGTGAATAGTATTTTCTGTCAGTTTCAGATCGTTGATACAATACAGCAAATAATCACGAACTTCATTTTCTCCACTTGTAACTGCCAATCTATCCTTCAAAAAGTATAAAAATTGCGCAAATTCATTAGTATAGCTTTTTAATGTATTAGGGCTATAACCTTTAAGTTTCAATTGATTTATTATTCTTTGTAGTTCAAATTGATTGAAAATTGGAATTTTTGATAACACGTGATTCCCTAATGTAAATTCATTAGTTAATCCAAAATGTTTGCGGTATTCACTAACATCAGGAACATACCAAGACCGGTGTTTTGAGCTCCATTTTGATCCGGTGAGTTGTTTAATTTGTGAAGTGAGATCCAGATTTTTTTCAAAATGGATAAAAATTACCGCTTGGCTATTGCAATTGCCGCTAGTAAAAGTAAAAGGCGTCAAATCATTCATAATGGCGTATAGTTTAAACAAATATACCTAAAAACCACCCCCAATCCTAAATCGTCTCATCCTAAAAATGGCTATACAATTCAAGAGTGTATGGAACACAAAGAACAAGAAGTTTATGCTGTGCGTGAACACAAGCAGAGCCGTTATGACAAACGACTGATTTTAAAGATTGTTAAAGAAGTAGAGAGAGGTTTAGCTCGCAAGGAAGCCAACCGGATTTATGGATTATGAAAAAGCAATTGTATAGTAAGTTTAGGATTAAAAATTATATTTGTATAGTTATAACAGGATTTATTTAATAACCTGTATAGTTATTTTAGGACGGGACAAAGCCATATCAAAGTCATGCTAAAGTCATATCAAAGCCATGAAACCCTTTTTATTCCCTTTACGTTCCGTTTTGGAGCAGAAGCGTACTAATGGTACTACTTCCCTGTAATCAGGAACTTAAAATAGCCCCTTCATAAAATTTGTTAAAATACTCCCATTATCGTTTTAACAATGCGCCGCGATTCCAAAATATATCTTATTTTAGCGTTATAAATTAAAAACATGATTTCAGAAGCACAATTTCAAGAGGAATTACGTTCTATTATACACAACGGAATCAGGGAAGACATCGGCCCGGGCGATTACAGTTCGCTGGCCTGTATTCCGGCAACAGAGCAGGGAAAGGCCAGGCTGTTGGTCAAAGACGAAGGGATTATTGCCGGAGTAGCATTTGCCGCTATGATTTTCAATGAAGTAGATCCTGCGATAAAAGTGGAGACCTTCATTCAGGACGGAACACCCGTAAAGTACGGAGACGTAGTATTCCACGTAACCGGAAGCTCACAATCCATACTCAAAGCAGAGCGCCTGGTGCTCAATTCCATGCAGCGTATGAGTGCCATTGCGACCAAAACCGGACAATACGTCAACCTGCTTAAAGGAACGAATACCAAAGTGCTGGATACCCGCAAGACCACACCCGGTTTTCGTGCCGCCGAGAAATGGGCCGTGAAGATAGGAGGAGGGGAGAACCACCGTTTTGCACTCTATGATATGGTCATGCTCAAAGACAATCATATTGATTTTGCAGGCGGGATTACTTTGGCCATAGCCAAAACAAAACAATACCTGAAGGAAAACAACCTCGATTTAAAGATTATAGTCGAAGCCAGAAACCTCGCTGAAATAGAAGAGATACTGAAATCCGAAGGCGTGTATCGTATCCTGATTGATAATTTCAATTTTGAAGATACCCGCAAAGCCGTTGCCATGATTGGTACACAATGTTTGACCGAATCCTCTGGGAACATCAACGAAAAAACGATTCGGGAGTATGCCGAATGTGGCGTCAATTACATCTCGTCCGGTGCATTAACCCACTCAGTCCATAATATGGATTTGAGTTTAAAAGCAATATAAAACAAATAGGCACAAGCCAGGAGCCGGTAGTGTTGTCTATTGTCTTTTCGTTTGTGCCTTTTTCCTGATACCAATGAGTAAAGAAATAGAAGACATACTAAAGAAAATTCCTCTGGTGAGGCAATTGGTGGTTGTACTGCAAAACATCAAGTTGCCCTTTCTGGCAGGCGTGCCCTTGTATGATTTAATCGAGTTTTACATAGACGGAATCGTTCGGGGGGCTATCGCTTACAGAGCGGCGGCTATTGCCTTCAGCTTCTTCATGGCTTTGTTCCCTTTTGCGCTGTTTATCCTAAACCTTATCCCATACATTCCAATCGATAACTTCCAGGAGGATTTCTTAGGATTTGTACAGCAGAATGTACCGCCCACAACCTTTGACGCCATATCGAACATTATCAACGATATCCTGCACAACAGTCACTCCGGTTTACTGTCCACAGGGGTTATTTTATCGGTGTTCTTAATGACAAATGGGGTCAATGCAGTCATGAGCGGTTTCGAAACCTCGCACCATATTATCGAAAAAAGAGCGTATTTCAGACAGTATTTTGTAGCGCTTTTTATTTCATTGCTGCTAACGTTCAATTTGCTGGTTACGGTAGCAACGATCATTATCTTTGAGGTTTTTATACAGAAAACAATTCTACAGGATGTGCTTTCCAGCCGAATCTCGGATCGCATCTCACTAATAGAATTCGGAAGGTATATCTTTCTGGTTATCATGATATTGCTGTCAACGGCCATTTTGTTCCGTTTCGGAATCAGACAAACAAAAAAGAGAGCTTTCATTACTATCGGGACGGTGTTTACCACTATTCTGATTATTGTTTCTTCTTACTTCTTCGGAATATGGGTAGTGAAATTCTCAAAATACAACGAATTATACGGTTCAATCGGAACCCTGCTGATCGTCATGTTCTATCTTTGGATAAACTGTATGGTCTTACTGCTGGGCTTCGAACTCGATGCTTCCATTTATAAACTTAAACATCATCCTACTAAAAACCCTCATCTTTAATCTTATGAAAAAACTTATTTTACTCGCCCTTTTTTTAGGATGCATCCAATTAAATGCACAAACGGTCATTGGCAAATGGAAAACTATTGATGACAATACAGGTCAGCCGAAGTCCATCATCGAAATCTATGAGAAAGACGGAAAGATATGCGGTAAGATCGTAGAAATCCTGAATCCGGCGAAACGTAACGGGAAATGTGTTAAATGTGGTAAGGAATACAAAGACAAGCCTATTTTGGGACTGGTTATCATTACCAGTTTAGAAAAAGACGACAACGAATACAACGGAGGTAAAATCCTGGATCCTGAATCCGGAAACCTCTACAAATGCATTATCAAATTGGATGGTAAAGACAAACTCGAAGTACGTGGTTACATGGGGTTTTCTTTAATTGGCCGTTCCCAAACCTGGTTAAGGGTTAAATAACGGTTCCTATGCCATTCTTTGTAGAAGTTATTCTGCCTATTGCTTTACCTCAAACCTTTACATACAGGGTTTCCGAAGCTGAGTTTCAGTACCTGAAGCCCGGTATGCGGATTGCTGTTCCTTTTGGTAAAAGCAAGTTCTACACAGGATTGGTAGCCCAATTGCACCACAACCAGCCTGCGTTATACGAAGCTAAAGAAATCCATCAGATCATTGATGAAAAACCTATCGTAACCGAAACCCAGCTCAAACACTGGCAATGGATCGCCTCCTATTATATGTGCACCATCGGGGAGGTTTTCAGAAGCGCTTTGCCATCGGCTTTAATGCTCGAGAGCGAAACGGTTATCTCGGCGACAAGGGAGTACTTTATCGAAGAAGCCACGCTTTCGGATGACGAATACCTGATTATGGAAGCACTAAGACAGCAGAGTTCTCTTAAAATACAGGACGTGATCGCCATTCTCAATAAAAAGAATGTGCTTCAGGTGGTCCAGTCATTGCTGGCTAAGAAGGCCGTTTCCTTACAGGAAGAAATGGTGGAAGAGTACAAGCCGAAATTAGTCCGCTACATTCGATTGTTTCCAGAGTTTAATACGAATGACAAACTGGAAGAATTGCTCCTGATTCTAAAGAATGCCCAAAAGCAGAAAGAAGTGGTGCTGAGTTACTTCCAATTGCAGGCTACAGAAAGAAAGCCCGTTTCGGTCAAGAAACTGACGGATTTCTCAGGGACTACATCGGCAGTGATAAAAGCATTAATCGACAAACAGGTTTTTGAAGAATATTATGTTCAGGAGGACCGCGTTTCTTTTGCTGATTCCGAAAAGGATAAAGTGGTGCTCAATGAGTTTCAGACAAAAGCCTTTGACGAAATAGAAGCTGTTTTTACCCAAAAAGAGGTCTGCCTGTTGCATGGCGTAACGGCTTCAGGGAAAACAGAGGTCTATATCAAACTTATAGAGGATTTTCTGAAGGAAGAAAAGCAAATCCTGTACCTCTTACCTGAAATTGCGCTAACGACCCAGCTGGTGTCCCGGTTAACGCAGTATTTCGGAAATAAAGTAGCAGTTTTTCACTCTAAATATAATAATAATGAGCGTGTTGAGGTCTGGAATCAGGTCTTAAACCGTTCGGATAAAGCACAAATCGTAATCGGGGCGAGATCGGCACTATTTCTGCCTTTTCAGGACCTGAGCCTCATTGTCATTGACGAAGAGCACGAGGCAACATTCAAACAAACAGACCCTGCTCCACGATATCATGCGCGTGACGCTGCCATTGTTTTGGCTAATTTCCATCAGGCGAAAGTCTTATTGGGATCGGCTACACCAAGCATCGAAACCTATTTTAATGCTCAGAACGGGAAGTATGGTCTGGTAGAACTGCATCGGCGTTATGGAAATGCCGTGCTGCCTGAAATACAACTTGTCGACTTAAAAGACAGTTACTTCCGTAAAAGAATGAATGGCCACTTCAGTATATTCTTGATTGAAGCCATCACCGAAGCACTGTCAAATGGCGAGCAAATCATTTTGTTCCAAAACCGCCGCGGTTATTCTCCTATAATTGAGTGTATGACGTGCGGCCATGTACCACAATGCCCTCAGTGCGATGTGAGTCTGACGTATCATAAATACAAAAACCAGTTGCGCTGCCATTATTGCGGGTACAGTATGGCAAAACCAAATAGCTGCCATGCGTGTTCCAGTATCGATTTGACTTCAAAAGGCTTTGGAACAGAACAGATTGAACTGGAATTAAATACATTGTTTCCGGAGAAGAAAATAGCGCGTATGGACCAGGATACCACCAGAGGCAAATACGCCTTCGAGAAATTAATTGACAGCTTTAAAAACAGAGAGACAGACATTCTGGTCGGAACGCAAATGTTAGCTAAGGGTTTAGATTTTGACAATGTTTCTTTAGTGGGCATCCTCAATGCAGATTCCATGCTGTATTTCCCTGACTTCCGTGCTTTCGAACGCAGTTACCAAATGATGACGCAGGTTTCAGGGCGTGCGGGACGTTCAGACAAAAAGGGAAGGGTAATTATTCAAACCTACAATCCGGATCATAATACCATCCAGCAGGTAACGAATAATGATTATCTAGGCATGTTTAAGGAACAGTTATACGAACGTAAGATCTATTTTTACCCGCCGTATTTTAAGCTGATTAAACTAACATTAAAGCACAAAGACTTCGAAAAACTTAAAGAGAGTTCGTTATGGTTGTATCAGGTATTGCAGCAACAGTTCGATATCCCAGTATTAGGGCCTGAGGAGCCTCCTGTTGGCCGAAT
Organism: Flavobacterium sp.; assembly: GCF_050696275.1. Classification (GTDB taxonomy): domain Bacteria; phylum Bacteroidota; class Bacteroidia; order Flavobacteriales; family Flavobacteriaceae; genus Flavobacterium. The sequence continues at coordinate 22,925 of NZ_JBOGUT010000025.1, forward strand.
AAGAAACGAATACATCAGAATCATACTGATTAAGATTCCGCAGGAGAAGTCGTTAACGGGCATAAAAAAAACTATCCAAAGAATACTGAATAGTTTTGAGGCTGTTTCGCAATTCAGGGCCGTTAAAGTGGCTGTAAATGTAGATTTCTATTAAGAGTCCAACGCTTTTACCAAATCTTCTTTCTTGTTGCGGCTTAGTGGAATTTTAGTAACACCGATTTCGGCAAACTTACTGTTGAACTTCTCTATCTTATCTATATTGATAATGAATGATTTATGAACACGGATGAATTTCTCTTTCGATAGGTCTTTCTCGAATGATTTCATGGTTGATAAAACCAAATGACTGTCGTCTTCAGTAACAATTTTTACGTAGTCACCGTAGGCTTCAATCCATTTTATTTTAGAAGTATAAATTTTAAGTTTTTTAAGGTTACTTTTGATGAAAATATGTTCGCCTTCTTCCTCAAGATTGTCTTTACGGAGCTGGTACATATCCATAGCACGCTTTATTGCTGCATTAAAACGTTCTTTTGTAATGGGTTTTTGTAGGTAATCAGTAGCATCATAATCAAAAGCTTTTACAGCATACTCGGCTTTTGCAGTGATGAAAATGATTTGGGGTTTGTCTTTTAGCCCGTCAAGTAAGTTAAATCCGTTAATTACAGGCATTTCAATGTCTAAAAATAACAAATCAACTTGCTTTGTTGCTAAACAATTCTTAGTCTCAACAGCGTTCGAAAACTCGCCGACTAAAGATAAATTAGGATGAGCATCTACTAATTTCGTTACCAAAATTCTTTGGATAGAGCTATCATCAACAACGATACAGTTCAACTTCATAAGCGTCAATTTAATAGATTGGTTTGATAAAAATAACTTTTTTTATTTAAGTACCAAATTTTTTTTGCCAAAATATTCAATTTCATCGATTAATTAGTATTTGCGTTTGTGTATTAAAATAAAAGTATTACTTTTGCACCCATATTTTTAACAAATAAAATTTATTATTATGAATCATTATGAAACTGTTTTCATCTTGAATCCCGTTTTATCTGAACAACAGGTAAAGGAAACAGTAAGCAAATTTGAAGATTATTTAACTTCAAAAGGTGCTACAATGGTATCCAAAGAGGATTGGGGCTTGAAAAAAATGGCTTACGAAATTCAAAACAAGAAAAGTGGTTTTTACCATTTATTTGAATTTACAGTTGCAGGCGAAGTATTAGCTGGTTTTGAAACTGAATTTAGACGTGACGAGCGTATTATGCGTTTCTTAACTGTAAGTTTAGACAAACACGCTATCTCTTGGGCTGAAAGAAGAAGAACAAAATTAAAAGCAACTAAAGCGTAATCACTATGTCAACATTACAACAATCTGCTTCAGGAAAAAAAGACGGAGATATTAGATATTTAACGCCTTTAAACATTGATACTAATAAAACGAAAAAATACTGTCGTTTTAAAAAATCAGGTATCAAATATATCGATTATAAAGATGCTGATTTCTTATTGAAATTCGTAAATGAGCAAGGTAAGATATTACCTCGTCGTTTAACTGGTACATCTTTGAAATACCAAAGAAAAGTGTCTGTAGCTGTAAAAAGAGCTCGTCACTTAGCTTTAATGCCATATGTGGCTGATTTACTAAAATAATTAACTAATCTAGTTTGTTGGTTTCCCGTTAAAAGGAACCTAACTTCTAAAATATAAGGACAACAAATGGAAATTATCTTAAAACAAGACGTTCAAAATTTAGGATTTAAAGACGATGTAGTATCTGTTAAACCAGGTTACGGTCGTAACTTTTTAATTCCTCAAGGATTTGCTACTTTGGCAACTTCTTCTGCTAAGAAAGTATTAGCTGAAAACCTAAAACAAAAAGCGCACAAAGAAGCTAAAGTAGTTGCTGATGCAAAAGCTGTAGCTGAAGCTTTAAAAGCTTTAGAAATCAAAATTGTTGCAAAAGCAGGTGGTGAAAAACTATTTGGTTCTGTTACAAATGCTGATATCTCTGAAATTTTAGGAAAAAATGGTCAATCTATTGACAAAAAATTCATCACTTCAGGTATCGTGAAAAGAACTGGTAAATATTCTGCTTCTATTCGTTTACACCGTGATGTAGTAATTGATTTACCTTACGAAATTGTTGCTGAACAAGCATAATTTCTAATCAATATTCAAAAAAGCCTTCTCGCAAGAGAGGGCTTTTTTTTTAATCTGAACTCGTCTTCAGATTCTTTTATAATTAATTTTGTGTCTTATATGACACGAGCGTAGCGAACTGACGCAGTAAATAAGTTCAGCATAAATGAAACGAGCTTGTGCACGAGTTGCATGAGACCATTTAAAAACAATAAATATATTCGGGTGAAATACAAAAGACTTACAAAAGAACAATTCGAATCGTTACACGCAGAATTTGCTAACTTTTTAGCAACACAATCTATTGATAAAAAGGAATGGGACGAAATTAAAGCCGATAAACCTCAGGTTGCAGAGCAGGAACTTGATATTTTTTCAGATTTAATTTGGGATGGTGTGCTGAATAACACGCAGTTTTTAGAGCATTTTTCAAAGAATCATATCTTTTTATTCCACAGCCAGGAAACACTAATTCAATCTATTGTACTGAAATCATTGGTTCCGGAAATCGATTTGATGACAGTTGAAGGATTGCAGTGGCTAAGTGATAATATGTTTACAGATAATGTGGAAATACACTTAGGGAAAAAAGAATACGAAGAAGAAAGAAATGCTGCTATTTTTAATTTGATTACTCAGGGTGCTATTTTGAGTGACGGTCAGTTATATATTCAGATTAATGGGGTAATTCAGCGGTAATTTAGGTTATAAAATTCAATTAAATTGGTTATTTTAGTGCTCAAAATCTAGAATAGCCAATTTTTATTTTTATGAAAGTATTACAAAAAATACAAGCGTTACGAGAAGAGTTAAACCAGCATAATCATAATTATTATGTTTTAGATAATCCTACCATTTCTGATTATGAGTTTGATGTAAAATTGGCTGAACTTCAGAGTCTTGAAAGTAAACATCCTGAATATTTTGACGAAAATTCCCCTACGCAGCGTGTGGGAGGTTCTATTACCAAAAACTTCAATACAGTCCGTCATGAATACCGCATGTACTCCTTGGACAATTCTTATTCCAAAGAAGATTTATTGGATTGGGAAAAGCGTGCTCAGAAAGTTTTAGGTGATGTTCCGCTGGAGTATACTTGTGAACTGAAATATGACGGAGCATCCATTAGTATTTCATACGAAAACGGAAGATTGAAAAGAGCTGTAACTCGTGGTGATGGTTTTCAGGGTGATGAAGTGACAAATAATATTAAGACCATAAAAGCGATTCCTATTCAGCTAAAAGGAGATTTTCCGGAGAAATTTGATATTCGAGGTGAAATTATACTGCCATTAGCCGGTTTCGAAAAAATGAATCAGGATTTGATAGAAATAGGAGAAACTCCTTATGCAAATCCCAGAAATACAGCTTCAGGCAGTTTGAAATTGCAAGATAGTGCCGAAGTAGCTAAGCGTCCTTTAGATTGCTTATTGTATTTCATAATAGGTTCGGATTTACCTTTTAAAACACAATTCGAAGGGCTGGAGAAAGCAAGGAAATGGGGGTTTAAAGTGCCAATCCAAAGCCGTTTGGCAAAGAATATGGAGGAAGTTTTAGATTTCATTAATTACTGGGACAAACACCGTCACGATTTACCTTATGAAACGGATGGAGTAGTAGTAAAGGTGGATAATCTGCATTTACAGGATGAATTAGGTTATACGGCAAAATCTCCTCGTTGGGCGATTGCTTATAAGTTTAAAGCGGAGCAGGTTTCAACGAAATTAAATTCGATTTCCTATCAGGTTGGAAGGACAGGTTCTATCACTCCTGTTGCTAATCTGGAGCCTGTGCAATTAGCTGGAACAGTAGTCAAAAGAGCTTCTCTGCACAATGCTGATCAAATTGAAAAATTAGATATCCGTATTGGTGATGAAGTTTTTGTTGAAAAAGGAGGGGAGATTATCCCGAAAATTATTGGTGTGGATTTGGAAAAACGCCAAACGGACTCTCTGCCGACAATATACATTTCGCATTGCCCGGAGTGTCAAACCGAGTTAGAAAGAAAAGAAGGAGAAGCCAATCATTATTGCCCTAATTTTTATGGGTGCCCACCACAGATTATTGGTAGAATTCAGCATTATATTTCGCGCAAAGCAATGGATATTGAAGGGCTCGGAGGGGAAACAGTTGCCTTGCTTTTTAATAATGATCTGGTTAAAAATTATGCCGATTTGTACGAATTAAAAAAAGATCAGATTATTCCATTGGAGCGGATGGCTGAAAAATCAGCAGATAATTTGATTAACGGAATTGAAAAATCGGTGGAAATACCATTTGAACGTGTTTTATTTGCTTTAGGTATCAGATATGTGGGTGAAACGGTTGCTAAAAAACTGGCAAAGTATTATAAATCTATTGATACTATTGCCAGTGCCAGTTTGACGGATTTGATTTTAGTAGACGAAATTGGAGAAAAAATTGCACAAAGTGTTATTGAGTTCTTTGAAAATCAAGAAAATAGAACTATCATTGAGAGATTAAAAAAATATGGTATTCAATTAGAGGCAAATGTGTCAAACGATACTTCGGTTTCAGATAAGCTTTTAGGTAAAATATTTGTTGTTTCAGGAGTTTTCTCCACATTTTCAAGAGATGAGCTGAAGAAGGCTATTGAAGACAATGGAGGGAAAGTAGGAAGTTCTATTTCAGCTAAAACGAATTATGTGATTGCGGGTGAAAATATGGGTCCTGCTAAATTAGAAAAAGCAAATCAATTGAATGTACCAATTATTAATGAAGATGATTTTGTAAATTTATTGAATGAAAGTTAATTCTCCGGCACTTATTTTGTACCTAATAGCTTCAGTTTTTGCAGTAATTGGGGTAGCATTTGGAAGTGAATTTTTAGTATTATTGGCAAAACCGGTAATTGCTCCTGCAATTTTCTTTCATTATTTGCAGATAAAAAGGACAAAAGTCAATTGGCTTTTTTTTATCGCGGTGCTGTGCAGCTTTATTGCTGATATGATTGTAGTGTTTCAGATGCCGGAAGGTGATATCCCTATCGCTTTCTTAAATATTGTGATGTATCTCATTTTTAGTTTTTTTGTTATAAATGACATTGAAAAAATGGATGTAATAGGGTATAAATTCCTTTATTTTATACTTATTTTTTTAGGGTGTTTTGGTGTTTTGTCGTTAATTCTGAACATGATGACAAGTTTAGATAGTATGACATTTAATGTTTTTATTTTTTACGGTGTTGTTTTAAGTTTTCTATCAGCCATAATTGGATTTAACCATATAAACTCACACAATATTCGTACTTTCTATGCCTTAATCATGTGTATTTGTTTTGTGATTTCAGATGTTTTTTTTGCAGTTTATAACTTTTATTTAAAAATGGATATTTTCATTCTGTTTAATGTTACAGCCCAATTTGTTTCCTATTTCTACATGGTAAAGTATTTTACGAGTAAGTCAATTTCACATTAAATTTAAAACAATGGAAAATACTAAAGCGGATAAGAAAATTGATGATTTTAAGATTTTGCTAGTATTATTTTTCACAATTGGATTAGCAGAAATCATTGCTGAGTTGTTTGTGAATAAAACATTTATTTACATATTAAAACCATTGCTTATTCCAACACTGACAGCTGTTTACTGGAAAAAATCAAAACAAAGAAATTATTATTTTATTGTAGCTATGTTTTTTGCCTTCTTGGCGAACATATTCTTTGTGGCAGAAGATTTTAATTCCATAATGGCAGGTGCTTTTTTTTACTTGCTTTATAGGATTATCGTTATTTACTTAGTGCTGAAAATAGTGGGACTCAGGAATTACCTGCCTATTTTCTTAGGCAGTATTCCTTTTCTGACGGTTTTCTCTTATATAGGGTGTTTAACCATAGATGAATTAGGCAGTGCTTTATTCATCTATATCATCCAGGTTTTAATTATGAGTTTTTTAGGAGGGTTTTCAGTAGCAAATTATATGATTGACGATAACAGAACAAATTTCTGGCTTTTTCTCAGCAGTTTACTGTTTTCAATAATTCAGATAATACTTATCCTGAAAATTTACTACATATCGGTATTTATATTTCAGCCAATGGCAATGATTTTATACATTTTTGCCCAATATGCCTTGTATAAATTTATGATTCTTTCCGAAAATTAAATGATAATTTTCTTTCCTCCTGATGTAACATTGTTTTTGCTGTCCAAATAAAAATCGATTCGGCCCAAGTTGATTCCGTAACATCCTACTTGATTTACAAGAACTTCATTACCGTCAATATTTTTTTCAATAACCGGCTTGTCCAGGAAAGTATGGGTGTGTCCGCCTATAATCAAATCAATGTTCTTCGTTTTTCTTGCTAAATTGATATCGGAAGGTTTTTCGGGATCATTTTTATAATTGAAACCTAAGTGGGACAAACAGATGACAAGATCACATTTTTTCTCTTCTTTTAAAATGCGTGACATATCCTGTGCAATTTCAATTGGATTGTTGTATTTGGTTTCTCTGTATAATTTTTTATCAACAAGACCCTGGAGTTCAATACCTAATCCGAAAATACCAATTTTAATACCACCTTTATTAAATATCTTATAAGGTTCAATATGAGTATAAAGAACCGTATTCATGAAATCATAATTTGCAGAAACAAAATTAAAATTAGCATGAGGCATTTGAGCCAGTAATCCTTCAACACCATTATCGAAATCATGATTTCCAATGGTTGCCAAATCGTATTTCATCATACTCATTAATTTCATCTCCAATTCACCTCCATAATAATTGAAATAAGGAGTTCCCTGAAAAATATCTCCTGCATCCAAAAGTAAAACGTTAGGTTCTTCTTTTCTTATTTGCTCAATAATTGCAGCACGACGGGCTACACCACCTTGATTAGGATTTTTTGGATCTGTTGCAGGAAACGGATCGATGTGACTGTGTACATCGTTAGTATGCAGAATGGTTATTTTTCTTACTTCCTCAGTAGTGAAACTACTTAATGATAATCCGCCAAGAGTTAATAATGTGGAGCTTGCTGCAGTTTTTTGAATAAAGTCTCTTCTTTTCATGTTTCTTATTTTTCTTGGGTTACTTTAACTTCCTGAACTACTGGGATAGTATCAACATCTTTAAAATAGTCAATTAATACATTTCTAAGTTTATATTCCAGATCATACACTTTTATAGGCTCTTTGAAAAAATTCATGTTATCTCCTCCGTTTGATAAGTAATCTGAAGTGACAATATAATAAGTTTTCTCTGTAATTAACGGCTGGTTTTTAACTTTAATATCTTTTACTTCATTGTTAGCTGTGATTGTAAAAGTAATTCCCGCCAATGGATGCGGTTTTTTCTCTTTTACAAAATAATTGGCAAGCTCAATAATTTTATCGCCTTTAAGTGCTACAACAACGGTTGTGTTTTCAAAAGGCATGATTTCAAAGGCCGTTCTTGTGGTTACATTTCCTTTAGGAAGTATAGCACGAATCCCTCCATGATTTAAGATGCAAATATCAATCTCTTTACCTTCACGTTTTCTGAAAACAGGATTTGTTTTGGCTAAAGTAACATTAGCCATAAGATCACCAATAGGCGTTTGCCATTGACCCGTACTTTTGTCTAAAGTCTCAGGGCAAATAGCCAGTACATTATCTAAATCAGCATCGATTCGGGTGCGGTAAGGAGCAATAAAGTTGTCATATTTTTCAACAGTTGCTGCCTTTTCGTTGACATTAATTTGCTTTCCTTCAATTTTTGTTACTACTAATTGAGCTGAACAATAATTTCCGGATAGAAGTAACGTTAAAATTAAAACAAAATGCTTTAAAACTGTTATACTCTTTTTTACATTTACCATGGCAATTGAATCTTAATTGATTAATTTTGTTTTCAGGATTAATATACAAAAGTACTATGTTTATAAAGTATATAAAAGAATTATCAGTAAAAAAAATATTAAAAAGTAGTCTGCATAATGTTACGCCAAGCTCATTAACAACACCTATTAAAACAGTAGGAATATTGTTGGATGAAAGCTATTTTCAAGAGAAAGAGCAACTTATAAAAGAAATTGTTGCTAACGGAATTCAGGAAAACAATATTAAAATGATTGTTTTTAAAGATAAAATAAAAAAGAACGAAATATTCACTCAACCTACTTTCAGTAATAAAAATATGAGTTGGAAAGGGGACTTATCGCCTGATTTTGTTACTGAATTTATTAAAACGCCGTTTGATATGCTAATCAGTTATTATGATACTGAAAAAGCACCATTACTACTCATAACACATCACTCGAAAGCATTATTTAAGGCAGGTTTTTCAACAGTAGACAAAAGACTGAATCATTTGATGATTAATACGAATGCCGAGAATTATAAAGTTTTTGCACACGAGTTATTCAGATATTTAAAAATTTTAAACAAAATATAAAACATGCAAGCATTTATTGGAACTGGAGTTGCTCTTGTAACACCTTTTAAAAAAGATTTTTCTGTTGATACAGACGCCTTAAAAAAAATTGTAGATTATGTAATTGACGGAGGTGTTGAGTACCTGGTTGTTTTAGGTACAACCGGAGAACCTGCCACGCTGAGTGAAAATGAAAAAGAAATTGTGATTGCTACTATAGTTGAGGCTAATAAAGGAAGATTACCGCTTGTTCTTGGCGTGGGAGGAAACGATACTTATAAGGTTGCAGAAGAATTAAAAACAAGAGATTTGTCAAAATTTCAAGCGATACTTTCCGTTTCTCCTTATTATAATAAACCAACTCAGGAAGGAATTTACCAGCATTTTAAAGTTATTGCCGAAGCCTCTCCACTTCCAGTAATTGTTTATAATGTACCGGGAAGAACAGCAAGTAACATGTTGCCTGAGACGGTTTTAAGATTGGCTAAAGATTTTAAAAATATTATTGGAATTAAAGAAGCTGCAGGAGATATTGTTCAGGCGATGAAATTAATTCAAGGAAAACCAAAGGATTTTCTGGTAATCTCTGGAGATGATATGGTGGCGCTGCCAATAGTTTTAGCAGGAGGATCCGGAGTTATATCTGTGATTGGTGAAGGTTATCCAAAAGAATTTTCTCACATGATTCGTTTAGGTTTGGAGAGAAAAGTTGACGAAGCTTATGCTTTGCAGTATAAGTTAATGGATAGTATTGATATGATTTTTGAACAAGGAAATCCGGGAGGAATAAAAGAAATTTTCAAATCATTGGGATTATCTGAAAATACTGTTCGTTTGCCGTTAGTTAATGTTAATGCAAATTTAGCAGATAGACTAGATTCGTTTACAAAACAACTATCTAAATAACAGTAAAAATAAAGTTTTGTATATAAGAATTATTAACTAAATTTGCGGTTCGTTTTGTAGAAAGCTAAAAGCTAGCAAATCCGACTGTTTTATAAAAAAAATATGAATAAAATAATTTATGTATTTCTACTTGCTGTATTATTTTCGTCTTGTAACGAATATCAAAGAGCAATTAAGTCTGAAGATGTAGCTGTAAAGTTTGATGTTGCAACAAAAAAATACGAAGCTGGAAAATACGAAAAAGCAATTCGTTTATTTGAGCAGATTGCACCGGCTTACAGAGGTAAGCCTCAAGCTGAAAAAATGTTTTATATGTTTGCGCAATCGTATTATAAAACAGAACAATACTATTTGTCAGGGTACCAGTTTGAAAGCTTTGTGGCACTTTATCCAAAAAGCCAAAAAGTAGAAGAGGCAGCCTTTTTATCTGCAAAATCGTACGCTCAATTATCTCCGGTATATTCATTAGATCAAGCGGATACTGATAAGGCAATAACAAAATTACAGTCTTTTATCAATACTTATCCGAACTCTTCATACATGCCGGAAGCGAATGAAATGATTAAGGGGTTAAGAGAGAAATTAGAGAAAAAAGCATTCGAAATTGCAAAACAATACAATACGATTTCGGATTTTAAAACGGCAATTAAAGCGCTGGATAATTTTATTGCAGAATATCCCGGAACACCATTTAAAGAAAAAGCATTGTATTACAAACTGGATTCTTGTTATAATTTAGCAATAAACAGTGTGCCTGCTAAAATGCAGGAAAGATTAAATGCAGCAAAAGTAGCCTATGCTTCTTTAATAAAATTTAATGCCAATACAGAATACAAAAAGATAGCTGACGATATGTTGGTTAGAATTGATAAGGATTTACAACAATTTTCTAAATAAGTAAAAGTCATGGATTTAAAAAAGACTACAGCTCCTGTAAACACAATAACATACAATAAAAATGTTATTGAAGAACCTACTGGAAATGTTTATGAAGCGATTACCATAATAGCAAGAAGAGCCAATCAAATTAACTCTGAAATTAAAAAAGAGCTAATTGAAAAGTTAGAAGAGTTTGCTACTTACAATGATAGTTTAGAAGAAGTTTTTGAAAACAAAGAGCAAATTGAAGTTTCAAAATTTTACGAAAAATTACCAAAACCTCACGCATTAGCAGTTCAGGAATGGTTAGATGATAAAATCTACTATAAATCTACAAAATAAAACAACAGATGTCTGTTTTAAGTGGTAAGAAAATAATACTGGGTGTTTCTGGTGGAATTGCCGCTTATAAATCAGCGTCTTTAGTTAGACTTTTTATAAAAGCAGGAGCACATGTCCAAGTGATAATGACTCCTGCTTCTAAGGATTTTGTAACACCGCTTACACTTTCCACTTTATCCAAAAACCCTGTTCATTCAAGCTTTTTTAATGAAGATGATGAGAATGCAGTTTGGAACAACCATGTTGATTTAGCACTTTGGGCTGATTATATTGTTATTGCGCCTGCAACAGCAAATACCATGTCTAAAATGGTAAATGGGAATTGCGATAATTTATTAATTGCAACGTATCTTTCTGCAAAATGTCCTGTTTATATCGCGCCAGCAATGGATTTAGACATGTACAAACATCCTTCGACTTTAGCTAGTTTTGAAGCCTTTAAAAGATTTGGAAACACTATAATTCCTGCTGAAAGCGGTGAATTAGCCAGTGGACTATCAGGTGAGGGTAGAATGGCTGAACCTGAAAACATTGTTGGTTTCCTTGAAAAAGATATTGAGAGTAAACTTCCGCTTAAAGGAAAAAAAATCATGGTTACTGCCGGGCCAACTTTCGAAGCTATTGATCCTGTTCGATTTATAGGGAATCATTCCTCAGGCAAAATGGGTTTTGATATTGCTAAAGCTGCAGCCGATTTAGGAGCCGAAGTTATTTTAGTTTCGGGGCCAACTCATTTGCAGAGCAAGCATTCTTTGATAAATTTAGTAAGAGTTACTTCTGCCGAAGAAATGTATAATGCCTGTCATCTCTATTTTAATGATGTCGATGTTACTATTGCCGCAGCAGCTGTAGCTGATTATAAACCTAAAAATGTGGCATCACAGAAAATAAAAAAGAATGATACTGCGTTTTCTATTGAATTGGAGAAAACTAAAGATATTTTAGCATCATTGGGGCAAATCAAAAAAAATCAATTTTTAATTGGCTTTGCACTCGAAACGGAAAATGAAATTGAACATGCTAAGTTGAAAATTCAGAAAAAAAACTTAGATTTGATTGTTCTTAATTCTTTAAATGATGCCGGTGCAGGTTTTGGAAAACCCACAAATAAGGTTACCTTTATCGATAAGAACTTTAAAATCGAGGCTCAAGAGCTGAAATCTAAAGAAGAAGTTGCGATTGATATTGTAAATAAAATTATTTCTCATTATGCGTAAAATAGTAGTTGGTTTTTTTCTATTGTTTTTTGGGTTTGCACAAGCTCAAGAGTTAAATTGTTCTGTATCATTCAACACAGATCAGGTTGCAGCTACAAACCAGCAAATATTTAAAACGCTTCAAAAAGCACTTACTGAGTTTATAAATAATACCAAATGGTCACAGCAAACCTATAGTGGTGTTGAAAAAATAGAATGTTCCTTCTTTTTTAACATTACGTCTTACAGTTCAGATCAGTTTACAGCAACATTACAGGTACAGGCAAACAGACCGGTTTTTAACTCTACTTATTCTTCACCAATCTTAAATATAAACGATAAGGAAGTTAATTTTACATATACTGAATTTCAGAATTTAACTTTTAATCCAAATTCTTTTGATTCTAATTTATTATCTATTGTAGCTTTTTATGCGAATATAGTTGTAGCTGTCGATGCGGATACTTTTTCCTTAGAAGGAGGTTCAAAATCTCTTGAAAATGCTCAGAATATTGTTAACGTTGCACAACAAACTCAGGAAAAAGCGTGGACTTCAAGTGGAAATCAAAATAGATTTTATTTAGTAAATGATATGCTTTCCCCAACTTTTGCTCCATTTAGAAAAGCAATGTATGAGTATCATTTCAAAGCATTAGACAAAATGAATGAGAATCAGAAAGAAGGTAAAGAAGGTATTAAAAATGCATTAAAAACGCTCGTTGAAGTTTCTAATGTAAGACCAAATGCTTATTTGACAAGAGTGTTTTTTGATGCTAAAGCAGACGAAATCTTAAGTATTTTTACTGATGGACCAAAAGTTGAAATTACAGGTGTAATTGACAACCTAAACAGATTATCTCCAACAAATTCTAGCAAGTGGGGACGAATTAGCTATTAAATTCTCATTATGCTTATCTCATTATCTATAAAAAATTTCGCACTGATCGAACAGTTGGAAATGAATTTTTCCAACCAATTATCTATTATTACCGGTGAAACTGGTGCCGGAAAATCTATTTTGCTTGGTGCTTTGGGTTTGGTTTTAGGAAAAAGAGCAGATTTGACTTCTTTGAAAGATAAAGAGCAGAAATGTGTTATTGAAGCGCATTTTCAAATTAATAAATACAATTTACAGGCTTTTTTTAATAAAAATGACCTCGATTATGAAGATGTAACGATCATCAGAAGGGAAATTTTACCTTCAGGGAAATCGAGAGCTTTTGTTAATGACAGTCCGGTAAATCTGAATGAATTACAAGAGTTAAGTGATTTTTTATTGGATATTCACTCGCAGCATCAAACGCAGGAATTATCAAATGAAGAATACCAGATTCAAATTTTGGATGCTATTGCGAATCACCAAAATGTTTTAGAGAATTACCAGCAAAATTTATCAAAATATAAATCTGCAAAAAGCGAATTGAAAAAGCTTTTGGCTGAGAAAGAAAATTTAACTAAAGAACAGGATTATAATTCATTTTTATTGGAAGAGCTGCTTTCTGCTAATTTAAAATCAGGAGAACAAGCCGAGTTAGAGGATGTTTTCGAGAAACTGAACAATGTTGAATTTATTAAAGAGTCTTTGGATAAATCTTTAGCTATATCTAATGAAGAGCAGATTGGAATTATTCAAAATCTGAAAGAAGTAAAAGCTTCGCTTCATAAAATCGCTAATTTTTCTTCTGATTTTAATGAATTACATGAACGCGTTTCAAGTGTTTTGATAGAATTTGATGATATTTCAGCTGAACTTTTGCAACAAGCTGAAAAACTGATAAATGACCCGGAAAAATTAGAATTGGTCAACCAAAAACTGCAGGTTATTTATTCGCTTCAAAAAAAGCATCAGGTGGATTCAATTGAAGAATTGCTGATTATTCAAAATGATTTGGATTCCAAATTAGTATTGGTCGGCGATTTGGAAAGTCAAATTCAAAAGCTGGAAAATCAAATTTCAGATAGTGTAGAAGTATTGAATAAAATTGCAGCTGAAATTTCTGAAAACAGAAGCAAGGCGGTTCCTGTTTTGGTCGACAAAATAGTAGAAATATTATCTCAATTGGGAATGCCGAATGCCCGTTTTCAATTCGAAATTAAACAAGCTGAAAATTACTTGCCAACAGGTAAAGATGAAGTTCAATTGTTGTTCTCCGCTAATAAAGGTACTGATTTCGGATTGCTTAAAAAAGTAGCTTCAGGAGGAGAAATGTCAAGAATTATGCTTGCTGTGAAATCAGTTTTGGCTAATTATTCAAAACTCCCGACTATTATTTTTGATGAAATTGACACTGGTGTTTCAGGTGAAATAGCCCATAAAATGGGAGATATTATGAAAGTGATGAGTGGTCAGATGCAGGTTTTTGCCATAACACACTTGCCTCAAATCGCAGCAAAAGGACATCAGCACTATAAGGTTTTTAAATCAATTCAAGGTGAAACTACAGTCTCTGAATTAAAATTACTATCTCAAAATGAGCGTGTTGCAGAAATAGCTGAAATGCTTTCAGGTAAAGACATTTCTGATTCGGCTCTTAATCATGCAAAAGCTTTGTTGAACTAATTTTTTAAATTAAATTTGTTCTTAACAAAAAATCGATAACGACAAAACAATACTATTATGATCATAGAACCAAGAATGCGAGGATTTATTTGTTTGACTGCACATCCAAAGGGGTGCGAGCAAAACGTAAAAAATCAAATTGAATATGTAAAATCAAAAGGAAAAATTGATGGAGCAAAGAAAGTTTTAGTGATAGGAGCTTCTACAGGTTTCGGACTGGCTTCAAGAATTACGAGTGCTTTTGGTTCTGATGCTGGAACTATTGGAGTTTTCTTCGAAAAGCCGCCAGCGGAAGGAAAAACGGCTTCCCCTGGCTGGTACAATTCTGCTGCTTTTGAAAATGAAGCAAAAAAGGCAGGGTTATATGCAAAAAGTATCAATGGTGACGCATTTTCTAATGAAGTGAAACAGCAGACTATTGATATGATTAAAGCTGATTTAGGCCAGGTTGATTTAGTAATTTATAGTTTGGCTTCTCCTGTTCGTATGCATCCTGTAACTGGGGTTTTGCATCGTTCGGTTTTGAAACCGATTGGAAATACATTTACCAACAAGACAGTCGATTTTCATACCGGAACAGTGTCTCAGATTTCTATTGAGCCAGCTAATCAGGACGATATTGACAATACTGTGGTTGTTATGGGTGGAGAAGATTGGACCATGTGGATGGATGCTTTAAAGGCGGCAGGTGTTTTAGCGGATGGAGCCACTACGGTAGCTTACTCTTATATTGGGCCGGAAGTAACTGAGCCAGTATACAGAAAAGGAACGATTGGACGTGCCAAAGATCATCTTGAGGCTACAGCTTTCTCTATTACGGATCGTTTGAAAGATATCAACGGAAAAGCGTATGTTTCTGTAAACAAAGCTTTGGTAACACAAGCAAGTTCGGCTATTCCGGTAATTCCGTTGTATATTTCGCTTTTATATAAAATAATGAAAGCGGAAGGAATTCATGAAGGATGTATAGAGCAAATGCAGCGATTGTATTCACAAAGATTATATAATGGAAGTGAAATTCCTACAGACGATAAAGGAAGAATCAGAATTGATGATTGGGAAATGCGTGATGATGTGCAGGAAAAAATAGCTAAACTTTGGTTGGAAGCAACTTCGGAAAACCTTTCTGAAATAGGAGATTTAGCTGGCTATAAGCAGGATTTCTTAAACTTATTCGGTTTTGGATTTGACGGAGTAGATTATGCTGCGGATACCAATGAAATGATAAATGTATCAAGTATTGGTTAGGAAAAAATCAAAAATGTAAGAAATTAATACAACCACGATAGATATCGTGGTTTTTTTATGTATTTCATCGACCTTTTTTTAAATTGAGAAGTTAAAAATGATTAAATATTGTACATTCACCGCCATTAAAACTAACAAATTATTTTATGAAGAAAATTACCTTATTACTTTTTACGTTTATGCTTGCCGTAGTCACGAAAAACTACGCCCAAGTTAGTTCTTATTCTTTTTCACAATCCAATGACACTTTTACAGAAATTACCGGAGGTACAGTTCTTGTAACTGCTACAGCTAACACAAATGGCGGGTCGATGGATAGTTTTGCTTCATCAGCCTTAGCATTGCCATTCAGTTTTAATTATAATGGAACTTCTGTTTCAACGGTTTTTATGAGCAGCAACGGTTTTGTTTCTTTAGGAGCTACAGCACCATCTGCTTTTACAACCACACCTATTAGTTCTACTTCGACAGCTAATGGTATTATTTCTCCATGGTCAGGGGATTTAAATTCTTTTTTTAACCTTGGTTCAAGAACTGGAGAGATGAGATGGGAAACCATTGGAGTTGCCCCAGACAGGGAAATTGTTTTTCAATGGAAAGATTTTAGACCTGCTTATACAAATAGTACAACAAATGCTTATGGTTTCAATTATCAAGTGCGATTATTGGAAAACGGTAATTTAGTGAAGATTGTTTACGGACCAGGTAGCTTTGCAGTTGGTTCAACAGCAGTAACCGGAGCTACAAGCAGACAAATCGGTTTAAGAGGAACGACTCCTTCTGATTTTAATAACAGAGTATTTACTTCATTTGCTTCTGCATCTACAGCAGGACCTTTGAATTCAGCAGCTAACAGTTTTTCTACTGCAACAAATTTTCCTGCCAGTGGTTTGACTCTAACTTGGACTCCTCCTGCACTTTGTACAGGAACTCCTGTTGCGGGTTCAGTTACACCGGCTAATCAAAATATCTGTTCAGGTGTTACACCGGCTAACTTGGTTGGAGCTGGATTTACAACAGGTGCTTCAGGAATAACATTTCAATGGGAAGAATCAGATGATAATGGAGTAGCTGATGCTTGGGCTAATGCTGTAGGCGGTTCGAATGCTACTACTTCAACCTATACACCACCTGCTTTTTCAGGGACTGCTATTTATTACAGATTGAATGTGACTTGTAGTGGTTCGGCACTGTCTACACAAACAACTTCTGTTGTAGTTTCACCTCCTGCTAATCCTACAACGCAAGTTACAAACTTAGCGATGGGAACTACTACACTTACAACTATTCCTTTGAACTGGGTAAATGGTAACGGTTCAAGAAGAGTTGTTTATTTTAGTGATTCGCCAACGTTTACTGATCCGGTAAATGGTAATGCAGCTGCATTAACGGCTGCAACTGCTTATTCAGGCTCAGGTCAGCAAATTGTTTATGATGGTACAGGAACAGGAGTTACTGTGACAGCATTGACTTCAGGAACTACATACTATGCTAAAGTATATGAGTATTTACGTTGTGGATCGGGTCCTTATGACTTTTATTATAATGTTTCTACGGGTACAAATATTCTTACGGTAACGCCTGCAAGTGTTCCGGTAAACGATAACTTTGTTAATGCAATTGCTATTACTTGTGGAAATAATTATTCAGGGAATACAAGTTATGCTACTATAGATGAGGCTAATGCTACTTTACAATTTGGTGTAGATTTGGATTCTCCAAACGTATGGTATAAATTTACAGGCTCAGGTGCTGCACAAACAGTTACTCTTAATTTATGTGGTTCAAATTACGATTCATCTGTGTTAGTTCTTACAGGAGTTTCAGGAGCGTTAACAGCAATTGCTGGAAATGATGATGATGCCACTGGTTGTGCTCCAAACGGTACTCGTTCAAAAGTTAACTTTACTTCTGACGGAACAACTACATATTACATAGCGATTGAAGGTTATAATGTTGGATCTGTTGGTACCTATACAATGGATGTTACTTGTGCAGCTGTAAATCCTCCAGCTGTTGCTAACCAGGATTGTGTTACATCATTAGTGGTTAATGTTGATGGGACTGACACTGTTTCAGATAATTCATATGGAAATGTGAGTTCAGCCCAACCTACATGTGATCCATTTGGCAGTATTCAAGATGTTTGGTTTTCATTTGTAGCTCCGTCTTCAGGTGCTGTAAATTGTTTGGTTACAAACGGTACAATGACTTCTTCAAACTTTACAGTTTATTCTGGAGCGTGTGGAGCATTGACTGAAGTAACGGGGACTTGTAATTCAAATTTAGTTACTCCAACTACGGAAGCTTTAACAGGACTTGTTGTTGGTAATACTTATTATGTTCAGGTTTGGAGTAATGCTGCTGAACAAGGAACGTTCACATTGAAACTGACTGATACGGCTTTAAATAACCAATCATTTGATACGACTAATTTTATGGTTTATCCAAATCCTGTGAAAGATGTATTAAACTTGTCATATTCTAAAAATATTTCAACAGTATCTGTACATAATTTATTAGGTCAGGTAGTAATGTCAAAAAATATTAACGCTCCACAATCTAAAATTGACCTGTCTAACCTATCATCAGGAACTTATTTAGTTAAGGTAACTGTAGATAATTTAGTTAAGACTGTTAAAATTGTGAAAGAATAATATTCAATATAATTAGTATTAAAGCCAGTGAGATGCATTTCACTGGCTTTTTTTGTTAATTAGTCGATTGTTTTGATAATAATTTTTATTTTTTATTGATTTTTATTAACTTGGTGAAAAACTTATAAAAACCAAATTATGAAAAAAATTACTTTTAAATTATTGATGTTTTTCTTACTGCTTGTATCAGGTGTTATGAACGCACAATTCAGTCAAGGGTTTGAAACTGGTATTCCCGGGACCTGGACAGTAATTAACGGAGGTGATGCCAATACATTTACAGCGACAACACCGGGCACGGGAACAGCACATGCTGGAACCAATGTGGCAAGACTGAATTATTCGGCGACTGCGCATGATGATTATTTGATTACACAACAATTTACAGTGACTGCCGGTCTTACCGATCAGATATCATTGTGGTATAAGCATCGTTCAAATACATATCCTGAAGTATTTAGTGTTTTGTTATCTAATACAGGAACTGCTACAACGGATTTTACGGCTACTATAGCAGCTGTTGTAACTCCTACTACAGCTTGGCAGCAAGCTACTTATAACCTGAGTGCTTATGTAGGACAAACAGTTTACATTGCATTTCGTTCTACAACAACGGACCAATGGGAACTTTATTTAGATGATATTGTTGTAGATTCTGTACCTGTTCCGTGTGTTGGGACTCCAACTGCAGGGACAGTTACTCCGGTATTGCAAAATCTTTGCTCTGGGACAACTCCGGCTAATTTAGTTGCAGCAGGTTATAGTTCAGGAGTTACCGGATTAACATTTCAATGGGAAGAATCAGATGATAATGGAGGAGCAGACGCTTGGGCAAATGCTGTAGGCGGTGCAGGAGCAACTACTGCTACTTATACACCTCCTGCTTTTGCCGGAGCAACGATATATTACAGACTGAATGTTACTTGTACCAATTCAGCATTATCTTCTCAAACTGCTTCGGTAGCTGTTTCTCCTCCGGGGAATCCTTCTGTTCAGTCAAGTGCTTTGGCTGCCGTGCCATATTCTAATTCATCTGCATTAAACTGGGTGGTAGGAAATGGAAGCAGAAGAGTTGTGTATTTAAGCGATTCTGCTACATTTACTGATCCAGTAAATGGAAATGCAGCAGCTCTTGTTGCAAATACAGTTTATGCTGGTTCAGGTCAGCAAATCGTATATGATGGTACTGGAACTACAGTAACAGTTACCGGATTAACACCTGCGACTACTTATTATGCAAAAGTATATGAGTATTTACGTTGTGGTGCTGGTCCTTACGATTTTTATTATAATGTTATTACTGGAACAAATATAGTTACGTTGGTAACATTAACTCCTCCAGCAAATGATGATTGCGCTGCTGCAATTGCATTAACTCCTGGAGGCACATTTGGAGATCAGGATATTACAGGAACTGTTTATACTGCTACAAAAACCGCTGGGATAACACCAAGCTGTCAAGCAAATGTTACGGCTGATGTATGGTATACAGTTGTGGTTCCTGCCTCAGGTACTTTAACAATTGAAGCTCAGGTTGGAGCAACAAACAGTATGGCTGATTCAGTACTGGCAGCTTTTACAGGAACTTGTGGGGCATTAACTCAAGTTGGTTGTGATGATGATAGTGGCCCAGCTGGACCAAACAATCTAATGTCACTTTTATCTCTAACAGGTAGAACTCCGGGAGAATTATTGTATATAGGTCTTTGGAAGTATGATTCGGCTGTTTTGCCAGCTACAACAACAGGTGAGTTTACAATTTCGGCTTACGACGCTTCATTAAGTACAGCTTCATTTGATACAAATGGCTTCTTAGCGTATCCTAATCCTGTGAAAGACATGTTGAATTTATCTTATTCAAAAGAAATTTCAAGTGTGTCTGTTCATAACTTGCTTGGACAAACGGTTATGACTAAAACGCTTAATTCAGCTCAATCACAATTGGATTTTTCAAGTTTGTCAAGTGGTACTTATTTAGTGAAAGTTATTGTAGATAACTTGGTTAAAACAATCAAAGTTGTAAAAGAATAGTTTTTAGTATACTATTAAAATGCAAAAGCCATCCAGATATCTGGATGGCTTTTTATATATTTACAGCTCAAAAAAAAAATATGAAAAAAATCTACTTTTTAGTTTTACTTTTTATAACAGTTCATTCTTTTGGGCAAACTGCTTTGCCACTAACTGTAAATATTGATGATCCGCTTCCTGTCTGCAATCTTGGAGACTGTGTCAACTTACAAGTGAATTTCGACGAGGTTAAAGAAACGACATCTTATCAAGTAAACGCAATAGGTTATGCTCCGCTATTTCCTTTTGAAGGAGGGACTATTTTAACTACAGCTGATGACGATATCTGGTCACCAGTTTTTGATCTTCCTTTCCCATTTTGTTTTTACGGGCAAAAATACACACATATCATGGTGGGCTCTAATGGAGTAGTGACTTTCAATATTGCACCTTCCGTTCCAGGTGGTATCCCTGGAGGCGTTGAAGAGCCTTTAGTTTCACATCTTCCAGAAGGTTGTAATTGGAGCTTTAATCAAAGTTTACCATATGCTGGTTTCCATACTGCTAATGCTATTTATGGAGTATATCAGGACACTGATATCAGAAACGCACCAAGCGGATCAGTAACTAATCCTTCTGTCCAAAATGTTAACTATTATATAACCGGAACTGCTCCAAATAGGATTTTTATAGCTAATTTTAATCAACTTCCTCAGTATAGTTGTGGTTCTTCCGTCGGATTGCAAACAAGTCAGGTTCTTTTGTATGAGACAACCAATGTTATTGATATTCTTATAAGCAAAAGAACACCATGTAGCTCTTGGCAAGGCGGAGCAGGAGTAGTTGGTATTCAAAACCAAAGTGGGACCCTTGCAACAATTCCTCCGGGTAGAAATACCGGTTCATGGTCTGCAATTAACGAAGCCTGGAGATTTTCACCAAACGGAAATTCAACTTCAACACTGACATGGAGTTTAAATGGCATGCCTATAGCCGGTACTACTAATGACAACCCAATTACAGTTTGTCCTACAAACGAAGGAGGTGTTTACCAAGCTACTGTGAGCTATGCAAATTGTGAAGGGGAAATAACCTCCATTTCGGATAATATTACGCTAAATATTGAAACTCAGATGTCCGCACTTTCAGACCCGACAGATTTAACGGCATGTGTTGTGGGATCCCAACCGGCGACTTTCGATTTAACTCAGAATACTGCAGTAATATTAAATGGCGCAAATCCAAATGATTTTACACTTTGGTATTTTAATTCGGATTTTTCCGTTCAAATTCCAAATGCTGCAGCAATGGCATATGCAAGTTCAGGGGAAACAATAAATGTTGTTATAGCGAGTGAGACAACAGGATGTAGCGTTTTGAAAGCGTTTAATTTAATTGTCAACACAATACCTGGACCGCCGGTTGGAAATGCGATGCAAAGTTTTGTATCAGGAGAAACTCTGGCTGATATTGAAGTAACAGGAAATAACATTACCTGGTTTTCTCAGGAAGATGGAGGAGTAATCTTGCCGGCTAGTACTTTATTAGTTGATGGGACGACTTACTATGCTGCCCAAACAGATAATTCCGGATGTATAAGCGGGAGATCTAATCCGGGAAGACTTGCTGTTTATGTGTATCATGCGCTAGGCAATCCGGAATTCGTTGAATCTGATTTTAAAATTTACCCTAATCCTGTGAAAGATATTTTGAATCTGTCTTATACCAAAGAAATTTCAAATGTAATTGTTCAGAATTTATTAGGACAAATTGTAATGACTAAAAAAAGTAACAATTCTCATCAACAGTTGGATTTTTCAAGTTTGTCAAGTGGTACTTATTTAGTGAAAGTTACTGTAGATAACTTGGTTAAAACAATCAAAGTTGTAAAAGAGTAAGGTTTTAAATAATTAACAAAAAAGCCATGAAAGTAATTTCACGGCTTTTTTTATGTTAAATAATTAATGCATTTGTATTATTTCTTTACTTTTTATTTACTTTCGTGAAAAATTATTAAATCAAATCCAAACCAAAAACACAAACTATGAAGAAAATTACTTTTAATTTATTGTTAATCTGCACAATACTTATTTCAAGTGTTGCAAAAGCGCAATTTGCCGAGAGTTTCGATTCAGGAATTCCAGCTACTTGGACAGTTTTAAATCAAGATGGAGGTACAAATACTTGGGTAGCTAATGCTACAAGCACACATAGTGGTGCAGGAAATGTCCGTATTACTTATGAATCTAGTGCTCATGAAGATTATTTGATTTCTCCTAGTATTTCGGTTGTTAACGGATCAACTAACAGGGTTTCTTTTTGGGCAGGAATTGATGGGACTTTCTGGACAGAAACATTTCAAGTTAAATTATCAACCACCGGAACAGCATCTACTGATTTTAATGTTGTTTTAGGTACAGAAACGGCAACAACTAATGCAAGTGCTGCTAATTATACGCAATATACTTATGATTTATCGGCATATAACGGGCAAAACGTATATGTAGCTGTCGTAGCAACAGATACTGACAGATTGTATCTTTTTGTTGACGATTTTGTGAATGATGCACCACCAAGCACTGTTCCAAACTGTGCAACAGGCATTGTGAGTACTCCAAATCCTTCATGTGGAAATTTTTCAAATGCAATTTCTTGGGCTTCTGTAATTGGAGCTACTGGTTATAACCTATCAATTGGAACAACTTCAGGCGGTACTGAAGTAATAAACAATCAGAATGTTGCTCTTGCTACTTCTTACAATTTCTCTGGAGCAGCTAATACTACGTATTATTGGAAAGTAACACCATTTAATGGGATTGGATCAGCAGTTGGCTGTACCGAAAATACTTTTACAACAGCAGTGACTCCTTGTTATTGCACACCAGCTCCAACAAGTGTTGACGGTTCGGGAATAACGAATGTTACTATTGGAACAATTAACAATTCTACTACTGACGAAGCAGGTCATTATGGCGATTATACTGCTCAGATCACTGATGTTGCTCAAGGGTTAGCAGTTCCTTTTTCAATAACTTATGAAACTGGTTATACATACGATACTGCTATTTGGGTAGATTGGAATAATGATTATGATTTTGATGATGCCGGTGAAGATGTGTATACAGGAGTGTCAACTAATGCAAACCCAACGACACTTACAGGATCTTTTATTGTTCCGGGTACAGCATCATTGGGTAACCACAGAATGAGAATTGGTGGTCAGGATGGCGGTCCGGTTCTTA
Source organism: Flavobacterium sp. (assembly GCF_050696275.1). Lineage (GTDB taxonomy): Bacteria > Bacteroidota > Bacteroidia > Flavobacteriales > Flavobacteriaceae > Flavobacterium. Next base: position 46,489 of record NZ_JBOGUT010000025.1, read on the forward strand.
CTTGTTATACCGATGCTTATGGTACTTTTGAAGATTATACGATAAATGTTATCTTGGCTTCATGTGTACCACCTGTTGCAACGGCTGCCGTTTCTGCAGATTGTGGAAACAATCAATTTTATGTTGCAGTAAATGTTACTGTTTTAGGAAGCGGAACACCAACAATTACTGATGGTACCACTACAATTCCTGTACCAGCAACCGGAAATTACCAAATGGGTCCATACGCATCAGGAAGCAATACTTCTATAATTGTTAATCATGGTTCTTCTGCGATTTGCAATCTTAATTTAGGTGCTTTTACTTATACTTGTCCTCCATTAAATGACAATTGTGCTGCTGCGATAGCATTAACACCAGGTGGAAATTTTGCTGCTCATCCTTTAGTTGCCACAAATATCGGTGCTACAGATTCAGCCGGAGAAACCGTGCCAGGATGTGCGTCGTATGCTGGTGGAGATGTTTGGTATACTGCCGTTGTTCCTGCATCAGGATCTTTAACTTTTGAAAATAATACAGAGACAGGAGGAATTACTGATTCCGCAGGTGCTGTATACAGTGGGACATGTGGAGCATTAGTATTAATTGATTGCGATGATTCAAGCAGCTCAGGTTCTGATGATCATCCAATGATTGAAGTTACAGGAAGAACACCAGGTGAGGTTCTTTATTACAGAGTTTGGGAATATGGAAATAATTCATTCGGGCAATTCAGAGTTTCGGCTTATGATGCATCGTTAAGTACTGCTTCATTTGATATGAATGGATTTAAAGCGTATCCTAACCCTGTGAAAGATGTTTTGAATCTATCTTATACAAAAGAAATCTCTAATGTATCTGTTCATAATTTAGTTGGACAAACAATCATGACTAAGACACTTAATGCAACTCACTCACAATTGGATTTATCTACATTGTCAAGCGGTACTTATTTAGTGAAAGTTACTGTAGATAATTTAGTGCAAACAATTAAAATTGTAAAACAATAGTTGAATAAGTTATAATAATTTTAAAAAAGTCACCTCTTGGGGTGGCTTTTTTTTGTTAAAAATGTACCTTTGTCAAAATTTTTATGAATGAACTTTTCGTTTATTATTCCGGTTTACAATCGCCCTGATGAAATTGAAGAGCTTTTGGAGAGTTTGACCAAACAAACTTATAAACAGCCCTTCGATATTATTATTGTAGAAGATGGTTCAACTGTCCCTTGCGAACATGTCGTAGAAAAATACAAAAGCAGATTAGCGATTACGTATTACTTAAAATACAATTCAGGACCTGGCGATTCTCGTAACTTCGGAATGAGCCAGTCAAAAGGGGATTATTTTATTATTTTAGATTCGGATTGTATAATTCCTGAAAATTATTTAACAGAAGTTTCCAAAAGCCTTTCGGAGCAATATGTTGATTGTTATGGAGGTCCTGATGCGATGTTACCAAGCTTTTCACCTGTTCAGAAAGCCATAAATTTTGCGATGACTTCATTTATAACTACAGGAGGAATTAGAGGAGCTTCGGAAAAAATTGAAAAATTTCAACCCAGAAGTTTTAATATGGGTATTTCCAAAAAAGCATTTGAGGCATCAAAAGGTTTTTCAAATATCCACCCTGGTGAAGATCCGGATTTAAGTATACGACTTTGGAAATTAGGTTTTGAAACCAAGTTAATCTCTCCCGCTTTTGTATACCATAAACGCAGAATCGATTGGGAAAAATTCTATATTCAAGTAAATAAATTTGGAAAGGCAAGACCGATTTTAAATCATTGGTATCCAGAATATGCAAAGCCAACATTCTTTTTACCTTCTTTTTTTGTGATTGGTTTTTTTGCAGGTGTTATATCGGAAGTGTTTAATTTTGATTGGATTTTACAGATATATTTCGCTTATACAGTATTGATATTTTTGGTTTCATCCATCCAGAACAGAAATATTTATGTGGGATTTCTTTCTATAATTGCTGTTTGGAGACAGTTTTTCGGATACGGATTAGGATTTATTCTATCGTTCTTTAAAATCAATATCCTGAAGAAAAAACCGCAAGAAGCGTTCCCTGAACTTTTTTTCAAAATATAATAATGACAAAAATTATAGGATTAACAGGAGGAATTGGAAGCGGTAAAACAACCATCGCTAATCTTTTTAAGTCCGAAGGTATTCCTGTATATATTGCTGACGATGAGGCAAAAAAAATAATGAAATCATCGGAAGCTATCCAGAAAGTGGTGGCGGTTTTTGGGAATGAGGTTATAAAAGACAATTATATCGATACTAAAGCTTTATCATCAATTGTGTTTAATAATCCCGAGAAACTCAAAATGTTAAACCACATTATACATCCTTTAGTGAAAAAACATTTTGATGAATGGATTAACGAAAAGGAAAAATTTCCTTACATAATTAAAGAGGCTGCTATTCTTTTTGAAAGTGGGAGTTATAAATTTTGTAATAAAATAATTACAGTTATTGCTTCAAAGGAAACAAGAATTAAGCGAGTAATGCAAAGGGACAACGTGACAGAACAAGAGGTTTTGGACAGAATTAAAAACCAGTGGTCTGATAGTGAGAAAATTGCGAAAAGTGATTACATCATAGAAAACGAAAATTTAGAAGAGACTAAAATTCAATTTCAAAGAATTCTTAAAAAATTAAAAAATCTTCACTAAATTTACCAATTGTTAATCTTTGGTTAATCTTTTTAAGTTTTAAATGTTAAAAAGCTAATTTTGCTTCAATGAATAAAGCATTGTTCCGTTTTGTAGTTTTTTTAATGACACTTTCCCTGTTAGGAATAATTGTGGTGCAAGGTTATCTGATAAACGCTTCTTTTAAAAATAAAGACGAACAGTTCAAATACCAGGTTAAACAAGTCGTTGGAAATGTTTCTAAAAAACTTCAGGAGCAGGAAACATATGTTTTTCTTAGCAGATTCAACCAACTTAAAGACAGTATTGGTAAGATTCCTCAACAAAGCGAGCTGTTAAAGTTTTTCTATGTTGAAAAAAATGCAATTACTAACGAAACTATTATTTACTCAAATAGCATAATACCCGAAGATTATTCGGTTTCATCTTCGTTCTTTGATAAAAAAAATGATTCAACAAAGCTGAAAAGTTTTGTTTCTAAGCGGGTTACCGAAGTATACAACGAAAATAGATTGGATAATTCCGATATTCATAACGATGTTCAGCCATCTGAAAAGATTGAGAAATCAGGAAGAATGGATATTTTAGATAAAGTTCAGTATGAAATTTATTTTAAAGATATTGCAGCCACACGATCCATTACGCAACGTGTTTCAAACGAACAATTGCATGATTTACTGACTCAGGAACTTAGAGGATATGGAATTAAAACGCCATTTGAATTCGGAATTTACAGTAATGGGCTGGCTACAAAAGTAAAATCGGAAAAATTCAAGTATGATAAGAGGTACACGTATGATATTCCAGTTTTTACAGATAATGATGGTGTAAGCAAATACCAGTTACTGGTAAGTTTCCCGCAGCAGAAACTATTTCTGATGTCGGATTTAATCGGGATTGCTCTGCTGGCATTTCTGTTTACGGCAATTATTATCGTTGCTTATTACAGTGCATTGAATCAATTGAATAAACAACGTCATATTTCGCAGATTAAAACCGATTTCATCAACAATATGACGCACGAGTTCAAAACGCCTATTGCTACCATTAATTTAGCTTTAGACGCCATTAGAAACCCAAAAATCATAGACGATAAGGAAAAAGTCTTTCGTTATCTTCAAATGATAAAGGATGAAAACAAACGAATGCATGCGCAAGTTGAAAATGTTCTTCGAATCTCTAAATTAGAGAAGAAGGAACTTGATATAAAAAAGGAATCATACGATATGCATGACATTGTTGAAGAAGCAGTCGAACACGTAGGTATGATTATGGAAGATAGGGAAGGAACTATCAAAGTAAACCTGAAAGCGACAAAAACAACAGTTTTGCTTAACGATGTTCACTTTACAAACGTATTAGTCAACATATTGGAAAATGCAATTAAATATTCACCGGAAAAACCTGTGATAACAGTTACCTCAGAGAATATTAAGAATTTTATTGTTGTTAAGATTAAAGATCAGGGTTTAGGAATAAGCAAAGTATCTCAAAAGAAAATATTCGATAAGTTTTATCGGGAACATACCGGAGATATTCATAACGTAAAAGGCCACGGATTAGGTTTGGCTTACGTAAAAAGAATCGTAGACGACCATCACGGTGAAGTTATGGTTGAGAGCGAAAAGGGAAAAGGAAGTACATTTATAATTAAACTACCATTAATTTATTAAATTATGGAAACAAACAAAAAAATATTATTAGTAGAAGATGATCCTAACTTTGGATCAATACTACGTGATTATCTTTCAATGAACGATTTTGAGGTTACTTTAGCCAAAAATGGTATGGAAGGTTTTGAAAAATTTAAAAAGGACAACTACGATCTGTGTATTCTGGATGTAATGATGCCATACAAAGACGGTTATACATTAGCTAAAGAAATCCGTGAGAAAAATAAAGATGTGCCTTTAATTTTCCTGACTGCAAAATCAATGAAAGAGGATGTACTTAAAGGATATAAAGTAGGTGCAGACGATTATTTGAATAAACCATTTGATTCTGAAGTTTTACTGATGAAAATCAAAGCAATTATTCAGCGTAAAGCTTCTGAAACAAAAGCGGATGTAGCTAAATTTGAGTTTAAAATCGGGAAATTCGATTTGAATTCTAAACTTCGCTTCCTGACTTACCCTGGTGATGAGCCAATTAAATTATCACCAAAAGAAAATGAATTGCTTAAAATGCTGGCACTTCACGAAAATGATTTAATGCCAAGAGAATTGGCGCTGACAAAAATATGGAGAGATGATAACTACTTTACTTCAAGAAGTATGGACGTATACATTGCCAAACTTCGTAAATATTTAAAAGCTGATGATGGCGTTGAAATCCTAAATATTCATGGTGAAGGATTTAGATTAGTCATTAAAAATGCAGCAGTATAAAACAAAAAAAGCTTCGGGGTAATAACCGAAGCTTTTTTTATTTTAAATCTAAGATTAGGGCGAAACAGACTTTCCCGCTTTTAGTGACGGAGTAGTAGTTTTGATGTTGCTCTTTCGAATGATTTATTTCTACATTGTCGTTTAGGTTTAATTCTCGCAAAAAGTTCATTTCGAAGCTTTTGATTTGTTGTTTCAGGATTAATTTCGGATCTAAAGTATCCAGACACCATTCGAGGTATTTTACGTTATTGACATGATTTACAATATCCAGATCGGATAAAACCACCACTCTTTCAGTTACTTTTTCTGTTTCCTTGAGAATATTGATTCTTGAGAAACTTTCTGCTGTTGCTTTGTAATCAGGGTATTTTTCGAAGTGTTCATGAGGGAGAATCGGTGGTTCTGCTTTGCGTAATTGTGTATTGAAAACAGCCCAATAGGTTGTGGCGCCGGCAATTTTGATTCCATTGAGATGCATTTCGATATTACGGATGCAACGGGAACCTTCCATACTTTCTATCCATGTTTTTACAGTCACCTTATCCTGCCATTTTGGGAGCGAATCAATTTCTACACGGATTCTGCTTAGAACCCATGCCTGATGATGTTCTTGCATATCATTAAAACTCAATCCTCCAATGATAGAATGCTCTGCAGCGGTTAATTGCAGTAAATTGCAAAGGTCAGCATACTTTAAATAAGCGTTTGGGGCACATTGCGTAAAATTGATTTCCCAATTGTGAGAATAAATGGAGGTGAAGTTTGGTGAAATTGCCATGTTGGTTGTGATATGAATTATAGGTTGTGTGCGTTGTGTCCTGTTTTTAAACTGATGTAGTACTATTTTAATTTAAATTTTCTTCATTTGATTTGTTGATCAAGGAGAAAACTTATTGTGCCTAGTTCATAAGCATTGTACCAAACATAGTGTTTTAATTCCGTATTTTATTGCTCTATATTGGTTTTGATGTGCGTTATAATTTGTGCTAAAGGAGTCTGATAATCAAACCAAGCAGTATTTTCCGTACGTTTGAACCAAGTCATTTGGCGTTTGGAAAAACGACGTGTGTTTTTCTTGATTTCTTCTATGGCAAAATCTAATGAAATGGTACCGTCAAAATAATCAAAAAGCTCCCGGTAGCCAACAGTTTGCAGGGCGTTTAAAGTTTTATTCGGGTACAGTGATTTGGCTTCTTTGAGCAAACCCATTGTCATCATAAGATGAACACGCTGATTGATTCTGTCGTACATAATCTGCCTGTCTGCTTCTAAGCCAATAACAATAGGGGTAAAGTTCCGTTTGTTCTTTTCTTTGTTTAAAAAGGATGAATACGGCTTTCCGGTGCTCAAACAAACTTCGGTAAAACGCATCATCCGTTGCGGGTTTTGCAGGGTTTGCGGATTTTCAGTCATGATTGTGCCGAAGTATTCCGGATCCAGCAGTTGCAATTGTTCCTGTAAATAGTCAATTCCTTTAGCTTCGTAATCGCTTCTGACCTGTTCTCGGATATTCGGTTCGATGTTAGGGAAAGTATCAAACCCTTTGAGAATGGCATCGACATACAATCCCGAGCCGCCCACCATGATCTGAATATTTTTTTTGAGGAATAATTCGTCCAGCTTAGCTAACGCTTCACGTTCAAAATCACCAACCGTATACTCTTCAAAAATGGATTTATTCTGGATAAAATGATGTGGAGCCTGCGTTAATTCCTCATCGCTGGGCACTGCCGTCCCGATTTTCATTTCCTTAAAAAACTGTCGGCTGTCACAGGAAATAATCTCGCAATCGAAATGTTGCGCCAAGGCAATACTCAAGGCTGTTTTTCCGATGGCTGTAGGGCCGATGATGGTAATTAAATAGTTCATTTAATGTATGCGTTTTTAGCCCCGATAGTAGTGTAAATCCTGTTATTGCGAGGAACGAACAATGACAGATTGGAACGGATAGCGGGAAATAGCTTCTAAAACTTAATAATTTTTGACACCCTTCTTTTTTTAATATAACTCTGAATGATATTTTTGGAATCCCGGTTGTTTTCCATAGGAATGATGATGTTTTTCAGGATTTCGATATTGGTGATCTGATGGTTTAAATCGTAAAAACAATAGCCTTTGTATACGCCGTCTTCGATTAAAACAGCGCTGCGTTCGTTGATATTTCGACCTCGGTCGACAATCACCATGTTTTGGTTCTGCAATTGGTTGTTTTTCAGGAAATCAGTGACGCGGGCGTTGTAGTCAGCAGGGGATTCCTGACCGATACAGGCACCTTTGCATTGTTTGATGTCGTATTGGAAACATTCCTTTTTGGTGTCATATAAACCATTCACTTTTTGGCAGAACTGGTAGTCTGAAGTGATCTTGTTAAGCATGTTTTTTCCTTCTAAAAGTGTTGAAAATGAAGTGATTTCTTTCTTCCTTCCGTCTGCTTTTTTGAGGATTAAAGCGAGGTAGCCTTCCTTATTTTTTTCGGCATACAGGGCAAAAGGGAAAATGGTTTTCTTTTGCGAACGGTTGTAAGCCGGTTTGTTTATTTTTATTTCTTCGCTTTCTTTCAAAAGAGCGATGAGTTCGTTTCCGGTTTCTTCAAAAGTTACTGTGAAAACCTCTAATTGCATTTTTTTTGCTTTACGCGAAGTACCCGTAAAATGCTGGTTGACCCGTTTTTTGATGTTTTTGCTCTTGCCGATATAGATAATGGTTCCGTCTTCGCGATGGATATAATAAATGCCTGTTTTTGACGGAAGTCCTTCGACAATATCCAGTAATTTGGGAGAAATCCCCGATTTGATTTCTGTTTTGATGTAGCTTTTTACAATTTCTTTTTCGAGATCTTTCGACAAAAGCATTTTGAAAAGCTTTACTGTTGCTAAGGCATCCCCGGTCGCACGATGTCTGTCAGCCATAGGGATTCCCAGTTCACGGACTAATTTTCCTAAGCTGTAGGATTGATGTCCCGGAAGGAGTTTTTTAGACAATTCGACGGTACAAAGTGTTGGTTTTTCAAAATCATAACCCAAACGACGGAATTCCGTGCGAAGGATGCGGTAATCGAATGAAGCATTGTGCGCTACGATGATGCAATCTTGAGTGATTTCTATAATGCGTTTGGCGACTTCATAAAATTTCGGAGCCGAACGCAGCATGGCGTTGTTGATTCCTGTTAGCTTTACCACAAACGGCTGAATGGGAATTTCGGGATTGACTAAACTGATAAACTGATCCACGACTTCCTGACCATCGAATTTATAGATGGCGATTTCGGTAATTCCTTCTTCGTTAAACTGACCTCCGGTAGTTTCTATGTCGAGTATTGCGTAAATAATCTTCTTTTTTTTAACAGCTAAGTACGCAAAAAAATCATAGCGTTCATAGCATTTAACCTTTATAAATCTTACGATTTAATTTTTATCGTCCTCCAAAGATACTACTTCCAATCCGAACCATAGTGCTTCCGCATTCGATTGCGAGCTGATAATCGCCGCTCATCCCCATGGATAGGGTTGATAACTGGCAATTGACGATAGGTTCTGATTTTATTTTATCGAAAATAGTCCTTAAGGAAGTGAATTCTTTTTTGAGTTGGTTTTGGTCTTCAGTAAATGTTGCCATTCCCATAAGTCCTTTAATTCGGATGTTTTCAAGAGATTGAAATGTTTCGGAATGCAATAATTCGTTTAACTCATTTTCATCCAATCCGAATTTAGTTTCCTCGTCAGCGATATAAATTTGTAACAAACAATCGATTACCCGGTTGTATTTTTGCGCCTGTTTGTCGATTTCCACCAATAGTTTTAGGCTGTCTACACCATGAATCAGGTCGACGTATTCAGCCATGTGCTTGACTTTGTTGGTTTGTACATGTCCAATCATGTGCCATTCGATGTTTTTAGGCATCTGCTCGTACTTTTCAGTCATTTCCTGAATTTTGTTTTCACCGAAAATGCGTTGGCCGGCTTCATAAGCTTCCATCAAATCGCTAACTGGTTTGGTTTTAGAAACCGCTACCAGGGTTACATGCGGCGGAATGGTGGATTTTATATGTTCGAGGTTGGACTGTATTGACATTGTTGTTAATTTTTGTTCCTTGCAATGATTTATAGTTCATAAACAACTAAACCGCTTCTGAACTTCGGTTCGATGTAAGTACTTTTAGGCGGCATAATCAGACCTAAATCAGCTATGGCTTTAATTTCTGAGATATCGATAGGGTAGAGCATGAAGCCTACTTCGTATTCGCCGCTGTCGACCATGTCTTTGATGGATGTGATGGATCTTGTGCCGGGAATGTAATCAATCCGTTCATCGGTACGTAAATCGCCCAAGCCTAAGATGGGACTTAAAACCGTATCGTATAAAATTTGTGCGTCTAGCTGCTCGAGTGCATTTCCGAAAGAGAAATTATCCTCTTTGAGTCGTAAGGCATAAAACTCGCCATTGAAATACATTCCGAATTCGTATTTGCGCTTCGGTTTCCACAACTCTTGTTTTTTACTTTTGATAACGAAGTTTTCCGCTATTCTTTTGATGAAATCATCTTTGGAATTTCCGTTTAAATCACGAATGATACGGTTGAATTCGTATATTTTCACATTAGAATCAGCGATGAGGAAACTCATGAAATAATTCAGATTTTCATTACCGGAATCTTTGTCCTGTTCGTATAATAATTCGGCAGAAGCAGAGCGATGATGACCATCAGCAATGTATAAATCGCCGATATCCTCGAATTGATTCTGAAGCCAATTGATTTCGGTTTCGCTGTCAATTTTCCAAAGAGTATGCTTTTCTTTGTTGGTTGTTGAAAATTCGTATAACGGAGTTCCCAGTTTTTTTCGGGTAATCCATTCGTTTAATTCGGAATTATCCTGATAAGTCATCAGAACAGGTTCTGTATTAAAACCTGTTTGATGCAAATAATCTTTAAATAAATCAACACGATACTGTAAGGTGTCCTCGTGTTTTCTGATGATATTTTCCTGATAATCCTTTATGGAAGTTCCAGCCAGAATTCCGGTAAACGTGTGGTTTTTCGAATGAATTTCGTAAACATAGAAAACTGCTTTTTCTTCCGGAACCAAAATACCTTCTTTCTTAAAATCCTGGTATTTGTGTTCGACCATTTTAAAGCGCTTGTCCCAACCTAATTTCTGCTGGTTTACATAAGCCGGATTCAGGATATGCAAGAAAGAAAACGGATTGAATTCAAGATAAGCTGCCAACTCTGCAGCACCGTAATCGTCATAGGAACGGGAAGTTACCAGACTGACTTTATCGGCTGTAGGGCGGATTGCTTTAAAAGGTGTTATTTTAGCCATAATTTAACCGCAAAATGCGCCAAATTTTTCGCAAAGGTCACAATTAAGCGTTCTTTACGCTTACTTTGCGAACCTTGCAGTTAGATATTATATGAATTGCTTAGCTACTTTTTCTGCTTTTTTACTTTCAGAATAATCGTAGAAACCTTCACCGGATTTTACACCTAGTTTTCCTGCCATTACCATGTTTACCAATAGCGGGCAAGGTGCATATTTTGGATTCTTGAATCCGTCGTACATTACATTCAGGATAGAAAGACATACATCCAATCCGATAAAATCAGCTAGTTGTAATGGACCCATCGGGTGTGCCATTCCTAATTTCATTACGGTATCAATTTCAGCAACTCCAGCCACACCGTTGTATAATGTTTCAATAGATTCGTTGATCATTGGCATTAAGATACGGTTAGCAACGAATCCTGGATAATCGTTTACTTCTGTTGGTGTTTTTCCTAATTTTACTGATAAATCCATGATGATTTTAGTTACTTCATCAGAGGTATTGTAACCACGGATGATTTCCACTAATTTCATGATAGGCACCGGATTCATGAAGTGCATTCCGATTACTCTTTCCGGATGAACAACCTGAGCTGCAATCTGTGTGATAGAGATAGAAGATGTATTAGAAGCCAAAATAACATTATGCTCACAGGCATCGCTCAATTGCTTGAAGATGTTCATTTTTAATCCTACATTTTCAGTAGCCGCTTCAACCACTAAATCACAACCAACCACACCGTCTTTGATGTCAGTATAGGTGATAATGTTTCCAATAGTTTTGTGTTTGTCTTCTTCAGATATAGTTCCCTTAGTCACCATACGATCCAGATTTGCGGCGATAGTTGCCATACCTTTTTCCAGTGATTTTTCTGAGATATCAATAAGTTTAACGGTAAATCCGGATTGTGCAAAAGTATGGGCAATTCCGTTACCCATTGTTCCAGCTCCAATGACAGCTATGTTTTTCATTTTGTATTAGTTATTGTTTTTTGTTTTATTTTTTAAAGCAATCGATAATCTGATAAGCTACTCTTAATGCTTCTGTCGCCTGTTCCAAAGTAACTACCGGAGTAGTATTGTTATTGATGGCATCAGCGAACGTTTCCAGTTCATCCAAGATGGCATTGTTAGGCTCTACAGATGGATTATCGTAGTAAATTTGTTTTTTTAACCCTTCAGCATTTTGGAGAATCATATCGAAGTCACCTGGAACTTCCGGAGCATCTTTCATTTTTACAACTTCACACACTTTATCCAAATAATCGACTGATATATAGGCATCTTTTTGGAAGAAACGTGATTTACGCATGTTCTTCATTGAGATTCTGCTTGAAGTGATATTAGCCACACAACCGTTTTCGAATTCGAGACGGGCATTGGCAATATCAGGAGAATCACTGATTACCGAAACACCACTGGCGCTGATATTCTTTACTTTCGAATTGACCACACTTAAAATAGCGTCGATATCGTGAATCATCAAGTCTAAAACTACAGGAACATCAGTACCGCGTGGATTGAATTCAGCCAAACGATGGGTTTCGATAAACATTGGGTTTTCGATTTTATCCTTAACAGCCATAAACGCCGGATTGAAGCGTTCAACGTGACCTACTTGTCCTTTTACATTGTATTCATTAGCCAAAGCTATGATCTCTTCTGCCTCATCAACGGTGGTTGAAATAGGTTTTTCGATAAAAACATGTTTGCCGGATTTGATGGAAACTTTAGCGCATTTGTAATGGGAAAGCGTTGGTGTTACAATATCAATTACATCGACAGCATGAATTAATTTGGCAATGGTATCAAACCGTTTGTAACCAAATTCGTTGGCTATTTTTTCGGCATATTCCTGATTTTCATCATAAAACCCTACCAGTTCGTATTTTTCAGATTGATTGAGTAATCGTAAATGTATTTTTCCGAGGTGACCGGCACCTAACACGCCAATTTTTAACATAAAAATGTATTTTGAACAAAAATAGGAATTAATTAATAATTGCTTCGACAGTTCGCAAAAAAAATGCTCGGGTTATAATTGATAATTGGCAATTTGTTTTCTAATTTTACGGAAAATAATTCGCCAAAATAGTGAAAGACTCAGCCAAACATCAAGGACTTCGAAATCAGTTAGTAAACGTTTTACAATTAAAAGGTATTGCGGATAAAAATATATTGGAAGCAATCAGGAAAATTCCAAGACATCTGTTTTTGAATTCGAGTTTTGAGGATTTTGCCTATCAGGATAAGCCATTTCCAATTGGAGCAGGCCAGACTATCTCGCAACCTTATACCGTGGCTTTTCAGACAGAATTACTGCAAGTTAAAAAAGAAGACAAGATTTTAGAGATTGGTACAGGGTCAGGTTATCAGACTGCTGTTTTATGTCTTTTAGGAGCCAAAGTTTTTTCTATTGAACGTCAAAATGAATTATTTAAGAAAACGTCTCTGTTATTACCGAAATTAGGCATACGCCCAAAACATCTGGTTTTTGGAGATGGATATAAAGGATTACCTAATTATGCCCCTTTTGACAGTATTATTGTAACTGCAGGAGCTCCCATTATTCCACAGCCTCTTATGGCACAACTAAAAATAGGAGGAAGGCTTGTTATTCCTGTTGGTGAAGACGTACAAGTGATGACTTTACTGATAAGAAAAAGCGAAACCCAGTTTGAAAAACATGAGTTTGGAGATTTCAGATTTGTTCCGTTATTGGAAGATAAAAACTAATTTGGTATTGCAGTAATTTATCTGTTTCAGATTGTCATTTTTAATTGCAGTTACAATACTGAAAATAAGAATTAAATTATGATATTTGTGCTTTATAATTAACCTCCAAGCATGAAGAAAATTACCCTTTTAGTATTATTGTTTACTAATTTTATCTATTCTCAGACAGATTACACCAATGTTCTTACTTTGTTGATTAATAACAAAAGACAAGAAGCAAGGAAATTGTTTGATAAGCAGTTTGAAAAAACTAAAACCACTTCTATCGATTTGCTCTTTTTGGATGCTATGATCGATTCAGAATCCGGAAAAATCGATTTCGACGAAAGTCTGATTAAAAATCTGGAAAAATTACCCAATTCCCAATATTATATTACTCCGTTTATTAACAGAAGCATGATTTTGAGCGATGTAAAAGAGAATACTTATAATGACTTGACGTATAAGAAAATTGACTTTTTATCTTCCTCTCCGAAATTTAAAGATCTGCCTATTGTGAAATACCGTAAAGCGATTTTTGAAGGCAGAAGGAAACAATTTGAGAATTCGAAGAAATCGTTTAAAGAGCTTGGATGCATTGACCAATGGCAGTTTTGTGGTGTGTTTGAAAACCTTAACGGCAGCGGGTTAGATATTGATTACGAGCCGGAACTGTATTCGAAAAACGATAAATTATTTGACGCCAACAGCAATGGATTTGTTGGTTGGTATAATCCGAAAAAAACACAGGAAGACCCGTATCATTTTTTCGAAAATGAAGCAGAATACGGAAACGGAATTATCTATGCACAGACTTTTATTCAATCGAATGAAAAGAAAAACTATATTTTAAGTTTTGGTGCGAACCAAGGATTGAAAATTTTCCTAAACGACAAAGAAATATATGTAAATCAGGATATTAAAAGAACAAATCTGGATGCGTATAATATTAAAATTCCTTTGGAAAAAGGAGTTAACAGGCTTTTGTTTAAACTCGAAGTAGGTTCGGGAAGCGATTATTTTTCGGCACAAGTTAAAAATTCAGATTTTACATTGGCCAGTGAACTGAAATTCAGTAACACTTATCAGCCTTATGTGGTTTCGTCTGCTGATACTTTTGAAGCAGAAGAAATCCCTTTGGATTACGAAAAATACTTTGATGATTTAGTGGCTAAGAATCCTAATAATGTTTTGTACAAACTGTATCAGTTTTCAGTTTATGAATCCAATTTTAAAAAGATAAAAGCTTTTGAAGCCCTTGAGGGATTAGATCAGAAATACCCAAACAGTTCTTTTATTGCAACCTATTTTATCCGTTATTATGATTTGCTGGGAGATGAGTCCCAGAAGATCCATGAGATTATGAAAAATATGGAAAGCAAAGATGAAGAGTACCATTATAATACCCTTTATAAATTGTTAGATGGAGAGTGGTTAACCGCTAGTTCAGTTCAGGAACTGGAAAAATACAGAGACAGATCCAAACAATACAAACAACAATATTATGAGTTGATGTTTGATTTTATGCTTGCTTCACGAAAAGCCGATATAGATGGTATGCTCCATTATATTGAAGAAATCAATAAGAATTCTTTTAATAATGAAAAATTTCAGATACTGATATCCAATCTTTATGTAAAACTGAAAGATGATAAGACAAAGGCTATTTCCATTTTGGAAAACATAGCTAAAGATAAAGACATCTATGAAGTAAATAATTTGCTTATTGGTCATTACAATGACCTTAACAGAAAAGACGATGTTAAGAAGATTATCACAGAAAGAATCAACAATTACCATTACATCAATAGTTTCAGAGACGATTATATCGGGATTTTAATTAATGAGAGTCAATATGATAAAGCATTGGCACTAATTGATGAAAATCTGGCTTATTTCCCGTATTCTTTCGTGAATTTTGAAAAAAAGGCTAACATCTATAGTCTGATGAAAAACGATAAAGAAGCAGAAAAATTTATCCGAAAATCGTTAGTTCATAATTCAGGAAACAGTGCTTTGAGAAAACAATTGTATGATATTACCAAAACACCGGATGAGATTGAACAGGTCGCTACCAAAGACATCTATAAAGTAGCTGCAGCAAGAAGAAATTCTAAACTGAAAAGCGATTATGGAGTAATTACCTTATTGGATGAATATATCGTGAATGTATTGCCTGAAGGCGGAAGAAAATCTAAAGTGACTTACTTATACGAAATTACAACGGAAAGCGGTATTGAAGATATGAAAGAATATGCTCTGGATATGAGTAATACAATTTTGAAATCGGAAATCATCAAACCTGACGGATCTATTATTCCTGCAGAAAAAGGAGATAATATGTTGGTTTTTTCTAATTTAAAAATAGGAGATATCGTTCATGTTGAATACGAGCGATATGAAAATTCATCAGGGCGTTTCTATAAAGATTTTAATATTTCCTGTTATTTTAACAGCACTTATCCTTCAGTTGAAGCATCATTTACGCTTATTCACCCTTCGGATTTGAAATATATTACTGATTTTTCCAATGGAGCAATTCCATTTACAACAAAAAAAATCAATAATAAAACCTGTACTGTCTGGAAGCGAACTAATATTGATGCGATTGCATTGGAAGAAAGTTATTCGCCTAATTTTAATGATCTGACCAATACCATCCGTGTTGGAACCATTAAATCATGGAAAGACATATCAAACTGGTACGCTGATTTGGTTAAAAAGAATCTGAAAACAGATAAAATAACCAAAACGGTATTTGCAGAGATTTTCCCAAAAGGGGTTCAGGGGATTTCGCAGGAAGAGATTGCTAAGAGAATTTATGCTTACATTGGTACTAATATCAAATACAGCTCACTTGACTTCAGACAAAGTGGTTATGTGCCTCAAAAGCCTTCAAAAACCATTACGACTAAATTAGGTGATTGCAAAGATGTTTCAACATTGTTTGTGGCATTATCCGAATTGGCAGGTTTAAAATCGAATCTGGTTTTGGTACTTACTAATGATAATGGTTTTAATTCGATGCGCCTTCCGTCAAGAGATTTCAATCATTGTATTGTGAGAACTACTATTAATAATAAAGAAGTTTTTCTGGAACTAACAGACAAATATTTACCATTTAAAGCTTTGCCGGCTTCTTTATATAAAGCGAATGCTTTGGTTATTTCATTTGACAAAGCTGTAAATGAAAATTCTAAACTAATAAATATCCCTTTTGATAATGCGCTTCATAACGTAGCTAAAACAAATACGGTGGTGACTATTGATGACAAATCGAAAACATTCGTAAACAAACATTTTATACAAGGAGCAACCAAGTCGTATTATAACGAATTGTTTTCAACCTCGACTACTGAAGATGTCCGTAAAAAAGAATTGGAAAGCAATTATAATACAAGACTTAAAAAAGTAATTTCACTGCAATCTATTAAGTTGCTTTCAAACGAAATGTTCGATAAAGAGATTGCCTATGAATCAAAATTTTCTATTTCAGAAAGCCTTCAAAAAGTTGGAAGCCTTAAGATTACTGAAATTCCGTTTATTGACAATGCTTATACCAGAGACATTATTTCAACAGAAACAAGACATTTTGATATTAATTATTTAGGGTATGAAAATAACAACGAATACGATTCTGAAATTATTCTGAATATACCTGCGGATAAGACTTTTTCTGAAATTCCGGCAAATAAGACATTAAATTTCAAAGAGCATAATTATTCTATTGCTTTTGAACTGATTAATAAAAATTCATTGAAAGTAACCCGAAAAGTCAGCATTCCTTGGGATAATATTACTACAACTGATTATTTTAATTATAAGAAGTTTGTTGAAAGTGTTATTGAAACCGAAGAGCAGATCGTAGGATTCAAGTAAAATAAAAACCCACCGTTAAGGTGGGTTTTTTTATTTGTATTCTTTTTTAATTCGATCTAAATCACGTTTGTTGTCCCGATCTTTTATGGTTTCTCGCTTGTCGTAATTTTTCTTTCCTCGACAAAGCGCAATGTCCAGTTTTGCCAGTCCTTTTTCGTTGGTAAACAGACGAAGGGGAATAATAGTCAAACCTTTATTCTGAACGTCTTTCAGTAAGCCTTTGAGTTCTCGTTTGTTTAATAATAACTTACGTTCGCTTTTGGGTTTATGGTTAAATTGATTTCCGAAGTGATATTCTTCAATATTCGAATTGATTACAAAAAGCTCGCTGTCCTGAAATTCACAAAAGCTTTCAGCGATTCCGGCCTTTCCTAATCGAATTGATTTGATCTCAGTTCCAGTCAAAACAATTCCAGCCGTATATCGATCTATAATTTCATATTCGAACTTGGCTCTTTTATTAAGTATGTTGACTGTTTTTTGCATAAGACTGCAAATGTAATAACAAATTGAGGAAAGCGCAATAGATTAAGGTAATTTCAATAACTGATAAGAAACAGAATCCTCAGTTAGTGTTATAATGTAGAGATTTCCAAAAACGGTCTCTTCAATATCACCAAACGTTTTTTTTCCGATAAGCAGGTTTACGAAGGTGGGAATTGTATTACTGTGACCAACAATCAAGACTGTTTTTCCGGAAGTTTCTTTTTTAAATTCAGTAATAGTAACTGACTGTGGATTGTAAATAGAGATTTCTTTTTTGTTTTTTTCAGCAATAGGAGTGGCTGTTTGTATCGTTCTTTTATAATCTGTGCTGTAAATAGCATCAAAACTGATTGCTGAAAAAATGCGATTCCAATTTCCTGCTCTTTCCGAACCGATTGCTGATAAATCAGGATTTTTTGAATTGTCCATTTTTTCCGCATGACGGATTAGATAGTAGGTTGTTGTCTTGTTTTGAGCAGACATAAATTGAGTAAGGCATAAAGCAAAAGCAGCCAGAATTATTTTCATAGGAAATAAATTTGGATATAAAATTAAACTATTTTTTGATTTTCGTATCTTTATACAATGGAAAACAAATCATCAAAAGATCCGTTACACGGGATAACTTTGCAACAGGTTTTAGAGGAACTGGTTAATTATTATGGCTTCGATACGTTAGGAGAATTAATAAAAATAAAATGTTTTACTGATAATCCCAGCATAAAATCCAGTCTTACGTTTTTGCGTAAAACAGAATGGGCCAGAAAAAAAGTAGAAGAATTATATATTAGGACTGAGTCCCGATTTTAATTAATTCTGTAGCAAAGCATGATTCCGCCTCGATATGGCAGCCATTCGCCGCTTTTATTGAATTTTCTTGCTCCTTCATAACGTTCATTCGTATCAAGGTAATATCCGTGGTAAAAAGCCTGTTGACTACCGCCTCCGATAAATAGGTCTAATCCGAATTTTTTTGAAAGCTCTGTTTGAAATCCTATAGTTCCGCCAACTAAATAATTGATACCCTTTTGGTAATATAAAGTGTTAGTGTAATCCCATTTCTGCAATTTAAATACACCGCCTCCTATATGGGCACCAATATAAAATCCTTCTGTGTTATTTTTGAAATGGTATCTTACCTCAGGAATTACCAATACAAACTGGAAAGGTCCGTTTTTTATTGATTTCCAGAAAGAGGCAGTAACATCAGCCTGGAAAGTAAATTTTTCAGCTATTGGTGTTTCAATTCCAATATTTGGGATAAGGGCAAATGAAGTTATAGTATTTGTCTTAATATACGTTTGGCCTTGCGTTATTCCGGAAATTAAAAGTAAAAAGAAGAGTAGTTTTTTTTGAAACATATATGATTGTTAATTGCGTTAAAGCTATTTTGTTTGTAAAAGCGAATAGACATAACTATCCAGGTATTTTCCCTGCCAAAAAGTATCTTCTTTAAAATGGCCTTCTCTGATGAAACCGTTTTTCTCCAGAAGCTTCCATGAAGAGAAGTTTTCAGGATCTGTAACTGCTTCAATCGAGTGAAGTTTTATTTCTTCAAAACCAAATTGTATTATTTCTGTCAATGCTTCCTGCATGATTCCTTTGCCGTGAAAATCATGAGAGAGCATATAGCCGATTTCAGCACGATGATTCTCGGGCTGCATACGGAAATAACCAATATTTCCAATCAAGATGTTGTCTTCTTTCAGGCAAATAGCCCAATTCATACATTCGCTTTTTTCCAAAAGAGATTCCATAAATTCAATATGTTTTATGGCATCTTCAATCGTTTTAGGCAACTCACGTGGAATGTATTTCATGATTTCCGGATTGGAACGAAGCGCAAACATTTCGTTAGCATCGTCGGTAATAATCCGGCGCAGGATTAATCTTTCTGTAGTCAGTACTTTAAATGGAGGAAAGGAAAAATCACTCATGGTTATAAAATTTCTATTGAAAATGAAGTTGTAAAATTTTCGTTACAATCTAAAATTAATATTCCTTCTTTCTGAAAAATATTTCCATTTGCATCAGCTGAATCAGCGTAACCATGCCAAGGTTCAATACAAAGAAATGGCGCTCCTGGCTTTGTCCAAATTCCAAGAAAAGGAAAGTTTTCAAAAGTAACTTTTAAAAATGAATTATTGTTTTTTAAAATCGTTAAATATTTTGATTTTAGGTTTTTAAAAACCAATGCGTCATTTTCGAATAAAGAATAATTTAGAGGTAGTAATTTATCGTTGAGAAATAGTGTTTTTGTCTTTCCTGAAAATTGCCCGTTTTCCAATTCATGGGTTGTCAAGGTTTTGTCGTTTTCAAAGGACAGAGTATACTCTTCAAAATCAGAATCGATAGCAAAAGCAGGATGTGCACCTATTGAAAATGGCATTTTTTCTTTTGAATTATTGATTACAAAATAACTGATTATCAAGGTTTTATAGTGTATAACGTATTGAATTTGGAGATCAAAATGAAAAGGATATTGCGACAAAGTCTGCTCGTTTTCTTTTAATGAAAACGTCACCGAATTATTTGTTTGTTCAGTAACATCAAAATTGAAATTTCTTGCAAAACCATGTCTGGAAAGCGTAAACGATTTATCCTTTATAGAATAAGAGTCGTTTCTCAATTTACCTACAATAGGGAATAAAACAGGGGAAGTTTTATCCCAAAATGTTTTGTCAACAGTCCAAATATAATTTGTCTTGTTTTTGTTCAGACTTATTAATTCTGCCCCTAATGAATTGATTTCTGCGGACAAATATTGGTTTTGGATTTCAATTTTCATGAAATGAATTTCTTTAAAAGATGCAAGGTATCACTTTATGTTTTTTTATGAAGTAATTACATCTATTTTTAATAAAATATAAAAATTTAACATTTTATAATGAATTAAAATTAAAAACAAGTGTTTTTCGTGTAATTTTTTTATTAAATTTATCATTCCTCAAATTTATTATTAAAATATTAACGCTAGTACTATGAATGTTGATTTTGAAACAATTGAAAAAGAAGCGATTACTGAATTGCATTTTCCTGAAAATGATGTGTTGGATGACAGAGAAGAAATTGAGCAAAGACACGTTGACTTAGACAGGGCACTGTCTCTCGGGAATTTAGAACACTCTAAAATTAAAATTTTTTTTGAAGATGATTCCTCAAAAAGGGTAGTTGAAACTACTATTTGGGGTGTCACTGATGAAAGGGTTATATTAAAGCAAGGAGTAGTTATACCTATTAACCGGATTTATAAATCTATTTAATTATTATATTTTGAGTTTAGTTATAAAAACACCAACATTGTTGGTGTTTTTTTATGTTATTTTTGCAGAAATATGTAACAAAATGATTAGCAGCTATTCTAATTGGCTCAATCAATCAATCAAAAATTATGAAATCAAACTTTTTTAAAGTGTTCTTAGCAACACTTTTGTTCGGTGTCTATTCAATGAATGCACAGCAAACAGGTAGTCAGACTACTTCAGAGTATAATTACCGTGATGCTTTTGCTCCCGGATTTTATACTAAAAACGCATCGGAAACGCGCTCAGCCAGTGGACAGCCTGGTCCGAAATACTGGCAAAACAGAGCAGATTACAACTTAACAGCTGTTTTAAATGAATCGAAAAATGAAATTTCGGGTTCAGCCATAATAACATACACTAATAATAGTCCGGATAAATTAGGGTTTCTTTGGATGCAATTAGACCAGAATTTATTCAAGAAAGATTCCAGGGGAAATGCTATTATACCTTTGAAAGGAAGTAGAAATGGAGCCAATGGACAGGATTTTGATGGTGGTTATACAATAAAATCAGTTAAAGTTATTTCTGCACTCAACGGTAAATCAGTTGAAAAGGAAGCTAAATACACAATTGTAGACACCAGATTGCAGGTAGATTTGCCTGAAGACCTGAAGGCCAATGGATCCAATGTAAAATTAAAAATCGATTTTTCTTTTGTATCGCCGGTTTATGGTTCAGACAGAATGGGGATTCTGGAAACTAAAAACGGAAAAGTATTCACGATAGCTCAGTGGTATCCTAGAATGTGTGTGTATGATGATGTAAAAGGCTGGAATACTTTACCTTATCTTGGAGCTGGTGAATTTTATCTGGAATATGGTGATTTTAATATTGCTATTACAGCTCCTGCGAGTCACATTGTAACTTGTTCAGGAGAACTCCTAAATCCGACAGAAGTATATACTGTTGAGCAGCAAAAGCGTTGGGAACAAGCGAAGCAAAGTGATAAAACAGTTATCATCCGTTCAGCGGAAGAAGTGACAAATGCAC
>NZ_JBOGUT010000026.1:0-63675 GCF_050696275.1 Flavobacterium sp.
GCCGGAAAATCCGCCCTTCCAGGCGGATTAATGTTAGCAGGGAAAAACGGCTTGACACCGTCCTGCATACTGCCAGATTTGTTGGCATGTGTTTTCATAAACCCAGTCGATAAATCCCTTTTGCAAAGTAAAATCTGAATTATGAAAGCATTGGTATACATCATAATGCCAAGTACTGCCAGTAAATGCCAATGATAGCCATACTGCTATAGGATGTAAAAAAACATTGCTCCTTTGTCCTGGCAATCCGTCAGACTAACCATCTGGAAGTCAATCCGACTGGCCTTCAGGAGAGTCAGAACGTTTGATTGCCGGATAACCGTCAGGATCATTTGCAGGAAGGAAGACAAGCTATAGTGCTTGCCAGAAATGGATATCCACTGCCGGAAGGATGGCAAAACTGAAAGTTCTACCTATTGAAATAGGGACTGAAAACCTGTCGTCAGGCAGTACCGCAATATAGCCAGATTGCTGTCAGTCAAATAATACCGGGTGCGAATCTGAAACACGCCTATCCGTCTGGCTAGCTGTCTGGCAATCCAGTAATAGTAAAGGCCCGAAGCACCTCAGACAAGAAGGCAATCAGGAAGTAAAACTTAAAAATCAAATAAAATGGAAACAAAAAACAAAACATTATTTGTTGCTTTCTCAAGCCAAAAAGGAGGCGTTGGAAAAAGTACATTTACCTCAATCATTGCTAGCACGCTCCATTATCGTCTGGGGTATAATGTCGCAGTCTTTGACTGTGACTATCCGCAGTACAGCCTTTCACAGATGCGGGAAAGGGACCTGAAGGCCATCATGCAGAATGAAATATTTAAAAAACTGGCATACCGACAATTTTCCACCATAAACAAAAAAGCCTATCCTGTACAACAATGCAAAGCAGACAATGCTCTGGAACAGGCAGAAGCTTTTTTGAGGTCTTCACCTATACCTATTAATGTGGTATTTTTTGACTTGCCGGGAACGGTTAATACACCCGGTCTTTTGACGATACTTGCCGGGATGCAGCATATTTTTTCACCTATCACAGCTGACCGTATCGTAATCGAAAGTACTTTAAGCTTTACTCATGTACTGACCAATATACTTATGAAACAGGGAGAAACCTCTATTGAAACCATCCGGCTGTTCTGGAATCAGGTGGATGGCAGGGAAAAATCATCCTTATACAACTCGTATGAAAAAGTAATTGCCGATCTGGGTCTGACATTAATGCAAACTCAGGTAACAGATAGCAAGCGCTTCCGTAAGGAAAGTGAAGCTACTGCAAAAACCGTTTTCCGTTCTACTTTGCTTCCTCCTGATGAAAAGTTGATAAAAGCCTGCAGACTGGATTTGTTCATTGAAGAGTTTCTAAGAACTATAAAATTGTAAGCAATATGGAAAATGAAAAAAAACAAAACCGGGAGGTTGACGAGGCATTTTTAATGTCTGCCATGTCCAAGGGCCGGGAGCAGGAAAACCAATTAGATGCGGCAAAAGAACCAACTAATGAAAAACCTCCGGCAAAAGAAAAAATCAAGCAGAAAAAGACAGACAGTATAATTTATAGCGAACGTTTTCTCAAGAACCATGCGTTAGTTCGCAGGAGCGATAAAAGCATCTATGTAAGTCAGGAATACCACGAAAGGTTGTCCCGTATCGTACAGGTAATCGGTGAAGACAAAATACCGCTATATGCTTATCTGGACAAAATTCTCGAACATCACTTTGAGTTGTTCGAGAAAGCTATTACTGACAGTTTTAATGATAAATATAAACCAATTTTTTAGCCATGGAAATAATAATTGTTATATGCCTGTTGATTGTAATAGTCCTTTTATCAAAAGACAAAATCATCATAAAAAAGGTTGTTTCAAAACAAGAGCGGCTACCATTTGTAAATCCCATCCTACCCGAAATAATGGGCATTCCCAAACCAACTGGAAGCCTTTTGGTGCCAAATAGGACCTCCAAAAGCCTAAACGAAGAGCCGGTAAAGGAGATTGATAATTTTGAATCAGAAATCGAAGAAAACGATTTTGATATAGAAATTCCGCAGGAAGAACTGGACGATATTTTCAGAAATATGCCCGATTTTGAGGAAGAGGAAGAAGAATGGAACAGGTACGGAATATCCGGTGAGGATTACGGTTTTGCCCAAGGGGTTACCTTTGAAGAACTTAGCTCCGTGGGGATACTGCTGCAAAAAGAAAAATTGGAGCCATCTCAAAAGGAAACAGCGGTCGCTATTGTTCAGAAAATACAGGGAACCGAATTATTTAACCTGCTGGAAAATTCCATGGAAAGCGCCTCCCGTAAGATAGCTGAGCTATTAGACGGGAGCCTTTCTACTGAAACAGGTGCCGGTTCTTCCATTTTGCGGAAAAATGATTTGGGGGAGTTTGTGGAATAAAAATATAACTTAAGATAAAACTCATTATTTAAGTCCGGGAACAATTCTTTTCTAGTTATATTTTGTTACTTTGTACCAAACATTAAGAATTATATATATGTCTGAAACACTGACTATTCCAATAACCAAACTCACCTTTTCTGGTCATGACACTTTCCATTGCAGACAACTGTGGTTAAAGAAAGGATATGATTTTGTTAAGAAAGGAAATAAATTCACAGATAGTGAGGCTGTAGTTTTATTAGGTGTGGGTAAAAATATGGTTTCAGCAATCTTTTTTTGGATGAAAGCTTTTGGGCTACTCGACAAAGAAGGAAATACGACTGATTTTGCAGACTACATTTTTTCTTTAAATGGTAAAGATCCTTATTTAGAAGATGAAGCGACATTATGGTTACTCCATTACAACTTGGTAAGTAAAGGACTCGCTTCAACTTATGATTTAATTTTTAATGATTTGAGGAAAGAAAAAATAGAGTTTACAAAGGATAATTTTCTAGCATTTGCAGAAAGAAAAGCGAATGAAATACGTTTTACCCAGTTTAATAAGAAGACTGTTAGTACAGATTTTGATGTATTAACAAAAATGTATATCAGAACGGCAGAACAAGTAAAAGATAAAGAAGACACATTTTCCGGATTACTAACAGACTTAAATCTTATACAAGAGGAAGCAAAAATTAGTTCTTTTTACTCCATACCAAATGATAATCGTAATAATCTTCCTGAAGAAATAATTTTATACACTATTTTAGATAAAAATAATTTTCAAAACTCCGTCAGCTTAAATGTCTTATTTCAAGATAGAAATCAGGCAGGGTCTGTTTTTGCTATTACAAAAAATTCATTAATGGAAAAAATGGAATTCCTCGCCAGCAATGCGAAGTATCAAAAATATGGAATCACATTAAGCGATCATGCTGGCATAAAAGAATTACAATTTACATCTAAGCCGGATAAGTTTGATGTGCTAAATAATTATTATGGCAAATAAATTTTCTACATCAACGAATATTCTTCGTGATACGGACAGGCAGTTGAAATACATACCAACTCCTAATGCCATTCGTATAAGTAACCAAATAAGTAATGATTTTAAACAAGGAATAAGATCATTTAATATAATTGGATCATATGGAACTGGAAAAAGTTCATTTCTCTGGGCCATAGAACAGACATTAAAAGGTCATAAATCCTATTTCGGATTGAATATCCTACCCAATGCAAAAATCGATTTTATTAAAATAGTAGGTGAATTTCAATCCTTGAAAGAAATGCTGGCTGATTTATTTGAAATAAAGAAAGATAAAAACGTTGCTGGAAATATTTTCTCTGAGATATATAACCGATATTATGATTTAGATAAAAAGAATCCCCTTCTTTTTATTATTATTGATGAGTTCGGTAAATTTTTGGAATATGCTTCAAAAAATGAACCTGAGAAAGAATTGTATTTTATACAGCAATTAGTTGAATTTGTTAACAATTCAGACAATAACATAATCTTGTTAACAACCGTGCATCAAAATTTTGATGCATATGCTATCCATTTAGAATCATCACAAAGACAAGAATGGACAAAAGTAAAAGGGCGATTTAAAGAAGTTACTTTTAACGAACCGGTAGAACAATTGTTGTTTCTCGCTTCTGAACATATGGAAGAGAAGCAGTCAACTATTAAAAAAGAAAATACAATAAATGAATTAGTAGAAATACTAACATTCTCAAAGGCTTTTAATACAAATGAAGACTATATAAAGGGAATAGCAAAAAAACTATACCCCTTAGACCCAATATCTGCTTACGTACTGACTTTGTCATTACAAAAATACGGTCAAAATGAACGTTCATTATTTTCTTTTTTAGAATCGACGGACCACACAGGTTTATATCAACACAGTATATTGCGTGATAGTTTTTATTCGACAGCGGAAGTATACGATTATTTGATATACAATTATTTTTCTTTTATTAATTCCAGATATAATCCGGATTTTACTGCATGGAAAGCTATAAGATCTTCTTTAGAAAAAGTAGAATCTTTATTTGATAAAAATCTTACTGACTATGAAAAGATAATTAAAACTATCGGTTTACTATCCATCAATGCACAAGCAGGCTCGTTTATAAATCGTGAGTTTTTAGTAAATTATGCATTGCAGAGCTTAGATATTAAGAACCCTGATAAATTAATTGAAGATTTAGAGGTAAGAAAAGTAATCCTGTACAGAAACTATAATAATAGATATATTCTTTTTGAAGGAACCGATCTTGATATTCCAACAGCATTATATGAGGCCGGCAACAAGATTGATGATATTACCGATGTTGTAACATTACTTAATAAAAATTACTCGCTTCCCCCAGTACTTGCCAAAAGAGCAATGTTTGAAACCGGAACGCCACGTCTATTTGAATACAAAATATCATCCCAATCTATTTCTACAAAACCACAAGGAGATGTTGATGGGATTATCAATTTAATTTTCAATGAAAGAAATATTCTGTCAGATATTATAAAAACATCTTCAGAAAACCAAGAGGCTATCTTATATTGTTATTATTTAAAATCAAAGGAGATAAAAGACCTCTTATTTGAAATCGAAAAGACAAGAAAGGTAATAGAAGAAAATCCAGATGATAAGGTTGCGATTGCAGAGCTAAAAAACATTGTATTGCATCAAAGAAATTTATTAAATCATAAAATACTAAACAGTTTTTTTGGGGATAATTCGTCGGTTATATGGATCTTTAATGGTCAACAGAAAGAATTAAAATCACAAAAAGAATTCAATTCTTTTCTTTCAGAAATTTGCCAGACAGTATATTATAAAACCCCTTACTTTAACAATGAGCTCGTAAACAAACACAAAATATCTGCGTCCATCCATACCGCTAAGAGAAACTATTTTAGAGCTTTGGCTAATGATTGGGATGTGCCTCAGCTTGGCTTCCCAAAAGATAAATTTCCACCAGAAAAAACAATTTATCTTTCGCTGTTAGAGAACAATGGCATTAAAATATGTGACGACAGCTCATCCAATATAATTGAACCTCATAATGAAAATGGTTTCCATAATTTATGGATGACCTCCATTGAGTTTTTAAATAGTGCTAAACTTACCAAAAGAAATATTACTGAATTCATCGAAATATTAAGCAACAAACCTTTTAAACTAAAACAAGGATTTATTGATTTTTGGGTACCAACTTTTTTATTCATTAAAAGGGATGAATATGCACTATTTAATGGAAGTATCTATACCCCAACAGTCAATGAGGATATTTTAGAACTTATTGCAAAAATACCTAAAGACTTTGAAGTAAAATCATTTGTTTTAGAAGGAGTTAAACTTGATATTTTTAATAGCTATCGTAAATTTTTAAACATTGAATCAAATAAAAGTAGTAATGCACAAACTTTTATTGAAACTATTAAACCTTTTTTAGTATTTTACAGAGGCTTACCGGACTATTCTAAAGAAACGAAACGAATGTCTAGAGAAAGTATGTCTATTCGGGAAGCGATAGCTAATTCGAAGGACCCTGAACAATCGTTCTTTGAAGATTTCCCTGCGGCTCTAGGGTATTCTGTAGCAAAAATACAAAGAGACAGGGCCGAATTACAGCATTTTATTGTGCAGTTACAAGACTCTATTAAGGAAATCCGTAATTGTTTTGATGAATTGGTGAATCGTTTTGAATCTTTTCTGCTTGATAAATATTTTGATAAGCCTATAGAATTTGAAGAATATAAGGCAAAATTTCAAAAAAGATATTCAAGTTTGCATCGCCATTTATTGTTAAACGCTCAGAAATCATTCGTGCTACGTATAGATTCTCAAATAGAGGATAAAAAAGCATGGTTAAGCTCATTAGCACAATCATTAACTGGTAAATCATTAGAAAAATTCAAAGATGAAGACGAACTTTTACTTTATGATAAGTTCACGGATATGATTTTAAATTTGGATAGTTTAAATGAAATTTCTAAAGTTAAACTTGATGAAGAAAAAGAAATAGCTTTAAATGTGCAAATTAGCTCCTTTGAGGAAGGAATGACAAACAGAGTGATTCGTTTACCAAAAGGAAAAAGTAAAGAGGTAAAAAACCTGGAAGAAAAAATAAAAGAGTTATTATCAAAAGATAAAAGTATTGATTTAGCAGCTATAACAGCTGTTTTAAAAGATTTGTTATAATGAATAAAGTCAGACATGTGTTAGGGATATCAGGAGGCAAGGACAGTGCTGCTTTAGCTATATATATGAAACAAAATTATCCTGAATTAGATATTGAGTACTATACATCAGATACCGGAAAGGAACTTCAGGACACTTACAATTTAATTGAAAGTTTAGAAAATTTCCTGGGCAAAGAGATTATAAAATTACCTGTTCTTTCAGATGATACATTAAACCCATTTGACCATTTTATCAAAATGTATAATGGATTTTTACCTGGAACTATATCAAGATGGTGTACAAAAAAATTGAAATTAGAACCTTTTGAAAAATTTGTAGGAGATGATTTAGTAATATCTTATGTAGGTATTCGCGGGGATGAAGACAGAGAAGGTTATATCTCAAAGAAATCTAATATTCAATCTATTTTCCCATTTAGGAAAAACATCTTTAGCGAAGATGTAACATCAAAATTTCTCTCCAATAATAATATTGATAACGTTTTGAAATTTTACAAAACATTAGATTTAGGAGAAAAATCAGAACGTATTTTTGAAATCATAAATGATCCCATATCAATAAATTTTAATCAAACGCAAAAGCTGAACAATCTTTTAGATTTAGGGATAAAAGAATACAATAATGTGGTATTTCAGTTTTTAAAAACCACAGACTATCCATTATCCCAAGAAGATCATTTTCCATTAATTGAGAATGAGGATATATTGGTAAGGGATAATATTTTTAAAATTCTTGAAGAATCCGGTGTTGGTGTCCCAGCTTATTATAAAGCCATAGAGTTTGAAGTCAATGGTAAAAAATCTACCTACGCACGAAGTCGTTCAGGTTGCTTCTTTTGTTTTTACCAGCAAAAAATTGAATGGATATGGCTATATGAGCAACATCCTGATTTATTTTTAAAAGCTATGGAATATGAAAAAGATGGTTATACCTGGATTCAGGACGAATCTTTGGCGGAACTAGTTCATCCAGATCGAATTGAGAGAATCAAAGAAGAGTATATTAAACGTAAAGAAAG
Organism: Flavobacterium sp.; assembly: GCF_050696275.1. GTDB lineage: Bacteria > Bacteroidota > Bacteroidia > Flavobacteriales > Flavobacteriaceae > Flavobacterium. Next base: position 7,622 of record NZ_JBOGUT010000026.1, read on the forward strand.
AACAAAATCAAAAGTACAATCCCCCTATCTTTTAGACATTCTAGAAGATGCTGAAGGGGAAGGATGTGCAAGCTGTTTTATATAACAAATAATGGGAGAAAATCAAGATAATCTATTAGCTCAGGATACGGTGAGCTTCAGTGTTGATGCCGGAATTATCAATCGACTTGGAAAAGAACTAGTTGGTCGAGCTGAAACTGCAGTTTCAGAACTTGTTAAAAATGCATATGATGCTGATGCGACTAGTGTTGAACTACTTTTCGTAAATACCGATGCTGTTGGTGGTACCTTAGAAATTTTTGACAATGGAAATGGTATGACTCGCGAACAGTTGATAAATGGGTTTATGAGATTATCATCTTCAGACAAATTTCATAATCCTGTATCTCCTAAGTTTAATAGAGTTAGAGCTGGTAAAAAAGGTATAGGACGTTTTGCTACACAGCGCCTAGGACGTAAACTAACAATACTTACTAAGGCTGAGAATTCGAGTACTGGACTGAAACTTGAAGTTGATTGGAATAGATACGAAATTGATAACGATTTAAGTTCAATTCAAAACCCAATATCAGAATTACAACTTGACTTTAGCTCTGGTACAAAATTAATTATTTCAGACCTTCGGGAAGCTTGGTGGGAAACACCTATAAAGCGCGTTTTTAGATATATATCAGATTTACTTCAGCCGACATTTTTATCAAAAAAAAGTTTAAATCTAAATATAGCATCTGAGAATTCAAATGAATCATTTGTTACAAAATTTATTAAATCTAATGACGGTGTAAACCATATTATTGCTGATGTTGATAGTATGATTTTTGATCATGCAATTGGCATTATCGAGGGATATATAGAGAATAATCATGGAATTACCGAAGTTGTTAGTAACCGATTCAATGTCAATGACACAATTGACATTCCTGGGGATTTCTCCCTTTTAGAGAATATTCATTTCAAAAGCTACTATTTCATATATAAATTTGACTGGTATGACGGATACATTCCTAAAATGGATTACAACAAAATTGCTGATTTAGGGGCAAACAATGGAGGAATTAAATTATATAGAAATGGCTTTCGTGTACTTCCTTATGGGGAACGGGGTAATGATTGGATAAACATTGATAAAAATTCTGTTAAGGCTCAAAATAATGCTTATGTCCCCTTTAATAATCATAACTTCTTTGGGTTTGTAGAAGTTATTGATTCTTCCGGAGAAAATTTTGAAGAAACATCAAGTAGAGAAGGTTTGATAGAAAATGAAGCTTTCTCTCAACTTACTGACTTCGTATATAAAGCTCTACGTCAAGCGGCAATGAGAATAAATTCTGCCAGACTTCAAGAAAAAAATAGTTCTAATCAAAATAATGGAAGTAGCTCTAATTCGGAAAGTAATTCTAGCTCAGGTAATACATCGGATCGGACTGGCCAAAGCACGAAAGAGAAGCTTGAAAGTTTAAAAAAAGATGATCCCGATACAAATTCCATAATTGACGAGGCGATATCGAAACTTGAAGAGATTGAGATGCTTCGCGTGTTAGCCGGAATAGGACTTAATATAGCCGAATTCACCCATGAAATAAGACAGTTTGTACCATCTTTTAATGGAAGTATAAATTATCTTATAGAACAAGATTTTGACGAAAATATTAGGTCCTCGTTATTAAATCTACAGGATAACTTTAATCGCTTTAAGAGTTATACTTCTTATATTGATCATACGATTACGCAAAACTCTAATAGAGAAAAAAGACCAATTGATTTGAGGTCAGCTGTCAGATCGTTTCATGAAATTGTATTAAAAGATTTACAAGCTGAAAATATTTTGCTCACAGAAGAATATTATGGTTATGATCTTTATACGTATTCTATGCATCCTTCAGAATTAACCTCAATATTGTATAATCTATATACAAATGCAAAAAAAGCGATTAAAAGAGTAAATAGGAATGACGGGAAAATTCAAATTATCTGTGGCAAAGATGATGGAATAATTTATATCGAGTTTCTTGATAATGGGGATGGTATCCCTGAGAAGAATAAAAATCGAATTTTTGATGCATTTTTCACCACTTCAGCACCATCCGGTATAGATGCTTCTCAAAATGAAATGGCCACTGGTACAGGATTAGGACTTAAGATTGTAAAAGATATTATATCAGCATATTCAGGCACAATAGATTTAATTGCACCTGAACAGGAATACATAACGAATTTTCGAATAGAATTACCTCAGGCGTCTGAGGATCAATTACAAAAATATGGCTATTAAATACTATTATATAGATGACGACCCGTTATCTACAATTCAGGAAACTGCTAAAGGACTAAGTGTTAACCCCGAGAATTTGGAAATAATACCTTTTCAGCATAAAAAATGGGAGGAAATTATTGAATTTCTTTCTGTAAACCAAACAAATTATGACGGGCTGTTGATAGATTGGGGATTGAACAGAAAAAACACTGATGGAGATATTGCAGGTTTCGATGTCGAGGCACTTACACAACAATTAAGAAGACTTTCCGTAGATCGTAAATTAAAGGATTTTCCAATAATTCTTTGTTCAGCACAATTTAATTTTAGTAAAACTTACGATAAGCTTTTGTCTAGTCATGATTTGTTTGATGTTATATATGAAAAAGATTTTTTTCATGAAAATCGTATAAATGTAATAAATGAGATGGTTGATCTAGCCAAATCATATAAAGTCGTTAATGAAATTATAATTCAAGAAGATACTGAAACTATTTTAAAATCTTTATTAAAGATAGATGATTTAGCTCACGTAGATTATAGAGTTGTTGAATATCTTACTTCTTTTGTGAACGAAAAAAAACCCGTTCATGAAATCTCACGCTTTATCTTAACTAAAATAATTAGACCCTCAGGACTGTTAATTGATAAGTATTTATTGGCTTCTCGCTTAGGTATAGATATTAGTAATGTTGATGATCCAGAAATTATTAAATTGTTAGGTATACTTAATTGTTGCTCTTACGAAGGAGTCTTTTCATCATATTTTGATCGGTGGTGGATGGAATTACTTTCAGAATGGTGGAACGAAAATTTTGACTTGCCATTAGGATCATTATCCGCTAGTGAACGAGTAGAACGAATTAATAAAAATTTTACTTTATCATTAAAACCGGCCGAAAAACTTCAAGAAAGCAAAAGTGATTATTTTTGGACTATATGTAAAGTTTTACATACTCCAATTGCATTAGCAGATGGAATTCTAGCCATAGTACCGATAGACCAATCTCCTTGGGAAGAAGATGAATATTATTCAATTAGTGCAGCATTAGAGCTTGAAACTTCAAAAGTTCACCCATTAGAACGTGAACGACTTAAAAAGCTAAAAGATTTATATACCAAAGTGAGAAAAAGATGAAAAAGGATGACATTCGGAAAGACCTTCGTGCATTATCGGGACTTCTTTCGGGTTGGGGTAAATTTGTAAAAAACCCCAATATACTCCAAAGTATTGGTGTTATAGACAACTCAAATAATAATGATTTAAAATATTCAATATTAACTAGTGAACCACTCACTTTTTCAAGAATTGATTTAGATAGGCATTGCTTGCCTGTTGGTATTGAAAAACTACCTAACAGCGATATTGATGTTGAAGTTAATTTATCTTTGTTTTGTTGTGAAAGTAAAAAAGATGATTACAAACAAGATCCGATTAAATCTTTAGGAGTTAATATAACCGTTAATGCTTTTTATAATAATGGAGAAGATATTAAGGAAGCAAACTGTTCATGGCATCTTGACAAAGGAAGTCCAGAAAACGCTTTATTTTCTCATCCGGAGTACCACATGAATTTTGGAGGAAGTCACATGGTTAAGCAAGGTGATATATTTGGAAATCTTCTGCTTCTTTCCTCGCCAAGAATATTACATCCGCCGATGGATATAATTCTAAGCTGTGATTTTATTATAAGAAATTTTTACACCAAAAGCAATCACCAAAAGATTACGCTGCACCCAAAATATCTGGAAATTGTAGAAAATGCAAAATCAAGATATTGGCAACCTTATAGTAAGGCTTTTTCATCGAAATGGAATAATGATCATAAGATAGACAACTTACCTTATATTAATCTTGTTGGACATCATTAATTTAAAAGCGAAAAAGACCACTGAATATCCTAAAAAAAAAACACGGTTAAATTTTATTTTTCCTATTTTATCCAAATATTTTCTTAATTTATCGATAGTAGGGTTTACCTAAATACCATTTCATAGGATATCTAATATCTGCAAATAATAATTCTTCAGTAGATTAAGAGAAATGACTACTTTGGTATTTGATAATAATTTTTACATACTAATCCTCCAAGCTTCCCATTAGCTGTTCCATCCCAAAATTCAATAAAAAATCGGAGTAATAACTATCGAATACATCACGAATGTACTCATCGATAGTTATTTCTTCTTCGTTATTTTCTGTTCCAAAAGAAAGCTTATAGTTTTTCTTTTTAGTAATCATGTATAAAAACAAAGAATGAAAATAAACAGAAGCAATATACCTTTTTTGAGCTACGATAATTTGTTCCTCATTTTTGAGTTTTTTTCGATAATTAAGATAAACATTACTGTCTACATTTATATAAATTTTTTCTAAGATATCTCCCGAAGCCATCGGATTCATTACTGTATCATAATTCATGGAAACACCATTTAATTCCAGTTCGTCCCATTGCTCTTTTGAAACTTTTACCAATTCAGGCAATCCAATATTACTATAATCTTCCTCCTCTTTTGGTACAGTTCCCTTTTTTTGCTCCTGATCAACAATTTTCAAGAAAAGAATTTCTGAAAAATATTGATCTCCCGCTCCTTTTAATGAAGCTTCTATTTCGATTTCATCCCCTTGCCTTAATTCAGTATCAGGATTAAAGGTGATTTTTATGCTACCTCTATCCGGGCTCGATTTAATAATATTTAATAATTCTCCAGGTTCTTTTTCATTTCCCTGCTGATTACCCCCTTTGCTATCTGTACGTTTCACTTTTAAAATACTGACTTGCAAATCCCCAGGTTCGTCGGTACGGTCAAAATAATGATCTTCAACATCGGTCTCAAACCGTAATGTTTTTTCACCACCAATTGGTACCGGAATCGGGTTATTAGCTTTATGCTGTAATTTAAAAAAACTTGGAAAACGTTCCGGCTTAAATGGCTTTTCTTCTCTTTCAGGCTTGCCTTTGGATTCTTTTTTCTCTGGTTTTTCTTTAGCCTTTTCCTCCAGTTTGAGTGTGTTTTGTAATAATTTAAAAAGGTCACTGTCTTTAGAGAGGTTTTTTGCAAAACTCTTTATAAGTTCAGATGTATCTTCACTTTCTAATCCAATAGAATCTTTTCTACGTTTATTAATATCATCAAGCTTTGATTTTACCAATTTCTTTTTTAAGTAATCCCGTAACTCCTCAGCTTTTGTCCCATTCTTTAAACGGTCACGCGAAGCCATGAAAAGATCTTTTCTAAATTCGTACTTCATCTTTGTACAATCGACATTGATCAAAAGATAATCTTTCAGCAGATTAAACTTTAAACCTCTTGTAATAAATTCAGAAGTATAATGTCCATGTACCTGACCGTTCATTGAAAATAAAGCAGACATATTATTTTTAAAATAGCGACGCTGTATGTCTGCTTTGGTTTCCTTAACAGTTTTACCGTCTTGCTTTGCTTTAAAAATATAACATGTTACTTTCATCTTCCCGAAAAGAGTATCTTCATACTCCTCAGAAAACCAGTCTTCAACATAATCTTTTTCTTCTTCTAAACGTCTTTGAAGACCATATACGGTAGTTTCCAAAACTTTGTTGTTTGGATACCGCTCCTTATTATCAATTGTAAATATTGGCAACACCGGTTTAAACAGAAACTCATTGAAACTTTGATTCAAATCCTGTGCAAATCCTGAAATTCCTTTCATTTGGTAAGAATACATTTTTATGATTGACCCGGTTTTGAACTTCCTGTTAAGCAGTTTTAAATCTAATTCTGATATATCAAAAGCAGGAATCTCTTCATCAATTTTTAAATATTCGTACCACGTATTTTTTTTAGTCTCTAATTCGTCTTTAGACAAAGGATGCTCTCTAACCAATGTAAAACCAAATTGGCCTGAACCATCATATCTTTTTGAACCAATGAGCTGATATCCCTTAGTACCACAAAAAACAATAGCTCCGCTACCGCCCATGTTGTATTTTCCCTGAACAAAATGGATTTCATTTTTATTCCCTCTCATTAGTGAAAGAAATGTATTCTCAAAGTCCTTAGGATGCTGTCCCTCTCCATTGTCATAAATAATCACAGTACTTTGCTTGGTTGGTCCATCTGCAAGGATTTGTATTTCTTCAGCCTGATTTCTTCTGAAAGTGTTCAGGTCCCATTTTTTATTGTCAGGAAAAAACAAGTCCACAGCCTCATCCATAGATTTAGGTGTTTCCTTGCCTTTAGGATCTAACCCTTGCTCCAAACACTTTCTCATTAAGATTGCATCTATGGAATTGGTAACTTTTTCAACCAGTGCTGCTATCGGATTAGATTGTTGATTCTCAATAATGCTGAAATTTGATTCATTTTTTCCAATTGGAAACCAATTTATGTTGTTGGATAAATTAGAATCTTCTGAAATCAGCTTATCAATATCCGTTTCTGTTTTACAGTAATATAATGATTGAAATAGAGTTTCCAACATAAGCGTTTAGATTTATTGATTGCTAATAAAGTTTTTAATTCGTTGTATAAGTAATTGAATATCCTCTTTTGTATTATCCTTTCCCAAAGAGATGCGAAGACTGTTCATTGCATCATTGTTATTTAAATGCATGGCTAGCAAAACATGGGAAGGCTGAATCAGTGCTGACGTGCAGGCCGAACCGTTGCTAACGGCAATATCGCTATTCATACCTATAAAAATTTCAGTATCAAAACCAGGAATACACACGTTTACAGTATTATATATTCTCGGAGCTAATTCACCATTAATAGTCGCACCTTTAATCTGTAACAATTCCCTTTTTAAAAAGTCCTGCAACTGTTCAATATGTTTCTTATTAAGATCCATTTCTTCCTGAGCAATACTAAAAGCTTTTTCCAATCCTGCAATTAAAGGAAGGTTATATGTACCGCTTCTCAGACCATCTTCCTGCCCACCTCCATGAATTAGAGGTTGTATTTTATTCTTATTCGTTATAGATTGATTTATGTAAATTCCGCCAATACCTTTTGGACCGTAAATTTTATGTCCAGAAAAACAAAATATGTCAATATTGCAATCGACAACATTTATAGGTAATTTTCCAATCCCCTGTGTTCCGTCACATACAAAATATACGCCTGCCTCTTTTGTAATATTTCCAATTTCATTAATCGGATGTATTACGCCTGTTTCATTATTTACCCACATCAGGCATACCAATAAAGTATCAATTCTTATGGTGTTTTTTAATAGCCCTAAATCTATTTCACCATTTTTATTTACAGGAAGATAATCGATCTCGTAACCAATACTTTCCAAATAATGGCAAGTTTCTAGTACTGCCTTATGCTCTGTAGTGCAAGTAATGATATGTTTTTTTGAATTACCTGAATGTAATGCTAAACCTTTCAGGGCAAAATTCAATCCTTCTGTGGCACCGGAATTAAAATAAATTTCATTTGGTTCAGTCCCCAGTAAATCAGCATTACTGGTTTTCGCCTTATTGACAGCCATTTTCGCCATATTCCCAAAGGAATAAAGACTTGAAGGATTTCCATAAAGATGACTAAAATAAGGAGTAATTACCTCAATAACTCTCTTATCAACTGGTGTAGTAGAGTTATGATCTAAATATGTTATACTATTTCCCAAAAATATAAAAACAGATGAAATTAATAAAGTAAGCTAATATACTACATTTTCACTTTTATCAGTCTTTTAAAGCCAAACAATTCCACTTTAAGACAGCTTATTAAGTTGCCTTCAGTTCTCCAATAGATTTGCTTAAAAATCTGCATCAGGCAGAAAAAAGTACAAATCTAACTCATACTATCATGGAGAAAAAAACAACAAAACAAGTGCTGGCAGGGATTATCCTATTGTCTGTTTTCGGAGCCTTCGCACAAGGCAACGGCACGGCCGGAATCAACGAAGCCACCCAAATGGTAACATCCTATTTCGATCCCGCCACGCAGCTTATTTATGCCATCGGAGCTGTGGTAGGATTAATCGGTGGCGTTAAAGTTTATAACAAATTCAGCAGCGGAGATCCCGATACCAGTAAAACCGCAGCAAGCTGGTTTGGTGCGTGTATTTTCCTGATTGTAGCGGCTACCATTCTGCGTTCCTTCTTCCTTTAAAAATTGATATATGAACAATTACAATATCAATAAAGGTATCGGAAGAACAGTAGAATTTAAGGGCCTCAAGGCGCAATATCTGTTCATCTTCGCTGGCGGATTGCTCGGAACCCTTATTCTGGTCATGATACTTTACATGGCTGGGGTCAATTCCTATGCCTGCCTGTTTCTAGGAACCGGAGGCGCTTCGCTGATTGTATGGCAAACCTTCTCCCTGAACAGAAAGTATGGAGAACACGGACTGATGAAAATAGGTGCAAGAAAAAGGCATCCCCAATACATCATCTGCCGCAAACCCGTACACCGCTACCTGAAGTTCACCCCTAAATCCAGTGCCATATGAGAAATGGAGCAAAAGCCACAACACTGGAAAGCAAGTTCCCGTTACTGGCAGTAGAGAACAACTGTATCTTGTCAAAAGACGCTGACATTACTGCCTGCTTTCAGGTGCATTTACCGGAACTGTTCACGGTAGCTTCCGCCGAATACGAAGCCATTCATTCCGCCTGGCATAAAGCGATCAAGACCCTGCCTGATTTTACGGTCGTTCACAAACAGGACTGGTACATTAAAGAGGGCTACGCACCCGATATGGCAGAAGACAACCAAAGTTTTTTAGCAAAGTCATACCAACGCCATTTCAATGAGCGTCCGTTCCTGAATCATTACTGCTATCTGTTCCTGACCAAAACCACTAAGGAAAGAATGCGGATGCAGAGCAATTTTTCATCGCTCTGCAAAGGAACATTGATACCAAAGGAAATCAGGGACAAGGAAGCAATCCATCGCTTTATGGAGGCAGTTGCTCAGTTTGAGCGTATCATCAACGACTGCGGATTTATCAAACTGCAGCGCCTGAGCGAAGAGGATATTATCGGTTCGGAAGGAAAACAGGGATTACTGGAACAGTACCTGACGCTGTCACGAGAAGCCCGAACACCAATGCAGGATATCGCACTCGGAGGTGAAGAAGTACGCATTGGCAACAAAAGGCTGTGCCTGCACACCTTATCCGATACAGATGATTTGCCCGGAACGGTATCGGCAGATACACGCTACGAAAAACTGTCCACCGACCGCAGTGACTGCCGTTTGTCTTTTGCTGCCCCCGTGGGATTGCTGCTCAGCTGCAATCATATTTACAACCAATACCTGTTTTTGGATAACAGCGATGAGAGCCTGCAAAAGTTTGAAAAATCCGCACGAAACATGCATTCACTGGCTCGTTACAGCCGTGCCAACCAGATCAACAAGGAATGGATTGAGCGCTACCTGAACGAAGCCCATTCTTTTGGCCTGTCGTCCATAAGGGCGCACTTCAATATCATGGCCTGGTCGGAAGATCCCGGCGAACTCAAGCAGATAAAGAATGACAGCGGGAGCGCACTGGCACTGATGGAATGCAAACCTCGCCACAACACTACCGATACAGCTACGCTGTATTGGGCAGCAATGCCCGGCAATGCGGCAGATTTTCCAAGTGAAGAAAGTTTTTACACGTTCATTGAGCCAGCTTTATGCTTCTTTACTGAAGAAACCAACTACCACAATTCACCATCGCCTTTTGGCATCAAGATGGCAGACAGGCTCACAGGCAAACCCATCCATCTGGATATTTCAGACCTGCCCATGAAACGAGGTATCATCACTAATCGGAACAAGTTTATATTGGGTCCTTCGGGCAGCGGAAAATCCTTCTTTACCAATCATATGGTCAGACAGTATTATGAGCAGGGAGCCCATGTGCTTTTGGTGGATACCGGAAACAGTTATCAAGGTTTGTGTGAACTCATCAAAGGAAAAACCAAAGGGGAAGACGGGGTGTATTTTACGTATACCGAAGACAATCCCATTGCCTTTAATCCATTCTATACCGATGATGGTGTGTTCGATATTGAAAAAAGGGAAAGTGTCAAAACCCTGATACTGACACTTTGGAAACGCGATGATGAACCGCCAACCCGTTCAGAAGAAGTGGCATTGTCCAATGCTGTAAGCGGTTATATCGAGCGTATCAAACAAAGCGATGTGTATCCTTCTTTCAATGGTTTCTACGAATATGTTCAGGGTGATTATCGCAAGGTGCTGGAAGAAAAACAGGTAAGGGAAAAAGACTTTGATATTGCCAATTTCCTCAATGTACTCGAACCGTATTACAAAGGCGGCGAGTATGATTACCTGCTCAATTCCGATAAACAGTTAGACCTGCTTTCCAAGCGATTTATCGTGTTTGAGATTGATGCCATCAAAGACCACAAAATCCTCTTTCCAATTGTGACCATCATTATTATGGAGGTGTTCATCAACAAGATGAGAAGATTGAAAGGTATCCGCAAACTTATCCTGATTGAAGAAGCCTGGAAGGCCATCGCCAAAGAAGGAATGGCGGAATACATCAAGTACCTTTTCAAAACTGTCCGTAAATTTTTTGGTGAAGCCATTGTGGTAACGCAGGAAGTAGATGACATCATCCAGTCGCCCATTGTAAAAGAAAGCATCATCAATAACTCCGATTGTAAAATCCTGCTCGACCAGCGCAAGTACATGAACAAATTTGATGATATACAGGCAATGCTCGGATTGACTGATAAAGAAAAGGCACAGGTACTTTCCATCAATATGAATAATGATGCCTCAAGGCTTTACAAGGAGGTGTGGATAGGTTTGGGCGGTACGCACTCTGCGGTATATGCCACGGAAGTTAGTTTGGAGGAATATCTCGCCTATACCACCGAAGAAACCGAGAAAATGGAAGTCATGCAGCTTGCCTCAGAACTGGACGGCAATGTAGAACTCGCCATCAAGCACATTGCCATTAGGCGGCGTGATAAAGCAGATTAATAATCAAATAATCATTAACAACTTAAAAATTGAAGAACAATGAAAAAATTAATGTTTATGGTGTATACAGCGCTATTCCTTACTGCTGCACCTTCTGTAAAAGCCCAGTGGGTAGTTACAGACCCTACCAACCTGGCTTCAGGTATTCTGAACAGTGCCAATGAAATTGTACAGACATCCTCCACGGTATCGAATGTGATTAAAAATTTCAAGGAAGTTGAAAAGGTATACAAACAGGGCAAAGAATATTACGACAAGCTACAGGCGGTAAACAATCTGGTGAAAGATGCACGCAAAGTACAACAGACGGTTTTGCTAGTCGGCGACGTGTCTGAAATGTATGTGCAGAACTTTGGAAAAATGATGAACGATCCCAACTTTTCTGCCCGCGAATTGGCAGCTATTGCCAATGGCTATTCAGCACTGCTGGGTGAGAGTACCGAGCTACTGAAGGAACTCAAACAGATTGTGAACTCCTCAAGCCTATCCCTGAATGACAAAGAACGCATGGATATTATTGACCGTGTGTACAAAGAAGTAAAAGAATACCACAGCCTTGTACGCTACTATACCAACAAGAATATCTCCATAAGCATTCTAAGGGCAAAAAAGCAGAACAATACAAAAAGAGTGCTGGAACTCTATGGACCTTCAAACCAAAAATACTGGTAAGCTATGGAATTTAATAACCTTCACGAAGTCCTACGCTCCCTATATGATGAGATGCTGCCACTGTCCGCCGATATGGCGGCAGTGTCCAAAGGACTGGCTGGTCTGGGAGCTTTGTTCTATGTAGCCATCAAGGTATGGCAGGCACTCAGCCGGGCAGAACCGATTGATATGTACCCTTTGCTGCGTCCATTTGCATTAGGATTTTGCATCATGTTTTTCCCGACCATAGTACTGGGAACCATTAATGCAATCTTAAGCCCAGTGGTTACAGGAACCCATTCCATCCTTGAAAACCAGGTGCTTGACCTGAACGATTTACAGGCAAAAAAAGACCAGCTGGATCGGGAAGCGATGCTTCGCGACCCTGAAACTGCCTATCTGGTATCGAACGAAGAATTTGACAAAAAACTGGAAGAACTGGGCTGGTCACCTGCCGATGTCGGCACAATGGCAGGAATGTATATGGACAGACAGGCTTACAAGATCGAGAAAGCCATAAAAGAATGGTTTCACAATTTGCTGGAAATTCTTTTTCAGGCAGCGGCATTGGTCATTGATACCATACGGACTTTTTTTCTGATAGTCCTGTCAATACTCGGTCCGATAGCATTTGCCATATCGGTATGGGACGGCTTTCAATCCACACTTACACAGTGGCTCACCCGATATGTCAGTGTGTATTTATGGCTTCCGGTAGCAGACCTGTTCAGCTCAATGCTTGCCAAGATACAGTCCCTGATTATTGAACGGGATATTGAAATGCTTGCCGATCCAACATTCATCCCTGATACTTCAAACACCGTGTATATCATCTTTATGATTATAGGTATTGTGGGCTACTTTACCATTCCGACAGTGACAGGTTGGATTATTCAGGCTGGCGGTGCAGGGAACTTTACCCGTAATGTCAACCAGACCGCAATGAAATCTGGAAATATAGCGGGAGCCGGAACCGGTTCAGCAGTTGGAAATATCGGTGGCAGGTTAATCAATAAGTAAACAATTAATCACTGAGGAAAATGGAATTTAAAACGCTAAGAAATATAGAAAACAGTTTCAGGCAGATCAGATTGTACGCTATTGTGTTTGCTGTACTCTGTACAGGGATCACAGGCTATGCCGTATGGCATTCCTATCGCTTTGCGGAACAGCAGCGACAGAAAATCTATGTCCTGGACAATGGGAAATCATTGATGCTGGCATTCGCGCAGGATGCCTCCATCAACCGTCCGGTGGAAGCCCGTGAACACGTAAGACGTTTTCACGAACTGTTCTTTACGCTCGCTCCCGACAAGAACGCCATTGAAAGCAATATGAAACGCGCGTTCAATCTCGCCGATAAAAGCGCCTTCGATTATTACAAAGACCTTTCGGAAAAAGGGTATTTCAACCGCATCATATCGGGTAATGTGCAGCAGCGCATCGAAGTAGACAGTGTGGCCTGCAACTTCGAGACCTATCCCTATGCCGTACGGACCTATGCCAAACAGTTCATCATCCGTTCGAGCAACGTGACAAAACGTAACCTGGTTACGTCTTGTTTTCTGGTAAACTCCGTTCGTTCGGATAATAACCCGCAAGGCTTCAATATCGAAAAGTTCGCCGTGACAGAGAACAAGGATATAGAGGTCATTGAACGCTAAAAAAGTGTGGTATGAAAAATTTAAGAACAAATATGAGCGAGTGGTTTGACAGGCTGGATGAGCGCTGGCAGGCATTGCCTGTAAGGAAACAACACCGCTATACGCTTTACTTTTTTACAGGCTATGTACTGCTAACCTTGGCGGTCATTTTTAAAGTGTGGCTCGATACAGCAAGGTCCGATAATGACATGGAGATCAAGCATATTGATAATCCTGTCCTAAAAAAGGAAGAAAGTCCTGCCACGATACAGGACACTTTGATAACAATTCTAAAAAATAAGATTTATGAAGGAAAATGAAAAAAAGGTCAGCATTCTTGTTGAGGAAGGCGGCCAAAACAAAACATCCAATCTGCCCGATGACAAAAAAGGGAAGCAGGAACGGCTTAAAAAGCCGCTGATATTCGTTTTAATGGGCATCGTGTTTTTGGGCTGTATGTACCTGATATTTAAACCTTCTTCAGAGAAAAAGGAAATCGAAAATATCGGACTCAACGATGCCGTTCCGGAGGCGAGCGATGCCGGAATGCAGGCAGACAAACAAAAGGCATACGAACAGGACATGCTGGAACAAAAGGAGCAGGAAAAACGCAACGCCCTTACCACACTGTCCGACTATTGGAATGAGGACAGTTCATCCGATGATGCGACAGCCGCAGCAACTGATGAAGAAGACTCAAGTAATGGAACTGCCGGTAGCTCTGGAAGATCCGGCAACCTGGCACTAAACAGCTATCGCAATGCACAAAGCACGCTGAGTTCTTTCTATCAGGGCGATAATGACCAGACACAGGAGCTCCGCAAACAAGTGGACGAACTCAGGGAAAAGCTGGCTGAAAAAGAGGTACCTGCAGGTATAACGGCAAATGACCAACTGGCGCTCATGGAAAAATCCTATCAAATGGCTGCCAAGTACCTTCCTTCAGGAACCAATACCAATCAGGGGCCAAACAGCAACAGTACTGGTACTGGTACTTCTGGTACTACACAGAAGGAATATTTTGCCGCATTCGCCCCTGCAAAAAAAAGTACTGTATCATCCCTGTACCGTGAACCCAGCGACAGTACCTTTTTGGCCGAATGGAGCGCAACCAGAAACCGCAGCTTTTATACTGCAGGTTCGGCGCAGCAAGTGGTACAGCCAAAGAACAGTATCAAAGCCTGTGTTCAGGAAACACAGACCATTATCGGCGAAAGCATGGTGCAGCTGCGTTTATTGGAGCCTGCTAAAACACCTAGCCGTATCATTCCGAAGGGTACAGTCATAACCGCTTCTACTAAGATTCAGGCAGGACGTCTACAGTTAAAAGTTACTTCCATTGAACTGGACGGTAATATTATACCTGTAGACATCACCATTTATGATCTTGATGGTCAGCAAGGCTTGTCCGTGCCATATTCACCGGAAATGAATGCCCTTACTGAAATGGCCGGCAATATGAGCCAGCAATCAGGAACAAGCCTCATGCTGACCCAATCAGCAGGACAGCAAATAGCTGCAGAAATGAGCAAAGGAGTAGTTCAGGGAATTTCGGGTTACTTCTCCAAAAAAGTAAGGACACCGAAAGTTACCCTAAAGGCAGGCCATCAACTGTTTCTGGTCTCTAAAAAATAAGAATTAATAGTAAACTTAAAATCAATTAAATAATGAAAAAACAATTTAAAACCTTTTGGGATTATGCCCTGATGATCGGCTCCATCATACCGGCTATGGCACAGGATACTGTAAAATCGCCACTTGCTTTGGGCAGTATAGAACCGTACCAAATGGAAGTTACTTACGACAAGACTTCCCACCTGATTTTTCCAACTGCTATCCGTTATGTGGATCTCGGAAGCGAATACCTGATTGCAGGAAAGGCTGATGATGCCGAAAATGTACTGCGTATAAAAGCCTCTGTAAAGGAGTTTGAACCGGAAACTAATTTCTCGGTAATTACCAACGACGGCCGATTTTACAGCTTCAATGTGTATTACAGTTCCTGTCCTGAAACATTGAGTTACGATCTGTTAACGATGCAAAAGACTGTGGACAAGTCCAGTGGAGACGATGTGCTTTTTGAAGAGTTGGGAAACAACTCACCATCACTAGCAGGCCTGTTAATGGAAACCATCTACAAAAAAGACAAACGTTTTGTAAAGCATATCGGGGCTAAAAGTTTTGGCATTCAGTTTTTACTGAAAGGTATTTACATCCATAATGGCAAATACTATTTCCACACGAAACTTGCCAACCGCACTAATGTTCCTTTCCAGATTGATTTTATCAATTTCAAGGTAGCGGACAAAAAGTTAGCAAAACGTACCGTAGTACAGGAAAGACCCATGATTCCGCTTCGTACTTACAAGCCACTGGATGAGATTGGAGGAAAATCAGTCGAACAAAATGTATTCCTGCTGGACCAGTTTACCATTGCCGATGACAAGGTACTGCTCATTGAGATTTTTGAAAAGAACGGCGGCAGGCACCAGACACTTCAGGTGGAAAATTCGGATTTGATAAGAGCCCGACTGATAAAGGATATGCACCTGAAAATATAGTAACCTCAGTAAAAAAACAATAAATGAAAAAGTATCTATTGGCTACGCTGTTTGTAATAACAAGCAGCATCATGATGCAGGCACAGCGAATGCTGCCTAAACAAAAAGGGCTGGAAATTAATGCAGGAACCTTATCCCGTTATAATTCCGACAGGAATTATTACCTCAGTATAGGGCTGACTGTAAATGGCAGAAACGGGAACTATCGGTTATGGGCATTGGAATATACCCATCAGTATTCAAAATACAAAGAGCTGAGAATACCACAGGAAACATACAGCATGGAAGGTGGCTGTAGTTTTTACCTGTTAGGAGATCCCGCTAAAAATATTTCCCTCAATACAGCCATCACCGGGATTATCGGTTATGAAACTATTAATCGTGGAAATAACATCCTATATGATGGTGCAAAGATTCTTAATGAAGAGAACTTCATCTACGGCGCGGGAGGAAAATTGTCCCTGGAAACCTATTTATCCGATCATTTTGTATTGCTGGTTCAGGCAAAGACAAAAGTATTTTGGGGAACATCCCTGGAACAGCTTCGAGCGTCTGCAGGTGTGGGTTTACGATATAACTTTTAAAAACAATAATTATGAAATCAGTATTCAATTATAAAAACATCGGTTTTACAGTACAGTTCAAATATCTATGGTTATTTTTTGCTATAATGCTAAGCACGAGCCTTCTTTCTTCATGTGAAAAGGAAGATTTGGAAATCCAAAAAGGTATACCATTTGAAGTTAGTGTAATGCCGGTCCCCCAGGCAATCGCCAACGGTCAGACCATTGAGATAAGGCTTATGATTCAAAGAACCGATCAATATAGCGGCACGCAGTATTTTATCCGCTATTTTCAATATGACGGTCTGGGTCTGCTGCGATACGACCAACAGCATGCTTTTGTTCCCAATAATTTATATCCCATACCAGCAGAACAATTTCGGTTGTATTATACGTCACAGGCCTATGTGACACATTCTTTCACTATCTGGATTTCTGATAATTTTGGGAATGAAAAACAGTTGAATTTTCAGCTAAATAGCTTAAATAGATAAAATCGGTAGCGATTGCTATAAAGTAAATTGACCTGCCGAAATACGGCCGGTCAATTTTTATAATTTACTTTCTCCATTAAAAATATATAAACTAAAAGCAATTGCATGATAAAAAATAGATAATTCAAAACTACTTTAATCTAATTGCTCTATCAATTTTATCTTGTCCAATAGTTAGGACATACTGTTGCTTTTCTTGCACCATTATATCTACTCTATGGGAAATATTGGTATCCTGATGTTCTAAAGCATCCAGGATTGCCTCATCCTCTGTGTTTCTCCAATCCTTATGAAGATCTTTTTCCTTACAAACTGCTTTGAATTTACGTACTAATGTAAAGGAATCACTTTTTAAAATGTTATTTTTTGCCATGATGTTAATTAGTTAGGGTTAAAATTTATCGGGAAAACTAAACGTATACCAATGTTGTTTCTTTCAATTAATGTATAATCTACGTCGTTAGAATTAAAAATATTAGTAAAA
Organism: Flavobacterium sp.; assembly: GCF_050696275.1. Taxonomy (GTDB): domain Bacteria; phylum Bacteroidota; class Bacteroidia; order Flavobacteriales; family Flavobacteriaceae; genus Flavobacterium. The sequence continues at coordinate 25,221 of NZ_JBOGUT010000026.1, forward strand.
TTATAATACAGTTCTGCATTGATAGTTGATTTATCTTTCTTTTTATCAATGAATGGAAATACTACACCAAATCCTGCGTTGTAAACTGGTTTTATGTTTTGGGTATATTTACTTTTTGGAAAAATATGAAATCCTATAGCGCTTCTGCTAAAAGGAAAATGATAAAAATCAACATCAACATTTAATTCAGTTACACCGGTTTTATAGGTTCCTGAATAAGCAAAGAATTTATCAGAGATTTCCCTTATTTGATTTGAACTTGTTCCAATAGTACTGGTTTGGGTTACTTCCACTTTCTTTAAATCATTAAAATTACTTTTATATTTCATTGTTAAAGAAGATGTAAAGTAGGTTGTTTTGTAATTTGTTTGATTTAAATTGACATAAGAATATTGTGTTTTAAACTCATGACTAATGTAATTGTCTTTGGTGATTTGATTCTCATAAATTTCCTTTGGGTCTAATAATCTAAATTCATCATTTTTAAGTTTATACGCCAACGAAAACCATGAGAATTGGTAGCCTGCTACTTTTAACTTTGAAATATCATTTTCGTTTAATTTGTCAGCTCTGGTATTATTAATCTTGAGCAGTTCTTTTAATTTATTGTAATCCTTATTGAGCAATTTATTCTCAGCAATTTTAGCTGCATTTTGATTCTTTTTGAAAATTTTATTATCAACTTGGGCAGTGAATAATTCTTTTTCATCAGCTGTGAGTGGAGTATTCAACTTTTGATTGAGCGTTGCGATATCGGCATCAAGTGTTTTATTTTCCGTATTTAATTTATCGTTTTCAATTATACGTTCATTGTTTTCAAAAGACTTTAAGATTTTAGCTTTAGCCGCGGAATGGTCTTTTACGATTTTAGTGCTATCTTCTAGGTATTTATCATAGTCACTTTGATAATAATATATTGTTCTTGGAGTCTTTTTATATAAAAAATGATACTGAACTTCCAAACTGATATTTGTATTTAACTTTGAGTTGTTAAAAATAGCATAGGTTCCGTCAGATATTCCTCCCATCATTTTACCAGTAATGATATTACCATTTTCGAGAATAAATGTAGGACTGAAAGTCACTTCAGTTTTCTCAATATCCACACCTGCATAACTACCGACGTTATTTGCTGTTTGTCCAGTAATTAATTTTGAAAAACTCGTTTGAATTATTGCGTTGAAATCTTTATTAGATAAAGCTTTGTCTGTTTTTTGCAATACAATACTATCTTTATTCTTTAATGGTTTTTCTTTTACCGATTGTGAATATGTAGCACTATAGCCTAAAATAAATAAAAAAAGTAATAGTTTTTTCATAAGATTCAAGTTTTATTTTTTACTGATTTAATGTTCTCCTAAAAAAAATAGTTCTCATTTCCAATCAAAATATTTTCTTCTAAATTAAAAAGGATTTTTTTTCTGGCACTACGTATTTATACGGATTTTTCACAAATAAAAACTTACAAAACAAACAATATAATATATGAGTTATATTTTTGATTACAGGTAGCCGAAGAAAAGCAATTAGAAAAGAAAGACTAAAGAATATAATTGTACAATATTATTGCTGGAGACTAACCTGACGAAAAGTTAAATTTATTCTTGGCAATACATCCCGTGCAGTTTTAGGTATCTGATGCTCCCAATATGTATTTGTATTTCCTGCCATGAGTAAGAATGTACCATGATGCAAAGGGATTTCTATCTGTGGAATATGCTTTAAAAATTTATGACGCAGGCGGAATAAACGTGTTTCACCAAATGTTACCGAGGCTATATTCATATCTTTATTACTGCTGGCGGTTTTATCACTATGCCAGGACACGCCATCATTGCCATTCCTATAGAGATTAAGCAATACTGCATTGAATTTCATCTGTGTTTCATTTTCGACCCTTTCCCTGATGGTCAGTAGTTCTACAGGCCAGTTGGGATTCGATTTTCGGGAACTCCGGTTCGTATCACCATACCAGGAAACCATTCTGGGCGCCGTAACCACTTTGTCATACATCGGCATATCATATTCATGCCATTTGGTTTGATAGAGTAAAATATTGTAATACTGATCGGACTCTTCCTTGGTGAAAAAATTATCGATTAACAGTAAGTCAGCGTTGGGAACGTCAAAAATTCTTTTGCCATCTGTGCCTGATGCGAAAATTTCGGTGTCGTTAAAGAGTGTCATCATTGTTATTTGCTTTTTCATGTTCTTTATTTTTTTTACTATTGGGCCATTTTGTACCGCGGCATATGGTATTCTTGTTCCTGTGGATAAGGTTCCCGATGGGTCATGCTCACATCTTCACGGATCTGCTGTTGTGTATGGAATCTTCTTTCGTCTGTAGCCGAATAACGGGGATCCGCAATAAAGGGCATCTTTGCCATTTTGGATATGGTAATGGTTGGAAAATGATAATCCACTTCTACCTTGCCCTGCAGCAGGTAACATCCTCCCCCCTGAAAAGGATAGTCACGCAGGCAATCGGCAAAATGGGCCGTGTCAAAAAATTCCCCTTCTTTATCAATCCAGGTTCCAAAAAACATGTCACCCCGTTTGGTAGGAACATGTTTCCTTGAAATCAGATACGCAAGCATCCTGACCGTTTTCTTATGGTGTTTGGTTAAATCCTTTGCCATGACGTCCCCACGGAAAGAAGTCTTCAATAAATTAAACGGTGTAACGGAAACAGGAAAATCAAGCAACTCAATCTCATCAAAAGCATCCTCAAACGGGGAACGTTCCAGTACCGGCAACTTATAATCCTTTACAGGTTCCTGAATCAACAGGAGATTGCGGTTCTCAGGCTTGAAATTGATTAAAATTAATCGTGCAATAATCAGCAATTCGTTTTTCTGTTTGCCGGTAAATCGAAAGGCATTAATGAAAATCAGAGTCTGGATTCCTTCAATTCCAATAGAAACACGGTTGATAAAATCCTCAAGTGATTGATAGGGTCCATTCTCCTCCCTTTCACTTACAATCAATTCTGAAGTCTGAGATTGCAAGCTTTTCAAATGCTGAAATCCGAGGTAGATATGGGTTCCAGATACATTGGTCTGCACATCACTTTTATTGACACATGGATTATGGATTTTTGCACCGGACATTCTTGCTTCGTGTACATAAACTTCTGTGCGGTAAAAACCACCAAAATTATTGATTACCGCCGTCATGAATTCAATCGGGTAATGGACTTTCAAATAGAGGCTTTGGTAACTTTCCACTGCGTAGGATGCCGAGTGTGCCTTGCAAAAGGAATATCCGGCAAAGGATTCAATCTGCCTGTAAATTTCCTGGCTTAATTCTAATGGATGCCCTTGCTCGGCGCAGGAAGCAAAAAAGTTGTCCTTTACTTTTTGGAGGGCTGTTTTTGAACGCCCTTTACCACTCATGGCACGCCGGAGGATATCGCCATCGGCAGCAGGCAACCCGCCATAATGCAGTGCAATTTTAATAACATCCTCTTGGTAAACCATTATGCCATAGGTTTCCCCCAATTGTTCCTTGAATACATCATGAAAATATTCAAAACGATCAGGATTATTGTGCCTGAAAATATATTCCTTCATCATGCCTGATTGAGCAACTCCCGGGCGGATAATGGAGGAAGCAGCCACCAGTACTTTGTAATTGTCGCAGTTAAGCCTTCGGAGCAAACCCCGCATGGCCGGACTTTCAATATAAAAACACCCGATGGTTTTACCCCGGCTTAGAAATTCATTACATTTTACCTCATCTTTAGAGATAGTAGTGTCCCGGATATTGACATCGATGTTCCGGTTTTTTTTAATCAGTTTTACGGCATCGTCGATATGTCCAATACCCCGCTGGCTTAAAATATCGAATTTGTCAAAGCCAATTTCCTCTGCCACATGCATATCAAACTGTACAATGGGAAACCCTTTAGGGGGCATTTCCAAAGCGGAATAATTGGTGATCGGCTTTTCCGAAATGATAATGCCACAGGAATGCATGCTGCGTTGGTTAGGATATTTTTCAAGCATCATGCCATAATACTGTACCATTTTCACCACTTCATTTTTCTGATGCTGCTTCATCGGGTTCTTTGCCAATTCGTCCAATTCCTCCTTTGGCAAACCAAAAACTTTGCCCACTTCACGGAAAATGGAACGGTACTTGAACTCAACGTTTGTACCGCAAAAAGCCACGTGGTCAGCCCCGTATTTAGTGAATATGTATTGCAAAATGATGTCACGTTCCCGCCACGACCAGTCAATATCAAAATCGGGTGGCGTTTTGCGGTTCAGGTTGAGAAAACGTTCGAAATACAAATCCAGTTCCAGCGGGCATATATCCGTAATATCAAGGCAATATGCAATAATACTATTGGCACCACTTCCTCGTCCGATGTGTAAAAAAACCTGACTGATGCTGTATTGTACAATATCCCATGTGATGAGAAAATAACCGCTGAATTCCAGTTCATCAATTACCCTGAGCTCTTTTTCAACCCGTTCCAATGCCTCCTTATTGTCAGCGCCATACCGGCGGACCATTCCTTCATAAGCCAGTTTGGTAAGCAATTCGATATCACCCTGTTTGTTTGCGGTGTAATGTTTTTTATTTTTTGGAGTACCGAAGTCGTATTGGAAATCACATTGGGCTATTAATTTTTCAGTGTTTTCAATAATAACCGGATAATCGTTAAATTTGGCAATAAGATTTTCTTGCGGCAGCATGACTTCAGAAATTTTGCAATGATCTCCCTCAGTTAACTTGGTGCCAATAATATTCAAATCGATTGCCCTGAGTATCTTATGCAAATTTAATTCCTCTTTGGTTCTATAGGTAACGCTTTGCAGTACCACCATTTTATCGATTCTGTTTTTCCATGCAGGATTGTATAGTCTGGACAGCTGTTCTGCCGTAATACCGATAAATTCATTTTCCTGCAGCTTGTCAGGAACATTCTCGAAGGGATAGATGATAAAGGTATTTTCAAAATCAGGTGCCTGAATAGGGAGCATCCTTTCTTCAAAATTGTGTTTGGTCAGCAGTCGGTTCATCTCGGATATTCCTTCACTGTTTTTTGCCAGACCCACATAAAGCTGTTTGGAGCCGTTACGGAAATCAATCCCAACCAAAGGTTTTATATTCAAAACTTCGCAGGCTTTTATAAATTCATAAATTCCTGTTACCGTATTAATGTCCGTCAATGCCATTGCCGTTACACCAAACTGCGCAGCCTGCTCCACCAGTTCATTTAATGGAATAGTTCCGTAACGGAGTGAATGGAAAGAATGACAGTTCAAATACATTATTGGGTGTTGTTAGGGTTAATAAATCCTTGTGGGTTTGAAATGATATTTCCTGTTTTTGATTTAAGGATTCTTCCCCCGCATCTGGTAACAGCATCAAAGCCAAACCGGTTTTTGATTTTATCCATCGTCTGGTATAATGCCATCATTTCTTCGGTATCCTCAAACATATTAATCTGATAGGTACCCCGTACCAAACCGGTAAATGTTATCCCGACCAGCCTGATTCTCATACGTCGGTTGTACAGTTTATGGAACAGCTCAAGTACGCTGTTTGCCAAAACATGATCGCAGGAGGTGTAGGCTATTTTTCTTTGCTGGTTTTCGGTATCAAAATTGGCATATCGTATTTTTACAGACACTGTGGAAACTAGCCACCCTTCACACCGTGCCTGATACGCTAATTTCTCCACCATTCCCAAAATCAATGCTTTCACCTGATATATGTCAATAGTGTCCTGAAGATAGGTATGTTCCGTTGAAAGGGATTTCCTTTCCCTATACGGTTCAACTGGCGAATGGTCTATGCCATTAGCTCTTTTCCATAATTCCAGCCCATTTTTTCCTATCATACTTTGCAGTACCTCGGGTGGCATTTCGGATAGTTTCTCAATATTCCGTATGCCTAATCTTGAAAGCAGGTTAAAAGTAACTTCTCCTACCATGGGAATTTTACGGATGGATAAAGGGTTCAGAAAGGGCTGTACCATATTTTGGGAAATTTCCAGATTCCCTTTTGGTTTTCCTTCACCTGTAGCAATTTTGGAAACCGTTTTGTTTACCGATAAAGCAAAACTTATGGGCAGACCGGTTTCTTTGGTAATGCTTTGGGAAAGCTCGTTTGTCCATTTATAACAGCCATAGAATTTATCCATGCCTGAAATGTCCAGATAGAATTCATCAATACTTGCTTTTTCAACCAGTGGTGCATTCTCTTCAATAATCTGTGTGACCTCATGGGATTTGTTGGAGAACAATTCCATGTCGCCCTTGATGATTTTTGCCTGCGGGCAAAGCTGCATTGCCATTCGGATGGGCATTGCTGAACGGACACCAAAATACCTTGCCTCATAGGAACATGACGCTACAACACCTCTTTCGCCACCGCCAACAATCAAAGGGATACCATTTAATTGGGGGTTTTGAAGTCGTGCGCAGGAGACAAAAAATGTATCCAAATCCATATGTACGATGGCGCGTGTCATGTTATCCTGAATATTTTATGTTGAAATATCTTTTTACAAAATTAGGACGTTAAATCCCTTGAATGATTATATTTGTAGTGATTTAAAATCACTTTAACGTATGTTGTATATTTCTGACAATCTTAAATGGCTGAGAAACAAGCGGAATCTATCCCAGCAGGAAGTAGCGGACGGAATGCATTTACCTGTTGACCGTTACAAGAAATATGAATATGGAAAGAACACGCCCCCAGCGGAAACGCTATTGGTGATTTCACGGTATTATTATATCAGTATTGATTTACTGCTGACCGTTGATTTAAGAAAAATATCAATCGAAAATTTATTGCAGCTGGAAGATAACAGGATTGTGTTGCCTATTGTTGTGGACCATGAGGGAAATAACTTAATAGAAATTGTGCCTCATAAAGCTCAGGCGGGTTATCTGACCGGTTATGCCGATGCTGAGTTTATGGAAAGCCTGCAACAGCTGACATTGCCTTTTTTGGGTATCGGTAAATTTAGGGCTTTTCCCATTGACGGTGATTCTATGCCACCGCATAACAATACCACTTTTGTGGTAGGGAAATATATAGAGAACTTGGGCGAAATAAGAATTGATAAAACCTATATTCTAATTACGGTTAGCGAGGGGATTACCTATAAACGATTGAGCAAAAAAAATCCGGACTCTATTACTGTAGAACCGGACAATGTTATTTACAGTCCTTATGATATCAAACTCTCTGACATTTTGGAGATTTGGGAATATGTAGCCCATATTGGCAGGGATGATAGTAAACAGGAAGCCCCTTCGGCTTTAAGCGTGGGACAAATGTTCCAAAGAATCAGCAATGATATTAATGAAGTAAAGCAAAGATTGAGTTAAAAAAATAAAAGAATGGTATCTCCAAGGCGACCTTCTTTTGCTTCTTTTCTTTGGTCGCCTGACAGAAGAAAGAAAAGAAGTCCGTAGTATTTATTTATTAGGGATGTGTATCCCTAACGAAAACTGTACAACCTCTTTGGTAAAATATGAGCGAAGAGTTTAGGAATCGGCATATATTTTTGCCAATGTGGTTGTTCCGCTTTGCAAAAAGACTGTCCCGACCTTCGGAAGGGGCTGTCTTTTTGCCGCCCGACTTTTCGGGTCAGGCGACTGGAATGGGCTGTGAACGGAAATCTTTCAGATTGAGAAAAAACCCCCTGTTCTCCGTCATTCCGTTACGGAACAAAGTCCATAACAAAGAACATCCCATTTGTGCCAATGCCGAATTAATAAACAAATCTTGTTTTTCCAATGCTTCCGCTAATGAGCAACTGGGCGTATCGTCCTGCTCTTCGGACTGCTTTAATAATTCTCCAAATTCTTCGGTAACAAATGGGAGGCTTGCCACCGTTTCGTACTTTTCGGAATTAGGCTGTTTTATAGCTCCAATAGTAGATAGTATAACCTGTCCTGTATACTGGCTGTTCCCAAAGTCCAGCCAATATTTTGGTGTATCCCTATGGTATCTGCCGTTGTTTTGGTTTAAAATATCTGCAATAGCAAAGCGGGACTGTACGCTGTCTACACAGGAAATATAAAGCGTTGCTTCGGCACTTTTGGGCAATCTTCCCAAAGTATCTTTTTCAAATTTCACGGTTTCCGCTTTCCAATTCGTTCCCATAAAACGGTTTGCACGATTTACAAGGGCAACGGATTTGGGCAATCCTATTTCACACTGTCCAAAACGCTGTCTGCCCAAATTGGCAGTCATTATAACATCATCATCCCAAAGGCGAACGGATAACCCTGCGTGTCCGAGTTCAATTAGGCTATGGTTCATTTCCATCAAGGCGGTCAATACTTTTGAGCCTGTACCACCCGCACCGATTAGGTTTACGGTAATGGGGTTAGTGGGATTTATCAGATAGTTATCCGTAAAATGTATTTTTGTTTTCTCTGTATTCATCACAATAGATTTTTAAGTGTTTTGTTTTTCTTTTTCAATACTTCTTTAGGAAAGGGTTTCCCTGTTTTGATAAGGTCTTTCCAAAAATGTACGCAATTATCAATTATCGGACTGTTTTGCCCCAATAAATGGCTGAAATAGCTATTGAAAAAATAGTCTTCCCAAGCCCCTGTAAATTCCTCTACCGAAGCGGAGTTTTTGATGTTGATATTGACTGAACCCATGCATACCCTGCCGTCTTCATAGATGTTGAAAAAAGGGGCATCATACAAAAGCGTTTTCTCTGTAGGTCTTCTGTCGCTTGTAAGTGCAAATACCCAAAGACTGTTTTTACTGGCATACCAAACCATTGGTGGTACATACGCCATACCGCTCGGAATGTGCAAACTGTTTACGAAATGCAGTTGTCGCCTTTTCGCTTTGGTGTACCATAAGACTGCCCCTTTATCGGTATTGGGATTGATGTGCAGGATATTGGTCGGCAATATCCCATTGGATTTTAAAAAAGCTTTATCCTTGTTCTTTTCCGTCTGCAATGACTTTGCCAATGCATTGGCTTCTCTTTCTGTAAGTGGATGGGCATTAATAGGACTGCCGTTTTTGTCCATATCAAAATGCTCCACATATACATCGTTATCCGTTCCATTGGCTTCATAGAAAACCAAGGCAGATTTAGGGTGGTATAAAGTCCCGAAACTTGCGGTTATATCGTTTGTGTTTTTCATTTTCGTGTCGTTTCATAGTTATACAATAGACTGCATATATCGTCCAATAGGGCAAATAATCTGTTCTCAAAATCAAGACTGGTATTCGTTGCGTCTTTGCCGTCAAAGCATTTGCAAATGGTCGGTTCCTGCATTTCTCCATACTCGTTAAACTCGTTGTTGATGCTCTCGGCAAGGTTCTCGTATAGCCATCCTTTTGTATGCGATATAAAGGAAATGTACTTTTCCATGCCGATGGTTTCGTTTTCGTCAGCTTCGTTTTCAGGGTCATCCTTTATGGGTGAGTTTCGGAAAATGCTTTCCCGTGGATACTCCGTGTATAAAGCCAAGGCAGTACAAGCCGCCTGCCAACATTCGTGGTCGAAGGTATCACGGTTTTTAAAAGCATTTAAACGCTGTTCAAAAACCCGTAAATTGATAGGATTAAAAATCTTTTGCTCTATGCAGTCCCCAATCAATTCCGCTTTACTAAATTCAAGTTGATACATTTCTGCTTCGTCTGTTTCATCATCCTGTTCCACCCAGTCTTTGTGCATTTCGTACATCCAGTACAGATAGCTGTCTTCCTGTCTGAAATAAGGGATGTCCGCAATGTGGTACAGGTAAGAACAAACGGAAATAAGCAGTTGTGCATTTTTTTTTCGCTTGGGGTCGTGTAGCATCTGATACAACGGTTCAATTGGTATATAATACAAGGTTGTACCTGTGTTGTATTTTTCCTCACTGATAAAATAAGTTTTCTTACTGTCCTGTAGCAAACGTATTTCCTGCCAGTTCAAAACACGCTGTTTTAGTTTTTCCTCCATATCCCATATCGCCAATGCCATATTGTAAGGATAGTCAAATTGGCTCGTCTGCATTGGATCAATCTTATAATGTTCCGAAAGTTTAGAAAGGGAGCTATAAAAATCCCTCTGCATTTTTGCTTTTTCCTCACAAGCCTGTACCGTTTTCGTTTCTTTGAATTTAGGCAGGAAAGAAATCTTTAGAAAACCATTGGCAACATTTGTGTTGGTACTGACTTGCGTTTGTCTTTCTGAACCTCGTTTGCATCTTTGGGTTTTTGCATCCAATGGGTGAACTCGCTGAGCTGTTGGTACAACTGCTTTTGTCTTTTTTGTTCGGGCGGGCTGATTGTTCCCGATATAATGTGCTTGTACATAATTCATCGCTTTAAAATTTAGGTTTAACCTTTAGTCCCCATTACACTCTCAAATCGGTATTCGACCGCATCGTCCCTGATGGCGGGGGCAGATATTTTGGCGGTGGTCAAAATTGGATAACTGTTGGCGTAAAAATTCAATACCGCTTCCACGCTCCAACGTGGTTCGGGGTCAGTCAGTCTGATATCCTGTCCTTTATCCTTGAGTATAAATACTCGTTCTAATTGTGTTGCTAATAACATGTCGTTACATTTTAAAGGTTATTATTCGTTTTCTTCCTCATCCTCAAACGACATTTCTTCTTCCACTTCATCGGTAGCATAGTTGGGGAAAAGTACTTCTTTGGATGGTTCGGGTTTTTCTTCTTCCATTGCCCCAAAAAGGCTTGGGGTAGAAAACTTGTCGGATAGTTCCGTTTTGCGTCTGCGTATCTCGTCAGCCTTTTCGGGGAACTCTGTTGTCTCAGGTACTTTCATCCACGCATCACGGAATTTGCCTTCCTTTGCCAATTCATCAGCCTTTGCCATTGCATCTTTATACTTTTTGTCTTTGGCTTCCAGTTCTTTTTTCTGTTTTTCGCCTTTCTCTTTCTCCATTGCCGAATTCTTTTTGGCTTCTTCTACCTGCTTCATAAATCCTTCCATATCCACCATTAAGCCCGAAGCGGTCTGTATAGGCGTGGTTATCTTCTCAAAAAAACCGTTGTCAAGTTCTTCGGCTGTTCCCCGAAGAGTAAGGGGCGGTATGATGTTCTTTGCGTTATCTCCGCATTGTTCGTTTTGGAGCATAACCGATACGATAAGGTTGTTTTCTGCTCCCTTAGCGATGGTAAGGTGCAAATCTCCTTGTATGTCCATCTGTGCTATCTGATTGAAAAAATTTGTGTTCATCGTCTTAAAATTTTAAAATGTTTATTAATCGTTCTTTTTCAGACTACCTGCGGTCAACGAACCCCTCAATTTGCAAGCTTGCCCTTCTGTTTTGCCAATAGACATACTCAATAGCTCTTTTCTTTGTTCGGAATCTTCTGCCGTTTACGTTCCAACGCACCTTCATTCTGCGGATAGTCGATGACGTTCTGAATGCATCATAAGTAATTCCAGTAATTTCAGTCTCTTTTTTAATTTTGACAACTTCGATATATACTCCCTTTTGTTCTACATCGGGATAATGTGTTGAGAGTAAAAGGTTATTATTTCTGTCCAAGATTTCAAAGCGGACAAAATCTTTGTCATTCAATATAATGCTGAACAGTTCCAATAAGTTGAAATTCCAATTCAACAGTAGTCGTTCTTCGTAATTTTTGTAGGTTATAATTCCGATATTCATAGCTGTTATTTTTAAAGGCTACCACCGATTAAGACGGTAGCCTGTGGTTAATTAGTTAAGGTTTAAGATTTCTGCTCCATCTGTTGCAAAGGCAGTACACAGTTCAAAAGCCTTTTGTCCTTTCATTTGTGCCGTTCCACCCATTACAATACTCTGTAACTTGGCTTCATTATCTTTGTAACTGCGTACATTCTGATAGTAGCCTGTCACGGCATTGTATGCCCCGAACAATGTGCCTTTAGTGGTGTCCATCTGCTGTGTATCGCTTGTCATAGCATACGCAAAGGCATCGTCTACCGTGTTCCTGTACAAGGTGGAAACTTCATCCTCTGCACCTTTTTTGAGTAAATCAAAAGTTTCCTTGTTGGGGCATAGCGCCAATTGGATTAGCTTTCTCACTTCTCGGTCTGTTACTTTTACTTTTGCCCAATTGTTGAATATTCCCTCCAACTGACTGCTTAAGGTATTTGCCAAACCCATAACCTTGTGGGCATCCTCCAAACGCTGTTTTGCCCCTGAAGTATGTTTGATGCGCACCACGTTGCTCATCGAACGAAGCGAAGCATTAAGGGTATTTTGGCACACGATACGGATAGGAGTAAATGCGGCTGTGATACTTCCGCTTCCATCGTGCGAGGTGGTCAGGAAAATATACTTTTCGGTAACGTCATCCCCATTGCCTACTCTGATATAGCCAGGCAGTTTTGCTGTGATAAAGATGCGTTCTCCCTGTCCCAAAGCTCCTGCGGTTTCATATAGTATTCCCTCGCCACTGCCTACAATGGCATCGAAGAAATTAAACGCTTCACGATTCTGCACGATATGATAATCTTTTCCCACAACATCGAATGGTTGGTTTGTGTCAGTGCGGTATGTGCCAAAGCGGTTAGGTATTATTATATCCTGTCCCTCGATAATTTCTCCATTGTTTCCAATTAATAATCCTGCGCCCTTGATAAGGGCAGGTTTTTTGGCTACCTCATAGTCCAAGCCTGCATGCTTTATAGCTTCCTCGCTAGTTGGATATTGCTCTACAATTTGCCCTAGTCCGTGCCACGCTTTTTCCTTTACGCTAAAGAATGAGTAACGTCCTGTTTCACTGTTAAAATTGATATTATGTGCCATGATAAAATGATTTAAAAAGTTTAAAAATTGTTTAGATGCTCGTTGTTAAAATGGGAGGTCGTCCTTTTCCTTGTCGTTGCTGTTTCCTGTAGTAGCTTGTGCCGTTTGGGATTTTTTGCCCCCTAAGTGCAGTTTGATATTTGAGGTATTGAAATTCAGCCCTGTGTGTGTTTCCCCGTCATTACCTGTCCATGCTCTTGCACTTACCCTGCCTGTGAGTTCCACAAGTGAACCTTTAGTGAGTATCTCCGCTACCTTTGGGCTAATCCAATAGGCACAATCGAAATACGTTGTCTGCTCTATGCGTTCGCCCGCTTTATTTCGGTAGCTGTCGTTGGTTGCTACTGAAAATTTTACTACTTGTTTTTCATTTGACAATGTGCGTACTTCCGCATCTTTTGTCACTCTTCCGATGATGTTCATAATTTCTAAGATTTTTTAGTGATTAATTTTTTTTTGAAATTTTATTCGGCAATGAGAGGAGGTGCTGTTTTGTTTCATCAAATCCATTTTTAATATTTTACTTTTCATTGCTGACATTTTTTTTATTCGTCTAAAGAGCCGGAGTATGCTATGTTTCGTTTCGGGAGCATAAAAAGGTTAGTGTTTAGCAATAGCAAGGCTTTGACAAAAAATACAACCCGGATGGGTGGAGATTTTTTGTCAAACCTGAAGGGCCTGGCCTTGCTATTGCGTTAAGGACACGGAAATACCTTTGCTGCTGAAATGAGACAAAAGTATACTGGTTATTGAATTTAAAAATGAAGGGGAAGTAATGAGAGACAAGAAATGAATGTAAGATCAGAACAACTGCCTCTATTGGGAAGGATTTAAAAATGAAATCTTTTTAATGAATGTGGCAGTTTGGTTATTAACTCCAAAAGAAAGTTATGAAACGTCTTTGTAAATCGTCAGCAAAAAGTGGACTGATTTAGAGAAAAACTAAGAGAGTGTTTTCAAAATCTTTAAATTTGAAATAAGTATGAAAACACCAAAGAAACAAACAGCTGAAAACTACATCAAAGAGATTCGTAGAAAACCCGAAGAATCTTTACTTCCGAACAAAAAATACAGATTGTTATGGAAGCCTTGCGTGCAGAAATGTCCGTAGCTGAGTTATGCAGGAAGTACTCCATTCAGGAATCCCAGTTTTACAAATGGAACAAAGAGTTCTTGGAAGCGGGTAAGAAACGTTTATCAGGCGATACCACAAGAGAAGCCACCAGTGATGAAGTAGCAGCACTTCGTAAAGAAAACCAACGTTTAAAAGAGATTGTTGCCGATTTGGTTTTGCGATACGACATCGTAAAAAAAACATTGGACATTTTGGAGTAACGGGTAAATTCAAAAAGTATATGCGACTTACCGTATCCGAGAAACAGGAAATCATCCACATGGTTGTACGTTCCGAGATTGGCGTAAACAGGACGCTTCAGGAAATTGGGCTCAATAAAAGCACCTTTTACAACTGGTACCATGCTTATAGTAAACACGGTGTTGAAGGACTAATGCCAAACAAACGAGTATCAAACAGGCAATGGAACAGCATCCCCGAAGAACAGAAGAATCTGGTGATAGATATTGCATTGGACAACCCAGAGCTATCTTCAAGAGAACTGGCTTATAAAATAACCGATGAGCAGCAAGTATTCATTTCCGAATCCAGTGTATACCGAATTTTAAAGGCAAGAGGCCTCATTACGGCTCCAGCCCATATTTTCCTGAGCGCAGCTGATGAATTTACCAGCAAAACAGGCTTTGTGCATCAGATGTGGCAGACTGATTTTACCTACTTTAAAATCCTGGGTTGGGGCTGGTATTACTTGAGTACCATTTTAGATGATTACAGCCGTTATATAGTGCACTGGGAGCTTTGTTCTACCATGAAAGCCGAGGATGTCAAAAGAACCGTGGACAGGGCGATTGTAAAAGCAAGACTAATTACAAAGCCAAAACCTAGATTGTTGTCTGACAATGGTTCGTGCTATATTGCTTCGGAATTGGAATCCTATCTGAAAGACAATTATCAGATGCAGCAAGTGCACGGCAGACCAAATCATCCACAAACACAGGGAAAGATTGAACGTTATCACAGAACCATGAAAAACGTGGTGAAACTCGATAATTACTTTGCTCCCGAAGAATTGGAAAACGCTCTGAAAAAGTTTGTTTATAGATACAATAATGAAAGATACCATGAATCATTAAACAACTTAACCCCTGCTGATGTGTATTACGGAAGAGGTGACCAAATTTTAAAAGAAAGAGAACGATTAAAGAAAATATCGATTGTAAACCGAAGAAAAGAGTATCAAAAATTTAAAAATTCAACTAACAAAGAAAAACATTTATCTTTGAAATAATTAACAGAACACTCTCTTAGGAAAAGTCCAAATTAGTTTGAAGACGTACACTTTATTAGTACTAATTGCATCGATTTTATTTTTACCTTCAACAGACATATCTTTTTCTTATTTTGGATTACAGTCCAAGTATCTACTCTAAAAATAAAGGACGAACACCAAATGCTCATCCTTAAAATATTTTTATTTAATTAGTCTTCAAATTTGATTTACCAATTGGGATAATAAAGGGATTGGTAACAATATCAACCCGTAAATTAAAATTTATCACATCATCTGGATCGATAATCATTCTGTAAAAACTACTTAATATTTCCGTCTTATTTTTTTTATTTGAAAATATAAAAAAATCATAACGACCATCTTTAGATTGGATTTCTATATTCTGGTAATTTAATTCATTGCGTAGAACTACATAATAATAGGAAAAGAAGTTCATGAATAAAGAATTAAAATCAATCTTTTTAATACCAAAACCTTTAATAGCTTTGTCAAAAGCCTCTACATCACGTTGCTTATCAAGGCTAGATATATTTGTGCCTAGAAGATTGTTTAAAAAAGATATTCTTTCCTCAATCTTATCTTGAAAATTATCAAAATCGACTACCGGATAAATGTCGTCAGAGGTTTTATTCATTACTTCTATATAATAATCTAATGATGGCCATAATGTAAAAATTTTAATGAATTTATTATAAACAAGAAACTGCTTGTTATCACTTATGTAAAATGTAAGCTCATTATCATTTGGATCGAAATTTATTTCTTTAAAATTATTTTTAATGATTAGTGCTCTTCCTTCTTTATAAGATAAATTTTTAGTTTCCATATTATCTGTTGTTTTTTCGTTTTGGGAGTATATTAAATTAGAACTTAAAATAAATGTAAGTACTATATTTTTAAGAAATTTGTCCATAGTTAAAATTTTATTTCTACGCCTTGAAGCTGAGGAAGGCCAATTGGAAATTTCACAGTTGCTCGTTGTGCGGAATATGATAATGTTGTTGGAGGTGTGAAATACAACAAGCCATTATTAACATACGATACCGACCATTTAAGAGTAACTTTTTTATCATTTGCGTACTTAATTAAATCTGGCGAAATTAATGTATTACTAGTAGTATACAAAGTTACAATTGATCGTCCATGTACTCCTCCTTCAGTTGAGTTTGCAGCTGCATCTATTAATCCTAACATTTGATACGGAGAGGATCCTGATTCCAAGTTTAACCAACCTGTAACTGCTTTTACTTCATGAAAATGGCTATCTTTATTTATTGCCTCACCAAATAGAGAAAAGACGCTAATATCAGATACAGCATCCGGTATTACATTACTGTATTGCCCACTTGTTAGTCGTTTCCTATGTGAACTCCCAAATTTTTTTTCGTTACTTGGAAGGTTTAGATAATCTAAAGTGGCTCTTTCAAAAGCCAGACCTGCTTTCATTTTATCTGTAACACCATGACTAGATGCTAGTGCAAATAAATCTCCCGTTGAAAATGGAGAGATTCCTGAATCATCATCGTTGGCGTGACTGGCTAGGGTAGACTCAAAAGTTGTTTCTTTCCCGTCCGCAGTTCTATATCCGCCTTCATCCCAGTCAAAATAACTTCCAGATTGCCCAGCTTGTGCTTTCATCCCGTCTGGATCAATAAAGAACACGGGATTGTTTAACGCGTAGGCATAAGGGGTAAACCTTCTAGATTGTTCTGCTAACGGGTCTATGTTCATCCAGCGACCAAGTGCTGGGTCATAATTCCTTGCACCATAGTCGTAGAAGTTAAGCCCCAGCTCGTCTTGCAGTTCCTTGCCGTTGTATTTATGCTTATTGTTAGAAACCCCATAATCATTATATCCTTCATGTTTCAATCCAAAAGGATAATAATTATTCTCTTCAATAATTTCAAGAACCTGTGTAACCGGATTTTTAGCATAACTCAATCTAATGTTACCCAGATGATCCTTATACTGATAGACATACTTTTTACCTATGTTATCATAATACCCTTCTGCTGTAGGGAAAAATTGTAACGTTGGTCTAGATGGAACCTGCTGACTTGCCAACGTACCAAAACGATTAGCTTCCACTGGAGGATCGGTTGGAGCAGGATCCTCACCATCGATAGGAGGGTCAGTATCTCCCGGATCATCCGGCGCAGGGCCATCAGTAATAACATAACTGTACTGAAAACCTCCCAAATACTCCGTATAAGTAGCACCACTTGCCTCTTTTACAATTTTCTCCAGTTTCTGTCCTGTTGCATTGTAAATATACTCAATCGTGCCATTTGTTCCAAATGTAATTTTCTTGGGTAAATTAAGTTGATTGTACAGTATTTCAGTAATGTTTTTATTTTCGTCTTTGATTAAATTTCCATTTAAATCATAGGTATAATCATCTGCCGAATCATTATAACCGTTACTATCGTCTTTAAATCCTTGCGGTTGGTTAGAGGTATCTGTTACCTTCGTTAATTGGTTGGAATTGGCAGTGTAAAAATACCCGAGATTATCCATATCTCCAACATAAGGGTTGGCCGACAAACCAGCAATATACTGTCGTTGTAACCTTGTAATATTTCCATTTTTATCATAATCCATGTTCTCGCCGAAGTAATTTTTATTATCAGTAAGATTTGGAGTCTGATAGGTTGCCTCCTGCAAACGATTCAATTGATCGTACTGATACCCATATGTTCGAATTGCACCTGTAACATCTGAATTTGTAATCCATGAAGTTTCAGCAATATTTCCATTGTAAAGTGCTTTTGCATAATTTGCATTTGCTTCTACTTTGTCATAATTGATTTTAAAGGCAAACAAATCAATCGGATCTGTGTCTTGTTGCAAGTTTTTAACATTGTTGATCCCAGTTAACCAGCCTCTAACGTTGTACTTATATTGTACTTTTTGAAGGGGAGCTCCTGCACTATTCCCTACACTTTTTGTACTCAATTGCCCCAAATCATCATAAGTATTATCAGCCAAAACCTCTGCTGCACCACCATTAACTCGGTGGATATGGGTCAACAAACGGTCTTGTGCCGAATAGAGATAATCTTCTTTTATCGTTAGCTCTGTATCTCCCGAGGTACGTTTATGTTTAGTAACGGTAGAGATCGACTTTCCAGTGAAGTCTAAAATACTGTCCGTATTGGTATACCCGCCCAAATGGTTTTGAGTTCGGATGCCCACAACGCGAGATCTGGTATCGTAAAAAGTAGTAGCGTTTTCTCCTAATGTTGCCGATGCAGTGGTAATCGCTCTTGTCCAGCTTCCGGTTACCAGTCCTTTAACATTGACTGAAACTGCCTGGCCTTCAATTGTGGTTGGTAGACCTTCTGCATTGGGAAAAGCATAATCATCGAAATAGGTAACGGTTAAAAGTTTAAAATTTGCAGGAGTAATAGTACTATTGCTATAATATACCGGGATATCATCTATGATTCCTGAGTTTACTTTTGTTTCAAATAAAGCAGAAGAGACATTCTGAGCATCCTGCAATGTTTTTCTAGCGACCGAATTTGAGGCTTGACCGCTCCAGCCGGTATAAACAGGTCTGCCAAAAGCATCATATTTGGTAATGAGCCAGCCTTCGATTGTCTCGTTTTTAAAAGGCGAAAAAGCCGGTCCGGTAGCTACCACCCGATCGAGTTTATCGTAGACAATAAATTCCCATTGTTTTCCGGGCAGTTTTTTCTCGACCAAACGATTGCGGAGATCGTATTTGTACTGGTAACATAAACCGTTTAGAACCTCATCATTAATCGCACCTGCAACCTTTGGCGGCAGTACATAGGTGAGATTACCGTACAGATCGTAAACGTAATAGGTATCATGTCGCTCTCCCGAATCGTAGGTTCTTTTAAGGATAATTTGTCCTTCTTTGTTTTTAAATTCTACTGTAGAACCGTTACTTTCACTTGGGTTTGCACCCGAATTCTCATCGTAGGTTACTGTTTTGTATAGCTTTCCTTCAGCATAACTTCCCGGCTCCGGAAGACTAATTTTATACAGTCCTAAACCCACTTCCCAATTAGCGTTGGCTTTATACAGTTTTACCGCATCGGCATCCATATTGGTCTGATACTCGATTTTGATTTCATGACCACTATTCATCTTCCAGGAAACTCCCGGAGCTGCTTGTTTTAAAACACGGTTCAAAGGCGATTGTTCAAATGCTTTCTCGGAGAAAGGATTTGTAGTATTGTCATATTTTGCAGCACTATAAATTCCTTTTGCAGTAGTTATGGCCGTATTTGGGTCAATTCTAGGATAACTGTTGCTTACATTGGCAGCTGGATAAGGTAAATATTCTATGGCTTGTCGGCCAAAACCGTCATACTCCATAGGAGTTATAATATCCTGTCCCGTTCCTCCCTGACCAATGGCAATGGTTTGTATCGGACGACCCAATCCGTCAAAATAAGTCACATTCTGGCTCATTTCGTCTTTAGTCAGGGTATTAAAATTTGCTGCCTTAACCTTTTTTTTGGGTGCAACTGTGTATACAAAGTTATCATCGCTAAAAGTCTGAGCTCTAGCGCCCGATACTGTAAAGAACAATAAAATTAATAATGTTATATATTTTTTCATTACGTTATCCTATCTGATTAAAAATAAATCTAAATTCAGTTTATACTTAGTGATTATCATGCGTACAGGTTCCATGAGTATTAGCATAATTTTTCCCATTTTGTCTTAAATCATTAAATGCCTTAAGATTAGCGTCCTTTTGACTAAGTGTAGAAAAATATATATGAGCGGGAACCGTATACGTCTCAGTTGATCCAATAAATCCTATTCCACAATTGTCTCTGGTAAAATCTTCACTTGTTTGTGCATTGTAGAATCCGCATTCCCCTCTTACATTGGCGTAATTCTGCCCGTTTTGAGCAACATCCTCCTGGGCTTTTATATCGGCTTCAGCCTGTGATGATTCTGACCAATGAATACCGGCAGCAACAGTATACGTTACAGGTGCGCCCCATTGACCCGCAGGACAATTATTTTTTGTAAAAATGCCGCTTTTGGCTGTATTGTAAAAGCGACAAATCCCATTAGTATTGACATTGATCCGACCAAATACATCACACTTTTTGGCTGCCCGATCATCTGCATCAAATTGCGACTCCCTCGATGTAACTTCTCTCGCCGGTATTGTATAATCTAAAGAAGACCCTTCACTGCCTGAAGGACAATTATTTTTAGTATAGGATCTAGTAATTGCTAAATTCCAAAATGTACAATACCCCTTTGAATTAGCATTTTCCAGACCGTTGTTATTAACATCTCTTTGCGCCAAATCATCTGCAGCTGCTTGCGACTCTCTTGAGAAATGACTTCCAGCGGGAACGGTATAGACTTCCGTTGAACCTACTCCACCCGGTGCACAATTATTTTTAGTAAACGAACCACTTTTTTCAGTATTGGTAAAAGTACAATACCCATTAGTATTAGCATTGGCCCTACCATTTGCATTAAATAAAGCCAATCCTTTTGCATCGGCATCAGCTTGCGAATCTGTTGAAGTCTTAGCTCCTGCCAGCTGACTAAAAGGGACACTTGAACCAACACCACCAACAGGACAATTATTTTTAGTAAATGAACCACTTAGAGCAATACTGCTATAGGTACATTCTCCTTGGCTATTGGCATTGGCGTGACCATTTGTATTGAATAAAGTCAATCCTTTTGAATCGGCATCAGCCTGTGAATCATTTGAAGTCTCGGCACCTGCAACCTGACTAAAAGGGACACTTGATCCTACTCCTCCAGCGGCGCAATTATTTTTGGTAAATGAACCACTTAGCGCTATACTCTTAAATGTGCAATACCCATTTGCATTGGCATTGGCCCTACCATTTGCATTAAATAAAGCCAATCCTTTTGAATCGGCATCAGCCTGAGAAATGGTAGAAGTATATGCCCCAGCCGCCTGACTATAATTAAAACTTTGACCTGTTCCTCCCGCTGGACAATTATTCTTTGTAAACGATCCGCTTCTGGCTACACTCTTATAGATATACTCACTGGTTGAAGTATTATCGCTGCAATCAGTCTGCTGCCCTTTATAGTTGTAACAATACTTTTGAAGTACATTTAATTCATAGTCTTTTACAAATTTTAACCTGCCAGAGGAATCATATTCATAATAAGAAGGTATTCCTTTTGGATCTGTTATACTTGTAACTCCAACCAGTGGATTATAGGTATAAGTGGTAATAAAGGCATTTGGAAATGCAGCTCGAAATGCATTTAAATCATTTCTTAGTAATTGTTCCGTACAATTTCCTGACATGCAGTTATCATTGTCGTCATTTGAAAGACTCTGCAGGTTTGCAATAGTTCCTGCCGGAATTACGTTGTAAGCAACATTTTCAATTTTGGCAATAGGCAGTGTTTTATTGTACCCCCAGATGATAGAAACGGGAATTCCGTTTTCGACCGTATACTGTAAAACGTTAGCTTTTTCATCGTATTGGTTATAGGTAATTTTCTTTTCGAGATTTCCTATATTGCTCAGTGAAGGTAAAGAATTGGGAAATTTTGCCCCATAAATTTCTCTAGGCAACAGCAAATTAGTCGTTAAGGCATCCTTGGCAAATACTGTCTTATCTTTTGAAAAAAGCGTTCCTGATTTGTATTTCTCCGTAATTATCGGGCTGCTAATTCTGTTAGCTGCTTTTAATTCAGCCATAAAAGGCTCACTCAACAAATCATCAGGATAAAAATATTTTACTTCTATAGTTTCTTCATCAGAACTTTTGGTAATCTGCGAGGTCAATTGTGCACTTACCGGATTATCATATTTAAACTCTTCTTCTGTTTTTAAAACCTTTCCGTTCAAATATTCTTCCGTCGTTTTTTTGTCCATATAATACCAAGCCGATATAAGTCTAGAATTCGTGTACTGATATAGGTTATAAAAAATTGGATTGCGTCTGTAGGTACTCAGAGCGATACTCCTTTTATAAAATTCATTTGGAGCTGTAGCATTTACTAAAGGAAAACCAGGATCATTAACCGAGCTTTTATTTCCGGGAGGTGTTTCGTTAAAATGATACGAAAAAGTCGTTTTTCTGGCGATATCGTTTTTATTAAACTCATTAATAAGCAAAGGCAAGCCACGTTTCCAGTTGTACGAAATTTTAGCAAAATAGGAATCTTCACCATACCTCAAATCATCATAAAAAGTAAAGTATTTTTCAACTTTAATCGCTTTGGAAATGTCTTTACTGTCTGTATTCTTTTCGGTTACTTTCTGATAGAAAATATGATAGCCATTGAATCCAAATATGTCTGAGGGAATTCTGGAATACTGAACAGCAAATTCCTGCAAACCTCTATTAATATTATTATCTTCCGGGTTTGTAACTTCTGCAAAATAAGAATAGGTTCCATAATAAGATGGTACTTCGTACAATACTCCTGAAGACTTGCCGTCGATACTGTAATCAAAAAAACGACGAGTAGCTAAATTCCCCGACTCTTTTGTTTCTATGCTTTTAATGCGCAGCCCTCCCACTGAAGCTATTGGTTCCTGAACTGTAGACCCCATTAAATAACTAATTGTTATAAACTTGTTCGAATTTTCCATGGTATCATAGCATTTTAAACTAAGTCTATACTTTTTACCTCTTTGCAAAGGTTCACCAACATAGGGTTTAAAATTTATTCCTACTGTACCTATGGCCTCAAAATTCATAAGACGCTCTTGACCATTACTCAATTCGTGCAACTCTGCTATTGCATAATTTGAAGTTGTAGCTTCCCCCGGACTAATTAAATCAAACTGAACATAGGGTATACCCGTCATTCTCTCAGAAATTGTAATTGTATCACTCACTGTGATCCATTCGCCCGTGGGTGCCTTCTCAGAGTTAGCATATGTTTTTAAAACAGGTTCCCAATTATAGGTTGTATAAGAAATACCGCTGTCAGAACAGGTATTAAGTTCATAATTGAAATCTACTTCCCCTTTTGTTGGAAGAACTATATTTTTTAAGATATTGGTCTGAGTATATGCTAAACTTGGAGCCTTTGAGCCTCCCAAGTCATTAAAAAGGGTATTCATGGTATATCTTGAGCAGTTACCACTATAATATCCCCAATGGTCCATACATGGTGAATTTCGATCTAAAGCCATTTCATTGTTATAAGAAAAAACATATGGATTCTCCCCCGTCTTCTGAAAACTTTTTAGTTTAAGTCGGTATGTTGTATTTTCATTTGAAATGATAGATTCAAAAAGATCCGGATTGTACTGATTATCAGCAATACCAAAATAGCCATAATCAAACTGGTAAGTTTCTACTTCATTTTTATAATTAACTGTAATTTTATCGAGTGTCTTAGGAGCAGTAGTCTGAGCTTTGCCTTTTATATCTTTTCGATATTTACTGTATAAAAAATTGATCTCGTAATCCTGATTGACTTTGATTTTGGTTAAAACTTTAGTAGTGATTTCTGAATAATAGGAGGTGATTTTTTCTCCCGCTCCAAAAATCCAATGATAATATCTGGTGTAGTCTTTATCGTTCTCCAGATTGTATTGGACTGTATCATAAATAAAGTCGACTGTTTCGTTATTGGGAGTAATAATCTGAACTAAATAATAGGTATACGAATTGCTTCTGGAATTGCCCGCTAGAGCCTGAAATGCGTAACATATACTATTTACAAAGTTTAAATTTTCTGTTCTTACATTATAAATATACCTGACACCATCTGTATCTGTAATTTCAAAATTATTGGTACTGCTATTAAAGGCTATTTTTTCTTTTCCAAAAGGAATCTGCTTCGTTTCGAAATTGTTGCTGAAGAAAAACTTACCCGACTTATTGGGTGTTGCATAATAAAATATATCGGGTTGTGTTTCTAAATTGTTTTCATCTATATTACGGAATAGCGTATAATCTGTTCCCACTCCATGTATACTGTCTAATTGACTTGGATTATATGGATTTGAACCCGGGACAAAACTATTAGATCCCAACGGGAGCTTGAAATCTCTGTTATTGGGTAAATTCCACGCAGGATTTGCCGGTCCCGGAACATCGATGTCATTTTGACCCACCACATTTTGTGTGATCTTTCCTCCTGCGTTTAATTCCCAGCCCAAACCGGTATTTCCCGCTACTTCTGAAGGTTTTAGCCCTGAAGACTGATAGGTTAATGTGATCGGAATAGTCAGGTCCTTTAATTTTATAGTATGTACCGGAACCGAATAGTTGGTAACTCCCGTTGAATAATTAACCGGAACATCTACATATTTGATTAGTGAATTTGCCTCTGGTGCTGGCGGGAAAAAATTGTTCTTAGCATTTTGAGACAATAACCATATACAATTCAACAAGCATAGTATCAAAAATTTACTTTTCATCTTCATAGTTTATTTAACAGATTTAATCACTTTTACAGACTCGGTTTTGACATCTGTTCTGACTTTAATGATATAGATTCCTTCAGAATAGTTGCTCAGATTAACCGGTACGGTTCTGCTGTTGATGTCAAACTCCAGCAAAGTACGTCCGCTGATATCTATCAAAGAGGCGGTACCCTCCTTAAAATCATAACCAATGATGATGTTGGTATAGGTGGATGCAGGATTGGGAATAGCCTCAATACTGGCTTTTACTTTTTCAACCTTTGTTTTGTCTTTTAGTTTCACTACCCAGAAATCATTGCCTCCAATGCTGCCGTTTCGGTCTCTTGATGCAGCCGAGTTAGAAGTTCCGGCCATCAGATAACCACCGTCTCTGGTCTCGATTAACTTTCTGAGGATATCTTCTCCGGCACTACCTACAGTTTTGTTCCAGATTTCTTCTCCTTTGTCGTCTATTTTCATGGCGATATAGTCGTTGATACCTTCTTTTTCTTTGCTGACTAAGTTCGCGGCTTTTGCTACTATCCCTTCACCTGGGCGTCTGCTTTCGCTTTGTGCATAACCGCCGATCAAATAACTTTGGTCTTTGTTTTCTACCAATGAGGTTAGGATGTCCGTTTTTCCAAAATCATAGGTTTTACTCCATAAAACACCTCCGTCTTTATCGAGTTTCAAAATCCAGTAGTCAGTTCCATTGCTTACAATTCCTCCCATAGTAGTTAAAGCATTTTTACTATTGGAATTTCCTCCTGCGATATAACCGCCATCGATAGTTTGGTGGATGACATAAGGCTGATCGTCACCCTCACCGCCATAAGTACTTTGCCACTGGATTTCGCCGGTATCTGTTATTTTGATGATCCAAAAATCTCCTACTCCTTTATTGTTTTCTGTTTTATCACCTGAAACCGGAGAGTTAGAATAACCCGCCAAAATATAGCCATTGTCTGAGGTTTGTTCCATGCTTCTCAGTACGTCAGCATAAACTCCTCCATAGGTCTTTTGCCATTCCACATCACCTTGTTTGTCCAGTTTGACAATCCAATAGTCCATATTACCACGGCTTTTTTCTGATTTGTTAAACTGATCTACTTTTGTGGTTGGTTTGGAAATTCCGTTTGGTGCAGCAAGTGCATTACCCGAAGGATCTGAGCTCGATGAGCCTCCTAACATATAACCTCCATCTTTGGTTTGAAAAGCACATAAGAGTTCATCTTTCCCTGCACCTCCAATAGTTCTTTGCCATTGTTCAGTACCTGAAGCATCTAATTTTATCACCCAAAAATCAGTGATCCCTTTGCAGTATTCCTTTTTTTGAAAGCCTCTTCCTGAACTTGAAGTCCCGGCAAGAATAAATCCGCCATCTCTGGTGTTTTTAATACTCTGAAGCAAATCAAACCCCCTTCCTCCAATGCTTTTCTGCCAGACCAAATCTCCTTTTTCACTCATTTTCCAGATCCAGTAATCCAGATCCCCATGATTGTCGTCGTCTTTATTTCCGGTTTTGTTAGACAAGGAACTGCCCGCCAGAATAAAGCCATAATCGGCCGTGGGCTGGGCGTCAAACAGGTAATCGGCATGTTGTCCGCCATATGATTTTTCCCAGAGAATGTCTTGGGAATAGGTAAAAAGGGGCAACGTAAATAAGAATAACAGGTAACGTTTTTTCATAAACACTATAGTTGCATTTTTTTTGCGCGCGCAAAACTATAGGACTGAGCCCCTTTATCTTTACGTGTTTCCACATTTTCCCTTCTTTTATATAGAAAACAGGTATTTATACCTGTTTTCTATATAATCATATTCTTACTAAAATAACATTTAAATAATTATTAGAATTCATGTTTTTATAAGTGTATGAGGCAAACAATTGTACTCACTTTACAAATGCTTTTTAGAGAGGCTTCTTGCAGAAGTTTAGAATACCTGCATATTAATTGTCAAACTTTATTAGTTTAGTCCAACATAATTCTGAATATATAAACAAAAAGTAGAGTAAAAAACAAATTAGTTTGTTCTAACTTAGCCATCTTTTTGTTTGCACATCCTTTTCGATTTAAGGCATTAAAAAATAAAAAAAACAGCCTTTGGGCTGTTTTAATTTTTATGCGATATTAATATCTGATTTTCTATAAATTTTAGATGCAATAATTAACCACCAACACATCTGATACATTACCTTCATTTTTTGCATTTTCTTTTAACCGCATTTTTCTCATAGCCAGTCTAAAACGTTCTGGTACTAAAGCAGGTTTGGTACTAAATTAAGCGCATTATTCGGATTTGTAAAATCATCCAAATGCAAAACCATTTTCCATTAAGCCTATTGCCCAAATCTGTTGTAGTAACTGGTATGAAGTGGCTTTTTCATTTTACTTCGCTCCAATATTTTTCCATCAACGGAATTCTTTCCGTTGCTTTTTTTGCATTCCGATCGTATATATTTCCGAAATTAAAAAAAGATTTTTTATCATATCTGAACCAACTTCCTTTGCCGTTATCTTCATTTTCTGAATTTGGATATATTCTCTTTCTTTGATTTAGGTGATGAGCAGTTAACTTTTTAAGTTCTGTAATTCCCCCCCAAGAGGCCACATATTCTTTGCCTTTATGATTTGCAAGTTCAATGACAAATCCACCTCCATCTCTATCAAATTGGAAGGTTATCAAGTTAGTAATATCATTTTCGGTTCTTCTAAAATGAGGAAAACTTCCCTTGAAATTTAATTTTCTTAACTCAGGGACGAAAAGCTTATTTAATGAATTTATCATTTGATTTCTTTCTGCACTCATTTTGTTTCAAGTTTGCCCATAACGTTCTGGCGCTTGGTTGGGGATTAAAGAGGCGAGATTTTTCTGTTAAACACAAATTTTCAAAATACAAAACCAACTTTAAATTCAGCCTAAAACCCCAATCTTGCCAAGCATCTATGTAAAAGCATAACTTAGAGTTACCAAAAACGAAGATTATGCAATTACAAGATGCCTTAATTAAACCAAAGATATTCATTGGTTTAGATATTCACAAAAAAAGCTGGACAGTTTCTATTCAAACAGATTTGTTTTTTCACAAAACCTATTCTATGCCATCTATTGCAGAGGATTTGTATCAGTATGTGGAACGAACATTTCCTGATTATGATGTAGATTTAGTTTACGAGGCAGGTTGTTGTGGGTTTTCCGTAGCTCGTTATTTTTTAAATTTAGGTTGGACTGTTTTGGTTGTGAATCCCGCCGATGTAAAGACAGGAGACAAAGAGCGATATCAAAAAACGGATGCTTTAGATTCGAAGAACTTGTCTAACCAATTAAAAGTAGGAGTTCTCAAAGGAATTCATATTCCTACTGAAGAGCAGGAACAATTTATGACTTTGGCACGTCATAGAACTCAAGTCACCAAGAAACTACGACAAACCAAAACGCATATCAAGAGTATGTTGCTCTTTCACGGTATAAAAGTACCCGCTGAGTTCGATAATTCGAATTGGACTAAGGGTTTTATAGAATGGTTAGAAGAACTAAAATTCAGCACAGTTTGTGGCGATTTTGCCTTACAGGGCAAAATACGAATGTTCAAATTCATTAAATCAGAGTATTTAACAATTGCTAATCAAATGCGGGCGTATTGCAGAAAAAGTAATAAAAAAGATTATTATCTCTTGAAAAGTATTCCAGGAATAGGTGGTTATTTGGCGAGTGTAATCTTGGCAGAATGTGGTGATTTACGCCGATTTAATAATGAAAGTCAATTCAGTTCTTTCGTTGGATTAGTTCCTGGGATTTACAATAGTGGAGGAACGGAAAAATGTTTGGGAATAACCCCAAGAAGTCGTTCACAATTACGAAGCTATTTAGTAGAAGCTGCTTGGATAGCGATTAGAAAAGATGCAGAAATGCAGAATTATTATCGAAAACATCAAGGGAAAAACGTAAAAAGTATCATTATAAAAGTAGCCCATAAAATGGCAAGAAGAATATTATCAGTCATTAAAACCGAAACAGTGTATCAAACTAATCGAAATTTAGTTCCGACGACTGTCTAGAAAGCAAAATAAAACAAAAAACAACCATCTTAAAAAGCTCAACCATACAAGGAAAATAGACTACAAAACAGCCGTTGGTGGTTCTGAAAGAAGAAGCCACATCGCCAAGCAGGTAGCTATTTTATTTATTTATTCTTACAATCATATCGATGCTGGTGGCTGCCAAAAGCAGACCACATATAGGAGCGTGAGCCTTAAGATTTTTAAAAGATATACTATGAAATAAAAGGGATCTAGATTCTTAGCATTATTGAAAAAGTCAGAACAACTTTTTCAGTCCAAAGCCTTTGGCGGACAAAAAATTGTTCAACTTTTTCAACAAGCTATTGGAAAAGAATTTTATACTCGAAAAATAACCAACATATAACCCTCTTAAAAGTTGTGAATAACTTAACGATGCTTTACATAGGAACGGCTGTTGGCAGTAGTTTTTTTATTTAGTTGAATTTCGCCCATAGTTTAGGATAAGTTTTCGGTAATTCTTCTTCTTTCCAATCAACTCCTTTTGTTGGAGGTGCTCCAAAATCATAATCTAAACCTTTGCCAATTGCAATATCTCTAGGAAAATTTTCATCTTCATCTTTCTTTCCCGTTTTTATTTTAAATGCATTTGTTGCAACATACATTAACTCTTCAAAATAAGCTTCTTCGCCTTGATTTATGTTTTCTGATAAAAACTCGGGATTTTTTAGAGTTTCAGTATATATTTTTTCTCCTTTTCCAATTAGCCAACAACGGAAATATAAATAACTATCATCTGAAACATATCCTTCAATAATTTTTTGCGCTCCCATTATTTTATAATCATCCGCTTCAATAATTAATTGCCTAAAAATCAATTCAAATTCAATAATTTGTTCAGGTTTGTATGTTGCTAATTTTTCAATAATAACTTTTTCCTTTTCTGATTTGTTTTCATTGGATTTTGCTATTGAATATTCTATTATTTTCCAAAATTCAGTTTTATCCATTTTATCATTTTTTACAAATTCTTTTATTTCGGACTTGTCCACTTTTTCAGAATTGTTTTTTTTCGTCTTTCCACACGAAATAAATGTTGTTATTAAAATTGCAAAAAGTATGTAGTTTTTCATTCGATTTTTTTCTCTGCGGTAAAATTACTGCCAACTTATTTATATGTGTGACAGAACCACACAAAGTCAACCAAATTTGGGTAGATATGTATGATAAATTTCACACATTATTTATTTTCAAATATATAATTTTTTCACTACAAACCATCAAAAGGATTTTAAATTTGATTAATGCTTTTTGGTACTTATATGAGTGGCTATACAAACAAAAAGCAGAGAAAAATTAAGATGCCCATGCTAAAATATTGTAATAATCCAAGATAATCTGGTTAGATATTTGAATGCTTCCCGCTACTAAGAGAAACCCATCAACATTTTGATGGGTTTTTTCATTTTTACTACCTTCCAAACTCCCTTTTATTGTTGGGATTAATGCAAAAACAACATTCACTTTTTTGGTTAGATATTCCCTACTTTTAGGCTTAATGGACAACCCGTCAGGAAACACCAAATTTTGTATTCTAATCTTATTCTCCACATCACCGTTTCTCCAGCATTTACTCATGTTTTCAAGCACATTCAATGATTTATTTATGAATATTTCGTGGTTAGATATTTTAAGTTCTGCTATCGCTAATTTTTCGTTATTTTCCATCAATTCAACTTTAAATTCAGCCTTGAATTTGTTGTAAGTTTCATCTAGAAATGATGGATTATTGATATATCTTGACTCCAAATTCGTCATTTTTTGCTCAATTTCCTTTTTTCGGCTGTGCAATGAAGTAACTTCAGCGACACCATTTCTATTCAAACTATTAAAAATCTTCATTAACTGCAACTTGAAGACCTCAACAAGTTCGCTCTTTAGCGAGTATTTAACCAACAAATCAGCAAACAAATCATTAAGTCCCGCCTCGCCTGATTTTTTGGTTGTAAACGCGTTAAAACTAGCGTTTTTACATTGTTGGCATTTGTAATAATGTAAAGATTTTTTCTTTACTTCATAACCCGTCAGCATGCACCCGCAATCACATTTGACAAATCCCGTAAGCGGTCTATTTGGATTTATTTTCGACTTTGAAAACTCCTTTTTATTTTGAGGAAGATTTTCATTTAGCATAATTTGAACCTTCCAAAAATCATCTTCAGAAACCATAGCTTCCCAGTTTCCTTTCCTTGGCTCATCTAGTAACGCATTAACCGAAACACCACAATAAAATGGTCTTCTCCACATATCCGACAAAACCTGTTTAGTAATATTAACTCCCAAATTCATTAGCCTTTGTCTTATCAAATAATCTCTTTCACCTGCAAGCTTCCATTTCCAAGCATTAATTAAATGCTTTCCATCCTCGGTTATTAAGATTTCTTGTTTGGCTTGCATACGGGAAAAATCACTTACTTTTCGACCACGTAATTCATAACCTCTTGGTGGCTTTCCTAACCAACCGCCTGAAGCAAGCAAAGCCCTCATACCTGGCAATGTCTTCTGTAACCTTTCTAAATTTTCTTTTTTTGCTTCAAGTAATTTTCGATACACCTCTAACTTGTCTAACTCATTTTCAGTTGATAGTCCCGATGATGTTTCGATTAAATGAACTCCCATTTTCTCAATTAATTCTTGAACAATCCCAATTGCATTGCCACCAGTTCTCGAAAATCGATTTATAAATTTAATGGCAATTGCAAACGGTCTGTTTTTTGACTTTTTTACCTCATCCATAAGCCTGTTAAACTCTTTTCGAGTTAAATCTCCGCTAGCACTTTCATACGTACCACCAACTATTTGTTCCAGTACGTAATTATTCTTTAGCGCAAATTCGGTAATTTCATTTCTTTGCTCATCTAAACTAAAGTTTGTATACTGCTCCTTTGAACTTACTCTAGTATATCCCCAAATTTTCTTTGTCTTTGCAACCTCAATAGTTTTCTCTTTTTGAAAAACTTTAAATCTATCTAAACTCATATCTCATCATCTATTAAATTATATGTTATTATTGCCAGTTTTACCAAGCTATCAATTATTTCTTCACATTCTGAATCTGAAATCGTTTCAAATTCTTTAAATTTTCTTAACTCATTATTTGTTAATCTTATTTTTTCCTCATCAAATCCATTACCATACATAATTAGATTTTCCGCACTTTCTCATTTTTTTAAGTCGGGAGATTATTTTGTTGGGTGCATCATACCCAAAACCAATCATAAAATTTCTATGATTAGTGCATTAAAGCAACTTTTCAGTTCAAAAACGAAATAAGAATGCCCGTAAGAACTGAAAAGCACTTTTTAAATAATACTATTTGATTTGCTGAAACCACTTTTTAAGAACAAAGTGGAAAATTATGATACACCTAAACAGCCATGTCGTCCTCATGCGGATTTTGAGTAAGTCAAAAAAAAGTGCTGACCTAGCATCAGTTTTTACCTTTTTGTTGAACTACGCAATCTTACTATTAATTTCAATTGGTTGCAAGTTAATTTTGAAATACTTTCTCTATTGTACTGATTTTAAAAGCACTATGCAACCTTATACCTTTCAATGCTTTCAGGAAACTCCCTAATCTGTAAGGATTCTTCCCATTCCTCAATATTACCACCGTGACGGTCTTTCAAATCAAGCGTATTTGCCAAATGAGTTCCTAATTGTTTCACAAATACTTTCAAATTGGTTTTCCTTGAAATATCAATCAGTTTGGTAAACCATTCCAATTTGCATTCTCTGAAAAGGTATTTCCCAGTTTTATTACCACTTTCGCCACCAAGGATAATCCAATGGAAATATTCGCTTAGAATTTCAGCATAATCTTCAAGATTCAACTCTCCAATTAAAGGCTCTGCTGAAATAAATCTTATTCTCGCAGGGACTTTTGAAAGCGTTTCAATCCTGTGTTTTTCAGCATCGCTTTCCACGCTTACACCAATCCAAACATTTGGATAACCATCACCCCAATCATCGGGAAGACACTCAAGGATTCTTTCTGGACGCTTGGTCAAAATTTGATAGGTATGCTGTGGAGTATCTTTGATGATTTTCCAAGCTTCAGTTCTCCAATCATCAGCATCTTTAATAAACCAATCCGACCAACTACAAGTAAAAATCAATTGTGGTTCTTGCCACTTCAAAGGCTGATTAAACATTGTTTTGGATTTAAGCACGGTTGTTGGGTTTTGACCGTAACGTTCTTTATCCCTGAACATATAGCAAAATTTACAACCTGCACTTACTTTTGTGCAACCATGCCAAGGATTCCAAGTTGGTCCAGTCCACTGGATTTTTGATAGCTCTACTTTATCTTTTGTGATTTTTTTCATAATATTTATTTTTAAGTGTTTGACAAATTTTTGGGCATAGAAATGCACCCTCGGATATTGCACCGAATTGATAATCTGATATTTAAATGTGTATTTTTGAGTTCTGTTACTTAGCTGTGCAACTAACTCTTTTTAATTAATACCTCACTTTAGCTATTAGTGAGGCGAAAATTTTCTTGCAAGAACTTTTTCTTTTTGGATTTCCTTTTACAAAGATATGGTAGTGAAACGAGACTAAAAAATGGGTGAAAATGCACAATTATTGAATTCTCAGTCACT
This sequence comes from Flavobacterium sp., assembly GCF_050696275.1. Lineage (GTDB taxonomy): Bacteria > Bacteroidota > Bacteroidia > Flavobacteriales > Flavobacteriaceae > Flavobacterium. Next base: position 58,409 of record NZ_JBOGUT010000026.1, read on the forward strand.
TTTTTGAATTTTTCGCAACTTTTTCATAACTAACTAACAATCAGTAATTTATTTTTTATTGAATTGTTTTATTTACCCTTTTTTCTCTTTTTTTGAAAACTTTGCAAAAAACAATTAAAAATCGACTGAATTTTTATGAATTTTTTTTGGGCTATACGACTGAAAAGCAGTCAATTAGTTCAAATTAAATAATTTACTGTATTTGCATACCATTTATACGCTCAAATAGAGGTTACTGATTTCAGTTTCACGAATTCCAAGGTAAATTTTGGTTGTTGTTACCGATGCATGGTTGAATAATTGAGACAATAATAATAATAAGGCTTGGTCGCTGTACTTATTCACTTCCCATATTCTACGCCCCAAAGTCTTGCGCATGAAGTGCGAGCTGTACTGTCCTTTTATCTTATAGGTAGTGAATATATCTTTTAGCTTTGAATTCACATACTGGGTGCTGAACGATTTGTCACCGAATCGGTTTACGAACATCAAATCATTTTCTTTGGCTTCCAACTGAGTGAACAACCTTTTAAGAATAGTTTGCAATTCTGGGTTGATGGTTACTTTACGAACCTTTTTGGTTTTCTTCTCGGTGATGGTAAAATAATCCTGACCCAAAACCTGATTCCAACGCAATTGAAGCAAATCGGAAATTCGCAAACCTACATATGAACCTGTCGCAATAAGTAGCGCAAATTTATGCTCATTGTCCCGCTCCAATTTTAAAACTAAAGATTGCATCTTTTCCCACTCTAAAAAATCACTTGTTGTTTTTTGTCCTTTTAATGCCATAATTCTGATTTTAAGTTTCACTTTTATTGCTTTCCGTTAGTAAGTGAAATGGGGCGTTTTACCAACCTCTGTAAACCATTGATTTTGCTAGGTTTACGCTTCAACATTCACTTATTATCAAAAGTGAAACAAATGTCCAGGTCTATTTTGGATTATCCTAGAGAAATCCTGGATTTCCTGGGCTTGCGAGGTTTTGAGTCATTTTTAGGCATAAAAAAAACGAAGCGTTAACTTCGTTCTTTTTTTGATTGAAACAATTGTGAAAACTCTGCAAGTTCTTCGTCCGTGAAATTCGCAACCTCAAATGTAATTGGATATTTCGGGTCTTCCGTTTCCAGTAATTTTTTTAGCTGTGAAAGTGTGAGTATTATTTTCATGTTCTCTTTACATATAAATATCTGGTTGAATCGGTTTCTGAAAAAAATTTCTGAAAAATTTCTGAAAAATTTTTTCGAGGCAATCCGAACCTATTGATATGTAATGGAATATTTGCCTAAAGGAGGGTAATAACTCAAAAAGCTGTTTCCTTTCCAAATTGTTTTATTTACTGGACGTGAGGCAGGGGCTGACACAGCGGGGGTGGCTATCCTGCGTTTTGGGTTTCATAGCGCAAACGTGCGAATCGGATGCGCTATGGGAGCAATAAAAACTGGTTTAATGTCTTTTGAGTACGCAAATTAAGGTCTTCCTTCATAAATTTTATTTGTCATTTCATTATTCTTATAGTACTCCCTATGAGTAATACGCATTTCAAATTTTTCAGCTAGCTCTGGCTTTGCAACCCAATCATAATATATCCATTCGCCTTCTTTCTTCCCATTAACATATTTCCCTTCGTGTGTTTTATGTTTCCAATGGCTGTCATGATAATAAATTGATAAACCATTTAGCTGACCATTTTTAAACATTTCTTTGCTAATTAAATCACTGTAAGGACTAAAACTTAAACGCTCACCGTTTTCAACTCCATTGACAAAAGTTTTTGATACATTGCCCATATTGCTATAAAACGTCACGGCCCCATTTCTTGGTTTTCCATTCTTATCAACCTCGATGTATTCGCTTTCCAAAACAGGTATTTTAGTCGTTCTCTTGGATTCACCTTTAACACATCGGATTGAATAGCCACATCCTGCATCGTACACCCCGGCTCCAGGCCCCGAAACAAAAGTATTATCAATATGTAATTCACTAGGAAATAAATTAGATTTAGTGCCATTTAGGGTTTTGTTCCAAAAATTTTCAGACGACCACCAACGACCAGCCTCATTCATATCATGGAAGCCGCCAGCTTCACTTCGATACCCGCCAAGCAATGCATGAAATGAATCTGAATCTTTTGATTTAAGCTTTTGAGATGCCATTGCGCTTTTTTCGTTGCTTGAATGTTGATACATATTATAGTAACCCAGCAACACCCAAAACTCATTATCACTCGGTATGAAATAACCTTCGGGTGCTAACCCTCTTTCATCCATAACGGCATACCAATTATATAATTTACCGTATGCTGTTCCATTTGATGGGTTATTGTCATAATAACAATACGCTGGCAGATGAAGCTTTCCAGCCCTTTCCCAATCTTTATTGGTTTTTGCATGGAAAATGGTGTCGCCATTTTTGAACGTGCTTACATCCAAATTTCTCGAAGTCCAATCCAATCCACCAATTTGAACCGTCTCTGATGAATTAGTTGAATTACCATCGAAGGCGGTACTTTCAACAACTGGTCGTGGTTTTTGGAAAGGTTCATCAATAGTATTGTCATTGCTATTTTTACAGTTTATAAAAAGCGAAGTGATAATTATTAAAGCTGATACTTTTAAGAGGTATGTTTTCATAAATAAAATAATTTGTATCACAAATATATAAAAACGGGTACATTCAACCTGATAAATATAAGCGTATTTTACTACCACCTCAAATATAACTTGGTCATGTATTAATACTTCAGTATATGACCGCACGAAAATCAGATATTCCAGAATCAGTAAAAATTATTGGTGCTAATATCAAAGCCATAATCAAAGAGAAAAAGCTCAAAGTGAGACACGTTGCACATGATGCTGACCTAGATATTGAAAATTTTAGAAAGTACATGGCTGGAACGCAAATAATGGGAGTTGATAAGTTAGCACGAATCACAAAAGCGCTAAATGTTGAAATATCTGCGCTATTTGATGGCATATAATATCAATTTATTTTCTACTTCGGATTTTCTTCCTGCATTACCAGTTACCATTAAAATCTAGTATCAATTATTATCCACTTATAATTATTTATTTAGTTTCTTTCATTATTATCTTCATTTATTTATTTCCATACTTTCATCATATATGTTACTTAAATAATAGTAATAAGAATAGTGTATAATACTAGTAATATAAGGTAATACAGAAGTATTATCCCTATATGTAGTATGCGCAATTTGCGCTAATCCAAAACTGACGCTCAAAAATAATTACAGGTTTTTTAAAATTAGTTGCTCAAACCACTTGACTATCTGTGGACAGGTTAGTATATTTAATAAAAAGCAATAATTGAGAGAAAAACTCATTAAAACCTTGGTTGCTGGGTGGTCATGTCCCCAGCTTCTCTTACCAAGTAAAAGACCAAGAGCACCATAACATCCTGCGGGATGACCGAGAATAAGAGAATACCAATGATTAATGAAGATTTTATCGCATTTACAGGCGATACTGGAGATTTTGAATTGCTCCACAAAGATTATGAGTTAGCTGAATTAGCGCAACTTTTCCCAAATGTAAATTCAATCCTGATTCCGAGAAAAGCGGAATACAATCTAAAAAAATACGTTTCCAAATCACTTTTACGAGAAATTGACCCCAATATTGATATAGCGGTGGAAAAATGCCTGTTGGTGCTATCTAATCTCAGCAGTACCATTTATGTTGAAAATAACGAAGATGAAGAAAACAGGTGGAAGCATTTAAGCTCTGAAATACTGCACCAGCAAACTAAAAACAACAGCAACACGTATGTCTATCCGAGAATAATTGAAGCGTTGGTAGCTGGCACGAAAACTGGAGCAATGATAGAAGTGGATAAAGATTATATTCCTAGCGAATATTCCAGAAGATACAGGATACCAAACAGCTACTTTAAAGCAGGTTTAACCGAGTATTTTATCAAAGATATTGGAATTATCCAAAACAGAAATAGAATGTATTACGAGCAGTTAAACAAAGCGTTTGATAATCCAATCTGTGCCAATCTGCTAAAGATTTATCCGATGATTAAGCTACCGAGTTCCGAAGAACTGCTAGTCATTGGAAAGCAACTTGTAAAAGATGGTTACACTACCAAAAAAGGCAAGCGATTGACCATGCGAAATAAGCATAAAAACGATTATTGGGCTGATTCAGAAAACAGGAGCTTTGTGGAAAACAACATCGAGCTGTTTGAGTTTTTAATCAATCGGGGGTTTATGGTTCCTTCTGTTGGCGATGAACGAAGTGGTGGACGCGTGGTGGATTCATTTACGCTAATGCCAGCTTGGATTCGCAATGAAATAATTATCAACGGTAAAAAGTTATCCGAATGTGATTATGTTGCATTACACCCTAATATTGCCATTCATTTGTACAATGGCAAAATAGCTTATCTAACACATGATAAAGTAGCTGAACTGTCTGGAATAGGCTCAAAAGACGTGAAAATTGAGCATTTGAGTTTCTTCAATAAAAAATGGTACGGAATGACGGAATCACCGCTTTTTGATTACTATTCAAAGAATGAAACTACCATGCTGGAGAACATTTATAAGGACAAAAAAGCCAATGGTTATAAAATTACTTCAAAGAAAATGTTTGCGGTTGAAGTGGAAATAATGACCGATGTAATCAAATATCTTAATTCGGTCGGTGTATATGTTCTGTACGTTTACGATGCGTTGTTATGTGAGGAAAAAGACCAAGCGATGGTGATGGAAACAATGAACCGAATTATACTGGAGCATGGGGTTAAAACCACTATTAAAGATACAAGCGCAAAAATCGATGTTGAATGCGCTATTGTCGAAAATGAAATCCAAGAACAAGAAATCGGAGTGGTAGAAGCAGAGAAACAAATAAAATATGATTTGGATGAAATAGTAAATCTATATGAAGTATTACCTAAATTATCATTTACTGCTGACGATACGATTGATATTATATCAGGCATTAACCGTTCCAAAATTGAAATGAATGTTTTGGTTAAATACATCGGCAAACTGAATAAAGAGCAAAGGTATAATGATTATAATGGTGTCCCGATTACAGCTGATACCATTTCAAAATTAAAGGACATGATTGTCAGATAAAAACAATAAATCCTAACCCGGGAATGCACTGCCCCCAAAAAGTTAGACACTATTTGGGGGTATTTTTATGGAAAGAAAAGTCAAGTATAATTTTGCATTAAAGCTTGAATGTGTAAAATTAGTTGTTGAACAACATCATTCATGCGAAGTT
>NZ_JBOGUT010000027.1:0-59320 GCF_050696275.1 Flavobacterium sp.
GCCATAATACCTAACATTAAAGGGCAATTCAAAAAACGACTCGAACTGAGCCGGTCTGTTGATTTGACCAAAGAACTAATTCCACTAGCAGACATAATCAATCACAAAATCACAAACAGGCAAATTGATACTGACTTTTTGCTTGAGGGTTTGGAGTATGAAAATTTTGGCCGAAGGAATTATATGGAATTAATCAATACTTCTTTGGATGAGCACATAAAAGAAAATACCCGTTCGGTTAACCTACCTGAAAATTATCTTGCATCATTGATTCAATACGCAAGCATCATCCCCAAAGAAGATTCCATAAGCGGTCCAGTTAAAGTGATTAAGTTAATTGAGAAACATTATGATTTAGAGTTAAATCCAATCATTCTACCTTCCATTCCTGGAGAGGATAATATTGACATCAGAAAGGGGCAAAATGATTTATTCAAAGTGTTTTTGAATGATATCAGTGATAAGGATTCCGAATGGACAAAATTCAATTTAAATGATTTAGCCAAGATTTTAAAAGAAGCATTTAATTATGCTGATTTAAAAAAAATATTCTTAAGATATGACGTTTATCCGAATCAACTTCACGATTTAAAAGGAATTAGTTCAATATACAGAGACAACGAAATATCTGAATTTGTAAAAGATTTGTATGACAACATAGTAGAAGCAAACCAACCGATTAGGGCAAAACTTGCTCATGCAGTTATTGAAAAGATTCATGATGAAATGAAATCCATCAAGGCATTGGATTTGACTTCTGAAATTGAAGAACGATTTTTCGGTGAATCTGGAAATGAAATTCACATGGAAAATCATCCTTATAGAAGTAATATCATTGATATCATAAGAAATTTCAAGCCCGATCAAGAAAAAAGTGAACTTTACGAAAGGCTTTTCCCAGCCACATCAAGAAATAAATCGGCAATATTGGTGCAGCTTGCCGATGGAGATGCATCCTTCACTATTTTAAGTCAGAATGAAGCTGTAATAAAGAAACTTGCCGGTATTGCCGGTAATCCAAATCTTGACGAATTGATAAAGCTCGGTGAAGATGCATTGCTCATAAAACAGCAAGAGGAAGCAGAAATGCAGTACAAAAAGAAAATTGGTAATCATTTGGAAGAGGTGCTTCTTAAAAGACTATCTCAAAATATAAATGCCAAAGTTGTAAGTGAGCAAAATGGTCAAGACCTTGTAGTTTATGTTGACGAAAAACCAGTTTATTACATTGAAGTAAAATCAAAATGGCTTGAAACAACACCAATAAGAATTTCCAGAAATCAAACTTTAAGAGCACACGAAAACCCGAATTGCTTTGCCTTGTGTTCGATTGATATGACCAAATACACTGGTGCTGATAAATACGCAATTAAAAATATTGAAAGTGTTATTGATTTTATGAAGTTTAATACCGACCTAGGTAGTAAGGTTGGGCACTTAGTGGACATTTATGCAAATGCACATCAGATAGACAAATTCAGTTTAGATGGAGATTACCGAACACTAATACCAGCTGGTTATATAAAAGACGGAATAAATTTAGACGGATTTGAATCTGAACTTTTGAAGTATGTAGAAAGCAATTATGACATGCAAATCAAAAGAACAGACATGTAATTTTAACAAATCAAACTATCAATCAAAAAAAGAAAACCGAACCGGTAACATGGATTTTGAGTCAGGCGGGTGATGTACAAACTTGAAGCTTTGTGATTCTATTCAAGTTCTGTGCAAGTTAGCAGTTTTGTGCTCCGAAACCCGAACGAACATAAAGACCGAAAACGTTAGGTGTAATTAAAAAAAACGAAAATGACAGTTAACTGGGATAAAATTTCTCCTGAGAGATTTGAACAATTATGTTCCGACATAATGAGAAGCGAAGGCTTTTACAACATAAGAAGAATGGGAGGATCTGGCGATCGAGGTCGTGATATTACAGCTCAAAAGCAAACTCAACTATTCTTTGGTTCAAAAGAAACTCAAAATTGGATAATTCAGTGTAAAAGATTAGTTAAAACTAATCTTTCGATTGATGATTTGAGTTCAGAACTAAATAAAGTTAGAATGCACAAAATAGATTATTATTTAGTTATTCTGTCAAACACTTTGAAGCCAAACGTTGTAGATTGGATAAATGGAATAAGAAAAGATTTTCCTTTCAAAATTTTAGTAAACGACATTGATTGGCTCGAAAGCCAATTAAAAAGGGAACCAAGTCTGTACAAATTTTATTTCGAAAATGAAGAACGCAACGAACAAATTTATTCAATAAAAAACTCAACAGATTTACAAATCTACACTGCTGGAAAAATGCCATCTGTGGCTTTAAGAGGGGAAATCACAAAATGGAGGTATGATTTAGAAGTAGATTCTTCAAAACTGAAGAATAAAATTGGTTTTTATCATCCAGAATTTGCAGGTTGCGATCATACAGGAATTTATTTATCAGAAACAGTTCAGTCAGATTTTAGAATGATATCTCAATCAAATCTTTTAATTGCATATTTAGAAGACAAGCAACAATTTGGTACAATAACAGAAATTATGATAGCATATTCAATGAATAAACAAATAGCAATATTCATTGATGAGAGTATAAAGACTGAAATTACTGTACCGGAAATGGAAAATGAAAACTCGGTAAATTCTGAATATTATGAACAGGTATATGATAAAGTTTTTAAAACCAATCATTCTTGCCCTTGCGACTTAATGAATGAATTAAAACCAATTCATTTGAATGAATACTGGTTTATGATTGAATTCTTGAGTATAAGACAACCTGATACATTTATTAAAATGACAAATTCTGCAAACGTTACTAAAGACATTATTGAATACTTGGAAGAATTTGAGAAATAATAAACTGCGCCTAACAGCCGTTTGCCATAATTTAGCACACTAACTTTCTAGGATAAAAACCTAACTACTAGATTATTCATTTAATTAATTAATGATATGAATACTGGACTTCCAATCTACGCTTTTACTTTCTTTAAGTAGTGTACCTTCAAGTAAAGCTATTTCAGCTTCCAATTTTTCGAATGAGTATTTGGAATGAACTTTACCAAACATACTAAAAAGTGTCAGATGTGTAAGGTTTGAAATGATTACCAAAATGTGTCTCATGTGTCTCATTCTGAAAAGTTATAAAAACAACATAACCATAATCAAATTATTAATTAAACTCAGAAAAGCAAAGCTACGACTTACAGTCACCACAAGACATTAGGTATCAATTGTGTAAATCAACTGGTTGTTTCAAAACAAAAACTGAATCTTGTTTCGAACTAAAAAATTTATGTCGAAATTTCGAAAACATAATTACGTGTTTTTACGTACTCTTTTGTACTTTTCGTAAATATTTATGTCTAACTATCAAAAAAGTAAAAATTATTTGCACGTTTTGTCTTAAACTGCTCATTTTTGCCGCTTTCTTTTTATCTGATTATAATCTACGGACTAGCCTGAGATGGTATATAAATCAGATTCCTCCTCAACTCTATCTGTATTGCGTTGCTTCTTTGTAGCTGTATCGTCCTGTCCTTCTACTATTGTACGGAGTGAGAACAGTTCTGCCTTTGGTCGTATCTTCTTGAACTTGTTGAATGATTTAGTTATTTCTGCCCAGAGATGGAGTTTGAGCTGATCTCGCTTCGGTGCTGAGGTTACTACTAAGCTGTCTGGGTAAACGTCTAAGAACCAGTAAACCACACGAGACAGAAAGTATGTCTTTCCCGTTCCTGTGGCTGCTTCTATTCCTACGTTCTCCCTAGGTTACTAGAATATTTATCTACCTATTTCCAGCTCTTTTTAAGGTTCAAGGTTATTATAGGAGGCTATTATACTTGAGAATCTGGATTTTAGCGATTTTTACTTATTATGTCGTTGTATGTCGTGACATTCACGAAGGCCTTTAAATCATAGATTTTTTTCAAATCTTCACACATTTGGTTCGACAATACAATCTCCTCGGGAGCTTTAAAAGCCTGACAGCAATATGTCGGGCTTTTTTTATTTATACCATCAAACAGCGTTAAAATGTCTTTCCTCTTTATCAAATTCTCCTTTTATTCCCAACAGCAAATTCTCTTTGGATAACATCTCTGTTTTTTCTTCCAATGCTAAAAGCGAAGCATGCATGATTGCCGAAACAATTTGGGCACCTGTTAGCTCATAATAAGCTGCCAACTCCTCTATTAAACTGCGTTCTACGGCTATATTTTTAGGAATTGCATTTGTCCACAGTTTTATACGTTCTTCTGCGGTAGGTTTGGAAAATTTAATAATGGAATTAAACCTTCTCAAAAAAGCGTCGTCAATGTTATTTTTAAAATTCGAGGTTAAAATTACTAATCCGTTGAATTGCTCAACCCGTTGCAAAAGATAGCTGACTTCCTGATTGGCATAACGGTCATTAGACGATTTAGTACTGGTTCTTTTGCCAAAAAGAGCATCTGCCTCATCAAACAGCAAAATCCATTCTTTGTGTTCCGCCTGATTGAATATTTTTTCCAGATTCTGTTCCGTTTCACCAATATATTTGGAAACAACCTGAGATAAATCGATGCGGTACACCGGACGTCCAAATTCTTTGCCCAGCAGGCTCGCAGTTAATGTCTTTCCTGTTCCTGAAGGACCATAAAACAAAGTTCTGTAGCCTGGAAGGATGTGTTTTTTCATTCCCCATTCGGTTAGCAATGCTTCCTGGTGTCTGATCCACAGCTTGATCTGGTTGATTTGAGTATGCACTACTTCATTCACTACCAAATCATTCCATTCCATAAGCGTATTTACTTCTCTCGCAGGGAAATTAACGCCGAATTTAGGTTTCAGCTTCTCTCCATAACAAAGCAAATGCACCATCTCTTTCGAAAGGACTAACTTTCCACTCATTAAAGGTTCCCCATTTTTTACTTCCTCCAATTGCAATACATTTTCTTTAAAAAACCAATGATCCTGAGAAAATAACTGTTGGATCTCAAGACGGTAATTCAAATCATCCTTAGCCAAAATATGTAGTATCGTTTCTCCGGTGGGTAATAAACCTCTGTGATTTCCTTCTCTTACACCTCCAAATTCAGGGAGTTCACCTCCTTCCGGATGTAATTTTTTAATGACCTCATCAAAAAAATGAGGAAGAACATGAGGCACTAAAGTAATCAGTAAGATAGCGGCTTCATCATGAGAAGTTTCTCTCTGTAACGCCTCTTTAAATGAGTTTTTAAAATCATAAACTTCCGTCGTTTTCTTTTCCGAAAGTTGTGATGTAATGTATTTTTTAAGTGCTTTAAATGGCATTTTCTTTTGTTTTTGTCTGAGTAATTTTCAGATAAATCTACGTTTTTAATTTCACAACTGGCGGTAGCTCATTCGGAATACTATCACTGATTTCATCAAAATCCGGATCTACAACTACCTTGTCATCTTCAATCATCAACTTCTTAAGACTAAATTTTATAGAGGTAGGAATCACTCCTTTTGTTTCTTCTATGTCACTAATTTGTTGACGTTTTACACTAAGATTTTTCAAATCACGTTTTGGATGTTGGCCGTAAATTGCTTCTACAGAATATCTAATAATACTCGTTTTGGATTTTGAATCGCTTGCTGATTTTTGACCTGTTACGATTTTTTTAGCATCTCTTTCTACATTTTTCAAGTGCTGTCCATTGGTATCTTTCGAAAGTGGAGTCAAATTCGTGTTATTTACTATTCCTCCAACTTTAGCATTTAAAAGGTGCCCTCTTACATAATAGTACTTTGAATTATTGCCTTTATTCTGGCTGATGATATCCCATTCGTCAGTTAAGCCTCCGCCGTCTCCTTGTTCTGCTGTCTCTTGCCCCTCAATATAATTTGCTGAAATCTGTTTGGCATCTACTTTTTTTCCTAATCCTTTAGGATTTAGTGCAGTCCATTCTACGATACTTGGCACATCTTTTTCTTTATCGCCAGTCTCTGCATATTTGGATATTACTTCCGCAATATTATTCATGTGATCTATCAAATCATTTCCCCATTTTTTTCTATCTTCATTAGGTGTTTTCTCGTATTTGCCCAACTCAACATCAACTACTCTTCCCGCTTCTTTTGCTGTCTCTGCAGGAGTTGCTTTGCCATATTTATCGCTTACTGTTTTACCTCTAGTGTATTTGTCTTTAAAAGTAACACTCTTGATAAAATCCTTGTATTTGGAAGGAGTACTATGTACATAAAACACCGGCTCTCCTTTTTTGTCTTCAAAAAGCAGCGTGTGGCTTTCACCACCTAAGGAGAACTTCTTTTTCAACCCTAAGAAAGTCAAAACTTTATCTCCTAATTCTTTGCCCTTTTCCTTTACTTTCTTTTTCTTATCGTCTACCCATGCTTTGCCTTTTTCAACCGCTTTCATCGACTTATCTATCAGTTTTGTCAAACCGATTTTCTCCACCACTTTTTTGATCTTGTTGGCAATGTTTTTTAGGATTTGATCAATCTTAGGTCTGATTTTCTGTTGGATGAATTTTTGTACTTTCCCAACAATACCATCTAAACCTAAAACTGCTGCTAAGAAACTGATGGCTAAACTCAAGAATCCGCTGAATACATTTTCTACTTTATCAATAACTGCTCCCAGATTTTTATTCAATATATCTCCGAAAGTGTCTAAAATACCGTCAATAATTTTGATAATTTGAGCTGCTTTTTGAAACAAGGTAATCACAAACTTAATTAACAATTGTGCTGCTCTAATGAACCCTGCTCCTGGAATTAAAAGCGACAATAGGTATTCCAAAGCCTTCATTGTAATGGTTTCTACTACAAAGGTTTTGACGTTTTCAATAAGCATTTCTTTCAAATTGCTAAATTCTTCTTGGATAAATTCCCACAATCCAGCTAAGCCTTTCTCCTTAAGGATTTGAAATATATTGAGGATTTTATTTCCTGCAGCTAAGGTAGCATCAACTCCTTTCTCAATAAATTCGAAACGCTCTTTCCCAATAACATCAATGACCAAATCTTTAATTTTCTTCATCGTGATACCCAAAATTTGCAGCACTAAACTAGTAATGCCTTCCAAATTAAGTTCTTTAGGCAATGTTATTTCTGATCCAGCCATAGAACCTGTTAGCCATTCTAAAACTCCTTTAATCAAATGTTTGTCTATGTTATTCTTGAAATTGGTAAATCCCTGACCAACTCCGTCCGCTAGGTTTCCAAAGAATGTAATCGGATCATCAATAATGGCTTCGGCATATTTAGCTGCTTTTTGGGCTAATGACTTAATAGCATTTTTAAGTTCAATTATCGTATTGATTACTGCTTTTACTGCAGCAATGGCACGATCAAGCCAACTCATATTTTCTATTTTTGCCTTCTCAAAACGTTCGTCCATTTCATCTAAAGCAGCACTGAATTTTTCGGTAACTGCTTCTATTACTTCTGCTTCTTTACTTTCGACCGAACTTTCTAATTCTTCAAATTTTGTTTCAGTGTCTTTGAGTATATCTTCCGCAATTTTTTTCGTTTCATCCGTTTGGTTCTTCCAATATTTATCTACTTCCTTTTTACCGTCTTTAATGGCATTAATGGCTGAATTCAGACAGGAACCGACTTTGTTTACCAAAGAATTTATCGGTTCTCTCATGTCCACGATAAAATCTCTTTTGGCTTGATCGAATATCTGAACTTCACTTAATACTTCATCACCGGATATAACTTTAATCCCTACATCGAGAATACCCGTGTTATCCTCAAGGAGTTCCGCTACTGTTGCTGAAAATTTATCCAAATACTTCGTCATGCTCGCTCCGAAAACATCTGCTATATAAGTGTCAATCTCCTTAAAAAAAGACAAAACCTGACCATTGGTAAAATTATACATGGCATCTAAGTCACGGCTTACATCACTTCTAATTTTATTTTCTTCAGCGCTTTTTTCTTTTTGCTTATCAAAACTCCCTCCTTTAATAGTTGAATTGTTAAGCAGCATACCTCCATAAGCCCCGTTAATAGCTTTTATGCCCTTGGCTTGTGTATTTGAAATAGTTTTAGCTTCATTCTTCCTCGTTTGATCCGTCAGTTCCTGTGCCTTGGCTTGGGAATCCTGCTTTTGCTGATCCGCCTGAATAAACTTTGGTTCGTTACTGTTTTGCAGTTTGTCCTGAGAAAGGTTGTTTTGTTTGTAATCGTCATCTAACACTTTCGTTTCAGTTGTCAGATCTGTTTCTTCTGCCGGTCTCTTTTTGGGTGCTAATGCTGATTTTTGTTCCGTAAGCATCTTAGCTTCCGGAGCTTCTTTGAGTAATCCTTTTGGTTCATTTACAGTTACTTCCCCAGGTGGAGGTTTCGGTGAGTCCGGAGGTTTTATAGCACTTTGCTCAACTCCTCCCGAAGCAATGTTTTTCTCTTCTTCTAAAGAGTCGGCAATGTCTTTTGTGGTTGCTTCACCTACACCATTAGTTCCAACATTCTTAGCCTGAGCTTTGCTTTCAATCGTTTCATTGATTTCTGTCTGTAACTTATCCTTGAATTTGTCCTTGTCAAACCCTTTAGGATTCAACTTCTGCACACTCATTTCGTCAACCTGACTTCTATTTGCAGCTGCTTTATTTGTTTTTTCAGCAGGTAAAATAGCGGCACCTTGAGTTTCTTTTACTACGACATCAGTGTCTTTATGTTTTTGGTATTTTGTTGAAGTGGTTTTTATTTCCTTAACCGGTTTTTGTAAGGTCTGTATAGCCGTTTTCTTATTTTCCTTATTCTTTGCGTCTTTTTTGGGTTTCTTCTTTAAATTAATAGGTGCCACAGCTCGCTTTGGAGCTTTATTTAGCTTAGCATCCATTTTTTTCTTAACTCCAAAAAAAGGATTTTTAGTTTTAGGTGGCTTAGCTTTAGGAATTGTTTTTTCTTTCATAATACCGGCTTCATTTTATTCCACATTAATTCCAGTGACAGGTTAGATAATTTTCCATCCATGGTGTTTTTACCATTCCAATTCCCCACGGAAGTTGCGCTAATAATATATCGTATCCTTTTTCCTCAACCCATAATTCATAGGTGTTTTCACGTTCTGTTTCGAGTTTTCCTTCTCTTTGCAGAAACGTTTCCTGTAGTGCTTCAACAGACGAACTGCTCATGGTTTTCCAGTATTCTAAAACCGCTTTAAGCAAACTGCGACATTTTTCTTTCTCTTCTGCCGTTATTTTTAACTTGGTGTTGATCACTTCTTCTATAGACAAACCACAAAGGATTTTATTCAAAACCAAATCGTTTTCTTGAATTTTTTTCTTGCCTGTTATCAAATATTGTGTCAATAAAATGGCTTTATGTTGACTCATTTTGTTTTTCCAATTGTCATTTTCACACAATTCCAACTGTTCAAAAAGTGTCTTCAAGAACGGATGTAAAATAATTAATCCTGCATTGTTGATGTATAGTGCTTCATCTAAAACAGCGCCCTCAGATTTAGGAAATTCTGTTTCCAAATCAACTGTATCAGGTAAATTGTCTTTTCTATTTGAAGTAATACTTTGGCTGAATGTCTGAAAAAACAGTTCCATTTCATAATTCTCTAACGTCTTTTCTGTTTTTAAAACAACCGCTATTGATTTGGAAAACATGGTTAATTCTACCGCTGAAATCTCCCAAAACTCCTTCGAAAATTTCTCAAACTCTTTAAGTACACGCTCTTTAGTATTTCCTATTCTATACAAATGACTAAACCATTGAATCAATTCTATCCATTGTAAAGCCAGTTCTTTATTTCCGTGAAATCTTTTCCAAAATTGTTTGATTTCAACAGATGCTTCTTTTTCCGAAAGCAGTATTTCCTCTAAAAAAACTCTAAATGCCAATGGAAATCCGGTGATGGACTCCATGATTTTCTTCTTGAATGAATCGGGAACAGAGAAAATCCAACGGATGATATGCTTCGGTTCTTCTTCAAAAATGGCAATTAGTTGCTTGAGAAAAACGGCAGTGATTTCTATTTCATTTATAATTTTATCTAAATCTTTGCCAATTGTGTTTTCCTGCAATATGCCTGTTTTTAAAAAAGTGAAAAATAAAAATGTGGCATACTCTTTATTCGGAACAAAAGAATTCGCAGCAATTATATCATCATTGTATTGCGTTGAAATACCGGGACTATACTCTCTTAAATAATTTTCCATTTGCTGAAGTGATTTCTGAATGAGCTCACTTTTCCAGTTTTTTCTCGAAATTTTCGGCAATTGAAGTTCTACTAAATCAATGTTCCAAGTGTGATTTTTATAGGAGTACTGATTTAGCAAAATTTCAAGTTTAGGATAAAATTCTTTCTCCAGCAACGCACTCAATTGACCTTGTACTTCTTTCCCAATTTCTGGAGAAGAACACTGAATATCGAAATTATGTTGCTGAAGTAAATGCATTTCCTATAATTTTAAAATTAAAATACCGGACAGTGTATCGCGATAGACGTAAAAATAATATCTCCTTTGTTCAGGATGCTATTTCCTCCAACAGCACCCATGTTGAAACATTTGATTCTGAATGTAAAACCTTTTTCTGCTATAAGAAGATTTAAATTGGCTATCCTGAAATCAGGAATACTGGTAGATGATTCCGATGGCGGCCCAACTTTAACCAAAAAACTCAATTGATTGCTTTGGGCAGAATCTATAATCGGATTAATAAATTTTACAAGCTCTTTGTTGTCGCTTGGAAAGTCAAAAATCTGTACCCCGTCTTTATCTACCGAAATCTTAAACGTGATGTTGGCGAATGATCCTACTATTCCTCTAATCGAGTAATTGAGCCTTCCGGAATCTGCAGGGGCTGACGCCAGGTCTTTCCCTTTAAAATTAAACACATCAACTGAAGTATTCAACTCCTGACAATCCAGAATATCCTTAAGAATCGCATTGGTATCTAATGCTTTTATATTTCCATTCGTAACAATTTTATTGTCAATATCACGAATAATTACTGCTTTTGTTTTTGCTGCCATGATCTGTTATTTTTATTATTTAGTACTAAAATCGGATGAATTAAAATCGGGTGAATTAAAATCGTTCGGATGAGAACTTCCAAGTACTTCCACTACTATAATCTGCGTACTTTGACACACTTCTTCCAATCGTTTTATGCTGGCGGTATACATTGCATTGCCTTCAGTGGCTGGGTAAATGTGAGAAATAGTAGTTTCGTGAGTTGTTATTTTATCGGACCCATCCCCAAAATTAATTTCATACTCATTTGTATCACCTGCTATTAGGTTGGTGAAATTAATTTTAGTTGGCAAAGCTGCATCTATGAGCGCACGCCATTTCAGGTCAGCTGGAGCTAAAATTTCAAACTCCACCGTATTACTCAATTCATCATCCACTTCATATTGTAATGTATATTTATTTGGCGTGCTGATGGAAGCATGATTAGGATGCAGATAGTATTTGTCACTCACTTGGGTTACCGCATCTTTTGCCGTTCCTGTAAATGTCCCTCCTGATTTTCCTACTATTTTTACTTCATGATCGGTGTCTGCATCATTGTTACAATATTTAGATTCGTCCAATGAAATGGTCAACGGCTCCTTGACTTCAATTTTGACTTCGATTGTATTGCCATCACCACAACATAAATACGGAAGGAAGAAATCGGCAATAATTAATTGCTGGAAAGGAACCTGTGGTGCTGCACTGACTTCAAACTGTAAAACATCTTTTAAGTTTTCAAGAATATAGCCGCTCATTTCAACCGTATAATTGGCATCCATATTATACTTGGCAATTTCTAACAAATCGTTTTTAATATTATCCGCTTCGTCTTTGCATTTATTGGCAGAATTAAGTGCTGGTTTTGTTTTTATCTGCGGTTTATAATCCGTAAGTTTTACACTATTAATCAAATCATCTTTTACGCTGGCCGCAATAGGAATGTTGTCCTTATAGGCTGTAACCGCCGCAAGCAAATTGGCATGGAATAATGGTGGTGCAACCGCTTTAAAGATAGAAGTATCTACATAAACCAGTACAAATGTCCCGCCTTTGGTCACACCTGCTTTATGTTCTAATCCCGGATGTTTCTTTAAGAATGTGGAAAAGAATAAATCTTTATACGTTTTTTGCCATCTTATGTTGGCTTCTTCGTAGATAACGGTAAACGGATCTTCTAAAAACAATTCATTAATATCGTCCATTCTGTCTATTAAATCTTCCGCAATAGTTGTCAATTCAGGATTGAACAACTGGATGCACCATCTGTGAAATAAAAACACATGGTTTAACTGTTTGAATATTTCGTAAAAAGATTTATAATTTGGCAGAAACTCTTTCAAATCATTCGTTAGCAAATTCTTTATTTGTGCCAAAATATTTTTGAAATTATCAATATTCTGGTGCGACATAATATTATTGTCAGCCAGTACATTTCTTCTCAAATCCATCCATTTGATGACAAATTCGGTAATGTTGTACACTCTTTTTCGTGCTAAATCATAATCGGTTTCCAAATCGTCCCAACGTCCTTCAAACTTTAAGATATCGACATCCTTTCCAACAAAATCAACCGCATTCAATGCCGTTATTTTAAAAGGAAGTCCGTAGCTGTTTTTGATAAGATTAAGGTCTTTTATCGCTTTTTTATAATTCATTCCTAAATGACCTTCAATCCTAAAGAAATTATACGGTTCAATGTCGAATAACAATGGTTTTTGTACGGCAAGTTTATTGGTATAATTGATTATATCAGAATGATAAGAAAGAATCGTATCGTTCTTCTTTTTTTCCGTGAGTACTGGATTCCATCTTTCATTTAGATCCAAAATATCATTATAGTAAAACGGGATCGCTTTTTCTGATAGAGGAATATTACCGTAAGAAGAAGGAGTGATTTTTATTTTACTGTTATTTTGAATGTTAAAAGAATTAAGAATATGTGCCAGTCTTTCAAAAAGCAACGTTAGTTGTTTTAATTTCTTTTGTTCTTTTTTAGTTGCATTTAAAGTACGGATGAAGGGTGTTCTGAATGTGTTGGCAAAGGCCGAATCTCCTCCTAAAACCACATGAAACGGGAACAGTCCTTCGTTAACACAGCACACGGTAGGATAAATTTCCCTGAAAGCAATAATCTCGTTATACGCCTGAACAACATCGGAAATCCAATCCCAGAGATATTGAACATTGGTGCCTGTTTTATGAATATTTACAATCGCATCAATTTTAGCTTTACTGTTATCTAACACCGACAAACTGCTTTGTGGCGTCAGAATAATTTTGTGGTCTTCGTATACATTATCAATGGCGTTTGAAATCGCTATTACCGAAGCATCATTGTATACTTTTTTAAAACCGTTTAAAACTTGTGTGCCTGTGATAATATTGGTGTAAGGAACATTATATCTTGGAAAGCTTAGTTTCGTATAAACTTCGGCGGGTTTGTTTTCCTGCATTAATCCTTTGGTAAACTCATTAATTGGAATAACTAACGGTCTAAGATTAAATTCGATTCTTTTTCCTTTATCATCGCAATTGGTCGTCACACAATTCTTTTGATCAATTAGGGTAACTTCCAAAAATAAAACAACCACCTTATCATTAAAGAAATTGACCGGAAGAGGCTGCTTATTGACCACATTCGAATCCGACTCCAATAACTCAGGAACATTTTTTATAGGTTCATATTGAGCGGCATATTTAAAAATATTATCTAAATACGGTTCCCGAATGTAATCGGCATGTAAAAACTGATCGGATATTTCGAAATTGTGATAATGAGAAAGTGTTTTTTCTTTCCAGTTAACTTGGTATCCTAAAGAGATAACTGCTGTCCCGCAGGCAATTTTAACAGTGTTAGAAGTGGGAAAAGAAAGTTCTAATCCGCAAACAATTCCTAATCCGGTGAGGTTTTTTCGGGTAATACGATCTTGTTCCTCTAAGTGACTCACAACAAGATTGAGCTCTTTTTGGCTTAAAACCTGATCCGCTTCAAAAACCGGATAAATAGGTGTGTTATATGCTTCCATGATATATTTTTATAAAGTTCCTAATGATGTATTTCCTAGAATGATAGGGTTGTTTGATTCGCTTAATTGGCAATCGTATAAATTACCTTCCGGATAAATATTGTTGAGCTCTTTTAATGCTGCAACGAGCTCATGCAATGTTTTTTTATATTCTGATTCACCGCTTGCTGTCAAGGTATTTTCACAAAACTGTAATCTATAATACCTGTAATTTTCAAGCCATTTTTTATATTTTGTTTGAAACCCTAGCATGTCTTCTGCGTTTACCCAGCATATTTTTAATAAGACGTGTGCCGGAGCTTCCTGCCTGAATATTTTTTCGGCATATTTCCTGAAAATCAAACTTTTAAAACGAGAAAGATATCCTGGTAAAACGATGGTTGCCTTAAATGAATATGGATCATTATTGGCTTCATCATCACATTCGTCGTTCAGGCAAACCGTTAATAAATCGTCGTCGGTGAAAACACTGTTTTTAAATGGTCTCAGCAGAATATGCTCCAAACAGTAAAAATTCTCATAATAGATATTGAGTGCTTTTATCATTTTTTGCAGATAAGCATACGCTTCCATCTCATTTGTAAATTTCTTGTCCAGTCGGGCAATTTTCTTCGTATCATCTACAAGATAGAGGTAGAAATTAACCCCTATATT
This sequence comes from Flavobacterium sp., assembly GCF_050696275.1. GTDB lineage: Bacteria > Bacteroidota > Bacteroidia > Flavobacteriales > Flavobacteriaceae > Flavobacterium. The sequence continues at coordinate 14,642 of NZ_JBOGUT010000027.1, forward strand.
ATCAATTTTGTATAAATTCTGATCTAAAAAATGCAGTTGAGCCCAATCCCATTTTTCCTGTAAATCGACCGCTGGAGAAACAATTTTGAAAAGAAAATCTTCGTTTTCTGTTTCCACTGTCCATTGCGTTTGCGGAGAATCTTCGGTAACAATATCCCGCAACGAAATGGCATTTATTCCTAACAACTTTGCTGCTCTTTTTTCATATCCTCCTCTATGATCTGTTTTCCAGAATGGATTAAACTGCAATGATGGGGAAACAAATTCGGCGTTCAGATAATCTATTCCTAAACCTCTATTACTGCTTATTTCAGGATAAGCGTTGATGAATTTTTGTTTGTCTTCAATTAAATCTTCATAATCAAATGACAATCCACCCATTCCCATTGTATCATGAGATACTCGATACATCATAAAAACGTAGTCATTAAAACTTTCTGAAAATCGGGCAATTAAATGATCTAAAACCCTATTTCTTCGGTCATAAAACTGAGCTTTTGTTTCGTACAACGAAGCATCGTTTAGGGATTCACCATCTAATAATTTAGCTTCCAACAGACTCGAGTATAGTTTTTTGGAATAAAATTCTTTACCTGTTAAATCGTTCTTTTCAAGATAAACAGGAAAGTACGTCTGGTCTAAAGGCTTCGTATCGAAAAGATCTTTGGCATTATAAAGCTGGCTGAAAAAATCGGCTATAATCTGCTCATAAAAATACAAGTAGCCTTTTAACTGTTTGACCTGAGATTTTCTGAGATTGGTATCTTTTTCTGAAATATAATTCTTTCCTAAACCGTAATTGGCTGGAAATTCATCCTGAATACTGTAATAGTTTTTTAACTCAAAATAATCCCCATTTTCAATCTCAAAATCATTCTTGCTGTTTTGCAGTTTTCTCTGATTGAACTGAGTTTTATACATGATTACTTTTTGTTCGACCAACATTAATTGGTTTTCTGTAAGCAAAAATGGAATGTTCTTCTGAAACAGTAAAAGTTTTGATTTTTTCGCTTCAAATACCGGCTTGACATCGCCCGATAGTTCTAAAACCCAACTCTTGTTACTGGCATTTGGAATAGGTTTCCCTAGAGAATTATAAGCAGTCATTAATAAATTTTTGACCGATTTGACTCCTTTTACTTCCATTAAAACCGCAATGATATCTGAGGCGTGAATTTCTTTGGCCAACTGCGCTTTTTCAATTTCTTCATCCTTTAAAAACCCATGCGTTAATCTAGGTCCCAGGAAAATATCTTCTGAATGATACCCTTCGTTAACCAATTGGGAAAGCGTGTAAAAATTAATCTTCGGACTTATGATTTTATCAATCGCAATCTGAATTTGACTCATCACCTCAATCGAATCGGCTCCGGGTTCAATTTCAATATCGGCACAAATCCCGATTTCAGTTTTTTCTACGATTTCGGTACACAAATAATCTTCTGTAAGATTCCTGTTTTGATGTAACTTGATCTGTATTGTTGAAAAAACAGTTTGAATCTTGTCTTTTTTCTTTTCGAATAAGGAAATGATTTCACAAACATTTTTCTCATTATCGAAGTGATCTAAAGTCACGTCAATCTCATTAGCATCTTCCACAAAAATTCTGAAATGCAGCGAATCTGTTGGTTTTGAAGATCGATTTACAATAACATAAACAATATCCTGAACCTTCTTGACGCTCTCTATAGTAATCTTCGACGGCTTGTTCATTTTCTTGAACAACTGTGCTTCCGGATGGTTCCAGTTCGTAAATTGAGGAACGATTTTTAGACTTACCCATCGGTTGTTTTTCCAAAACGAATGTTCTAATACCAAAGTGTTCAAATCGCCTAAAATAGGATCTTCATCCAATTCGATTTTTACTTTACTTAATCCTCTCAGCACTAATTTTGGCAGAAGAATATTCTCCTTATTGGTGTTTTTTAAACTTAACTTATCTTCTAATTTATTGATGTATAAGTTGGCTTCATTATCATTAGGAATTAAATAACCATCAGGACCAATACTTTTTTTAGTCGCCAATACCCAAGCATTAGAGACTCCTTCAATGTCTATAAGTAGTTTTCTATAATCAATTTCCGTTAACGGTGCATTGGTAAAAATAGAAGCTGCTGAGAAAAAAGTGTTGTTTTCAATGACACCATCCTTATTGGTCAAAATGTCTTTGATGTCGAAATCGGCTCTATATCCTAATTCTGTAATAGCATAACACAGCACATCCAAAATGGTTACTCCAGGGTCGTGTGGGTTATAATCTGTCCAAAATTGAGATCCTAACTGTTCAATATATTTTAATCCCTCTTTAAGCAAGAATTGAAAATCTTGTGAAGGAAGTAATTTTCGGTCTTTTTCAATATAGTATTCCGTCAGCATAATTATCTATTTTATTTCTTGTACTTGATGAGATTCATTAGGAATAAACAAAGTGAAATCTGTTTGTGGCGTGATCTTATTTAAGTTTTGTATCGCTCCGCCAACGACTTCATTCTTTTCATTTAAAATATATTGGCTAACTTTAAAATCAGTTATATAATCCACATACGGCTGATTGTCTATGAGCTGAATGATGGATGAGAATTCAATTTCATTCGCAAAATTCACATCCGTTTGATCATAAGCCCACGGACTCAGATAAACATTAATGGTGTTAATTAATTCGGCGATGTACAATCTGGTATCCATTCCTTCCTGATGGTGGAATTTTACTTTAAACTGGATTTTTACTTTCTCCAGCTTTGGTGGCTTCACATTAATTCTGGCATGCGGAGAAGCTATTTTGCCCAGACGTTCCTTAATCAAAAGCATTTTATTCAGACTCAGAAGCGGTTTCCAGCTAATATTATCCGAATTAGACGATTTAGCAATAGGGATTAAAGTCACATAACCCGCAGAAACATTGGAAATTTTAGTGTCATATCGGTAATGATTCAATGCTTTCAATCGGAAAACTTCGGGAAATTCTTCCAAAACGATTCTCTCATAATCCCAGGTAGTAATGGCTCTGTTTTTGTGGCGTAGCCTTTCGCTGCTTCGTCTGTATAAAAAATCATCCTGTTCTGTGATTTTGCCTCCAAAAGAAGCGTACGGTTGTATAATTTTCTTAACGCTGGTAATTGTATCGTAGGCTTTGCTGATGGTTTCTTTAGGTGTGTTTTCTAAAAAAACAGCACCGGAATTTTCATAATCTGTCAAAACAGCTTTCAGTGCCTGAACATGAATTCCAATAAATTTACAGATCGCTTCTATATTAGAGACGGAGATTTTTAGCCAGAATAAATGCGGTGGCAATTGCGTATTGGTTACCGAACTGAACTCCGGAATAGAAACAGACACGAGTCCTGATTGCGTAAGCGAATAAGTTTCATCACCAATAGCATCGGGTTCAAATGCTGTCCAATTATTATTATGCAGGTATTCCCAGGTTATAGTGGCCGGCTCCAATTGCGGATTGGCAGTACCTTCTTCTAATTGGATTAAAAAATTAAGTCCGTCTTTAGCTGCTGCCTTTTCAAAGCCTAAATACACTTCTCCTTCTAAAGAATCCATGGAAGAAAAATAGAAACCACTGCTTGTTTTTCTGGCATAACCAAACGGTAGCACATGATACACTTCTATTGGATTGCTGTCCTTTTTAGGGGCCTTAAAATCAAATACTTCACTTACCGAATAATCAAAAACGAATTCTTTAATTTTTGGTTTATAAGGCAGCTTGGTTTTGTTTTGACTCGCTGCAATATAACTCTGCATGTATTTATCGTCATCATAATAAGAATCATAATTCAGTTCAATCCTAATTTTTCCGTTAGAGACAATGGCATCCGTAACAATTTCATCAAAATGATATTCTTTTAATGGATAATTATTAATGGGATCTAAATAGTTGGCCGATTTTAACTCGTCTGTGCATTTCTTCCACAAACCATTGTTCAGTTGAAACACATTGACTTTGTCTACCAGCCAGTTGGCGTATTGTTCATATTTCCAAACAATCGGAATTGCTAAAGAAGCAACTGCCTTTTTCTTCATAAAAAACTCATTGGAACTCAAAATAATTCCATTTCCGTTTCTAGGAAACTCTCCAAAAGGGAAAAAAGGCTTTTCAATATCGATGTTGCCAAAATCTGATTCCAAAACAAATGATTTGAATTGTTTTACATCAATCTTAATTTCAATTTTCTGAATTTTAGTAATTATTTTTCTGTTTTTAGGTATAATTTTTAAAACAGGAAATGCTGATTGCACTAAAAACGCCGCATGGATTTTCGGATCAAAAGGAACGATACTTTTTTCGGTTGCCGGAATCGTTAATTTGATGAGTTTAACACTTGGGCTATTGTTTTGAGCCACACTCTGTCTTTCTGTAATTTCAATTATTTTTTCTTTACCGGTGATGTAAAAATCAAAATCAAGAGCTTCAAAATTAGTATCGTTAATTCTCAAATAAATATTTCGTTCTCCGCTTTGCAGATAAAGAATTGGACTCGCAATCATTAAGCCTTCCTTAAACACTTTTTTGTTATTGGTAAAAACATCAAAGCCGTCATTTTTGGCATTAAATGAAAGTAAATCAGTAGTATTAAAATGTTGTTCTCCCTTGCGGTGTGTACTTAAAAAAGAATGCATTTTGATCCCATTTACAGTCTGATCAGCCGTAGAAGCATAGAATTTTTTCTGGCCTAAAGCATTTTTACCGGCAAGGAAAATAGAGTCTTTCGGGATTAAAAAAGGTTTGACATCAAAAGGTTCAACTACTAAATGTACATAATCCGGTTTGGCATTTTGGTTTTCAATTCGCAACACGTCTTTGTAGTAGAAATCCAGATGCTTTTTGGTAAACTCATTGAATTTATCTTTGGCAATGTTCATTAATTTCAAGAAAGAAAGGAACAGTGTGTAATGCGGTGTATGTTTGGTGTAATTATTTAATTGGTACGAGACGGCATTTTGAGAGAAATTCTTCCAGGACAAAAGCAATCCGAAGAGCTGTTGTACCGTTTTCATAAAGACATAGTTTTGTAACAACGGCGGGATATCTGTAGCGTCATTTATCTGACCGAAAAGCAGCGTAAACTTGTCTGTAATCAAATAAGAAGAGGCAATCAGATTTTCTTTTTCAGAAATGGCATCATCCAGTTCATCTGCTTTTTCCAAGAGTCTGTCATACTCTTTTTTAATTTGGGTAAAATAGGCCAAAAGCAGACTTTGCTGTGTAGGAAAACCAGAATTAAGTAAAATTTCATTCTTTTTGTTTTCGAATGAATTTTGGAGTAATTCGATGTTCCAGCTCGCGATTAATATGAGAATGGAAGTAGATTCCTTTTGAAAAAAAACAGACCAATCCCCATCGACCAAATCAAACTCATTATAATATTTTACATATTGCGAAAGCTTTTGTACAAACAATATAAAATCTTGTTCTTTTCTTTCGTCCAAAAGAAAAAAATCAGTTTGTAGAGCAGGACTAATTCGATCATTCTGGGTAGTCCCCATTCCTTCATGTATAGATAATATTGCGCTGCAATTTTTCATTTTAAACTTATTGTTTTACAAATGTTCCTTCTTCTAAATAATAAGGGAATACATAATTTTTTCTGGAATTTGTGGCTCTTACTCTGTAAATGATTTCAATCTTGATCACTCCGTTATTGGTGTTTTCGGTATGAAATTCAATCTCCAGCAAATCAATTCTGGGTTCATAGTTTAGTATGGCACTTTCAATTATTCCCTTAATTTTAGTCAATAATGTAACTGTGATATTTTCATATAACAAAGCACTTAAATCGCATCCGTAATCAGAGCGCATTACTCTTTCCTTGAGTTGAGTAGAAAGTAAAATGTGCAGGCTCTGAAAAATATCGTCCTCATCAGAAACCGTTTCTACTGTTCCCGAATGAATATTAAAAGTGGGAGGAAATCCCCATCCTGTTCCTAAAAATGATTTGTCTTTCATAATTTTTTATGTATTATCCTCCTATTATAACTGTCATACAACCGAGGGTAACTATCCCTCCGTGAGCTGTTGGATCTCCCATTCTAACTGCAGGTTTTCCGGCAATTAGCACTGATGAAGATCCTAATATCAATGAATCTGTTGGACCAACACATACACAACTGTCTCCTACAACTGCGGCAGGCAATCCGCCAATCAATACCGTACTGTTTCCGCCGGGTAATAAAGGTCCTCCTACATGAGGTTTTGGTCCGTCCGACATGGGACAGGTGTGCATATCTGTACTTCTTGCTGCTGCTCCCATTTTAATTCAGATTAATGATTCCTCCTTTTAAATCCATTTTTGCCGAGGCATCAACAGCCACCTGCATTCCTTCTACCTTGATATTTCCTTTGGCTTTAATATTCAAATCTTTACAGCTTTCAATAGTAATACCTTGGTCGTTTAAGGTGATTTTATTTTTATTTTCATCCTCAATGACAAATCCTTTCAGATCATCACTTATGGTCATTATATTTCCTTTTTTGGTGCTTAATTCGATGCTTTTTTTCTCATCGTCCATGATGATTTTTGTTCCTTCTTTGGTTACAAAACCTTTCAGGTAATTTTGTTCGGCAATGGGAAAAGGCATGATTTTAGTGCTGCTGTATAAACTTCCAAGAATAATTGGCGTATCAGGATTATTTCCCAGACATCCTACAATTACTTCATCACCGATGCTCGGGATAAAATAACTTCCCATTTCATTAGAAGCATTAAGTGTGGCTAATCGCGCCCAGACTCCTTCCCCTTTTTCTGATAAAAGAGGCATTCTCACTTTAATTCTAAACTGATTGTTAGGGTCTTCCACAATTTGTGTTACTACACCTATCTGCAGTCCGTTTACTTTGTTGGATTGTCCTACTTCGGCATGACCGTTGTTCGTTCCAGCTGTTGTGTTTTCAGTAAATGATTTTTCACTTTCCAGTCCGAAGGCATATTCTGTTTTCCAACATCCTCCTTCAATAGTGTGTGTTTCCTGGGTAATCAATAAAGGTCTTGGCTTGTCTTCTGTAGTATCGATATCTGTATTGACTTTATTGAATCCAATATAATCTCCAACTTTAGCTTTCAGATTACCATAAGTAGTCACTTTTCCAGTAATGGAAGCCATAAAACTTTTTATTAGAATAGCATTCGCAATTCTGTCTCTGGTAGCAAGGTCAAATATCATTTGACTCAATTTAACTGAGTGCTCATTTTCCGCCGCTTTTTGCGTGGTAGTCACTTTGTTTACTTCTTGTTTTTCAATGTCCCATCCTTCAATGGTTACTGATGATTTTATTTTTTGCGGATCATTCTTCCCGGCAAAAGCAAAAACATTGATTCCGTTTTCTGCTTGATATGTAATCTCTTTTTTCTCTTTTAGAATGTCAACTCCGGTAAAATTTCCGTTTTTCAGCGAAACAGGCATACCTATAGAATCCAAAAAACCAATAAGATAATCCCAAGGCACCGTTGAAGTGTTGTGGGTAATGTGTTCTTTTCCCCATGCCTGACCTTGCAGATTATCGCTCAGAGTTAATCCTTTAGTAAAAAGGGTTAGTTTATCTTCAAATGTCTGATTGTTGTTTTCTTTCTCTTTTGTGGGTTGTGCTAAACGAAAACCTTTGTCTTTACATTCAATTTTTATAATGCTTTGATTGTTCTCATCCTGGCAGTCAACTGATTTTACGATCCCAATAAAAAGAGGTTCCATTTTATTTTCGAAACCCACATTAACTTCTATTGTTAAGGGCGGTTCATCTGGTTTTGTGACAAACACATCAATAGGCAATTCTTCCTTCTTGTCAAGATTTCTCTTGGAAGAAATAAAAGTAAATTTTGCAAAAGGGATTTTATTCAATTCAAAATGAACTGTAGCATCTTTCAATAGACTGTCCAATCCGGTATTTTTTTTGTTAATCAAAAATTCCAGTTTTAGTAAGGTATCGGAAGGGTAAAATGGTTTAACAGTTGGCATTTTGGCTATCTGATTGGTGGGAAATTTATTTTCTTTTCTAAATCTATTTGTCTGAAACTTAAGAGTTTGTTTTTCTTGGCTACATCAATATAAAAGGTGTTATTCTGATAAATCGATTCTGAAAGCAAAACTAGGCTGTCGTTCATTTTTATAGTCCTTTCGTGAGTCAGATCAGGAGAACTTTTCTTTTCTTTAGCAGCTAATTCTTTATACTCAATCGTTTCTTTAAAAACACATTTTACCTTGGCTCTAATAGGTCTTCCGTCTTTTCTGAAAAGAGAATATTCTATATCCATGCTTTTCAAACGACATTTCAGAATGTAGGACCCCCAAATTAATTTCAGGTACGCCGTTTGATGAGTCTGTCCGTCGTAGCCCATGATTAGTTTTTTAAACTCATTGACTTCTTTTTCTACGGTTTCTACCTCAGCAAAAGGATTCACTACTGCCGGTTTCAAAGCATTAGCGATATCTCCTGCAACATCCATCGGTGAATCGGGTTTGTTCCCATCCTTTATTTTCCCTGGAGGAACAATGCCTGAACTGTCGAAAAAGAATTCAAAATTGACTTCTTCTCCTTCAATTTTATTAAATTTCAAGTCAGTACCTGTAGTTCCCATAGCTTGTCCTTCACAAAAGACAACACTGTGTTTCATGGTGTACTTTTCAGGATTCAGCTGGACAGAAATAATTTTATCGGCAGGTTCTTTAAACTCTTTTGAAGGAAAGACCTCAATCCGCATTTTATCGATAATACCTAATAATCCTTTAATCATCTTTCTGCTTTTTCTTTAATTTTTTCCATTACTCTCTCAGTACATTCCTTGACAATTTCCGATTTCATTTCCTGCAGTTTCAATGGACTGACTTTCTGACTCGAATTAGGAAAATCATCTGGATTCTCTACTATGTTTACTTTTATACGTAATTCTTTAATCTCGATTGCCATGTGGGACTTTTAAAAATTAGGGACAGGGATTTCTTTAAAAAAATTATACTTCAAAGTGATGGTTTCAATGACTACTTTATTTTCTTCCGCATTAAAATCGCTAAATTCATAACTCAACGGAATAGCATGTGATATATACCACACTTTGATAGGGTTGCCTTTTTCATTCAATAAAGAGACAATCAGATTGGCTGGATAAAAGATAAAATCTTCCAACGCCTGAGTGCACCACATAGACAATCCTGACATATCTGAAGTTAATCCTCGTTTGAGAACTAAATCCTGATACCCTGAACGAAGGGGGAAATTATGTTTGAATTTATTCTGTCCCCCTTCGGTATAAGGCTCTGTTTCCATAGTCACTTTTAATCCGTTTACGCTTTGAAATTTTGTATCAATTGAAAATTGAGGCAATAATTCAAACACTACTGAAAAATGAAAACCAACTATGGGATCATTACTAGCCATCGCTATTATGATTTATATTCAACAGTAAAACCATGATTAGCGATTTCTACAGTATCAATGGCTGCTTCGTTAGCGTCTGCTTTTAGATCAGTGCATTTAAGTGATACTATGAAACAGTCTTTTACGGTCCAAACTACTTTTGGTGTATGGTTTTCATCCAGTAAAGAGATAGTGATTGTTCTTTTCTCAACCGTATTTTGAGCTACCGTATTGAACCACTGGAAAAATTCATTATCCCCCAAAAACACCCCTCTTTTTAAGGTTACTCTTGAGTTTTTCTGCAGTCCCGGCATTTGCTTTTTAAAGAACTCCGGACTTGATCCTACACGATGTTCAATAACATCCATTTCTTTGTTTAAGCCTGAAACTTCTGTAAAGGCTATTTTACTACCACCCCAGTCAACGCTGAAGTGAAACTTTGGTAACGGGAAATCAATATTAGGCATATCTTTATGTTTTAATTGTTAGTGATTGTTTTTATGATCTTTGTTGCATTTGCTTGAATTCTAATATGATAAACTCAGCAGGTCTCGACGGAGCGTAACCGATTTTCACCACCATTCTTCCTTCAAGAATATCTTGTGCCGACATGGTTTCGTTCAATCCAACTCTGACAAAGAAGGCATGTTCCGGTTTTCCTCCCGCTAAGGCGCCATCGTTCCAAAGTGTAGTCAGGTAATTGTCGATCATTCCTTTTACGCTAACCCAGGTTTGAGCCACATTAGGTTCAAAAACAAATTGCATACAGGCTTTTTTAGCAGATTCTTCAATCATATTGGCTAATCTTCGCACATTAATGTATCTCCAGTCGTTACTGTTTCCTGCTAATGTTCTTCCGCCCCATACTAAAAATCCTTTTCCGGTGAATTTTCTCAAAGCATTGATAGATTTTCCAGTTTCATGGATATTCATATCTTCCTGTTCTGCATCATTAATATCATCCGTCAGACCTATAATACCGTTAATACTTACATTCGCAGGTGATTTCCATACTCCTCTGGTAGCATCTGTTTGTGCATAAATTCCGGCCATAGCTCCAGACGGAGGAACAGTATTCATTGTTTGTGACAGTTTAGCGATAATAGCAGGATAGAATGGAATTTGTGACGTAAGATTGTTTTCTTCAAACAACAAAAGCTCATTCATGCTTTTCAATACATTATTCATAGAATTAATAATAGAAGCATGTATTTTTTGAATCACCAGCTGGATTTTAACAAAATCAGGCGCGTTATGGGCTGGTGTAGGTCCGTTAAGCGGAACTGCAACACTTATTGCACCATTTTTATATGGATTGGGTCCCGATTCTGCATAGGTTGAAATATTACCCCATACACTCTTAAAATCTGTATTAATATCTAATGCTGTTAGAGGGTCTAAGTTGGTAACACCATCTGTTTTTTTAAGATTGTCACCATCATATGCTTTTTTGAAATCTACTAATTCCTGTGCGTGTTTTTTCAAAAAGTTAGTCACCTGATCTTGTGCAAAAGTGGCAAACTTGGCACTGGTCAAAGTAGGTGCTTCCGGTTTACCAAGCGTTTTTAGCAAAGTCCAGCATTTATCAACATGCGCTTTTACTTTTACTTCCGTATTAATTGGAAGAACAACAACTGAAGGATTCCATGCTGCTTTAACCGTATTATAATCGGCAATGATCTTTTCAAATTCTTCGATAGACGTTTTTAAAGCAATATTTCCGGAGAGAATTCCTTTAAAGTTAACTTTATTTCCAACCACACCGTTAATATCACTAAATCTGAAAGTATATGGGAAAGCGCTTTGTAAGTAAGGGTAATAAGCTGAACCATATTTAAGATTCTGATTTCCTACTCCATCTCTAAAATTAAGACTGTCAGTTATAAGATTTACATCCTGTTTTACATCCATGATGGTAAATCGATCCATCAAATCCGCACATTGTTTTAACGCCTGCTGCTGTACTAAACCCAGTTTGTTAGCCGCTAAGTTTATCGCATCAGGGAATAACAGCAACGTAGGCTCATCAAATTTTCTCAATAAATCCAATCCGTCTGTAAAATCAGTTTCACTGTTAATGTTTGAAGTATAATCCCCAACAGAAACAATATAGCAAACACCACCGCCATTGCTAAAGAAAAGCCTTAAACTGTTATGCAGTTTAAATTTGCTTTCAGTTACTTTACAATTATCAGTAGGGATCAGATTCGCGTCTAATTCTACTTCAACTGAAGCCGGCACCGGTGCTCCGCCAAAAATCTGTTCAAACTCCATAAAAGAAGTAATACGGGTAGGAACCACAGGTCCTTTTTCAGTATAACCTACAAAAGCAGGTACAGCAGTTGCTACTTGAGCAATTGAAGGAGGAAATGCATCAATCTCATTGATATATACTCCAGGTGTTTTAAGAGAACTTACATTCATGACTTTTTTATTTATTGTTTATATTTTAATTTTACCGTTACTAATGATTATTCTTCAAATTCTTGGGTTTCTAACAATCCGATAATGTTGTCCTTGTCGTTTTCCCAAAGGTCCATTTTAACTTTCTTGATTACTTTTTCCTGAGTAGTATTAGTACTTTGAACAGTACATAATCTCATTTTGTATAATACTGAAGGCATGTATTTAGATCCTAAGTAAGACCACATTTGATTTAATTGATCCATGGACAAGCTCACCAACTCTACCGTTATTCTATGGTAGTTTTGCTTTTCCAATTCTGTCTTACCTATAAAAGTGGTATAGTCAACTAATTCTGTATCATCATTTTTATAATAAAAAGAATTGTTTTGCTGGAAATAGGCAATGATGTTTTTCAACTTATCGATTCCGTCCAGATATTTGGATAAATCTTTATTATAGGAACTGAATAGTAACGAGATAATAAGATGCTGTGTCGGATGTTTGTATCTCGATATATTCGTCTGATCATTCGTGTCTTTTAAATAAACCGATTGATTTTTTAGCGTTTTATCCTCTTCAATATTAACAATAGACAAAACGATTGGAGTTTTTGATTCCAAAAAATCATCTCCATCATTAAGTGTTGCAATATTAGTAATATCGATAACTGTCTTTCCTGGATCAATTAGCTTGCTCAGTTGCTCTATAACAATTTTTAAATCCATCTTTTATCCTAAACTGGAGTTTTATTATTAAAAACATATTCTATAAAAAAGGGGGCTTTAATACAAATGACATTAAGTAGTCATGCCATTCACAATACAAAGCAACTAAAAGATAATCAATGTGTTTTACGGAAAAACCATATTTGAAATGGGTATTTTTCCCCTTTTTTATCAGGACGTTTCCCTCTTCTCTTTTAACATCATTAATCATCATACCAAAAACAGAAGACTCATTCCTTCCTAAATTAAATCGTCCTGTTTAATGTCACAGCGGAAATAAAAAAAGCCCAACTTTACAGTTGGGCTTTTTAATCTAAAAGGCATTATTATCATAAATCACAAATCAAAACTCTTTCAGGACCTACAATATTTAGGTCGATTTTATTCTTAAATGCCAAATGGCATTTGTATTTTTCATCTAAAAAAATTTCTTTTAAAAAAAAAGATTCATCATTGATTTTGGTATGATGATTAATGACTTCAAAAGACTTTAAAGGAATGGTAAGCCCTTTGCCGTTGGCTTTGATTGCTGCTTCCTTTTGTGTCCAAAAATCAAAGAAAGCAATTGCCTTATTTTCTATAATCACTAAATTATTCCATTCTGCTTTTGTCATTTGGGATTCAAAGTCCTGAATGTTTATATTATTCATTATTTCAACATCAATCCCGACTTCATTCGTTTCAGACAATACACAAACTACTATTTCTCCCGAATGTGATATGTTGAATTTGATATTGCTGTCGCTAAAAAAAGGTTTGTCATAAGACGTATAACTCAAGCTTTCCTCCTTTTCTTTTTTATTCATTTTTTGCAATCCGTAATTCAGGAGCAGCCTTCCTAATAAGGATAACTGTGCGTCTTGCCATCTTCTAAATCCCATGATTTTTTCCTGAAAATCTTCCGGAAACCCATTGAGATAATTCTTAATGAGATACTCGTGATTTTCTTCAGAGATATAGGAATATATAATTTGTGTCATTCTTAAGCAATCGGTTTATTGTGTTATTAATTAGCAATTTCGAATACTATTGCCTCGACAGCTCCGGTTGCAGAATTAATAACACCCGCATTTTGTTTTACTTCAGACATTCTTACCCAAACACCTCCGTAGTAATCTCCAAAGCCAAATGATCCCCAAATGAGTTTGTGAGGTGTCCATTCGTTTTGTTCGTTTGGTGCCGAAAATCCTATTGAATCACTAAATTCCTGAGCAATAAAAGCACCGCTTTTTAAGGCAATTTGAATAGCTTCATCCCATTCATCATCATTTAGAAACTTACCTACAAAAACATCTTTCCCTTGATATCCTCTTGAGGCCTTAATAACAAATTGCTCTCTATTGTTTTGAAGTAATTCGGGGAAATCGTATTCTTTTTGCCTGAATGTTACTTTTTTATTTTCAATAAACGAAGTCCAGGGAATGTGCTTCAATAGCAATGTGTTTTCTTGCGGAGAGAATTTTTCGGCCTGTGCCAATTCCAACAACAGAGATAAATTCCTTTTATCGCCTAACATTCGAAGTCCGATATGGTCAGGAAAGTAAATCTTATCCATTATAAATGCTCTGAAAATTGCCGAAGTAATATCAACATCTAATGTCAGAATAATTAAACTGTGAATGACAGTATCTACAAGATATAAGTTTCCGTCCACCAGCTCCAGCTCATTCATATCAGCAGTAAATGCTCCTCCACTTAACCCTTGTTTGGCTAGTTCCTGTTTAAATAAATTATCAAAAAAATCTATATTTTGCTGTTTTTCGAGCTCATCCGTCATGTCCCTCATATCGATAAATAAATTGAGGGTTCGGTTTTCTTTTCCTATCTGCTTCAATATCTGCTCAATAAGGAATTTCATATAGATCTGCAATGTATTCCTCGTTTGATAATTTTGAGTTTCGCTCTGATCCATTAAAAGCGGGTGATTTTTTCTGATAACAGATTCCAGGCTTTGTATTTGCCAGCCCCCCAAAGAAGATCCTATATTAGCTTCCAGAATCTTAAACCCATCTTCCGTATACGTCAGGTCTAATCTGCATCCTACATCAAGGTTTTTGGCGTGGCACATCATCCCTAATTCTGCCATCATTTCATCCCCTTCGTAATAAAAGTCTGCAATTTTTTCGATATCATTATTGAAATATAAAGAAGGGATTTGCTGTAGTAATTTTGGGATTTTTACAGACAGTTCGCTTAGCTGTTCCGTCATTTCTTTGTTAATGAGAATGGGCCATGCATTTACCGGATATCCATAGTTTTTAAATGCGTCGGGAACCAAATCATCATTAGTGTTAATCCTTGAAGGGAACTCGTTACTGTTTCTGAATTCAGAGAATTTTTCTGAAAGGATTGTATATTCTTCCGTAATATTTTCTATCATGACGATACAATTTTAATTATTTATATTCTTTGTTGTTAAGCGTAAGATGGTGAAGGTGTTTACTGTCGGATTTATATAATTCCCCAATAAAACAAATAGGTAGCCAGTAGCAGGTTTGAAAAAATTACTGAGAAAATAATGCCTCTCTCCTCCGTTTTTTGGATGGTAAAAATGAAATACATTGAAGTTAAAATCAAGCATCCTAAAAATCCAAATACCAGTGAGAAAACATAGCTGAAATTTTCCGGAAGGCCGAATGCCAAAATAAAGAAATTCTGTTCTGAAACATTTAATATTGCCATAATCAGACTTCCAAAAAGTGCCAGCCCGAAAACAGAAGTAACAATCAGACACGTCCTGATTACTTTATCCTGAACAGTTGTATATCTTCTTCTTATTAATTTTATAAAATACAAAAAGATGAAAACCAGCATTATTCCCAAGGCAATTGCCAGCGGAAACAGAAAAACAGGATCCAATTGACCTATACTGCTACCGGCTTTAGAGATTCCTTTATTGATGATAACTCCGGTGATAAGTTTAATTTTTTTGGCATTTTTAAAGGCATTGACATCCAATTTCTGATCTGGATGATCTATAAAATTTTCCGCCACATCATTCCCTATTTTAGTAAAACTAGGTACGTGTCCGTAAGTTAATGCTTCTACATTATGACCATTGATGAATCTTTCTGCTACTTTTTCCCCGTTCGTTTGAGGTGTTATAGGATCGAATTCTCCCGAAAAAACCAATACAGGGAATTTAACCGAAGAAAGATTGGAGATATCATGGTGTACCATTGAAGTTGCCGACCGATTTTTATTCCATGCATCGCATACTTTAAAATCAGATTTATAAAATGAAATCCCTCCGTTTAACCCTTTGAATTGGGCGGCATTTTGCTGGTATTTTGCAAAATCATTATTAGGAAGAACTTCATTGCAGCTCACACAATAGTATAAAGCATAATCCATTTCCAGCAAATTTGAAAAAGCGCTTACCAGGTTTCCTAATGGTTCTTCTTTTCTTTGATGAAACTGATAAATTAGCAACGGAATAATTTCTACCAGCTGCTTGTTGTACAACGCTTGTTGGATAGCTACTTTAAAATCTTCCGTATTGTATGTAAACGATCCGGAAGGCACTATTGATTTGTCTACTGATACCGTCAGAGGGTTCTTCTCCAGATCAGCGATTACCTCATAATATACCTTCTCTAAATTAGGGTATTCCTTATTGTACTTTTTATCTTTTTGACAGAGTTCAAATACTTTATGCAGACTGTTCATATAATTAGCCGTATTATCTACATAGTAGGTTGAAATATCGTAAATAGCGGAATCCAGCACCAATGACTTTATATCTGCCGGATAGCTGCTGGCATATACCTGCGCAACGTAGGTTCCGTAAGACACGCCGTATATATTCCAATTATTATAATGTAATTCTGATTTTAATGCATGTAGGTCATTTGCTACCGAAAGACTGTTATAAGCATCAATGTTTATACCTCTATTGATAAGTTCCTGCTTGCATAGCATGGCAGCATCTGCTTTTTGTTTTTCATCTTCTTCAACAGATTGGTTCTTTGCCAGAATATCTAAAAATTTTTCGCCCAAATCTTCAGATAACCTTGGCTGGCATAATCCCGTACCTCTGACATCAAACATGATAATATCATTATTCTTTCGAAGCGGATGATCCAACCACGACCAAATATTTACAATTCCACCAGCTCCGGGTCCTCCTTGTATAAAAACAACTGCATTAGAAGTTTTTACATTAGAAGTTTTCTTTAAAATGGCTACTGCGATTTTTATCATTTTACCATCATTTGCACCCCATGTTTCGGGAACATTCAGATAACCCCAAACAATATCTTTCGGATTTGAATCTTTAAACTGAGGCAAAAGAGGCGCTGTTTTTTCAAACGTTATATTTTGAGCCGTGACACTTCCCAGAAAACTCATCCATAAAAAAATAATAATACTGATTTTTGTTTTTAATTTCATGACGCTTTTTTTAATGTTTTTTTAGATTTTTTAATTTTTCAGGTTTAAAAATTTAAACCTATTTCAATGCTTTTCTCTTTTTCAAAGGACAGCTCTATATCTATTGATTCTAAAGACTTTTCTGGGTTTTTAATAATTTCTGCCAATAATTTTTCATATTTTAATTTGATTAATTCGATTGTTTCTTTGGTATGGTTTTCAGTATTATAGTTTATACTTCCTGACAGACTTTCACTATTTGCTTCAAAAGTGATTAGCAACGGAAGCCTGCTGTAAGCCGCATTTACCGGAACTAATTGTAAATTGAGGTTCTCAGTTAAGGAAATGTTTTTGTAATCAAATGATGGATTTTGCAATACCAGCAAAACATCCAATCTCAGTTTATTTTGAATGCTTTCAGGAAGATCCTGATGACTGTCAATCAATAACAGATTTTGATGTGTCTGATGAAGGATTTTTTCAATAGCCAGTTCCGGATTCAGGTTTGTTCTCAAAGGCAGCGTTTTTACAAACATTCCTATCTGATTATGGAGCTCAGGGTGTGTCCTTCCTGAGTTAACGGTTCCAATGCAAAAATCATCTTTCCCATACATTTTATATACAAGCATATTGAAAGCTCCTGCCAAAAGCGTATGAATTGACACATTATATTTTTGTACAAATACATTAATCTGGTCAGATTTTACAGATTCAAATATAAAATTACAATCTGCCAGGGTATGCTTTTCTTCTAAAGATTCGGCACTAAAAAGCATGTTGTTTTTCCATGAGTACCCTTTTAAATGAGCATCCCAAAACAGCTGATTTTTCTCCTTGGTGGTTTTGAGCTGTTTCTGATGCCAAATGACATAATCTTTAAATTGAAACTTTAACGGATGACTCTGTTGCTCTTGTTGCTGTTCTACTATTGCTTTGTATTTGCTGGCAAACTCATTTATTAAAATTTCCAGAGACCATCCATCCATTACAATATGATGTGTCGAAAATACCAGATGTGAAGTACCTTTCTTCTGATGGAATAATGCAACTCTTAAAAGGGCTTCTCTTTCTAAATTAAATGCCTTATTTATATAGGTTTTTAACGATTCTCCTATTTCTTCTTTCTCTTGAAAAAACTCATGAATCTCTAAATTTGATTCTTCTGGCTTTATAATTTTTTGATATGGAGCCCCTTCTATTTCTATAAAATGAGTCCTCATGGTTTCATGTTTTTTCTGTATTTCTGAAAAAGCCTGATTCAAAGCCAACTTATTGATCTCGCCTTGGATTTCGAATACCGCAGACATATTGTATGCTATTGATTTTTCTTCCAATTGAGATGCTAACCAAATACCGTATTGCGACTGGGTCATCGGATAATACGGGCTTTTTTCAGCAGGCATTATACTGGTATTTTCACTTTTCCCTTTTTTCTCCAGATACTTTGAAAGGGATTGTATGTCCGGATAATCAAAAACATCTTTCAGGGTTATTCTGTAATGTAGTTGTTCGTCGATCCGGTTGATCAGTTTTACAGCATTTAGCGAATGCCCGCCCAATGAAAAAAAATTATCGGTTGTACTTATTTTACTTTCGGTACCCATTATTTCTTTATAGTAACTATGGAGTTTTTTCTCTATTTCCGTAACCGGCTCTTCGTGAAAAGACACCGTGTTTTTGGACATTATCTCACGCATTGAAAGCGATTTCCTGTCTACTTTCTTATTAGGCGTCAATGGAAATTCCTCTACACATAGTATACTATAAGGAATCATGTATTCAGGTAATTCTTTCTTCAGTTCATTGATAATGGAACGGTAATCAAACTTTTGCATATCCATAATCACATAGGCAATTAAAACCGCTTCCTGATTGGCATTCTTCTGTGCTACCACTACAGAGGCTTTAAGATTTTCTATATGATTTAGTTTGGTTTCAATTTCACCAAGCTCAATGCGGTATCCTCTTATCTTTACCTGATTGTCATTACGTCCCAGAAATTCTATTTCTCCTTCTCCATTCCATTTCCCTAAATCCCCTGTATTGTATATTTTCTTGTTTTGATTAAATGGGCTTCGGATAAATTTTTCGTTAGTCAATTCTTCATTTTTGAAATACCCTTGTGCTAAACCGTCTCCACCAATATAAATAGTTCCGACGCTGCCAATAGGCAAAAGCTGCATAGCTTCGTCCAGAATATAAAATTCTGTGTTGTGAATAGGTTTGCCAATATTTGACGCTTCACCTGCTTTGGTAATTTTTTTACATCCGGACCAGATTGTTGTTTCTGTAGGGCCGTACATGTTCCATAATTCAGCCGTTGTTTCCAGCAGTTTTTCTGCCAATGTTTCACTTAATAAATCTCCGCCACACAACACTTTTATTGATATATTCCCTTTCCAACCGGCATTATAAAGCATTTGGTAAAAGCTGGGAGTCGCCTGAATTATGGTTGGTTTCAATTCTTCCAATGCTGTGACAATAGCCAAAGGATCGGATAAAAGCTCCTGACTTGCCATATAAAGAGACGCTCCGAAAAGTAGCGGTGTAAAAAATTCAAGTATAGAAATGTCAAAAGATTGTGTTGTAACGGAAAACAGATAATCCTTCTCTTCGATTTTAGGTTTCTGTTGTATGCTAATTAAAAAATTGAGCAATGATTTATGACTAATGGCAACACCTTTAGGATTCCCTGTAGAACCAGAAGTATAAATAATGTAAGCTGTATTGTCAGAAGACGGTTTTTTTAATTCAGCCTGTTCCCTATTAATTCCCTTATTC
This sequence comes from Flavobacterium sp., assembly GCF_050696275.1. Taxonomy (GTDB): domain Bacteria; phylum Bacteroidota; class Bacteroidia; order Flavobacteriales; family Flavobacteriaceae; genus Flavobacterium. The sequence goes on from NZ_JBOGUT010000027.1 coordinate 34,277, forward strand.
AATATCTCTTCAACGGCAATCAATTCCTTGTTTAAATTCAAGCTGTATTTTAAATTACCGGTTGTAATAATTTGCTGTACTTCACTGTGCTCAATGATATATTCCAGACGGTCTTTTGGAAAAGAAGGGTCTAAAGGAATGTAAGCGTTTCCCGATTTTAGCACTCCTAATAAAGTAGCTACAAGATGTACTGAGCGATCCATTAAAACAGCCACTGGCAAAGGGCTATCGGTATTTGTGTGCGTTTGCAGATAGCTTGCTATTGCATCTGAATAGCTATTCAATTCACTGTATGTTACCTCTTTTTCCTGATCTGCTAAAGCTATTTTATCAGGAGTTTTGGATACCTGTTCCTTAAAAACATCCATCATCGTAAGCGTTTCAGAATACTTGAATTGTGTTTGGTTGAAATGCTCTAATAACTGCTTTTTCTCTGTTTCGGTGATATATTGATACTCGGAAAGCGGTTTCGCAGGATTATCGATTACACCTGAAAGCAACATTTCAAAATGAGTCGAAAGCCTTGTAATATCTTCCTGATTGAAGTAATTGACATTATAATCAAAGTCAATTTTTACATCTTCCGACGGGTCAAATTCACGAATATAAATAGCCAAAGCAACTCGTTCTGCATTATGAGACAGCGGAATTACAGTTGTTTGAGTATTTATAAAATGATCCGAATAATCCTGTTTTTCGTAAGATAGTGTGATATTGAAAAGTCTTTCGCTTTCCTGGAATAAACCCAGTTCTTTAATTAATTTGCCTAAAGGAAATCTTTGATGGCGGTAATCCTGACGTAATTGTTGTTTTATGTTTTTGATGAGCTCTTCAAAATTATCTGAAGGACTAAATTGTATCCGTAAAGGAGCTATGCCCATAAATAATCCTACCGTTTTCTTGAATACGGATTTACCTCTGTTTAATACCGGAAGACCAATGCTAAAATCATTATTTTGGTGCTTTCTTCCGAAATAGAGATACAACACGCCCAATATGGTATGAAATGTCGAACATCCCATGTCCTTACTGATTTGTTCCAACTGATTGTAAACAGAACGTTTTATTGTTATTTCTTTCCGTTTACTTTGATTCGGTCTGCTGCTGGAATTTTTTCTCTCTAATAGTAGTTCCGGAAGATGCTGGAATTTTTCTCTCCAATAGGTCTGATCATTTTCGTAATCTTTTGATAAAAAATACGCTTGATCATCATGAGCAAAAGCCTGATAAGTATACGGATATTCAGAAGTTACATGTCCGAAATTCAGTATTTCGTTGTAATTTTTCACCAATCGCTGAAACATCAGAGAAGTTCCCCAGCCATCGGTAATTATATGGTGATATACAGAGAATAAATAATGACTTTTTTCGCTGACTTTTATAAGTATGAACTTGTGTAAAAGTGTTCCTGTATCTAATTTAACAGCTACCTGAAATCTTTGCCGCATAAATTCATTAGCCTCAACATCAGCGTTTTGACTAAATGAAAAATCCATGTATTCTAAAAAAGAATCATGCTTTTCAATAGTATTAATTGTTACCTGATCATTAGTCTGATTTATGGTGCTTCTGTAAGAATCGTGCTGGTCTATTAATTGTATATAAGCCTGATTTAGTATTTCATAAACAATATCTCCCTTAATAACGATTTTGGCTCCTATGTTATAGATTGGATCGTCAGGGTACATCAATTGCTCAAAATAAACATCTTGCTGTGGAAGTGTGAGTTTCATTTTAATAAAAAATAAGAATAAGAAACCCTGCAATCTTCTGATAAATGAAGATTGTATGAGTCATCTTTGATTGAAAAGTTTATTTAAATTATGCCCAAATGTTTTCGGTCAGTTCTTCTTTGGTAGTTGTTTTTATTTCTTTGACAATGTTTCCATAATCAAATTTTATGATTCTATCCGCCAAGTGAAAATAGGCATCGTCATGGGTAACTGCTATTATTGTCTTGCCTTCTTCTTTAAATTTCGGTAAAAGATATTCGTAGAAATATTTCCTGAAATGAGGATCCTGATCTGCTGCCCATTCATCCAAAATCAAGACGGGTTTTTTCTCCAGTAAATTGAATATTAAAGACATTCTCTTACTCTGACCTTTCGAAAATTTCCTCCTTACAGATTCCTCTTTGTCATCTAAGACAACTTCGCCCATCTCCATCATTTTTAGTAACCCAACATAATCTTCATTCTGCTCCAGAATATAGTTGTCGTAATTTTTAGAAAACAAGTGATTATCAGTAAACACTGCGGAAATCAAATCTTGTATGTCGGCTGGGTTCTCACTATTGTGTTTTTCGGCATTAATAATTATTTCCCCTTCAGCAGGTTTATAAAGCCCTGTGAGTAAATTTATAAATGTGCTTTTTCCTGAGCCATTTCCTCCAACTATAAATAGAGTTTCTCCTTTTTGAACCATTAAGTTTACTGGTCCTAATTTAAACGAAGCATCTTCATCTTTACTAGGATACGAAAATTCGACATTGGAGAAATCTATCGATTCGAAATCTTTCAGCTCACTTTTTTCGGTATTTATTTCTTCTTCCGTTACTTCAAAATCCTTCATGAACTTTGAAATTCTTGAATTGGCTACAAAAAATCGGGTATACAGTTGCTGTAAATTAATAATATTGTTGATAGGCCCGGATATGAACAAAATAATCACTACATAAGCGATAACATCTTCTCTTGAAAGCAATTCAAATGCCGGCAATACAAATAAAATAACCGATACAACAAAGTACAATCCGTACTGGCTGATCAGGTTTATGGACAAAAACACATAGTTGATGTTAAAATCCAGATTCATTGCGGCATCTCTGTTGGGAATGATAAATTTATTCATTAAATTCTCTCTTCTTAAAAAACTTATTTTAAGCTCTTTAAATCCTCTGATAACATCATCTACAGATTTATAATAACCGTCATTATATTCTCTTAACTGATTCACTTTTTTGGACATCGTATTCATTACAAAAAAGTAACACAGCGCTACCAAAACAATTAAGGTTAAAACAATTAAGGCTGATACCAATGAAAGTGTAAACATATAAATCAGGCATAATACCAGCATCAGAATCGAATTGATAGTATGCGTGACAGTGTAAGGCAACAAAGAGAAGGTTCTTAAATCTTCCACAACCGTATAAAATCGCTGAGAACCGAATTGTTCCAATCGCAATAGCGGCACACTTAATATTTGCTTAAAAACTTTTTTCTCATTTTCATACAACAAATTGAAAGAAAATTTATTCAGTTTCTTCTGGAAAATAATGTTTAACAAATAAGTATATACAAGAACAGCAGTAAATACAATCCACATATAGCTGCTGAGGAAGGCGTCGTTCCCTGCCATAACATTGTTAATGATATACACTATTGCAAATGTCAATAGGGTATTCGGGACAGCATACAGCAGTAAATAAATAATTTCCCTTTTTTTGATTTTTAGCACCTTGAATACGTTTAGGTTAATATTAGTTTAAACTCCATTCTTTCCGCATCGATCTGATTGATTTTCTCTTCAATATCTGTCAGATTGGTATTTCCGTCAAACATTCCGGTTATCTTTAATAGAAGTTTGATAATCTTGAGTGTAAGGTTTTGTTTTTTGTGGCTATTGCTCTCTGTTGAAATGGTTTCATTGAGCATAAAATTTAAACTTCCTAAAATATATTTAAACTTCATCGACAAGTTTTCCGAAACAGTCACATCATTGATTATGATAGGTTCAAACTCGTCTTTAACCTGAATATTGGTTTTTATGTCAAATATGTATATATATCCGTTTAAGATATAGTATACTTCTTCCGTAGTATTATCCATAATATCTTTTTATAATTAAATTGGTAAATGTGTATAGCGATTTATTCAGAGACAAAAACGCCTTCTGAAGCAATGTAAATTGATACTGAATCAAAGAAAATGAAGCGACTTAAATGCCTAAACAGCCTTCATGGTTTTGAGGAAAGAACTTCGTAATGCTCTTGAAATTTCCTCAGAATGGTTGTAAATAAAGAAGTGATTTCCTTCCAATATTTTATATTTAAAATGAGAATCAGTAAACTTGTTCCAGTTCTCAATTTCTTCGCAGGTCTCCTCTTCTGTGCCCATCATGGCATAAAGCGGAGTGCGGACTATTATTTCTTTTTCAAAAGAGAAATCTTTTTCAAGACATTCGAAATCGGCTCTCATGATAGGGGCAAAATAATCGTACAATTCGTCATCCAAAAGTACTTCTTCAGGAACACCGCCTAATCTTCTTAATTCGTCTTTAAATTCGGAATCATTCAATAAATGGCGTATAATTTCTTTTTCCTTTTTTGTCCCAGGCCCTGAGTTTCCGGTAACAATCAGCTGTTCCGGGAAATGCCCCGATTCTTCTAATTTTGAAACCACACTCAGTCCTAATGTGGCTCCCATACTATGCCCGTAAACAATAAATGGCGACTGGTTTCTTAATTTTATAATCTGATTAAAATAATCTTCAACCGCTTCTTTTTTAGTTTTTACTAATTTTTCATTAGACCGTTTTCCTCTTCCCGGTAATTCCAATGGAATGAATTGTATATCCGTCTTAATGTGTTTTTTTAGAAAATCATAAGAATAGGTACTGCCTCCGGCAAAGTGTAATAAAAATAACTGCATAAATTCATTGCTTTTTAATTTCTGTTACTGTCTTTTACCTGTCTTTCTTTAAATTGTTTCTCGGCAAAACGGTACAAAAGCGTGATATTAAATTGCTCCGCATTTCGGTTAGAAATTCTATTCAAAGTATAATTCTCATTTTTTGTTACCTGTTTTTCTTTTCTTGAATCCAAAACATTGATGGCATTAAACCCAACAGTTAGTTTATTCGATAAAAAACTTTTATTCAGCGATAAATTCAGATAATAATTCGAGGCTGTTGCCGATTGTGCATTTCTGCTTTTCCCGACGTAGTTTAAAAATCCCTGGAAATTAATTTCTTTAGGAAATTTTACTTGTGCTCTCATTTGAAATTGCCAGTATTGATTGGAAAAATCGAAATCCTGATCCTCGTATATACCTTTTTGTGAGAACCTGAAAAAATTAAAACTGGAATACAAGCTTAGTCTTTTTATAGGATTGTAATTCACCGAAGTTTCAAATCCGTATTTGGTTTCTGAATCTAAATTAACCGGTAATGCCACAAAAGAATTGTCTGCATCCTGGTATACGTAGTATTGCATAAAATCTTTTGTCCTGTGATGGTATAATGAAGCATTCAGGTAAATTTTATCAAAATTCTTATTGGCTGCAAATTCAAATGCATCTGTATATTCCGGATCTAAATTAGGGTTACCGGCAAATTGATAGGTGAAATCTTTTATTTCATTGAAAGGATTCAAATCCCAAATAGAAGGTCTGTTGATTCTTTTACTGTAACTCCATTGCAATCCTGATTTTTCAGAAATAGTATAACCCAAATGCACCGTAGGAAACAAGCGGTTGTAATTGATGTTTTTGGCAAACATTTGATTCACATCTTCAATTTTAACCGATGTAAACTCATCACGCAGTCCTAAAAGATAATCGAATTTACGCCACTCACCACCATACTGAACATAAGCAGCTCCTATTGTTTCTTTGTAATCTAAATCATTATCCAGCCCATTAAAAACCTGCCATTGATTGCCGACGACATTTTCTGCCAGGTATTTATTTGAAACATTACGATGCTCTCCTTTTAAACCAAATTCCAGTTTCCCTTTTTCTTTTATAGGTGTGCTATAATCTGTCTGTAAAACAAAATCCTTGTTCCCGTTTAGGTTGTTTGTTCTCAGTTGTTTTGAACTTTCCATGACGGGCATTGTCTTCTGAGTATTGATGTTCCAGTCTTTTGTACTGTTCCAAAAATCATACTGAAAGTCCACAGTTAATTTCCTGCCTTTTTTCTCAAAATTCTTCAAATAATTCAATTCCAGCTGATTGTAACTTCTGTTTTCCAAAGATTTTGTATTTCTTACGAAAACACTGTCAGCCAAATTTTCGGTATAATAATCATAGCCGATAAGTGACTTATCTGTGTCTTTTGTCACATTGATATTATAGGCAAGCGTAAGGGTTTCCTTATCATTAAAATAATAATCAAATCCTCCGTAGAATAATTTTCCGTCATCATGTCTGTTTTCGTCTTCAAACTGATGCAATGTCCTGTTCGCCCCCAACTGATTGGACATCTGATTGGAACTGTATTTACCTATATAATCCGTATAACGCTGACCGATAGTAGCAAAAAAATTCAGCTTGTCCGTTTTATAATTAACAGAGCTTCCTATCCTTGAATCGATGGGAACTCCATATCTTAGAGTCATCTGACCGTTTATTCCGTCTTTTTTGTTTTTCTTCAATATGATGTTCAATATTCCGGCGGAACCGGTAGCCTGATAACTGGCGGAAGGGTTTGAGATAATTTCTACTTTTTCGATATTAATCGCAGGAATCTGATCCAATGCATTATTTAATGTAAGTCCGGATTGTCTCCCGTTTATTAATACCGTCACATTCGAATTGCCTCTTAAACTCACCTGACCGCCTGCATCTACTGTAACTGATGGTATATTTTCCAATATATCCAAAGCAGAATTACTTTGTGCAAGGATGTCTTTCCCAACACTGAATACTTTTTTATCTCTTTTGAATGAAAGTGTGCTTTTTTGGCCAACAACGACAACTTCATTAAGAAAGTTCACATCAAGTTGCAGCTTTTGCTCACCCAGATTGGATTTTTTATTGGAGTCATCCAAAACTATTTCTTTTGAAAGGGTAATATATCCGTTATAACTTACTTCAATAAATAGTTTTTGTAAAGGAACAGCCATTTCAAACACTCCGTTTGCTTCAGTTATTCCTGCTAAAAGGACCTTTCTGTCTGAATCTAATACGGTTATATTCGCGTAGGGCATCGGTTCTGACTTTTCACTAACGATTTTACCCGAAATCGTTCCTTTTAAGTTGATTTTGGTTTGCGCATTGGTTAAAATGCTAAAAAAAAGCAATAGGAGAATAGCGCTTTTAAACCTGTTTTTATCTCTCATTTTTGTATCTTTATACTATTTAGATTGTTAAATTCCGCTAAACTAATTAATTTGTAGCTCATTTACTACAGATTTATATTCTATTATTTTCTCTCCAAACAATCTTTCTGATTCTACCCCTTTATTTCGGCAGTATTCCAAAAGTTGATTTGATTGAACAATTGGTTCTGATTCACTGGTATATTTAATGGAACTGATATGCTTCAGCCACGGCTCCATACCCATAGCATACACAAACACATTTTTAGCGGAAAATACATCAATCAATGCTCTTGCCTGTTCGAAGTTACATCCTGCCAATCTTCTGGATTCATCCATATCTCTTTGCATCGGATTAGGCAATAATGGTCCGTAAAGCCAAGATAAAGGAGCTCCATGACATTCCATTCCTAAGAAAACAACATCAATATCACCAATTACTTTGTGGATTCTTTCGTATAATTTTGGCGCAATATTGCATGAATCTGCTGCAAATAACATTCTGTATCCGTCGTTAAACTCGATACTGTGGCATATTTTACTTCTAACATCCAAATCACAATGCTCACCAATAAATGGCAAACCGGTAATTTTAAAATCAGGAAAATGCTTAATTTCCATATCACCTAATTCTATAATGTTTTTGAATCCGATTTTTTCAAACATAAGCTTCAAACTCGGATCCTGAATATTTCCTCCACTACATTTAGGGACGATAATGTGACCTATTCTGCCTCTTATTCTCAGCAGTGTTTCAAATAAAATATGATCCTGATGATTGTGTGTAATTAGCACATAATCAATTTTTTCAGGTAAATCTTCGTAAGAGAATCTTGAGATATCGGTTTCGTATCCGTAACTGATGATAGGGTCAACTAAAATTGTCGTATCTCTTGTTTCTGTTAAAATACAGGCGTGTCCAAAGTATCTTGTCAGAACTCCGTCTCCATCGTATTTCTGATATTCTTTAGGCTTTTCTGTAGTGAAAAATGTTCTGAATAAAATTTTCTGATCTTCATCGGTTATATCAAATATTTCCACTATTTCACTGTATTTTTTAGGTTCCAGTGACATTTCAAACAGACGGTCGATTTTCTCACTGTTAAAGGGTATGTCTAATCTCAAAATTTCCGGAGAACCTAATTTTGGCGTGCTAAGAACAAAACTTCTTGAGTCATCATCTAAAACTAAAAAAAGATTGACACTCTGTATCGTTTCATCATAATACTCGGTTTCATACAATAACGATTCAAAAAAACGGAAAGACGGATTATTATTAATATCATACACCAATTCAACCAATCCTTGCAGGCTTTCCGGTATTTTCGAATACAAATCGATTAAAGCATACCCTTTGGCACTGTTTTTAAGCATGTTATGCAATTCCAGAATATCATCATTAAGATTCAATAATTTAGCGCATTTTTCTGTAGTGTTGTCAATTAACGATTGGATTTCATCTACACGTCCTCCGTTGTAATCAATAAAAGGGCCACCCAACATTTTTGGGTTTTTAACCGCTGCCGCATGAATCATCGGGTTCTGAACATACGATTTCATGATTTTCAAATGTCTTGACTTGATATTCATTGCAGCTGTAGCAGGTGAAACAATATGTGGCCACGCATACCAGTTGTCAATTAATGGCTCAATTACTAAATTAGGTTTGATGTAAACTAAATCTTCATTATGTACTCTCATGGTATTTGTTATTTTTCTATTGTTAAAAAATTTTCTTGTTTTTCGTTTAGTCTTGCAAATTGATTTTCCACGTTGATTTCGATAACTAATCCATTATCGAACATACTGCTCTTGATTTCTAACGGATAATTCCTTTTACCGGAAAAACGCATCACTTTTACTTCATTATTGTCCAATTGGATATCCTGACTCAGGCTTCCTGAAAGATCTAAATTGTTAAATGATCCTAATGTGAACTGACTTAGGTTAAAGTTGTTTTTAGCGTAAAAAGCTCCGTTTAATAGTGCGTAAGGAATTTGCTGGGATTCTTTTGAAGTCAGATAATTTCTTTGAATGATTGATGTTACCGTTTCCATTGAATCCGAATTTTCTATACTGATTTCAACCGGAATTGTATTGGTAAATTGACCTATTCTATTTTCCAAATCGAAGCCCATTAATTGGATATCTCTCGAATTGACCGTAATTTCAATAAAGAATGCCGAATCAATTTTTATATAATTCTTCAAGCAATACGAAAGAATATAGTTACTCAATAATATTCCGTTTAATCGGCAGAATTGCTTTATTTCATTCAATTCGATCTCCCCTATTTTAACCAAAATCTTTTTCGACTCTCCTTCTTCATCTCTTTTAAGAGGCTGTATTGGCAAGCCATCAGACTGACTGTATTCCAGAATTTCAGAAAGTGATTCCACTCTATTATTAAGCGATTCCTGAAAATCAAGCGATTGAATGTATTGCTTCTGAATTTTTGCAAATATTCCGTTTCCGCCAACTTTTAAATTAACTGTGTTTTCATTTCCGTTGTACCTGTCGTTTATATACTGCATCAGCATATTATTGGACTGAAAATCCGTTACAATATGGTGAATCGTAATTTGTACGATGGCATTCACATCATCATGACAGATATCAATATGGCACATATCTCCTTTGTCCAGCTCGAAAGAATTGTTTTTTGCTTTTAATAAATGGCCCTGAATGTTTTCAGTGTCTTTCAGATCCATCTTATTGTATACAACATGCGGTGTAAACTCGGCAAAAGGAATCAGTTCCTGGTATGTTTCTTCACCATCTTTAACTATTTTGATTCTTAACTCCGGAATCAATTCGAAAATGTTTAGAATGGTCTTGTCGAATTTTTCTTTATCAAAAGGAGCCAGTTCAAATGTGAAGTATTGAATAGGATGTTCGTAAATTCCATCATTCGTGTACACCATCTGATTTACTGATAATGGAACTCGTCCGTTATAAATAACTGATTCATCCAAATCAGCGAATGCTGTTTCGCTTTTTTCCAAATGATGTACCAATTCGTTTATCTTCGGATATTTAAGAATTTTAATCACAGGTAACACATATCCTTCTTTTTTCAATTTTGCAGCTACCTGAATTGACATTAAGGAGTTCCCGCCTACTTCATAGAAATTATCAAAGACTCCTATTTTTTCGATCCCAAGAACTTCCTGCCATATCTCGGCCATTTTCTTTTCAATCTCATTTCTTGGAGCTGTGTATTCTTTTCTGATAACGTCTTCTCCTGTTATTTCCGGCAATAATTTTCGGTCTACTTTTCCATTTGAATTTAACGGCATCGATACGAGTTCCACATAAAAACCAGGAATCATATAGTCTGGAAGATTTCTTGCCAAATGCGCTCTTAACTCAGATTTATCAATAGCATTCGATTCTGACACATAATAAGCCACTACTACTTTTTCGCCTTTGATTTCCTTCGCAACAACAACGACTTGCTTTAAAGATTCGGAATAATCCAATATTTTAGCTTCTATTTCGCCCAATTCTATTCTAAATCCCCGAATCTTCACTTGTTGATCCTTTCTTCCTAAAAACTCTATATTCCCATCTGTTAACCAGGCTCCCAAATCTCCTGTGTCATACATTTTTGTCTCTGGGTTAAATGGATTTTCAATAAATTTTTCAGCTGTCAGTTCCGGTTTGTTCAAATATCCTCTTGTTAGTCCTGCTCCTGATAGATATATTTTCCCGGGAATTCCGACTGGAACTAATTTTAGCTGTTCGTCCAAAATGTAAGCCTGCGTATTGGTGAGTGGTTTGCCTATGGGAATAGACAGATAATTTTTGTTGTCAATCTCAAAATAGGTACTGTAAGTAGTATCTTCCGTAGGACCATATAAATTATAAACCTCAACCATATCTAAAGGCAGTTTTTGCAGAATATCATAAGAAATAGGTTCTCCCGCCATATTCAAAATCGAAACCTTATCCCATGAAACTCCTTCTCCCAATATTTCTCTTACAACCGAAGGCACCGTATTTATTAATATCCTTTCCTCCTTTTCTATGAAATCTCTAATTTCTAATCCGTGCTGCAATACTCTTAATTTTTTACCTATTGACAGGGTATAAAACATCTCATATATCGATAAATCAAAACAATATGATGTCGCAGCAAATACGATATCAAATGCGTTGGAATCATATAGTTTGTCCGCCCATTGTATCAATTCAACCGTGTTTCTGTGTTCAACCATTACGCCTTTAGGATTACCTGTAGTTCCTGAAGTATAAATCACATAGGCTAAATCCTTTGGAGAGCTTATCTTTTCTATGTTCTGGTTAGAAAAACGTTCCTGATTCGCATAAAATAATTCCAAACTTTCGTGGTCTATAACCAACTTGCAATTGCTGTCTTTTTCTATATAATCTATTCGCTCTTGAGGATAAGCCGTATCGATAGGAACATAAGCTCCTCCAGATTTTAATATTCCCAGAATGGCCAAAATCATTTTTTCGCTTCTATCCAATCTAACCCCGATTAAATCATTTGGCTGAATATTGAATTGCTCTCTTAAATAACCTCCTAATTGATTTGCCTGTCCATTCAATTCATCATATGTAAGCTTTTTATCTTCAAAAAGAACAGCGATAGTATCGGGTGTTCTTTTTACCTGCTCTTCAAATAAGCTGACAATAGTATCGTAATTAGTGTATGAACATTCGGTGCTGTTGAATGCTACCAGTAATTCTTCCTTCTCCTCTGAGGACAGAATAATGTCTTTGTCTAAGATATTGTTCGGTTTTTTTACTAATAAATCCAGAAAAGCCGAATAATAGTTTTGCAGCTTTTGTATGGTTATCCCTTCCTTTAGTTTTCTTTGCTGACGCCATGATACTTTTATACCATCCCCGATAGGACGAACAAACAGATCTAAAAAAGTATTGGTGGCTTCAAAACTGATGTCATCAAATTGGGATTCTTTTACATCTTCGGTTTCTTTTACGTCAAGTTCATTATAGATATGGAAATCTATATAATTAAACATCGTATCGAAAAAAGGATTTTCCTCTCTGTTATTTTTTGAAAAACGGGTATGCAATTCAAATAAACTGATGCCTTCAAACTGTTTTTGAACAGTAATCAGATCGTTTATTTCTTTTACAAATGCAACAATTGTACCGCCTGTTCTTTTTATCCGAAAAGGAATCGTATTTAAGAAACAGCCCAGAATTTTGTCACCGTCTTCAAGTAATGGCCTTCCGCTGGTAACAATACCGGCTAAAACATCATTATCATAAGTCAGCATTTGTAAGGTGTGTAAATAAGCAGCAAAACATATTGTTTTCAGGCTGATACCGTTGTCTTTACCAAACTGCAGTAAGGCATCATACATTTTTGCATCGAGTACAAAATCGGAATTCTTAAAAACAACTTCTTCCGTAAAAATGTCCAGACGTTTATAGTCTTCGAGCATATCTGCCCAATACTGATTATGACTTTCGCTCTTTTTGATGCATTTTTGTTCAAATACATAATCTTTATAAGTCAGCGACAGCTTTTTCAATGCTGATATTTTTCTTTTTTCCAGAATAGCAACATAAGTATTATTCAATTCTGTCATTAAAGACGCTACACTCCATCCATCCAATATGGCGTGATGAAATTGAAAAAACAAATACCATTCTTTTTTAGCTGTCTTGTAAATTTTCATGCGCCAAAGACCTGGTTTATTTATTTTAAAAGGGTTTTCTGTACGCTCCTGAATCATAAACGCTTTAATCTTATTTTGCTGTTCTTCCTGATTCGCTTCAGAAATATCTTCAAAATCCAATTGTGTGGCAATCCAATCGTAAACAAGATGCACTGGCCCGCTATAGTTTTCAATATCGTAAGCGGTACGCAGGATTTCATGTTTTTCTGTCAAAATAGCAACCGCCTTTACAAATGAATCCTGTTGGAAGTCTGAAGTAGGTACTGGAAAGAAAAACTGATCATGGTATACCCCATTATTTCCGTGTAAAGAAGAAGCATACAGCATGCCCAACTCAATATCGCTCATGGGAAATATGGAAACAATATCCCGCTCATCCCAATTCAATTCTTCAGATAATTTTTGGAAATCCTCTTCTATTTTTGCTTTTACAAAAGGAGATATTTCACTCTCAATACGTTCCAGTTTTATAGACAGTAATTCTTTAATAGAGACTAAAGCATAAATATCAGCCAGTTTATAATTCAGTCTTAACTCTTTGTTCATTTTGCTGAGTACTCTGATTGACCGTATGGAATCACCACCCAGCTCGAAGAAATCATCTGTAACTCCTACTTTCTCGACACCTAGAACATCTTGCCATATTTCGGTCATTTTTTTCTCGGTTTCATTCTCCGGGGCAACATATTCTCTGCGTATCAGATCACCATCAATTATTTCCGGTAATGCTTTCTTGTCTGTTTTTCCGCTTGATGTTAATGGTAAACTTTCCAATACGGCATAGAAGCTTGGAACCATATATTCCGGCAATTTCTTTTGTAAGTAATTGCGGATTTCTGCTTTATCGATGTCCTGCTCCTGCAAATAATAAGCTACGAGGGTTTTTTCGTTATTTACTTCTTTGGATACCGCCACTGCTTTTGTAATTCCGGGGTATTCCATTATTGCGCTTTCTACTTCTCCTAATTCTATCCTGTTACCCCTTATTTTTACCTGATTATCAATTCTTCCGATATAATATATCGTACCGTCCGGTTTCCACTGAGCAACATCTCCGGTTCTGTATACTTGGTAGCCTTCTCTAAACGGATCCGAAATAAATCGCTCCTGAGTAAGCTCATCCAGATTCAAATACCCTTTGGCTACTTGTATTCCAGAAATAAGCAATTCACCAGGAACACCAATGGGCTGAAGCTGGAAAGCATCATTCACTATATATATTTTTGTATTGGCTATTGGTTTACCAATGCTTACTCCGTTCTGAATTACATCGATTTCGGTGAGATCAATTGCTGTTACATCTATAGCTGCTTCTGTAGGACCATAAAGATTATGCAGGCGTGCCGTTGGAAATTTTTCTTTGCAGGTTTGTGCCATAACAGCCGGCAATTCTTCTCCGCTGCAAACAATATGTGAAAGACTGCTTTCTTTTTTATCGGCTGTTTCCAGCAAAAATACTCCCAGCATTGAAGGAACAAAATGAATTATTGTAACTCCCTTTCCATCTATCAGTCCTTGCAAATAATAAGGATCTTTGTGTCCTTCAGGCTTTGCTATTACTAATGCACTTCCTGTTATAAAAGGCAAAATCAATTCCCAAACCGAAACATCGAAAGTATAAGGGGTTTTCTGAAGAAATACATCCTTTTCTGTGATATTCAGGTAGTCTTTCATCCACATTAGACGGTTGAACAATCCGGCATGATGATTCAATACGCCTTTCGGATTTCCTGTCGAACCGGAAGTGTAAATGCAATACGCCAAATGTTGTGTCTTGGCTGTTATTATAGGCCTCGTTTTACTGTAATTCCCTTGAAATCCTCTGAACTTTTTAAATTCGCTTTCATTCAGACATGTTTTCAGATTACCGTCTTTTATAATGTATTCAATCCGCTCAATTGGGTAAGCAGTGTCTATAGGAACATAAGCTCCTCCTGATTTTAATATCCCAAATAAGGACACAATCATTCTTTCGCTTCGGTCTAAACATATTCCAACCAAATCATTCGGCTGAATATTATAAAAATCCTTCAGGTAGCTGGCCATCTGATTGGACTCTTCATCCATCTCTTTATATGTCAGTTCTTTGTTTCCAAAAATAACTGCAATATTATTTGGTGTTTTCAGCACCCGTTCTTCAAACAAATCCAGTATTGTTTTCTCTTTGGGATAATCAACCGATGTATCATTCAATCCAAATAACAAATGATTTTTCTCTTCTTGAGAAAGGTAATCTATCTCTTGTATAAGGACATTAGGATCTTCTAAAACCGTAATGAAAATGTTTTCTAAATGAGAGAAAATCTGATTTATCTGACTGGATTCATAAATATCAGTATTGTAAATAATATTCCCGTTTAATCCTTCTTCAGATTCTGTGAATGTAAATTCTATATCAAATTTCGAAGAAGTGACTGCTATTCCAAATCCTTCGACTTTCAGGTCCTGAACTGACTCGTCATTGCTGAGACTGTTCAGTTGACTTTGGTTTTGCAAAACAATCAACACGTCAAACAATGTGGATCGGCTCCTGTCTCGCTTGATATTCAGTTTGTCTGCCAATTCATCAAACGGATAAGTCTGGTGCTCATAAGCTTCAAGTAATATTTCTTTTTCTGCTTTTAATAAATCTGCGAAACTTTGTTCTTGACTTATTTTCGTTCTTATTGGCAATGTGTTTAGGAACAATCCTATTTGCTGTTCCAAATCAGGATGTTCTCTTCCTGCGATTGGTGTCCCGATTATTATATCCGTTTGGGCGGAGTACTTATACAACACTGTTTTTACTGCTGTCATCAAAGTCATAAACAGCGTTACATCCTGAGATTTTGAAAACATTTTTATCCTGTCTGACAGCTGTTTCGAAAATCGATGGGCACAATGATCTCCGTTATATGTTTTAACTGTAGGACGCGTTTTGAAACTTGGCAAATCAAGAACAGGTAATTCTCCCGAAAACTGATTCAACCAATATTGCTCAGAAATTTTCTGTTTTTCCTTTCCGATTTCCCCATTAAGCCAGACAGCATAATCCTTATATTGTATTTTTAATTCCGGTAAATCGATTTCTTTTTCCTGAACCAATAAATTATAAATCTGAATGATTTTGGAAACCAATAATTGTATGGACCAGCCATCGCCAATTATGTGGTGCAAAGACAGGAAAAAAACATACGTTTCATCGTTTAAACGAATTATGGAAGATTTCAGTAAAGGAGCTTGTTCCAAATTGAACGATTCGCTGTTTTTCTTTTGTAAATAGTCCAAAATTAAACCGTCAGGATTCACTTGATCACTAAAGTCTTTCCTTTCTATTTTAAAATCGACAGCATCCATTGGAACAACATACTGACGTACATCTCCCTCTTCATTTGTTTTAAAATAAGTTCTTAAAATTTCATATTGCTCAATTAAAATCTGGAAGGAACGTTCTAATTTGGTTAAATCAATACTGCCGGTAAATTTAACTGTCAGAGGCATGTTGTACGCTAATGAGCCTCCTTCAAACTGACTTAAAATCCATAATCGGTGTTGAGATGCGGTTAATGGATAATGTTCTTCTTCTGTTGTTTTGGGAATATAAGAAAAGGCAGAAAACATCCTGATCAAATCTTCCTTATTCGCTTTTATTTCTTCGATAAGATCCGGTGTCAACGATCCTTTAGGTGCACTTATATCTAATTTACCATCTTTAACACTCAGGATTATCCCTAATGATTCAAGTTTATTTATTATCTCCATTCTAAATTATATGTTTAATGAAATCTAAAGTGTTATTTTTTCGTATTCCGTCTCGGAATCAACCGTTTGCTTTTCATTTAAAAGAACGTAATCAATCATTTTAGACAGTCCTTCTATGTTTGGTGTGGAAAAGACATTCTTGATTTGAATTAACACTCCGAATTCTTCATGAATTCTATTGATTATCTGTACAATAAACAAACTATGTCCGCCCAGTTCGAAAAAGTCATCTGTAACTCCTACCTTTTCTATCCTGAATACTTCCTGCCACATTTTGACTAATTTCTCTTCGGTTTTATTTCTTGGTACTATATATTCTCTTTTAGACAATTCATTACCTGTTATACTTGGCAAAGCCTTTCTGTCTATCTTCCCATTAGGTGTTAGCGGTAAAGATTGGAGTTTCAGGTAAAACCCCGGAACCATATACTCAGGCAATTTATTTAGAAGATAATTGCGGATTTCCGTTGTGTCTTTTTCTGCTTCAGAAACATAATAAGCCACTAGTGTTTTTTGTCCGTTTAAGTCATTCACATCAACAACAACTTGTTTTAAATCTTCCGAATAGCACAATAAAGCGTCTTCTATTTCTCCAAGTTCTATCCTGAATCCACGGATTTTCACCTGTTGGTCCTTTCTTCCCAAATACTCTATATTACCATCAGGAAGCCATTTGACAATATCACCTGTGTTATACATTCGGAGCCCGTCAAGGTTAGGATGATGTATGAATTTTTCTTCTGTCATTACCGGATTATTCCTGTAACCCAACGACAAACCTGCACCGGATAAGTAAAGTTGTCCTTCAACTCCTACAGGAACAATCTCTAGATTTTCATCCAATATAAAGGCCTTAGTATTTGATATCGGCTTTCCAATAGGAACTGTTTTATAGGTTTTTCCAGATAATTTATACCCTGTACTATAGGTTGTGTCTTCCGTTGGCCCGTAAAGATTTCTGACTTCAACAGCAAGCGATGCCAGCTTTTGGGCGATGTCTGAAGGAAATATTTCTCCTGCTAAATTGATTACAGATACATTTTTCAGGTCATGCCCTTGTTCTAAGATATAGCGGATGGAAGAGGGAACGGTATTCAGCAGAATTGCCTTTTCGTCTAAATGCTGTTCGATTTGTAAAGCATCTTTTAAAATTCGTATTCTTTTCCCTATTGATAAAGTATAGAACATTTCAAAAACCGATAAATCAAAACAGTGGGATGTTGAAGCAAATACCACTTGAAAAGAAGTACTGTCAAACTCTTTTTCAGCCCAATTAATCAACTCTAAAGCATTACTGTGACTTATCATAACTCCTTTCGGTAGACCTGTAGTCCCGGAAGTATAAATGGTATATGCCAAATCGCCTTTATGAATAGCAACCGATGGATTTTGGTTTGAAAAATCACCTTTAACCATTTTAAAAAGGTCTAATTCTTCCTTGGTAACGATTAATTTGCATTTACTGTCTTTTTCTATATAATCGATCCTGTTTTCAGGATAATGCATGTCTAAAGGAACATAGGCGGCACCGGTTTTTAATACGCCTAAAATGGCCATCAGTAAATTTTCATCTCTTTCCAATTTTACCCCGATTACATCCCTGTTCTCTATTTTATATTTTTTAATCAGGTAATGGGCAAACTGATTTACTTCCTGATTTAGATCGTTATAGCTGATGTGATTTTGGTTATAACTGACAGCAATATGATCCGGAAATAAGGTTGCCTGTTCTTCAAATTTTTCAAATAACGTAGTTGCTGTGGAAGTCGGTATTTGTGTATCATTAAATTCATGAAGGATTCTATTTTGAACTTCTTCAGAAAGAACCTCAAAGTTACTTACCACTGAATCCGGTTTGGTTGCAATTAAATGCAATACCTTTTTGAAGTTGGCAACAAATCCCTTTGTTGTAATCCCTGATTTGAATTTTCGCTTTAATTTAAAACTGCCTCGTAGTACGCCTCCTGTTCCGCTTAACGTAAAAATAAGGTGCGTGTTGACATTTTCGAATGAGTTTATATCTAAAGAATCTGTTGATTCTTCTCCATTGTTTTCCTCCACTTGATTTTTGTCTCCATGGTCTAAATTTTCATAAATATGGAAATTCACGTAATTGAAAATGCAGTCAAAAAAAGGATTGTCCAAAGAAGAATTGTTATTCACAACCTTATTGATATGGGATAATGAGAGTCGATCCTTTCCTTTCAGCCCATTCAGATTTTCCTGCAATCCTATGATGAGATCTTTCCATGTTGACGATTTTCCGATGCTCATTCTAAGAGGGATTGTATTTAGGAAACAGCCTAAAACCTTGTCTCCATCCTCGCTCATTGGTCTGTTATTGGACACCACTCCAATCATGATGTCTTTTTCGTAACGCAACAAACTTAAAGTATACAGGTACGATCCGAGGAGAATATTTTTTACCGTTGTATTCCACTCTTTTGCTGTTTTTTCCAATTCGTGAATTTGGGCACTCTCAAAATATTCATCGTAAGCGTCTTCTGTTTCTTCTTCCGAAAAAATGTCCATTCTCTCACTGCTCAGAAGGTAATTTTTCCAAAAATCAGAGTATTCTTTATTGTCCTTGTCGATTAAAGAATCAATAATACTTGATTTATTATTCGTCTTTAATGGCTCTGAATAGATTCCCTCGTTTTTGATTAATTTAAAATACACCTCGAACAGTTCGGTATTAAGAGAAGCCAAACTCCAACCATCTAAAATGGCATGATGAAATTGAAATACATAGACCATTTCATTAGTGGAAACCTTGAAGACAGTTGCTCTCCAAAGCGGAGCATTTACAATATCGAATTTCACTTTTCTTTCTTCTTCCAAAAATGTCCTGATATGTTCTTCCTGATGCTGCTTGTTCAGGTGCGTAATGTCATTGAAATCGACATTAAAATCAACTTCTTTGTTTACAATCTGAACCCCTTCAAATCCAGTTATATCAAAAGAAGTTCTCAAGGTTTCATGCTTTTGGATCAAATGACGGAAAGCCTGATGAAACGTATCCGGTTCGATAGCCGGGATGATATATACAAACTGGTCGTGGTATACACTTTCCTTCTGATTCTTATAATATTCGTAGACCATTCCCTTTTGAATATCACTCATAGGATAGACGTCTTCGATTTGTTCCGGATGAGCGCTTTCCAATACGATTTTGCTTTTTATTGCATCCAGTTCTTTTATTTTATGGTTTCGGGCATCTGACGTATTTCCTTCTTCCTGATTTTGAATATACACTGCGAGGTTTTTCAATACCGAATCCTCGTATACTTTATGCAGATTGATTTCTTTCTTAAACTGCTTCTTCAATTGTGTCAGCATCCTGATTAGTAAAATAGAATCTCCGCCGATAAGGAAAAAGTCGTCGTTTACACTAATTTCTTCCCTATTCAATAATTCACTCCATATACCGGCAATTGTTTTCTCATGATCCGTTTCCGGAGCTACATATGTAACTTTTTCCGGTTCATAAGATGCTAAAAGTTGCTTTCTGTCTAACTTGCCATTACTCGTAAGCGGAAACGACTCTACTTGAATAATTACAGTAGGAATCATGTAAGCCGGCAGCCTGTTTTTTAGATATTCTTTTAAGGATTCTATTGCAATCTTCTCTTTTGAAACAAGGAAGGCAATCAATTGAAGATGATTCTGGTATCCCGGTTTTACTAAAACAGACGCCATTTGAATCTGATCAAATTCCTGAATTACTGTTTCAATTTCTCCAAGCTCAATCCGATATCCGCGAATCTTGACCTGATTGTCAATACGTCCAATATATTCAACATCTCCGTCTGGAGTCCATTTAGCCAAATCTCCCGTTCTGTATAGTAATTCATTTTCTGCAAATGGATTTCGAACGTATTTTTCTTCTGTTAATTTTTCTTTGTTCAAATACCCTCTGGAAACCTGTATTCCGCCAATGCACAATTCTCCGCTAACTCCTATCGGCTGAATATTATTTTCCTGATCCAGGATGTAGATTTTAGTATTGGCGACCGGTTTTCCAATCAATACTTTTCCTACTGTTGAAGGGACTTCCCAAAATGTGACATCAATAGCGGCTTCCGTTGGTCCGTACAAGTTTTGCAGTCGTACATTCCGCGTTCCGAAAACTCTTTTGAACTCATTGATATGATGGATTTGCAATGCTTCTCCACTACAAACAAAAGTCTTCATACTGGCACAATTCTCCGGAGAAAGTTCCAATAAGAATACAGATAACATAGAAGGAACAAAATGTACCGTGGTCACCTTCTTTCTTTCTATAATTTCTTTCAGGTACACATTGTCTTTATGCCCTTCCGGCTTGGCAAACAGTAATTTTGCTCCCGTAAACAGGGGTAAAAACAATTCCCATACAGAAACATCAAAACAGAATGTTGTTTTCTGCAAAACGGTATCATTCGCATTTAAGGCATAAGAATCCTGTGCCCATAATAAACGGTTTAACACACCATCGTGCTGATTCATTACTCCTTTTGGTTTTCCGGTTGAACCCGAAGTATAAATGATGTACATCAGATCAGAAGATTCCAGATGTACCTCAGGAATAGAAGTCGGTTCAAGGCTCAATTCATTCCACAGATCAATATTCAAACATTTTTGCCTGTAATTTTCAGAAAGTTTTTCACTGCTTTTTTGAGTCGTAATTACGATTTTCGAATTGATATCATCCAAGATGTATTGTACTCTTTCTTCCGGATATTCAGGATCGATAGGCACATAAGCTGCGCCTGATTTCAGTATTCCCAGCAAACCGATAATCATCTCTAATGATCTTTCCAGATAAATACCAATCAGATCACCTTTTTTTATTCCTTTGTGAATCAGACAATTTGCCAATTGATTGGATTGCTCATTCAGTTCCTGATACGTCAGCGAATCTTCTTCAAATTCTACAACTATCTGATCAGGAGCTTGCTGCACCTGTTGGTTAATCAAATCTAAAACAGTGTTGTATTTCGGATACGAAACCGCCGTATCATTAAACTCATGAATCAGTTTGTGCTTTTCCTTATCTGATACCAAATTGATGTTTTTCAGTTTTGCATTAGCAGTATTGATAATCTGTTTTAATGTATACTCGAAATGGTCAGACACCATCTGAATGTATTCTTCACTAATAATGCTTTGGTTGAATTTAAAATCCACACACAATACTTCATGCAGGTCTGCCTGAACCGATAAAGGGTAATTATTGTTTTCCTGAACACTGTAATTCTGAATTTCTAAATCATTCGGTGATTTCTTTTCTTTGAATTTATTCACAGGAAAATTTCTAAACACAAAAATGGTATCAAAAAAACCGTGCTGGATATTGTTGTACCTTTTTATACTGCTTAATGCCGTATGCTGAAATTCTCTTGCTTTTACATGTTGATTCTGTAAAGCCTGAAGCCAATTTGAAACCGCTTCATTCTCATCGATTTTAGCTCTGAAAGGAATCGTATTGATATACAAACCTATTTTTTCTTCGTACTTAGTTTCCGTTGGTCTTCCTGAAACCGTCACTCCGAAAACAATATCATCGTTTGATGTATATCTGGATAACAACAGAGCCCAAATTCCTTGCAGTAAAGTACTTACTGTAATATTAGCCTGTTTGGTATATTCAATAATTTTATCTGTAAACGGCTGGTCAAAATTTAGATAGACATCATTATACTCTCCGCCAGTATTCTGATTTTCTATTTGGTTAGTGGCAAAAGGAAATAATGACGGTTCGCTGAAATTTTCTAAATAGGACATCCAGAAAGATTTTTCTTCTTCAGGATTAATATTCTTGATGTATTTTATATACTCTTCAAACTTATCTTCCTCACGTGCTGGCGGAACCCCATTATTAGTGTATGTTGTGTACGCCTGTATAAATTCCTTCATTAATATCTGACCGGACCAGCCATCCCATAAAATATGGTGTTTGGTCCAAATCATCCTAATTGCTTTAGAATCAACCTGAACTAAAGTAACCCGCATTAAAGGAGGTTTCTTAAAATCGAACTCTTTAGATCGTTCATTCTGCAGCAATGCTTCAAATTGAATTTCCAATTCTTCTTTTTCAAAATGAGTGTAATCAACATGGTCATAATTGAAGTCGCTTTTTTTGTACACACATTGTATCGGTATGTTTAATTGATCATGGATGAAAGATGTTCTTAAAATCGTATGGTTTTTTATAACATATTCCCATGCCTTTTTGAAAGCATTCAAATTTAAACCTTCCGGAAATTCCATGCTGAATTGTGTCTTGTAGGCGGTACTTTTCGGATTGTATAAACTATGAAATAAAATACCTTCCTGCAGAGGACTCAATTCGTATAAAGCTGAAATATCTTCTTTATTGATTTTAGAATCATTAGTATCATTGCCTCCTCTTAAATAGGCTATCAATTCACTTTTATTGCTTTTAATAAAAGTCATGATTTCAGCATCTTTTTTTATTAATTCAATCTCACTGGAAGATAATTTGCCTCCAGTTCCTTTCAATAACAAATCATTTCCTTGTGCTTCAAGAGTTAGTCCAAGAGTTGCTATTTTATTTAAAAATTGGTCCATGTGTATAATCTAATGAATGGTTGTAGTTAATTCCTGTATCGCCAAAAAAAGCAATACAGGAATTTTATTTAATCAGGTTGTGGTTAAAAACAGTGATATATTAGAACTTTATAACACCTTCTGTTTCAATGTCATTATGTTCAAACAAGCTATCAAGCTCTTCAATGCTAACTTTCTCCTGCAGATTGAAATCTGAAGGCGTAAAATCAACACCTTCTTTATTTACTGTATGATCTATTAATTCGGTTAAATTTGTCATGAAACGTTTAGCTATGGTTTCTATGGTTTTTTCCTCATATTGCTTGTTGGAATAATCAAATGAAAAACCCAGAGTATTATTCATTATTGCTCCTTTCACAACGAGTTTGTCTCTTATTGGATAATTTTTGCTGATGTGTTCCCCTGTGCTTTCATCAGCTCCAAAAAACCAATTGCTTTTATTGATGATGTTGTCCATTTGCCCCAGGTAATTAAATACCAAATCCCAAGACTTTCCGGCTAACGGAGTATTGATTTCAGCATTGTTGTTCAGGTATTTTAAAGCCCCATAACCTAAACCTTTATCAGGAACGTTTCGTATTTGTTCCTTCACTGATTTTATCAATTCGCCTTCCGACTGAAAATCAGCATGCAGCAACAAAGGATACTTACTGGTAAACCAACCGGTTGTATTACTGATATCGATATCTTCCGAAAACAATTCCCTTCCATGGCCTTCTAATCCTATAATTACATTTGGTTCTCCGGTCCATTCGCCGATTGTTTTTGTTAAGGCAGCTAATAAAAGATCATTGATTTCGGTGTTGTAGGCTTTATTCGCTGATTTGAGCAACAATGTTGTATGCTCTTCACTGATATTGACAACATAAGTCCGAAGTGTTTCTCTATTTTGATACGAAGCATCAAAATCTGTACTGAAAGGCCTGTATTTTTCTTTTACATGTGTCCAATATTCTTTTTGAGTTATGGCTTTTTCTGAATTCGCGTAGTGATGCAATACATTAGCCCATTCTCTATACGAACATGTTTTTGAACCTAATTCAACATTTACATTCTGCACTAATGCTTCTAAAATAATTTCCAATTCATCTAAAATGATTCGTAAGGAAACCCCATCAATTCCTAAGTGGTGTAAACTGATGAATAATCTGTTATGTTCTTCATAAACTGGCGTTTTAATAAATAGAAATTGGGTTACCTCTCCGTTGTCAATTGCTTTGTTTTTTTGTGCCTCCTCGCAGATCTCCCTGATTTTGTTTTTCACGCCTGATTCTGGTTCATTAGTGATATCAAACCATTCGAAATACCCTAGGTTATCTGTATATGTCTGAACATAATCATCCTCATCCGGATTAAATTTCAATCGTAAAGTATCATGTCTTTCCGTTAAAATTCTCATCGCTTTCTTCACATGCCCTTCCGTAATCAATTTATTTGTTTTGAAAAATAAATTCATATTAAAGTGCGACATGTACTCATTCTGCTCTTCAAAAAACCATTTTTGAATTGGGGTTAAAGGCAATATTCCTTCTAAAATCCCCTGTTCTGCAACTATTTTGTTTTTAGATTGGTTTTCTAATGCAACAGTAAGTCCGATAATGGTTTTGTAGTCAAACAAATCCTGAACTTTAAAATGGTATCCTTTCCTTTTTGCTCTGCTGACAAACTGTATTACGATAATGGAGTCTCCTCCCAAAGCAAAAAAATCATCAGTGATTCCCACTCTTTCCACATTTAGTAAAGACGACCATATTTCACATAAATCCTCTTCCATTTCATTCCTTGGTCCTTCGTATTCCTGTGTGCTTTCGTAGCCTTTAGGACTCGGAAGCAGCTTCCTGTCTATCTTACCATTGCTTGTTAATGGCATTTGCTCCAATTCAATATAAATCCCGGGAACCATATAATCCGGAAGACGTGACTGAAGGAAAGACTTCAGTCCTTCTTCATTGTAACCGGAATCCGGCACCAGATAACACACCAATCGTTTGTATCCGTTGCTGTCTTCAT
>NZ_JBOGUT010000028.1:0-51892 GCF_050696275.1 Flavobacterium sp.
TAAAAGACCACATTTGAGTTTAAATATGAAAACACCTAACTTTGTATATGAAAAAACCAGTGAAGTTAACTTCACTGGTTTTAATTAATTTATTGTAAAACTTGTCAACCTATTTTAGGACGACTCACTTACGATTTTATTCTTTTTCTTTCTTTTTTCTTTCTGCAAGAAATTCGTTCAATTTCTTACCGTATTTTGACTTTGCTACTTGTGGAGTCATTGATTTTTGAATAGTATCCAAATATTTAATGTTCATGTCATAAATATCGGTTAGAGCAATGTATGGAGCTACTTCGTGATCCGCATTTGTTAAGGCAAAATTGGCTGCATACAAGTAACGTCTTTTTAAAAGAGCATCTTGATTTACCTTGTTTTCAGGAGAGATTACGGTTTTGTTTTTAAATGCCATCAATTCGTCTTTAACTAAGTCCAATTGCTGATCGTTGAATTTAGAAACAATCGATTTGTACTGGTCATACAATTCCTGGTTTTTCGAACCGGTTACTTTCGCTTTGCTTAAAAAGAATTCCAAATCGGAATCAATGTTTATTTTTCCTGGTTCAGCGAAGAAAAGCAGGTTGTTGTCAATGGAGTTCGAAACGCCTCGGTCTAAAAATAAATACAACATTTCCGGAGAATCTAATTGTATTGTGCTTTCAAAAGTTGATTTTCCGTTAAGGACAATTGTGTCAAGAGCGACTAAAGTAGTGTCTTGAACTCTTTGAATGTATAATTTCCCTTTTTTAAGCCCTTTTATGGTTCCGGTAATCTCGAGGTTACCTTCTGTTTTTTTATCGCTACAGGAGGCTAAAATAGCCAATGAGCATATGGCAATTATGAATTTGTGCATGATTTTTTTAATTTGTCGCAAAATAATAAAAAAATCCTCAAATTGAGTTACAAAATGAGGATTTAATATTAGGAGTTTTTCAGGATTATCCTTTTAACCAAGCTTCTTTTAATGCTTTTTTACTTGCATCAGTTGCTTGATAGCCATCAACTTCTTCATATGGCAATTTAATTTTCCCTTTTAATTCAGTTTCTTTACCATCACGTTTAATTTTAACTGTAATAGCATCGTTTTCTTTCCAATTCTGACTTTCCATAATTAAATCATAGATATTGTCAAGATTATAATTCTTATTGTTTATAGCAGTAATAACATCTCCATTTTTAATACCCAACACTGAATAGAACTCAGGTAAGTCAATTCCTGGAAGCATCATGATTTCTTTAGTTTCAGGGTTTACCGTGATATAAGGGGTTTGTCCTTTTAGGAAAACGTTTCCTGGTTTTTTTGTTTTAGCTTCTGTTACGCCCATTTTTGCGAAATATTTTTCGTAAGGAATCGGAGTTGGTCCATTAACATATGTGTCAAGAAAAGTTTTTACTTCAGGATAGGTAAATGCTGTGATTTTATCGAATAATTCATCATCGTTAAATGGTTTGTTTGGTCCGTATTCGTTCGTCAGTTTTTGCATTAAATCAAGAATTCCTCTTTCTCCATGACTGTTTTCTCTGATGATAATATCAATACACATGCCTATTAAAGCTCCTTTTTGATATACATTCAGGTATTGGTCTTTGTAAGGTTGTGTTAACACATTGGCACTCATTGTGGTAAATGGCATAGTGTCGTTCATAGTTGATGCCTGACGGATCTTGTCTGACATACGGTTGTAAAAATCTTCTTCAGATATTAACCCTTGATTTACCTGGAATAAATTGGCAAAATATTCAGTCACACCTTCATACATCCATAAATGCTTAGACATTTTCGGATTGTTGAAATCAAAATTATGGATTTCGTTTGAATGTACGCCAAGAGGTGTTACAATATGGAAGAACTCATGAGAAACAACATCTTTCAATTGTTCCGCCATTTCCTCAGCTGGCATCATCTCCGGCATTACAACTGTTGTAGAAGTAGGATGTTCTAAAGCACCAAAACCTTTGGCATCCTGTTTTTTCATATCGGAAAGATACAATAAGACAGCGTATTTTTTATTGTTATTGATGGATCCTAAAAATTTCTTTTGAGCACGCATCATTGTTTCCATTGCAGGTGTGATATCAGCTGCTTTGTAGGTTCCGTTTGGCGAATAAACACTGATAAGAATCTCCATATTATCTACTTTGAAAATAGTGTAATTTGGTTTGGAGTACATAATAGGGTGTTCAACTAACTCTGCATAGCGAGCTGTTTTGAAAACATCTTTAGAAGCGCTTGCATCTAAATCATCCATTGATGTTGCTCCAAATAATGCCTCAGGATGCAAAACAGTTGTAGTGTATGGAGTTGCAAGTTTATCTGAAAAATAGCCTACAAACCCATGTGTGTTCAGCATGTAATTTTCAGGCGAAATATTGGTTCCTGCAGGCGAAAATACGTCTGAATCATTTCCAAAACCACCGCCTTTTTCAGTATCATAAGTGTCGTTTACCCAATAGGTAACTTTGCCTAATTTTTTTGCATCGGCAATTTTCCATGAGTTCTGATCAACATTAGTAACAGTAAGAGGGTTGCCTTTTGTGTCAAATGCCTTTACATTTTCTATATATTTTCCATAATTATCTGTTGAATAGGTTCCCGGAACAGTTTTAGGAATGCTGAAAGTAACAATGTCCTGATTACTTGGTGAAGGCACAAGAGTCACCATTACCTTATCGTCTTTTGGATTGTTTAAGTCAATCGTAACTTGAACCTCAGGACTTGTAGTCGCCTTGCTTGTTTGCGCTGTTTTGCAACTTAGCAGTAAGCTGGCAATTGCAACCGAACAGATTATTTTTTTCATAATTTATTTGTATTGATTCAGTATTTGTATTGTTTTTGTGTTTTATGTTACATAAAGAATAAAAAACTCCTGAGGAACAGGAGTTAAAATTTAGTCAAATTTATTTTTTAAATAGTATTTCCCGTCCAGATCTTCATCGAATTCGTCGATGTTAACCTGTTTCGGTTTCGGTTTCGCTGCTGTTACTTTTTTCTTCCAAAGTTCAAATTTGTCCTTTGGTAATCGTTTTCTCATCAATTCGGTAATTTCATTTTCTGAAATTCCAAATTCTTCTTTAATTGCTTCAAAAGGTTTACGTTCCTCTTGCGCCATGCTCACTAGCCTTTCTAAGTTTTCTTTGTCTAGTTCAGCTATTTTACTTTTTCTCATTCCTCAATGATTAATTCAATAATAATAGTTGCAAAATTGTATTTCAATATTAATAAAAAACCTAAGATTAAAAAACATTTTTTTTAATTTTTTGATTCTGTTACCAGAGTTCGATATCCTTCAAGCGGGATTTTTAATAAACGTGAGAGTTTATTGTTTTCCTCGTGTGTCATATGTGTATCTACACCGTATATAATTTGGTCCATCGGCAAAACTAAAAAAGTACCAAATAGCCTGTCCCAAACCGAAAAAATATTACCATAATTACTGTCAGTATAAGGTAAAATATAATGATGGTGCACTTTGTGCATATTTGGTGAAACAATCAGATAACTGATTATAGTATCTAATTTCTTTGGTAAAGTGATATTGGCGTGGTTAAACTGGGACAGAAATACTGAAAGCGATTGGTATAAAAAGAATAACCAAATAGGTGCCCCAACGATAATAACAGCCAAAAGAGTAAACACAAACCGAATGATACTTTCTCCCGGATGATGCCTGTTTGCTGAAGTTGTATCAATCCAGGTATCTGTATGATGTATCAGGTGAAACTGCCACAATGTTTTGGTTTTGTGCTGTACGTAATGGGCTAGGTAGGCGCCAATTAAATCCATCAGAAGCAAACCGATTATAGCTTGAAGCCATAGTGATTGTACTGAAAGCCAATACAATATTCCAAAATGATTCTGAGTAACCCAAATGGATATGCCGTACAATAAAAAGGCCAGAGAAAAGTTGACCAGAATGGTGGTTATTGTAAAAAAGAAATTAATGCCGGCATGATGCCATTTTTTATATTCAAACCTAAAAAGAGGAAATCCGTTTTCTATAATCCAAAAAAGTGTAATCCCACCTATTAAAAGCAGGCTCCTATGTGAGGAAGGAATAGTTTGAAAGTAAGCTATAATTTCGTTCATTGGGGATTTGTTTATATCAAATTTAGCAAAAAATATTATTTGATTATTCTAAAAGTGAGATTAATTCTTACCCCAATCGGTTTTGTGATTTTTGGTATCTGGTGTTTCCAGAAATGCTGTGTACTGCCTTTCATAATAAGCAGACTTCCATGCTGAAGCAAGATATTTTGCTTGGCTTCTTTGTCTGTATTATGTTTGAGCTGAAACATTCTTTCAGCACCAAAAGTTACGGAAGCAATAATCGGATTTCGACCTAATTCTCTTTCATTATCTGCATGCCAGCCGTTACTGTCTTTTCCGTCCCGGTATTTGTTGAGTAAAACGGTAGTAAAGTTTTCATTGCAGATTTTTTCAATTTCGTCTTTAATATGCATGATAAGCGGTGACCAAACGTGAGGCTGCATAATAATGCCCGAATATCCATAAGGTTTGCCTTCGTTTCCATACAGAGCTGTTAATCTTGGCTGCGGATGTGTTTTTCCAAAAACGGTAATGTTATCCTGTTGCCAGGGAATTTCGTTTTTTAATTTCTCGAAGAGCTCATTGGCTTTTGCCGTAGAAAAGAAATTCGGATAGTATTCGATTGCTGCATCTGGAAGATGGAAAGTGATTTTTTCTTCTGGAAATAAAGAGTTCATATTTCAAAAATATAAAAAAAAGCGATGGAAAATCCACCGCTGATTAATACATCTTATTTAAATGACTATTCTGTTTCGTTTTTCTGTAACAACGTTTTATATAAATATCCGCCCAGCAGCGCTCCGGCAATAGGAGCTGCCCAAAACAACCAAACCTGATATAAAGGTTCACCACCTGCAAAGACTGCCTGTGATAAAGATCGTGCCGGATTTACAGATGTGTTAGTGATAGGAATACTTACCAGATGTATCAATGTAAGTCCTAAACCGATAGCTACTCCGGCTACTTTTCCATTAGCAAATTTGTCTGTAGCCCCTAAAATGATTATTAAGAAGAACATGGTCAGGATGAATTCTGCTAAAAAAGCAGATCCCATGCCGTATCCATCGGGTGAGAAGGCCCCAAATCCGTTTGAGGCAAAAGCTCCTGCTTTGGTATTGTCAATAGCAAATCCTGGCTTTCCGCTAAGAATTAAGAACAATGTTCCTGCAGCTAAAATGGCTCCTGCACATTGTGAAAGTATGTAAGGAAACAATTCTTTGGATGAAAATCTTCCTCCAGCCCATAGTCCTATAGAAACGGCCGGATTAAAATGCCCCCCTGAAATGTGCCCTACCGCATAAGCCATTGTTAAAACGGTTAAACCAAATGCCAATGCCACACCGGCAAATCCAATTCCTAAATCCGGGAATCCGGCAGCAAATAATGCACTTCCGCATCCTCCAAAAACTAACCAATACGTTCCAAAAAATTCTGCAAATAGTTTTTTCATAGTAATAAAGTTTGATTGTTGGTTAAAAAAATAGCTTTTACGTATATAAATAAGCCCATATGATTAAGACAATCTGTAAGGGTAATCTAATTAGCCGAAGCTTTTTGGACAAACCCAAACCTGCATTGTCATTTTGATACATATATAAATTTGCCGGAAAAATAAAGACCAGTAATGCAATGATTCCCCAAGCTGCATATTTTGAGAGCAAAGGGATGCAAAGAAAGATTCCCAATAGAATTTCAGCAAAACCGCTTAAAAAATTCAGCATTTTAGGATGGGAAAAATAAGGAGGGATGATTTTTAAGTATAGCCTTGGCTTTCTGAAATGATTGATTCCTGCTATAACATACAGGAAAGCCATTACATATAAATGCCAGGGTAAATTCATATTATAAATTATTTCTTACGAATTTACTTAAAAAAATCTAAAAAACAGAAATGTAGCTACTTCTTTTGAAATTGAATATTCATTATGGCAATTGCGAGAATAATCAGAATGATTCCAACCCATTGGTAAAATACTACCGGTTCTTTTAGAATAAGGAATGCCATGGTTACCGAAACTGGTAATTCCAACGAAGCAACAATACTCCCTAATCCGATTCCTGTATGCGGAAATCCGGCATTCATTAATATGGGTGGAATAACCGTACCAAACAATGCCAGTAAGATTCCCCATTTAAAGAAAATATCATAGTTAAATGGTGTAGTTTGTGTATAAACAGCAAAAATAAAAACGATTACCGCGCCGCCAAAAAGCATATACAAACTGCGCTGTGCTGATGAAATATCAATAGCTACTCTATTTGCTGTAAACATTGTTGTAGTGAAAGAGGCTGCAGCCAATAATCCTAAAATAATACCACGCCAATCTAAAGCAGTTTGGTTTTGAAGTAGGTTGGTAGCCAAAACCGTTCCTAATAAAACAATCCCGACGGCAGTGATTTTTATTGCAGAAGGTTTTCTTTTCTCTAAAATAATCTCCAGTAAAACTCCCATCCAAACCGTTTGCATCAATAATACAATTCCAATCGAAACCGGAATGTATTTTACTGCCAGATAATAGAATATGCTTGTTAATCCTGTAGAGGTTCCAGCAATCATAAGCTGAGTTATGTTCTTTTTGGAGGCTTTAGTTACTTCGCTTCCTTTTTTCATCTTTTGGAAAGCATTGATCAGAAGTACCATCAAAATACCTAATACGAATTGAGCTGTGATTACTTCTGCGGGTGTAAAAGGGAGGCCGGTTATACCTTTATCATCGTAAGCCAGTTTTACAAAAGTGGCTAACATACCATAGCTGGTTGCGCCTAAACCTACTAATAAAACTCCTTTTAATACACTATTGTTTGTCATTATCTTCTAAATTTAAAAAGCCGACAAAGATAGAATTTAGTTGGGAGTTATAAATTATTAGTAGGTTTTTTTATTAAAAAGTAAGCAATAAAAATATTAGCGTCGCCCTCTTCGGGTATTTTTTACCGCTTTTACATGCCCATGTCTGCTTTTGTGCACTATTGTTGTATTCTTACGATTTTTGACTACCAATGTAGAAGTATGTCTTTTAGGAGCATATACTTTTTGAGCAAGAACGACACGATGTGAAGGAGTTTTATGGTAATATACCCTGTGAGGAGCACATCTTTTATAGAAAACACTATGATGGCATACTCTCCATGGCTTCCACCAGCGAGGATAATACGCCCAGCGGTGCGGAGAAACCCAAACGACATAACCGGGAGCGTAAAGAAAACGGACACTTGGCCAAAACCAAACATTCACCACTATCCTGTTTATGCTGATTTCAGGCATGGCAGGTCCTGATTTTTGATTATTCATGCTTTGTGTAATTTCATAGGGTTCAACAATGGTATTGGCGGCATACAATTCGTCGTCACCGGTGATTTCAAGTACAGCTTCTGCTTCACCGGTTCTTTCAATACCAATGGTGGCAATATCTTGCTTTTGATTTTCACTAACGTAAGTGCTTAAAACAATTACATGAGTATTATTTTCTTTGATGTCTTCTACTACAATATAGTCTGTCTGACCATCACTGTTGAGGTCAAGATTATTTACATTGCTGTTCTCGTCGTTAATTTTCTTTTCAAATTCTTCTAATGAATTGGATTTTTTAAAAACGGCTAATGCACCTTCTAAACTGAAGTCTTCTCCAGTTACTTCAGGTTTGTCGTTTTCTTGGCTAAATCCTGAAGTTATTCCCAAAACGACTAGCAGGATGGTGGTTATTTTTTTCATAGTCTTTTAATTTATAGGGTAAGACTATCGAAATAGGGAAAGGTTTAAAATTATCCTGAATGAGGATTGTTTTAGGTTCCAGATTCAAGGATTGAAAGCAAAATCGGTAAGAAAATAAATTAAGGCCGACATTATAGATGTTACAGGAATTGTAATTATCCAGGCAATAATTATATTTCTAGTAAGGCCCCATCTTACAGCGGATAGTCTTCTTATAGAACCTGTTCCAATAATGCATCCAGCAATTGTATGGGTTGTGCTTACGGGTATTCCCAATATACTTGTCGAAAATAGGGTTATGGCTCCACCAGTTTCTGCACTGAAACCTTGGAAGGATCCGATATGTGTTAATTTTGATGCCATTGTTTTTACAATTCTCCAGCCTCCCAATAAAGTACCCACAGCCATTGCTGAGTGACAAGTAATTACCACCCAGAAAGGGATGCTGTCATTAGGCGTCAAATGGCCTGAAGCAATCAATGCCACAAAAATAATTCCCATGATTTTTTGGGCATCATTGGACCCGTGTCCGATACTGTATGCTGCGGCAGAGATAAGTTGCAAGCGTCTGAACATTTTGTTTGTAGGCTGGTATGCCCTATTTTTGCAGACATGCATTAAAATCAGAGATATTGTTATGGATACGACAGCACCTAGTAAAGGTGCTACTATTATAAAAATGATAATTTTTAGTATTTCGGAATAAAAAACAGATGCAAAACCTGCGGAAGCTATAGCCGCTCCTACAAAACCGCCAATTAGCGTATGTGAGGAACTGGAAGGTATGCCAAAATACCAAGTCAGTAAATTCCAGATAATCGCTGCAATAAGTCCGCACATTATTATCTGTAATGTTACTATTTCCGGATTTACAATTCCTTTGCCTATGGTATTGGCAACATGTAGTCCGAAGATTAAAAATGCAATAAAATTGAAGAAAGCTGCCCAAACTACAGCTTGTACAGGACTTAAAACTCTTGTGGCTACAATTGTTGCAATAGAATTGGCTGCGTCATGAAATCCGTTTATGACATCAAATAGTAGTGCTAAAGATATGATAACCAGTAAAAAGGTCATGACTGAACTTTCAAAGTTTATTACATTCTAATTTGTAGTCAAATTTTCGTTTCAATTGCATTTAAAAGTAAAGCAATTTACTTTCGTGAGGCACAACACTATAAACTCAAACTTAATAGGTCTTCACAAGATATAATTGTCAGCATGAATTTACGAAAAAATTTAGAATTTCAGTTATTTTCCATGTAAAGTTACCGTTAAGAATGAAAAGGTTTAATGTCGAAAATATTTTTTAAATATGTTCTGATATTCTAAAACCAGCTTCTAAAATCTTTTTATTGAATTAGTAATCCAGTTGCAGATTTGAAATTCTTCGGCTTTTCTAATTCCTGTTTGAAAAAGAACAAGGATTTACCCTTTTGGCACAATGTATCTTGTCTTACAATTATTATTGTTTGTTATCCATTTAATTTTTCGGCTATTTCCTTTACCAAAGTCAATCCTTTTGGAAATGCTCCTTTGAAATAGTCAGCATACTTTTCTGTGATATCCAAATCGACCTGAAGTGTAGTCGTTCCATTGTTTTCGGATAAAGTATAATTTTCTCGGGCACCTGACCATTGCCTGGTTTCGTCATTGAGAGGTTGCTCTTCGAAGTTTTTGATTTCTCCAATATGTGAAAAAAACATTTTCTTATTAGGAACCAGTGTTTCGATGGTACTATACATTCCATCTCCGGCTGGTGCCAAAAAATGGACTCTGCTGCCTTCTTTCCAATCCGTTTTTGCATAAGAACCATCACAGAAAGCAGTGGTCCATTGTCTATAATTCTGATCCTCCCATAAAGCCTTCCAAACGGTGGCTGCGGAAGCATTTATCTCGATTTTAAATTCCAGATTTTCCATAATTAGAGTGTTTATCCAAATATACAAAACTTTAGAATGTGGACAAAGTGAAAATTAATAAGCAGTACGTTCCGGTAAACTTTGAAACGTTGCTATATGGCATAGATTTTGTTGCTGAATTATTTCAAAAATATCCCCTTCTTTTATGAAAATAGTAAGCCTTCTGTTAGTCCTTTCTTTTGTTTGTTGTAACAATTCGAAAGTAGAGAAAAAAAATTATAACAGTTATCATTTAAGTGCCAAAAAGTATTGCCAGGACAACCAATTTAATGAGGATTTTTATTTTTTAATCGATTTAAGCGTTCATTCCGGGAAAAACAGATTTTATGTTTATGACTTCAATCAATCTAAAATAGTTGATGAAAATCTTGTAACTCATGGCGCTTGTGATCATTTTGATACTAACCTGAATAAATATAAGAAAGCAAAATTCAGTAACAGAATAGACAGCCATTGTTCGATGAAAGGGAAATATAAAATCGGTAAAAGAGATTACAGTTCGTGGGGCATCCGTGTAAAATATTGGTTAGATGGTTTAGAACAATCGAATAAAAATGCGGTGGAACGTGTTGTGGTTCTTCATTCCTGGGAAGCTGTAGCAAATGAAGAAATATTCCCGGATTATAGCCCGTTAAGTTGGGGATGTCCGGCAGTTTCCGATGCTTTTATGAAAAAACTGGATACCAAGCTGAAGACTATAAAGAAACCGGTATTGCTTTGGATAATTGAATAGAAACCAAAAGTAAAACCCCAAAAACAATAAGTCTTGGGGCTTTGTATGTTGGGAATTGTAATCCTTAATTTGATTTCTGGAATTGCCGGTTAAAAATCGCATAATTGACTCCAAGTATAGAAAAGAAAGCTGTTTTAGACAATACCGGATCATCAAATTCCTTGCCTATACTCAGGTTAAGACTGATGTCTTCTGCAACGGTATAAGAAAATTGAGCAGCAATCCTGTAGGTAAAGTTTTTCTCAAGGCGGATTATTGGATCTCCGTTGCTGTTGAGGTCAGGGATTTCCGTTCTGTACCATCGTATCATGGATTCGAGAGAAATATTAAAATCTTTTTCCAGTCTGATATAACTGAATCCAAGATCGGAATTAACAGACGTAGTGTCTCCGGTTGAAGTCATTATTCTTCCGGTTGCGGTCCAGGCATCTTTTTCGGTAATATAATAATTGGCATTAATCCAAAAACCCATTTTCTGGAAAGCCTGATTTCCGGTGGTATTTATAAATTTTGAGGCAGCAGCGGCCTCCAGACTGAACCCAGTCCGCTTGTTCTCCATTTCTATGATTCTGTTCGCTAATTCTTTCCTTTCCTGCTGATAAGAAACCTCAAGAGCTTCGCAAAATGCACTTACAGAAAGCGAGGAGTTTTTTTTCAGATTGTCAGCCCGTTGCTTCAAATCAGTAATTTGAGATTCATCAATCTTAGGGATTGTGTTTTCTTTCAGCCAATTGATAATAGACTCAAGAGCTTTGTCTTTTGTATCGAAAGAATCATCGGTTTTTGCATTAACAATGATGCTGTTGATAGTTTCCAGTTGCAGCATTTCATTCTCTGCTATTTTAAATTGATTACTCAATGCTCCTTTTACAATCTCGAATCGCAAACCAAGTCCCAGATTATTGTTTCCATTGACGGTATCTTTTACTGTTGCAGCAGAAAGCGATAATGTTTGCAGGATGGTTTGAAAGGTTCCGGGATTGAGGTATTCTTCTCTAGTCAGTTTTGACCTGCTTTTCAGCCAGTAGGGTGTTACTTCAAGCCCCATATTCATTAATAAATGGCCTTCCTGATCGAAAGAATTCAATAAATCAGTAGATAACTTTTTTGTTGAAGTAGGACGCATCACTGAAGCCGGTTCATAGTCCAATATACTGAAAGCAGGAGTATTTGGGATACGTAAATCCTGACTGAATAATCCTGAACAGAAGAATAATGCAATTAAAACGAGTAGTCTGTTTGCGTTTCTCATTTTTCCATAGTTATTTTAATAATATAGCAGGCAGTGTCTAAATGTGCAGGCAATTCTTCCTCGTATAAGTATTCTGTATTTGTACCGTTTTCTGTGATTGTGACTGTTACATTCGTCCAGTTTGTCTGTGGGAGTTTGTCCTGAATAGTGGCTATGATTTTTATTATTTTGCCATTGCAGGAATCTGCGGTTCCAACATTAACGGTTTCATTGGCTCCTAAGAGTTTCTGTCCTTTAAAAATCACATAACTGCCACCTTGTCCATTAAATGAAGGTGCAGAAATAGTAATAGCACCGTTTTCCGTCTTTAATTTATAGAGTTCTTGCTTTTTATAGTATGAAGTTGCCATAGTTTATAATTTAAATTTCCTTGTTTTATAATTCAGATTTTGGTCTGTCAGGTCTTTCCATATATACTATTGGTATAAACAAAGTGTATAATATTAAAATAACCGAAGCTATAAAAGATACTGGAACGGTATCTATTTCTTTAATTGGAGATCCGGTTGCAAAAGCCCAGATTAAAAACCCAAAAGTGGTAAATATGACTTGGCTTTTTTTGGTAACTAAAGAAATTCTAATGGAATATAAAGGAGTTATAACCAGCAATAAGGCAATTACGATCCAGAGTATTAAGTTTTCATGCTGGCTTTTTATTCCTGTTACCAATCCATAAATAGTCACATAGGCCGCTATAATTTCTGAAGGAATTAATTTAACCAGCTTTTCTTTGTAATTATCAGCTTTTTTTGGACTTCCTCCAAGGGTTTCTATATCCTTATTCGTTTTAATTTCCCGGGTCATATGCTACTGTTTAGCTTCCGCTTTTGGTTTAACCGTTTTGATGTTTTCTAAAGTCTTGTGTTACCTGATTCTATTTATTTGGAATTTTAAAATTAGGCATCAAAACAGAAAAAGACATCAAGACAGCGTTATGTTAAAGATATTATTCTATTAACTGCAAATGTGTGAAATAATTTACAAATAAATAGCATAGTTCTGTTTTTTCCGCCCAGTTATTCAAAGATTTTATTTACAGATAGGTAAATCAAGAAGTTTATTAACACTCGTTTGCAGACTAAAATTAGTCATATAAAAAAAAGCTGACCGAGGTTTTTCCTTATAATTTGTTAAGATTTTTAGATTTTTCTCTTTGGAGAAATCAAATTATAATCATGCTATAGAATAATTTATTTTTAATAAAAATAATCTTACGTTTACTTAATTATTTGTTAAATAAAGAGCAATAGAAATGTCTTAATTGTATGAAAATCAGAGATGTGAATTACTATTAGTTGTTCTTTTTTTAACAATTAAATAAACTCTCGTTTTTTACTATTTATAAATAATGGCTTTATTTTGCTGTATATATTTAATATTTGTAAACAAACGAAAAAC
The DNA here is from genome assembly GCF_050696275.1 of Flavobacterium sp. Lineage (GTDB taxonomy): Bacteria > Bacteroidota > Bacteroidia > Flavobacteriales > Flavobacteriaceae > Flavobacterium. The sequence continues at coordinate 13,063 of NZ_JBOGUT010000028.1, forward strand.
AGTAAACCAAAATGAAAAAATTATTCACATTATTGTTATTATCGGGAACGTATCTCGGTATGGGGCAAACTAGTTTTGTTCCCGGGGATTGGACAAGTTCTTTATCCGGGTATTGGAATTTTGATAATAGTGCCAATCTTGTTCAGGCACAAGTAGGTGCCAATCTTGCAGCACAAGGGTCTTTTACACAAGTTGCAGGGCCTACAGTTTCCAATTTTGCCGTTAGGAAAACAGTTGGTAATTATTTTAAATGCACACATGGTGTATCTAATTATGGGCAAACCTATCCTAACAAATATTCGGTTATGATTGACTTCAAGGTACCGTCAATAGGTCAGTATTACAGTTTTATTCAAACCAATCAAGGGAATGGAAACGACGGAGATTTGTTTATCAATCCGGCAGGAAAAATAGGGGTTACTGCTTTGACGTATTCCAATTCAACTGTTCTGCCAAATGAATGGTATCGTTTGGTTGTTACTGTCGATGTAGGTAATGAAATAAAAATGTATGTTGATGGGCAACTGTGGAATCCGGGCCTTCCCAATACACTAAATGGTCGTTATGCTTTAGATCCTTTATTATTGCTTTTGGCCGATGATAACGGAGAAGATAACCAAATGGATGTTGCTGCTATAGGAGTTTTCAATAGAGCTTTGACAGCAGCGGAAGTAACAACTATTGGAGGATATGGACATACTCCAGCACCGGTGTCTACTGGAATGAATCCTTATTTGCAGACTGCTACACCAACATCCACTTATATTTCCTGGCATTCTACTAATACGGCACAAAATCCCGTAGTAAAATTCGGAACAAGCAGTGCTAATCTGAACCAAACGACTTCAGGAACATGGGAAAGAATAAATTCTTCGGCAAATTACTACTGGCATACCGTTAAATTAACAGGTTTGCAGCCTGATACTGAGTATTTTTACCAATGCTATAATGGTACAACGGCCTCATCAGTTAATGCTTTTAGAACACCTGCACTAAGAAGTGCCTTAAATCAGCATATCAGAATGGTTCTTTTGGGAGATAACAGAACTGATGTAGCTAAAACAACGCAAAATGTACAGCAAATTAAAAGTAAGCTGGTAGAATTGTATGGTCCCAACTTTTACAATTCGGTAGATTTAATCTTAAACTGTGGAGATATCGTTTCTACCGGGTCAGTGGTGAGTCAATATACAGATGAATATTTTACTCCTTTTGCTCCTTTGACGGCTTCCATCCCAACCATGATCAGTATTGGTAATCACGAAGGAGATTCGTTAAATTTCTTTAAATATATGAAGTATGAAGAATTAACTAACGGTTATCCTGCCGGACATACATACAATGAAAAATTCTACAATTATATTTATGGCAATACTCAGATTTTAGCAGTTAATGGCAATTCCGGATATAAAGTAAGCGATCAGATTAATTGGATAGATGCCAGATTACAAGAGTCGAATAACAACGCTGATATTGACTTTGTATTTTCATTCTTACATCATCCGGGTCATAGCGAAATCTGGCCAGACGGGAACGAGGTTTTTGTACAAAATAGTATTCTTCCAAAATTAAAACAATATCCTAAAAACGCCTTACTTGCTTACGGTCATTCCCATAATTATGAAAGAGGAGTAACCGATATTACTACAGGAACTCACGATATGTATTTGGAATTGTCAGGAGGAGCAGGGTCAGCATTAGATCGTTGGGGTATGTATGGTAATCAAACGGATTATCCTGAAATAAAAGTAAGTAAAGATATTTATTCCTGGACTTTACTGGATATTGATGTAGACAATAAATCGTTTAATGCGAAGACGTTTAGTTTTGGAAACAGCAACAGGCCGGTAGTAAATGAATTAGTCGATGAATTTCATTTGAATTTAAATCAGGCAAAGCCACAAACGCCAACTGCAATCGGAATAGAAGGACAAACTACTTTAGCAGCGTCACCAATGGCAGGTGTTGATTTGCCGCAAACCTGTCATTTTCAGGTTACGGCTACTTCAGGAAATTACAACACATTATTAATTAATAAAGAACAGGATAAATATAATATTTATGATGATACTCGAGCGCCTAATTATACGCCAATAAACAAAAATGCTAATTTGAATATTTCTAAATTGAATGCTTCAACATACGGGCTTGTAACCGGGCAAACTTATTATTACAGAGTTCGTTACAGAGATGAAAATCTAAAATGGAGTTCTTGGTCAACAGAAAAAGCCTTTGTTTATAATCCTACGCTGGGTACAAAATCATATGCGGCTACCACCGAAGGAAATGGAAAGCTGAAGGTATACCCGAATCCTGCTGTTTCTCATGCAGAGATTACATTTGAACTGCCATCAGCATCAGAGAATGTGAAAATTGAATTGGCTGATTTGTCAGGAAAAACGATAGAAACCATTTTTAAAGGAAATTTAGATTACGGTTCACAAACGATTCCTTGGGATATCAGCAGTAAACTTAGTGTAGGAATGTATATCGTTAAACTGGCTTTTGACAATAAAAGCGAAACGTTTCAGGTACTTATCAATAGTAAAATATAAATTTCGGTAAGGAGATAAATCACAGGAGCAGGTAATCTGAATTTGCATAAAAGCTCTTGTGATTTTATTCTTTTTTAAATGACAGTAATATGATAAAATCAAAAATAATACTATTTATAGTTTTATTGTTTTGGGCAAATGAAATAACAGCTCAAAAGAATTCTGCTATTTTATCCGAAGAGAAAAAAGACGCTCTTTTTCCTGAAGAAATGAAAAAATCTAGGCAGGAAGGAAATCTGATAAACGGAATAAAAGAAGGACTCTGGACTATTTACTATTCTAATGGGAAAAAAGCATCTGAAGCGACTTATTTGAACGATAAATTACACGGTCCTTATATTTCATGGTTTGAAAACGGAAGCAAATGTACTGAAGGAAGTTATGATAATAATAAGGAAAATGGACTCTTTAAAAGTTATTATGAAGATGGGATACTGCAATCGGAAAAGAATTTCGATTACGGTATTTTATATGGAAAAGCAATTGAATATTATCCGAATGGGAAGCCTTTTAGAGAAGAATATCATAAGGAATATACGAAAACAGGACATTGGAAAAAATGGTATGAAAGCGGAGAGCTATTCTTTGAAGTAACCTACGAAAACGATATGCAGCAAGGAGAAGCTTCTACTTATTATCCCAATGGACAAATTAAAGAAAAAGGGCTTTTTGACCGTGATATGAAAATTGGTGCATGGTATTTTTATGATGAAGAGGGCAACATACTGGCAGAGCAGTTTTATAAAGGAGGAATGAAAACCGGTTTATGGAAATCTTTCTACCAAAACGGAAATTCGAAGGAAATCGCTAATTATATGGACGGCGAAAAACAGGGAGAATATTCTTTTTATTTTGAAAACGGGAATTTATATTCTCAAGGAACTTTTGAAAAAGACCTGACAAATGGTAATTGGATTGTTTATTCCGAAAATGGAAAGAAAAAGGAAAAAGGCACTTATTTTATGGGACAAAAATCAGGATCATGGAAATTTTATGATGAAAAAGGAAAGCTGTTTCTGAAAAAAATATTTGAAAAGCCAACAAGTATCCTTCAATATTAATCCGTTTTACAGCTAACTACAACTTTTAAAAACATCTTACTTTTTACTTATTTAATGAATCGATTTTTAGTAACTCTAATAGCAGTTTCCTTTTCTGCGACTTGTATATCACAAACATTTTCAGATACAACGGAAGTGATTATGATTTAACACTTGTTACACCGGGATGGGGCAGAGATCTTTATTTTAAAACAGGAAATAATGCTCTGTTTGCCGAAAATCGCTGGTTACTAACGGAACGATTTTCAATCAATACCGGAGCAAGAGTAGAAATTGGCAAAACTAATATGAGCGGAGTTATTACCTATTATCCGGATGAGGTATTGCCAAATACCATCAAGCACAAATTTCCATTATTTGGCGTATCGGCTCAATACGATGTTAACCGGAATATGAATTTTTATGCCGGATGGTCTGAAGCTTATCGACCTGTTATTTTTAAAGATATTATTCCTGCATCTGTTTATGAGTCAACTGATAAAAATCTGAAAGATGCCAATGGTTATAACACAGAAATAGGATTTAGAGGAAAATGGAAATCTTTAAAATGGGATGTGACCGGTTTTCATCTTCAATACAATAAACGCATGGGAACACTGGCAGGAACTGATGCCAATGGAAACATAACTGTTTTTAGAACGAATATTGGAGATTCTGAAACGAATGGTCTCGAATTGTTTTTGCAGGAAGACTTTTTATTAAGTGAGCGATTAAGTTTATCGTTGTTTACTTCAACTTCACTTATGAAAGCAAAATACCAGGATGCTACAATAAAATCAGGAAATACAAATGTTAGTATTGATGGTAAAAAAGTAGAAAGCGTTCCTTCCTGTATTACCAGAAATGGAGTTATTTTTAAATATGATTCGGTTAGTCTATTAGTGTTTTACAGTTATACATCCAAGAGTTTTGCAGATGCATTAAATACAGTCGAACCATCGGCAAACGGAGCTGTCGGCATAGTTCCTTCCTATCAATTGTTTGATTTAAATATTGGTATCCGTTTATTGGATAAAATAAAACTACAGTTGAATGGCAATAATATTTTTAATGCGCATTATTTTACCAAACGCCCACAGTTTTACCCTGGCCCGGGAATATGGCCGTCAGATGGTCGGACATTTTCAGGTACGGTAATTATAAAAATATAGTCATTTTTTAAACACATAATTAGTTGATTTTAACCCCTGTATGTAAGCACAAACAGGGGTTAACTTTTTATAAGGAAAAACCTTACTCGTTAAGGGTGAAAACACCCTTTTAAAATGGGTTATTGTCCTCTTTATCACTATTTTAAATGAAAGTACTTTTATCTATCATAAAATAAAGCATTTAAAATGGAGGAAGCCGAAAAGCCAAAAAAGAGTAGGTACTAAAAAAACATTAAAATTATGAAAACAAAAACACTGTTGCTTATTGGTACTATTGCCTTTGGGTTACTGCTACTTTCTCAGTGCAAGCCAAAGAAAATGCTGGTCTACAATGAAGACGGAAATTATATTGTAGACAATAATTTCCTGATTAAGGACACTAAGGAAATGTCCAGAACGGATATTGACGGTCTTATCGCTCTTGACAAGGAGTATGAGAAAATTGGAGGTGCCGGTTTCTTGAATTACATCGTTCATACGCAAAATATCCAGCACATTGCTCAAATCCAGCGCATTGCTAAAATTCAGGCTTGGGATCATTTGGCAAAATTTACAAAATTGAATATTATCCATAGAGGCTGCTTTGAAAGAGCTGATATTGATTGGAATAGTTTTGGTGATATTAAAGTAAGATTGGATAAAATACTATCTAAATACAAATACACATCTTTGGATGGAAACATCGGAATAACTGCCAACAAAATTGTAATTAATGCCGCCAAATTATCTGAAGAAGATATGGGGACTTTCAACCGTCTTACTGTTGTAGGTATTGATGAAAATAATATTTGCAATGATTATATGGGAACCAAGGCATTTAGCAGGTTACTGATAAGAACTACCAGAACTCCTTTTGATGAAAATTTAAACCAGCAGGTTATCAATGTTATCAAAAAATATCAATAATTACTAAAACAAGGGTTTATCAACATGGTTTGCCCTTGTTTTTACAATTAATAAAATACAAAAAAATGAAAAGAAAATGGCAGCTTTTTGGAATATTCCTTTTACTGTTTCTGGTATTCACTATTGGATTAAAAGGGACTTTTGACGGTTATTATGGTTTTTATTACGACAAAGAAGATTATAAAAAACCATTGGTCTATGAACTTTCAAATAAAATTGTTGAGCTTGCCCCGGTCAGCTTATTTACGGCTTACACAGGATTTGATACAGGTTACGGTTTTTTTGCGCCAAATGTAGCGAGTGATTTTGTGTTGCTTTTCGAGTTGAAAGATGCAAAAGGAAATGTTTTGGAAGAACGTATTATGCCGGGATTAAAGAGCAAAGAAGGTATCGTAAGATATACCTCCGTTTTTAATATGTTTATGGACAAAGTAGTTTCTTCCAAAAAGAAAAACGAATCCCAATACCATGAATACTTAGACATAGTGCTGAAGCAGATTGCTAAAAGCGTACTTAAAGAAAGTCCTAATGCTGCAAGATGCTCTGCCAAACTTTATCTGTATGATTATCCGAGCCTGGAGCGATATAAAAAAGGAGAAAAAACAGACAATCTGATCTTAGTAAGTCAAATTAAATAAGCAAATCATGAGAAAAGTGACCGTTTTATACACAAAAATCGAAAATTTCTTTTTTGAAAACAAAGGGAATATGGAATTCCTAGGCTTCTTCAGAATTTCAATAGGGGTAATGGTATTATTGCATTTTTTATCCATAATAAGCGATTTTGATAACTTTTTTTCCAGTCAAAGTATTGTGCCACAGGATATAATGGCTGTTTTTCATCCGAGCTGGCTGCTTACTTTTTCAAAAATAACCTCCTTTTTCGAATCAGTAGGAGTGGCTGAAATCGCTGTGATCTTTATGACAAAAACACTGTTTATTACATTATGCTGTACCATTATCATCGGATTTTATTCCAGAATAAGCGCTTTTCTGCTACTGATCTTACAAGTTGCTTTGCTGAAAGGAAGTTCTTTTTTCATTTATGGAGTTGATTTTTTCACAAGCATGTCACTGTTTTATCTGATATTATTGCCTTCAGATGCTCATTTTTCAGTGCTTCGTTTTCTTTTTAAAACGAAGGTCAGAGAAGTAAACTTTATGCCGGTCAAAAGAATGTTTCAAATACACATCAGTATGGCATATTTCTTTTCCGGATTTGATAAATTATTAGGTTACAACTGGCGAAATGGTGAATCTATCTGGAAAGCTATTAACCTGCCTTATGCCAACAGAGATTTTAATTTTGATTTTTCATGGATGGCAGATTATTCTTCGGTTTTAATTTTCATTGGCTGGTCAACAATCGTTATTGAAATGCTGTATCCTATTTTTGTCTGGATTCCTAAAACGCAAAAGACTTGGATGGTGCTCACTATTTCTATGCATTTGGGTATTGCTTTGGTACTGAACCTGTATTATTTTTCCGCGATTATGATTATTTGGAATCTGACTAATTTTTACTTTGAAAAAGAATCAGCTCCTGTAAAACTTCCGGTCTTTAAACGTTGGTTCTATAAAAAAGCAAGTCCGGCAAGTATATGATTTTCAGAAAATAGTTTAACAAGTGATGCAGGTGCTTTCGTAATAATCCCGCTTAGCGACTCTTATTTTTTTATATTCTTCCCAATTGAAACGAATTAAGAATTCTGCAGCTTTTTGCGCACCTCTGATAAACAAATCAACTTTAGCTTCTTCAGTAAGGCCAAAGTCAAGCCAGTTATGGTCACCAACGTCAATATAACCGATGAGGTGCCTGAAATCAGGGTTTTTATTTAAGAATTCGAAGTCATAGGCAAACCGTGAAGTGTCAAATATGGATCCTAATAAGCTGGGGATTTTTGCGTTTTTATTAATTTCTTTTTTGTCATATCCGAGTTTAACTCCAAAAGTGGGTGATGCAGGAATTTGTAGGTTTTTATGAAAAATATCGATGGGAAAATTGGAAATTATGCCTCCATCCATAAACAGCACTTCGGTAGGGACTGAGGCATTTAGACCGGTTTCTTCTTTCCATCTGTTCCAGGCTTTGGCTCCATTAGGGATATTTTTTATTTTAAAAGGAGTAAAGAAAAAAGGGATTGACATCGACGCTCTTACAAAATCAGCGGGATTCTGTGCATTGGGATTTGAATAGAACAGATCCATCATTTTTGGGAAGATAATTTTACTTTCAGTAGTAATGTCGGCGACAACTATGGCTATTTCGCTCCAATGCTCTGTTTTTGTGTATTCTTCTTTATCACCGTTGTCGTTTATTCTGAAGAGTTTATTTCCGTCTGCGACACCTTTCTCTCGTAATGCTTTTAGGTCGGCATAGTTTTTTATCTCTTTTTTCAGCAACAGCTTTTTCATCCATTGATGGAAATTTTTACCGGGATTTAATCCGAAATCCTTTTTAAAATCACCATAAATAGGTAAACCTTCCAGAATTAATTCTAAAGTTCCTGAACCTTTCAACAAGGCACTGATAAAATCACGGGCATTGTCATCGCCGTCAACAAAATCATATAAATCTTTATTACACAGGCAATCCAAGATCCAATCGGATTTTTCAATATCGCAAGTTCCTGCCGATGCCATGAGCATGGTGTTGATACTGCCTGCCGATGTTCCTGCAAGGCTCAGAAAGCGAATCCCGGCCTGTTCTAAAATATAGACGTAGCCAACCAAGGCAATTCCGAGTACTCCGCCACCTTCCTGAACTAAATCTACATATTGATTTCCATGTGAATCTACAATATCCGAAAATTTCTTATCCTTAATTTGGGATCGTAAATCATCCAGGATGCAATAAATATCCCCATTTTCTGTAAACTTTGTTTTATCCATGATTTCTAATTTATCAAGTAAATACCAAGACAAAATATGTTCGTAAAACAAAATAGAGCTGCCAGATTTGTTCCTGACAGCTTATTTTATAAATCCGAATTTTGAGAAACCCGGATTATTCCTTCAGCAGAGAATTAATTTTGTCTGAAACCGAAAGCACTGTCCAATTCTCATTTTTGATTATTGAAGCCAGCTTTCCGGCCTTATCAAATAAAAATAACTGGATTCCATGCTGATTTACAGTGCCGTTTCCATAATTTACTGTAGTGTTGAACTGTACATCCATTTTTTCTTTTTCCTCCGTATTTAAAGGAAGGAGAAATTTGTTGTTGCTGTCGAACATGAAATTATAAGAATCACCATACTTTTTCAGGACTTCGGCTTTATCAACATATTCATCATACGTGATGGCGTAAATTCCAAATTTATTCTTCTTTCCTGACAAATTTTTCTGCAGTTCTGCTAATTTGGATATGGTGCTTGCACACTTTTTCGGATTGGTACAGCTCGTGTAAAAAAACGTCACAATAAACGGTTTCTTTGTGTTTTTTAATTTGAAAGAGTCATTATTCTGATCTAAAAATGCAATATTCAAATCTTTATTTCTTCTCTCTTTTTTTTCTGTCAATTTTGAAAAGCTTTCTTTTTCTGTGCCAATTTTAGAAGAACAACAAGAGGCTTTGTGACTAACAGGTTCTTTTTGTTGCAGTTTTAATGCATTTAAAGTCTTCACAGCTTCTTCCTGAATCGTAGTTTTATAATTATAATTGCTGTTAAATTGAAAATCAGAAAAATTTACTTTAATGTTATAATCGTCAGAGGTAAATTTTTCGATAAGGGGTATTATCCTGTTATCAGGATATTTTCTACCCGTAAAAATAGCGGAGCAAATAATATTTTGGTTATCAGAAAGCGTTAATTCAGAAATCAGATAGTCAAGAACCCGCTTGTTTTCAGGAAAAAATGAAAATGAATACAACAAATAAGACCTAAACTCCAAAGCATCATTAAAGCCTTTGCCATCATAGATAGGATGGTTTTCGGTTAACCAAAGTGATAAGTTTTCTACAATTGAATCCGATTGATTATAATTCGATTTTGATGTTTCTATTAGTGCTGTTAACTCGGTAAATGAATTCTTTCCGTTTGCCTTTTTAATTCTTTCTGCAAAGTCCTCTTCATTAGCTTCAAAATTTACTGTATTTGAATTTATCTCACTTTTCATTTGACAATACATGTGAAAATTCAAAAAGAAGCAGATTAATAACAAGTATGGCTTTTTCATAACAGTTTTAAAAAGTGGGTCTTACCAGCAGCAAATATTTCTTCGAGATGGCTACTAATTCTCTTTCAGAATCATTTTTGCTGTTTGCTATTTCCCGGATTAAATTGTCCAGCGTGTCCGCTCTTTTTGCTTTTTTTCTGTAGGTAATTGCTTTTCTTTCATTTATCGCAAGTTGAACAGCAATAATTTTCAAATCAGAAGAAGCAGAAGGATCATTTAAAATCTCTGTTAAATAATTAACGGTTTCCCTTTTATTATAATTATAAAAGGCAATCAATGCACTTTCTCTGAATTTCGATTTCTCTTCTCTGGAAAGAAAAATAGATTTTAATTTGTCTTTTGCCGTCGGATACCCTCCTAAAGTCTGAATAGCTAATAAGCGTTCCTCTTCATTTTTTGTTTCCTGCATTATCTTATAAACAACCGGATAAAAATCTTTTTTAGGTGCAGATGAAAGGATTCTGATAGAAGTAAGAACATCTAAAGGTCTTGCATTGGAATCTTCTAAGCCTCTAATCAGTAATTGCTGAGCTTTTGTATCTCCGTTTAGTACCAGTTTGTTAAAGGCGAATTCTCTATAAACAAGGTCGGGATCTTCAACCATTTTATGATACGCATCCAATATTCCCGGCATAGAAGAAAAAGAAAGATTACCAATTAAACCTAAAGTTTCATCTCTTAGTGGCTTAGGTGTTCGCGAATTGGAAAACCAATTAACTATCTGATTAAAAAATTCAGCATCTTTATCAGCCTCATTATAAATCTTGTTTAATGCTAAAGCCCTTATTACAGGATTTTCATTTTCAGAAAGCACAATACGTTTAAATAGCATTTTTTGCTGTTCATCATAAATGATAGCATGTTTTTGAATCGCTTTTATCCGCTGTTCGGCCGGGTTTGAATTATTAATAAAAACAGTGGCATCTTTAAATACTCTGCCTTTATATTCTTCTACATTTCTAAGTATAGAATCTCTTTTAGTTTGTTGTGGAAAAACAACTGCGGAACTAAAAAGTAATAGTGTCAATATTATATATGTTTTCATTTATTTAAATTTTAAAATTTATTAATAAGGATAAAAATCATCATACCCAAAGTTAAGCAATCTGAAATCAATTGTGGTTTTAACAGTAGGTTGTGCACCCGGGAAAAAACCTCCAACTACAATTGGATAAGGAGTAAGCGGAGCAGTTGTTGGTCTGGCTAATGTTCCTGTTCCTTGTGATACGCCGGTTTTATTGTCCCATGGCCATAAAGAATCATCTACATATTGTCCAAAAGTCCTGTTTGAAGTAATCCTATTTGGGTTTCCAGGATCTACAGTAAATACAGGAGGTGATGAAGGACTGTTTGAATGACCGCCTTGTAAATCGTAAGTGCTGCTTTGCGTGGCATCAAAACGATTATTTAACCATTGCCATTTTGCCCATAATCGTTCAATATTTCCATGTAGAAAATAAAACAAAGGATCTTGCGGAGCAATATGCGGGCTACCACCTATCCAGGAAACTCCATTATTACCGGAATTATTGTGAGCACCATTGTGGGTTGTTCCTTCCATTCCTTTAAAACTGGAATAGTTGGCACCAAGAGCAAATGTTGCCATTTCTGTGGCCACTCCTGTACCTGTTCCCATTACACTACTAGGAATTCCATTGTTGCCATAAGGTGTTTTTCTTCTAATACCTGCTGCCTGACCGGTTATTTGCCAAGTACTTATTGGATTTGAAGGATTTATAATTGCTTGTGTGGCACCAACTAAAGTTGGGTTAGCTCCCATGAAATCAGCATTGAACATATTTGGTGATGAAATGTCAAAATGCCAGTAGGGTAGTGCAACACTAGGATCGCTTGATTGTAATAAACGTTCAATATGCAGCATAAAAGCCCTGTGCCAAGGTAAAAATGCAGAGCCAACATGAGCTTGTCTATGCGCTATAACATCAAAGCCTGCGGCATTACCACTATGAGAGTTTTTAAATAATTCGTAGAAATTATACGTTTGATGTATTTCTCTTAATGCTTCTAAATACCTATCACGTTCATTTGTTGATAGAGAGTTGGCATTCTTTCTGATTCTGACCATTACGGCTTCACGAGTTAATAAATCAGGTCCTTGTAAAACTTCAAATACGGCATCTTTATCTTCTGCACTTGGATTATTTTGATTGCCGGCAATTTTAAAACTTACCCAAGAACCATCACCACTTAATGTAAGGTTTGAAGTTACATCTGTCGCGGTTGTACCTGCAGCAAGGGTTCCAGTTGCAAATCGTAGCCTATTTAAGGAAGGCATATTTTGGACTGTAACATTAAGGGTTGCGCCAGGTGCACTGGGATTTAACCATTTCATTCTGCAGGAAACAGGATTCCAGGCTATATAATCGTCAATAGTGGTAATGCTGCCTACTTCTATGGTTACTTGTGGACGTGTATTAGGAATAGGGCCAGGGGAATTACTTACCATTAATCCTTTTCGCGCTATTACAACCTCATTACATGTTGCTCCTGCAGTTGCCATTTCTATTATGCTTGATTTGTCTGCAACAGATAAACTGCTCCCTTTTATAAAAAAGTTGAGCCAACCGCCATTGCCTGGTAAAGTGGCAAAAAATGATGTGCTGGAGCCTGAGTTTGTTGAAGAAATAATTAAATCACTGCTTAATCTCTTATTTCGGAATTCTACTTCAACTCCTCCTGGAAACTGCAAACCGCTTCCAAAATCTTTGTTGAAGTTAGTGATTCTTGCTCTACATTGGATAAATCCTGATGTTCCAATATAATCGTCGTGGTTCGATTCTGTATTGTTGACTTGTATTTCAACTAGCGGCATGCGTGAGCTTGGACAAGTTGGAATTACTGCACAACTATTTGCAAATAATGCAATAACAACAGAACAGAAGATAAAATAATAATGTCTCATAATTTATTTTTTAATTGTTTTTATTCTTATTAAAGGACATACTTTATACCTAATTTTATAAGATTTCAAAAGGTTGGTTTAATTCGAATTTCTATTATGTAAAGGTTTGATTATAAATTAAATAGCTAAACAGGGTATTTCCCCTTTTTTTAACAAGGTATTTCCCTTTTTTCAGTATGGTTTTTCAGTAAGGAATGTGAAAGTTTAGCGATTGATGCCCATAAAAAAAACCTGTGAGCAGAAGCCCCACAGGTTTTAATTTTTAATTCTTTGGCGAATGCCTTATTTAATCAGTTCAAAACTTCTTTTTACAAAAGCAGTTAACTCTTCACCTTTTAACAGGTTTTGAGATAATTTAGCTAAGTCCAGAGCTTGTTTAACCAAACCTTCCTGAGCTGATTCTTCTTTTGTGTTTAAAATTGTTGAGGCCAGATTAGAATTGGTATTTACAACCAGATTGTACATTTCCGGCATATTGCCCATTCCAAACATTCCACCGCCTCCGGACTGACTCATTTCTTTCATACGACGCAAAAATTCAGGCTGTGTAATGATAAATGGAGCAGCATTACTGTCTAAAGCTTCCAGTTGTACCGAATAATTTTGTTTTGGTACAAGATTTTCCAAAACAGTTTTTAAGCTATTTTGTTCTTCTTCAGATAATTTAGAAATAGCAGCTTCTTCTTTACGGATTAAATTATCGATGTGATCAGAATCTACACGAGTGAAAGTCAGATTTTCGTTATCTGCTTCTAATTTTTGAATTAAATGAGAGATAATTGGTGAATCCAATAATAACACTTCATAACCTTTTTCCTTGGCAATGTCAATGTAACTGTGTTGTGCGTCCTGGTTTCCTGCGTATAAAACAATTAACTTTCCGTCTTTGTCAGTTTGGTTGGCTTTGATTTTTTCCTTTAATTCTTCTAAAGTGAAATAGTTCCCATCAACTGTTGGATACAATACAAAAGCACCTGCTTTTTCATAGAACTTCGGTTCTGAAAGCATTCCGTACTCTAATACGATTTTAATGTCATTCCATTTTTTCTCGAAGTCCTCACGGTTTTCGTTAAACAATGATTTTAATTTATCAGCTACTTTACGGGTAATGTAGTTTGATATTTTTTTGACTTCACTGTCTGCCTGCAATCCGGAACGGGAAACATTTAAAGGAATATCCGGAGAATCAACAACTCCTTTTAACATCATTAAGAATTCAGGGACAATTCCTTCCACGTTATCGGTAACATAGACCTGATTTTGGAACAATTGAATTTTATCTTTTTGAATTTGAATGTCAGAACCCAGCTTAGGAAAGTATAAAATTCCTGTCAGGTTGAATGGGTAGTCTACATTCAAATGAATATTGAAAAGAGGTTCTTCAAACTGCATCGGGTACAATTCGCGGTAGAAACTTCTGTAATCTTCATCACTTAATTCGGTTGGTTGCTTTGTCCATGCCGGATTAGGATTATTGATGATGTTATCAACTTCTACTTCAGTAAAAATGTTGTCTTTGTCTTCTGTTTCAACAAATTCTCCTTTTTTCTGTTCTATTTTCTCTTTTCTGGTTCCGAATTTAATCGGAATAGGCATGAATTTATTGTACTTATTTAGTAATTCGTTGATTTTGAAGTCTTCCAGGAATTCTAAAGAATCGTCAGCAATATGCAGGATGATTTCAGTTCCGCGAGTCGTTTTGTCAGCAGGTTCCAAAGTAAATTCAGGACTGCCATCACAAGTCCAGTGTGCTGCCGGTTCTTCTTTGAAGGATTTCGTAATAATTTCCACTTTAGAAGCTACCATGAATGCAGAATAAAAACCCAATCCGAAATGACCGATGATTCCTGAATCTTTGGCAGAATCTTTGTATTTTTCCAAAAACTCTTCAGCACCTGAAAAGGCTACCTGGTTGATGTATTTTTCTACTTCATCAGCAGTCATCCCCAATCCCTGATCAATGATGTGTAGTTTTTTGCCTTCTTTATCGATTTTTACTTCGATAATTGGATTGCCATATTCTACTTTGGTTTCCCCAATGCTGGTTAGGTGTTTTAATTTTAATGTAGCGTCTGTACCGTTTGAAATCAATTCGCGTAAAAAGATTTCGTGATCGCTATATAAAAATTTCTTGATTAAGGGAAAGATGTTTTCTACCGAAACATTAATTTTTCCTGTTGTCATAGTATCTTGATTTTAAGTTTAATTTGATGATTTCTTTCTTTCAAATAAGATACCAATTGTTACAAAAATGACAAATTGGCGCATCTGTTTTTTTGTTTTTCTTGAGGTAATATTCCGATTTTATTAGAGTTTATGTATCCAAAATTCGTATTTTTGTAAGAATATCAATAAATTTTATACTATGAAAAAGATAATTTTAGTATTTACGTTAGTTATTTTGGCTGTTTCGTGTAAGACTCCAGCACCCGCTGCAAGTACTTCCGTAGATAGGAGGTCTCAAGTAGCTATTAAAGGAAATTGGACTATAGTTTCCGTTACTTATCCAGGGTCGGATATGTTTAAAGTTAAATCTTTTGATATTGCAGATGCAAAATGTTTTGAAGGAAGTACATGGAAATTTATTTCCAATAATGATTCAGGTGAAATGGCTCTGACACAAGTTGGCTGCCCTGGTTTTAGCTCGCCAATTAAATGGTATGTGAATAAAGACGGTCAATTTGTTTTAAAATTTTTGGCCGAAGGAATGAAAGCAAAACAACAGCAGGTAGGTTATATTTTAAAAGTAGATGACCAGACAATGGAATCATTCAAGTTACTTGACAACATTAATATTGGTGGTAAATTAACCAATGTTGTTTACCAATTCAGAAAAACTAACTAAAAAAATATTGTTATGAAAAAGTCAATTGTATATATACTTTCGGTAGTACTTCTTTTAGGAACGGTTTTAACCAGTTGTGAGGCGGTTAAAAATTCAAATAATACACAACGTGGTGCTGTAATTGGTGCAGTGGGCGGTGCTGTTTTGGGCGGTGTTCTGGGAAATAATATAGGAAAAGGAGGTAATGGTGCGCTTGGTGCAGTTCTTGGAGGTGTAGTAGGTGGAGTTGCCGGTGGAATGATTGGTAACAAAATGGACAAACAAGCCAGAAAGATAAGTGAAACATTACCAGGAGCTCAGGTAGAGAGAGTAGGAGAAGGTATTAAGCTTACATTGGGTGAAAATTCTATACGTTTTGATACTAATAAATCAACTTTAACTCCTGCCGCTAAAGCAAACTTGGATAAATTAGTGCCTGTTTTCAATGAATATCCTGACACTAATATTCAAATTTACGGTTATACTGACAGTTCAGGTGCTGACGATTATAATTTGAAATTATCAGATCAGAGAGCTGCATCTGTAAGAAGTTATCTGTCTGGTAAAGGCTTGGCAAATTCTCGTTTTACCACAACAGGTTTAGGAGAAGCTGATCCTATTGCTTCAAACGAAACGGCTGAAGGTAAATCACAAAACCGAAGAGTGGAATTTGCTATTACGGCAAATGATAAAATGGTGCAAGACGCTAAAAAAGAAGCTGGAAATTAAGATTTCGTTACGATATAAATAAATAAAAAGCTGTTTCTTCTTAGGAACAGCTTTTTTGTTTTTAAATAAACTTCGTAGTTTTGTCGTTCTAAAATTATAGCATGCTTCAAGTTAAAAATATTACCTTCGGATATACCGAAAATCCAGTTATTGAAAATGTAGATTTTTCGATTGCAAAAGGCCAAAACATAGCTGTTTTAGGTGAAAGTGGTTGTGGGAAAAGCACATTGCTTAAACTGATTTACGGTTTGTATGATATTGATGAAGGCAGTATTTTTTGGAACGAAACCGAAATTTTAGGACCGAAATTTAACCTGGTCCCGGGAATGCCTTTTATGAAATATCTGGCGCAGGATTTTGACTTAATGCCTTATATCACCGTTGCGGAAAATGTAGGTAAGTTTCTTTCTAATTTTTATCCTGAAGAGAAAAAACAACATATTCAGGAGTTGCTCGAAATAGTTGAAATGACTCAATATGCTGATGTGAAAGCACAGTTTCTGAGTGGTGGACAACAACAGCGTGTAGCTATTGCCAGGGTTTTAGCTTTAGAACCAGAGGTTTTATTACTTGATGAACCTTTCAGCCATATTGACAATTTTAGAAAAAATGCACTTCGCAGGAATTTGTTTGCCTATTTAAAAGCGAAAGGAATTACAGTTATTACAGCTACTCATGATAGTACTGACGCACTTTCTTATAGTGATGAAACCATTATTCTGAAAGACGGAAGAATTCTTGAAAAAGGTATTTCCAGTGAAATTTACAATTATCCGTTAAATAAATATGTGGCTTCTTTGTATGGTGAAGTAAACGAATTGCAATTATCACAGTTAACTTTTGTGGAAGGAGAAGATGAAACTATTTTAATTTATCCACATCAGCTTATAGTTGTTGAAAATGGTTTGTTGAGAGTAATTGTAAAACAATGCTATCTTAAAGGTAGTCATTATCTTATAAAATCAGTTTTGGATAAAAAAGTGATTTTCTTCGAGCATGATCAAGAATTGGAATTCAATCAGGAAGTAACTTTAATGATTAAATAGCATTAGGATAATCCCATAAAAATTGTTTAATCAGAAAAAAACAGTAACTTGTATTGTATTGTTTTGTTGTAAATGTAAATTTGCAATTCATTTTTAATTAAAAACGTAAAATATGTTTCATTCTAAAATAACTGGTTTAGGTTATTATGTGCCGGAGAATATCGTGACAAACGATGATTTGTCGAAAATTATTGATACTAATGATGAGTGGATTCAGGAGAGAACAGGTATAAAGCAACGTCGTCATATTATTAGAGGTGAAGATACGACAACCTCTATGGGAGTTAAAGCAGCAGAAATTGCCATTAAACGTTCTGGAGTTGCTAAAGAAGACATCGATTTTGTGATCTTTGCAACGCTAAGCCCGGATTATTATTTCCCAGGACCAGGTGTCTCAGTACAGCGTGATCTTGGTTTAAGAACGGTTGGAGCACTTGATGTTCGTAATCAATGTTCTGGTTTTGTGTATGCAGTTTCGATAGCTGACCAATATATCAAAACAGGAATGTATAAAAATATTTTGGTTATTGGTTCCGAAGTACATTCTACGGGATTAGATATGACTAGCAGAGGACGTAGTGTTTCTGTGATTTTTGGTGATGGAGCCGGAGCCGCGGTTTTGAGCAGAGAAGAGGATTTAACCAAAGGAATTTTGTCAACGCATTTACATGCTGAAGGATTGCATGCCGAAGAACTGATTGTTAAAGCGCCAGGAATGGGACAACGTTGGGTAACTGATATTATTGCTGATGCTGATCCGGATGATGAGAGCTATTTTCCGTACATGAATGGACAGTTTGTATTTAAAAATGCAGTTGTTCGTTTTAGCGAAGTAATTAATGAAGGTTTGGAAGCTAATAATTTACAGGTTTCGGATATTGATATGTTGATTCCTCATCAGGCTAATTTGAGAATTTCACAATTTATCCAGCAAAAGTTCAAATTGACCGATGATCAGGTATACAACAACATTATGGATTACGGAAATACCACTGCAGCATCTATTCCTATTGCATTAACAGAAGCTTGGGAAAAAGGAAAAATTAAGGATGGGGATACAGTAGTTCTTGCTGCTTTCGGTTCAGGATTTACCTGGGGAAGTGTCATTATAAAATGGTAATCTGATTTGTTTATAACAACAGAACTAAAAAAGCTCCATAATATTATGGAGCTTTTTTAGTTTGTTATAATAATCCACCGCCGCCGCCTTGGGTTTCGTTTGCATCACGTTGTTTACGCTGTAATGCTCTGTTTTTTCCACCACCAAATACGTAGTTGAATCCAACATAAAGCGTCTGGTTTTCCCAATAAAAAGCACCATACTGTCTGTAAGGGATATTTCCGTCGAAAGCAAAATGCATAGTATCGAAGATATCATTCAAACGTGTAGTTACTGTTCCTTTACCTTTCAATACGCTGTAAGTCAAACCAACATCAGCTTTGTACATTGCTTTCCTTTCAAACTGAAGACTTAAATCACGCCCTCTGTACATTCCGAATAATTGGAATTTTAATTTTGAAGTAGCTGTGAAAGTATTGTTGATTCTTGCATTGAAAGAAGTAACATCAATTTCAGCATTTTCCAATGCATTGCTGGTTACATTTTGTATCGTTCCTCTGACAGTCTTAAAATAGGCATCGGCACTTGCGTTAGCTGACCACCATTTTGTGAATTTTAAATTTGCAGAAGCTTCTATACCATAAGCATTGTTGTCATTGAAATTATCAAAAGAAAGAATCTTACGATTGTTAGAAGGATCATTCGGATCATTAAAAATAACTCTCGAAATTTCATCATTAATTCTTCTGTAAAACACTCCAGTTGTAACGGTTCCTAATTTCATGGTGCGAGTGTAATTTACTTCAAATGAATTTGTAAACTGAGGTTCTAAAGAAGGGTTTCCTCTAGATTCGATCAAAGGAGTTGTCCATTCTCTAATAGGGCTGATTTGACCAATACTTGGTCTGTCAACTCTTCTTGAATAATTAAAATTGAAAGAGTTTTTTTCGTTCAAAGTATAGGTTACAAAAGCAGATGGATAAAAAGTGAAGATGTCATCTGTTACTTTGTCTTTCTCATTTACACTTGTGTTTTGAGGAACATCATCCGATTTGAATCTCGTTTCATTTTTCGAAAAATCACCGGTAATATCATAATATTCCATTCTAAGACCTATCTGTGTACTCCACTTACTGTTCCATTCTTTGCTGTAATTTGCATAAACAGCACTGATATTTCTGTTAAAAGTAAAACGATTGTCAGCATTTTCGCTAAAATCATATGGAGTTACATACTCATTTCCAACTTCACCGGAATTAAAATTGTTTTTTGTGGTTTGAATTCTGGTTTCAGCACCCAATTCTAATTTTGTTTTTTCAGTTAGAGGATTTGTATAATCGATGTTTATCTGTGTATAATCAGTTACACCTTTGATAAGATTTCTTGTTTGAGAATCCGAAAATAAATTTCCATTAAATTCATTAGCACTGTCATCATAATGAGTGTCTTCGCTATTTTTGGTTTTAGAATAATTTACTTCAACTTCCAGAATTTCATCTTTTTTGTCGAAATTATGTTTAAAAGCCACATCATAGGTCTGTGAATCATTTTTATTATTATTTCTGAAAAACTGATAACTATCGTTATTCGCATTTCCGGAATAATCAACGATTGTTTTCCCTGTTCCTTTACTATGATTTAAACTTTGATTGGTATAAACCGAGAAAGTGTTCTTATCGTTGATATAGTAATCAATACCAAATTTCACTAAATGCGAGTTGCTCAAAGTCTTAAACTCAAAATTCTGAAGGTTTTCCAATCCGGGATTTGAACTGTTTACATAACCGTGATTAGCATTTATACCATGATTGAAACCATAATTAGTATAAAAATTCACTTTTCCAACTTTGTAATTAAGGTTTAAGGCAGAGTTTGATTTAGGTGTTTTACCAAAAGTTACTCCAGTGTTTATTGAGCCATTGAAACCAATATTTGCATTTTTGTGCAAAATGATATTGATAATTCCACTCATTCCCTCCGGATTGTATTTTGCTGAAGGGTTGGTGATTAATTCAATTTGTTTGATAGATGCCGAAGGAATTTGCTGTAATAATTGAGCTGCATCAACATTTGATGGTTTTCCGTCAATCAACACACGAACATTAGAATTTCCTCTTAAGCTTAATTCTTTGGTTTGCGGATCAATACTAACGGTTGGAATATTGTTTAAAATTTCCGAAGCATTGGTTCCTGATGCCACTATGTCTTTTCCTACAGTAACCACTTTTCTGTCTATTTTTTGCTCAATAGTTGTACGGTCTCTGACAACCGAAACTCCTTCCAGTTGCGTTGCCTCTTCTTCAAGAGCAATAGTTTTAAGCGACATTGATTTGTTTTCTGAGGATAAATTGAAATTACCTTCGTATTTCTTATATCCCATGAACTGGACTTCAATAGTGAAGTTTTTTAATTCTAAATTACCAACTGTAAATGTTCCGTTTTCTTTAGAAATTGCTCCGGAAACTACTTTTCCGGCATCCTTTACCGTAACTGTAGCATAAGGAATTGGTTCGTTGGTTTTTTTGTCGACTATTTTTCCGGTAATACTGCCGGGGTTTATAAAATTATTTGGTGCCGACGTTTGGGCGTGCATACTAACAAATTGCGCTAATATGCAAATGAGTAAAAGTTTGAGTTTCATACTGATTGTTTGTTTGTTTATTTGACTCTGATTGATGATTGGGTGTTTAGTAGACTATCCTTTTAAGGGATTGTTACAATTTTAAGAAATGTTTAACATCGGAAAAAAATAAAAAAACCGCCCTATTTTTTGACAGGACGGCTTTTTTAAAATATACATTTGTTATTTATCTTTTGAGACTAAAGTGAGCTTTGAATGTTTTTGAAGCTCCTTTTTCGAAGTAATCAACTGTAAACCAATAATCAGTTGAAGGGAGTGGCTTACCATTAAAAGTTCCATCCCAGCCATGTGATGACGGAGTGATTTGCTTAATTAGTTTTCCATGCCTGTCAAAAATAAATATTGGAGCGTTCGGGTTTAAAGGCTTTAAATTTGGAATATTCCAAGTTTCATGGTATCCATCTCCATTTGGAGTGAAAAATTTGGGATAGTTTATAATTATTGCTGTTGCAGGAGCAGGCGAGCATTTACCATCTTTATCTCTTACAGTAACAATGTGTTCTCCCGGACTGACATCATAAAAAACATTGCTGTCCTGAAACGGAGACTCATCTAATTGATATTCGTAATTTCCTGAACCCGAACCTAAAATATTTATTGTGATATAAGAAGGAAGTACAAATGCGTCGCTATAAACAATTTCTATATATGGTGCGTATTTAGTTACGGTAGTTGTTACTTCTTTGAAACAACCCGTAGAGGTGTCAGTCACTTTTACAGTATAAACGCCGTCAACTATGGCTAAATGGTTTGTACTTGTACTAATAACTGTTGGACTTGGAGCTAAAGTCCATTCGAAAGTATGATTAGCAGAAGGAATTCCGGGATCTAATAAAACAGGGTTTATTAATGTTCCGGTTTCATAATCATTACAAATTAAATATTGCGGTAATAAAACAGGGTTTGGTAATAGTTTTACAATCAGTTGTAATTCAACTACTCCAAAACACGAATTTATTGGGACATTGTTATTGTTGCTGATTCTTACCCAAACACTATCATTAAGTGCTGTATCATTCTGATAAGTCGTTGGATTAGCAATTGGTGTTGCCAAAGGATTATTGGCATCAGCCAAAGAAGTATAATAACTAAAAGAATAATCCGATGCAGGAGTTTGAGTTCCTAAAACTTGAGATTCTCTTTGCGTTAAGTTAAATTGAAATATTCCATCGTTTTCTGCAAAAGTATCGCACGCACTGATTACTGTCGGCTGAAAAGCTGTAACAGAGTGATTTATGGTGATATTGACTTGGTTTTCATCTTGACAATTCAAGTGATTGCTCGTTTCTCTGTAAATATAAATAGGAGAGGTTGTTGATGAAGTAAATGTTCTTTGAACTGCTGTTATCAATTCAATATTACCAGGAGTTGTTGGCCCTCCGGATAATGTATAATAGTGATTTTGCGCCGGTAAAACGGGAAGTGTATAGGTGTCACAAGCTGTTTGATTGCCTAAATCAATCGCTTCAATCCCATCAATCGAGATTTTGAACGTACTCTGTGTGAAGCAATTCGCCGGATCATTAGGGTTTGCTGCATAGATATAAATTATCTTGGCACTATCTGCTAAATCATCGTTAGCATTTAAATCGGTTATATCAATAAATGGATCCGTAATTGGATTCACACCCATTGGATCGTCATAATAATTACCGTTTGTTAAAGGCGATAAAGTATAATTATAGCAAACTACCTGATCCGCAGAATCGTCAATTACCGGTTTGGTATTGATTATGATATTCCAAGGTTTTTCTGTAAAACAGTCTGGAACAATCGCTGATTCTTTGTAAAGATATATTGTTGTAGTTGTTGCTATGAAGTCTACGTTTGGCGTTAGTTTCACATTTCCGGTCACTGATGGTCCTCCGGATAAAATATAATAATCAGCGCCATCAGGGTTTACAGGTAAAACATAATTACCGCAGTTGGTGTAATTAGGCTGATCAGCTATAAATGGTCTGTGGAAAGTGATATCAAAAAAATCGTCATCGGTACAATTTGAACTGACTACATGAAAATATATTCTTTTTGTATTTGATCCGGCAAGCGGTGTTATGATCCCAGGAGGAATAACATTTCCGCCTCCGTTTGGAGCATCTCTATATTCACCAATAGGCGGTGCTGCTAAATTATAAGAATCACATGCATCCTGATTAGACATTGGGATGTGGTCGATAAATGCAATGAAGTGAATTATTGGTGTTCGGCAATTGTTATTTTCAGCAAAGACAAAAATATCTGTTGTTGCATTAATTGGAAGAATAAGCGGATTGTAATTTCCTAAAGCATCTTGTGTATAATAATTTCCAACGGATAAAGCGGGTAATGAATTTATAGGATTACAGTCAAACAGATTAGGAAATGTGCCTGTTATAATTGGCGTAATATCAATATGCACAGTAAGGCTGCTTTCCAGAATACACGGAGGAGTTTCCATAGAAGTAAAGTAGATGTGGATTACTTCTCCTACAGAAGCAGAATAACCTGGAAATAATTCTGTATTTCCCGGAGTCGTTGGTCCTCCAGCTTGAGTAAAATATTGAGATCCTGGTATTGGAGCAGCTTGTAATATATATCGGTCACATTGAGTGTCTCCAGGAGATAAATCACTTGGTTCAACAAGCCAAACATAAAAATCAGTTTCGGAATTACAGCTTGGCACAGCTCCGGTTTCAAAGTAAACATAAATATGCTGTTCGGTTGTGATGACATCTCCCTCAAAAAGTTGTATTCCAGTTCCATTGGCACCTGTATAATAATTTCCTTGTGTCAAATGGCCCAACGTATAGCTTGTACACACATATTGGTCTGCAATTTCCTGAACAATTGGATTTGGTACGACTACAAGATTTAAACTAGATACATTTGAACAACCCGGATCTGTTATGTTTTGAACCCTAACATATATTACCGCATTGCTTGAATTCAATATTGTAGTTGTATTTATATTGTTGATACCAGCATTCGCATCCGATAAACTGGTGTAATAAGTCACACTAAAAATCATACCTGATGACCCATTTAATGCCAAATTGTTTTGCGATGGCAAATCGAATGCTGCAATCCCGCTTCCAGTAACGTTCTCGCATACGCCAAAATCCCAGGTTGGGGCTGCTGTCGGTGGAGGTACAAGACGCAATTCAAAAGATTTGGTAATATAACATCTTGTTGCAGGATTTTGAATTCTGATCCAGATAGTTTTTGGCAGGCTTCCTGCAGTAGTGCTGTAATTTAAAGGCAAGGGATTTGTGTTTGTCTCAGCTTCAGACTGTAATTCGTGATAACTCACCTGATTAGTACCTGTCGGATTTACGATTGGTGTGTTGTACGATAAATTAAAAGTATAATTAGCCAGCCCTGTATTGCATTTGTATAAATTTTCCGGATTTGGAGTGGTTAGCTGTGTATTGTACTCAATTATTATATTATTGGTATCCACTTCACAAAGGCTTGCTTGGATATAATAAGTTAACAGGTAGGTGCCAGGTGCATTTATAGTCAAATCTGGTCCGGTTTCGCCTGGGATAGGGTTACCAAATTCATCTTTCCAAACAAAATCAAACTGGTTAGGGTCTAATCCTGAAGTAATTGTATAGGTGTTACCAACACAAAGCGCAGTGTTGTTAGCAATGGTCAGATCAGGACCTAAAACATCTTCGCCAAAATCGAAACTGCCTCCTCCCAGAAAAATAGCAGAGTCAAATTCATTGTCTTCTTTGTCAGCAATTACAAGTTTGATATGATAAGTTGTATTTGGAGTTAATGTTGCTGAAGCATTCATTAAAACTGTTTGCCCGTTAAAGTTCGTAGCCGAAGATGCTGCCGATGCACCGCCATTATACCTTCCGAAATATTGAGGGTTTGCTGATTCACATCCCGAATTGTATATTTTATTTCGAATAGTCTGTACCGAAATAGGTATTGTTGTGCCGGGTACAACAGCGATATTTTGGGTAGTACCATTTGAGGTATCAGTAAGTAAAAACGCAAAAGCATCCTGAAAAAGGCATTGATATGCTCCGTATTCTTCGGAAAGGAAAACAAATTGGAAATTAAATTTTGGTGAAAAAGCGGTAAAATCAAACTCTAAAACAGTCGCATTTTTTGAATCGATGGTAATGCCGGAGGCTAAAAGAGCTGTTTCTAAATCAGAATCACCATCCCAAGCCATACTTCCGTCGCTTAGTTCCGATGTATTCGGGCCAGGCGAGTTTAAAACATTTCCAGTCGATAAAATAACCCCGTTTTGAAGCGGGAATGTTGGATTTGCATTTTGAAAGTAACCTATTCCGTTCGAAGAGCCAAAATTTGTCCCTGTTCTGAAACTAACATGCTCTACGTTTACACACGGGCTGTTAACCAAGACTGTTTTTACTAAGTTTTCTTCACTATACGTAGTAGTATTTACCGTAATCGATTGAGCAAGAATTGGTAGGCTAACCACCAACATAAGAATGAGAAGAGTTCTTTTCATGAATTTATGCTAAATTTTTGAGGGGGCAAATGTAGCTTAAATTTACGAAATAAATAAGTAAGGAGGTTGGATTTGAAAAGTTATTTTAAATCTTTTTGGAAATGTAAATATTTGATTGTTAATATTCTATATTTAATTTTAATAAGAAAGACCTAAAATTGACATATTCGGCTAATAAGCTTATCTTTGCAGGCTTAAAATTAATTATCATGACACTATCACAAATTCTAACACCCCAAATTGAGAAAGCTGTACTGGCTTTGTTTGATGTTTCACTCGAAAAAATAGAATTTCAGGTGACTCGCAGGGAGTTTGAAGGAGATATTACAATGGTTATCTTTCCTTTATTGAAATTAATCAAAGGCAATCCAGTTGAAATTGGAACAAAAATAGGAGAGTATTTAGTTGAAAATGTTGACGAAGTTGAAAAGTTCAATGTAGTTGCGGGATTTCTGAATATCGTAATTTCTGATACTTATTATTTGAGTTTTTTCAATGGAATTAAAAATAATGAACAGTTCGGATTTGTTGCTCCTAAAGAAGATGGAAAGGCAATTTTAGTTGAATATTCTTCACCAAACACCAATAAGCCTTTGCATTTAGGTCACGTCAGAAATAATCTTTTGGGTTATTCGGTGGCAGAAATTATCAAAGCTTCGGGTAAAAAAGTATACAAAGCCCAGATTATCAATGACCGTGGAATCCATATCTGTAAATCGATGCTGGCCTGGCAGAAATTCGGAAATGGAGAAACACCACAAAGTTCAGGTCTGAAAGGAGATAAATTGGTTGGGAAATATTATGTTAAATTTGAAAAAGAATTTCAGAAAGAATATTCGGAATGGGTTTTCACTGAAGAAGGACAATCAGAACTCGAAAATTTTAAAAACACACCACTTTGGAAAAAATTGTTTCCAAATGAAAATGTTAAATATGAAATTGATGCAACTGAAGTTAAACTAGTAGATGATAAAGAAGATTTTTTTTCTGAAACTTCTGTGTTAAAAGAGTTTAAGTCTTATTTTAAAGATGATTATTTTAATAAATATTCTAAAATAGGTAAAGAAGTAAAAGATATGTTGCGCCAATGGGAAGCGGGTAATGAAGAAGTTGTTTCTCTTTGGAAAACTATGAACCAATGGGTTTACGATGGATTTGCTATAACATATAAAAATTTAGGAGTCGATTTCGATGCTTATTACTACGAAAGCAATACCTATTTATTAGGAAAAGAAGTGGTTCAGTTTGGATTGGAAAAAGGGATTTTCGAAAAAGATCCTGATGGCTCGGTTTGGATTGATCTGACAGCAGAAGGTTTGGATAGAAAAATTGTGCTTCGTTCCGATGGGACTGCAGTTTATATGACACAGGATATTGGAACTGCAATCCAGCGTGCTAAAGATTTGCCAGATGTAGGAGGGATGGTTTATACCGTAGGAAACGAACAGGATTACCATTTTAAAGTTCTGTTTTTAATTATCAAGAAATTAGGTTTTGACTGGGCTGAAAATTTATTCCACCTGTCTTACGGAATGGTAGAATTGCCTTCGGGTAAAATGAAATCCCGTGAAGGAACCGTGGTTGATGCTGATGATTTAATGGAAGAAATGACAGGAACAGCACAACAAATTTCGGAGGAATTAGGAAAACTGGAAGGTTATTCTGAAGAAGAGAAAGAAGTGCTTTTCAAAACTATTGGTCTTGGCGCATTGAAATATTATATGCTTAAGGTTGATCCTAAAAAACAAATGATGTTTAATCCGGAAGAATCCGTTGATTTCGCTGGAAATACAGGTCCTTTCATTCAGTATACGTATGCCAGAATTCAATCGATTCTTCGTAAAGCAGATTTTGATTTGAACGTAGACAGTATATCTGAACTGCATGAGAAAGAAAAAGAACTTATCAAGCAAATTGAAATGTATCCTGAAGTGATTCAGCATGCGGCGGCTAACCATAGTCCGGCTTTAATTGCAAATTATACTTACGATTTGGTTAAAGAATACAATTCGTTTTATCAAACTGTTTCCATTCTTGGAGAAGAAGATTTAGCTAAAAAAGTATTCAGAGTTCAATTGTCCAAAAAAGTAAGCGATACTATAAAATCTGCCTTTAGCCTATTAGGAATCAATGTTCCTGAAAGAATGTAAAAAATAAAATCCGTCTTGTTATTTAGTATAACTCGACGGATTTTTAACAAACAAACAAATTCAATTAAAGTTTACCGGATATTTAATATCCCGATAAGTTAGGTATTCTTTCCTCTCGTTAAAATCCAGCAAACATATAAGTTCACTCAATTCATACCGGTCAATCAGTATGATAAAATTGGTTTGTAATGTGGGTATGGGAATTTTTTTCTCGAAAACAGAATTTTCGTATTC
This sequence comes from Flavobacterium sp., assembly GCF_050696275.1. Lineage (GTDB taxonomy): Bacteria > Bacteroidota > Bacteroidia > Flavobacteriales > Flavobacteriaceae > Flavobacterium. Next base: position 40,994 of record NZ_JBOGUT010000028.1, read on the forward strand.
TTTTTCCCAATAAGCTACATCAATTTTTAAAAGAAAAGTAACGAAACTTTCAAGTTCAGCCGGTGTCAGGTTAAAATTTAAATTCTTAAACGAAAGTTGGTAATTTTCGGAATGAGAACAACAGATCAAGAGACCGTTTTGAGTCTGGTTTAAGTATTTAATTTTCTGACACATCTTGTCTTTATTTTATGATGTAACTATCTATTATTTTATTGATTTCTTCTTTTGAAGTGTCTGGTTTTAAGTCGAAAAGAGTCATGAAAAGCGGTTGCTTGTCTACTGTTTTCTCTAAATTCAGGTTTTTGTTTTGAGAAAAAACTGTTTCCCATTTATCTCTTACTTTTTTCCAAAGCTGATTGTTTTCTTTCCACCAGTCTTGTGCTGCTTTACATTTTGAGTCAGCTACTTTAGTATAAACATCGTGTCCTTTTTCTTGCGCAAGCAATACATCTGAAGCATTATCAGTCCTGATTATTTTATCATTATCCTGATCGTGAATCCAGCCGTAAGATGTTATTTCGTGTACGTTGGTTCTTTTTAAAACGTTGTAATCTTTTCTTACCGTATGCTCTCTTCTTGGCAGTGGCGCATCAGTTGTGTTTTCCCATACATGTCTTCCGTCGTAATGTGACCAAGTAGCTGTTCCTTCATATCTTGGGCTGTCATCAACCTGATATACTTTCTGTGTCCATTGTCCTTTTACAGAATTTGAAGCTAATTTTTTAAACTTCCAGCTAGTGTCTTTGTAAAAATCGTAGAAATTGGTGTTTTCAAATAACCAGTCTTGTCTCCAGTGTTTGATTATGGTTTTGTCATCTACAATCAATAAATGCTGCATGACAATTTTATTTGGCTGGTCTTCTACTAATTCTACCCATTCCAATCCGTAATCATGTTTTGTTTTTGATGGTTTGTAGTTTAATGTGTCTTTTGAATACTTAAAAGTTTCAGCAAAATTGAACTTTACTTCATAACATCCACACATCGATTTAATGGACTTAACATCTTGTGTTTTTTTATCTTGGCTATAACTGATTGTGACAAAGCCTGTTGCTAAAATAAGTAGAACGATTTTTTTCATTGTATAAAAATAGATTTGATTTTTCATTTGCAAATATATTATATTTATTTAGAACAATTAAAAATAACATATATATTTGCAAAAAAAATTATTAAGACCCAATCTAAATAATGAGAAAAATACTTTTCTATACTATACTCATATATCCTGCTTTTATCGGTTTGGCTCAGGAAAAACAAGTTGATTCTTCAAAAGTTAAAAATTTGGAACAAGTTGTTGTTACAGGGCAATATGAGCCTCAATCTCTTAAAAAATCTGTTTTTAATGTTCGGGTGATTACCAGTACCGATATTAAAAACCTGGCAGCAGTTACTTTATCGGATGTATTGAACCAATATTTAAATATTACTATGACACCGGATGGAACCACAGGCCGTTCAACAGTGTCTTTATTTGGACTTGATGCCCAATATTTTAAGGTTTTAGTAGATAATGTGCCTCTGGTTAACGAAACCGGTTTGGGAAATAATACCGATTTATCACAAATTAACCTGAATGATGTAGAACAAATTGAGATTGTAGAAGGTTCAATGGGAGTTACTCACGGAGCCAACGCAGTGAACGGTATTCTGAATATTATTACAAAAAAAACGGCACAACATAAATGGAACATTATTGTTTCAGCACAGGAAGAAACCGTTAAAAACGAGTTTTCATTTTTCGATAAAGGCCGCCACATCCAATCCTTAAAAGTATCCCACACGATTAATGACAATTGGTTTGTGAGCATTGGTGGGAACCGTAATGATTTTCAGGGTTTTTTGGAAAATAAAAAAGGAAAGAATTACAGAGTAAATGATGGAAGTCGCGGTTACAGATGGCTGCCAAAAGAACAAATAAACGGAACCGCATTAATCTCCTATCAAAAAAAGCGATTCAGGATTTTCTACAAATTCGAGTACCTGAATGAAAATATAGATTTCTACAACAGCACCGTTCAATCCGGGGATAATGACGAAATAGGGACTTACCAGTATGGTGATGACAAACAGTATTTGGTTAACAGGTATTTCCACAACCTGAATGTTACAGGGAAAATCTTTTCCAAATTAAACTATAATGTCTCCATTTCCCATCAGAAGCAAGGGCGTGATGTGGAAAAAATCAGATACAACCTGAAGACAAGAAAAGAAATGGTAAATGTGGCTGAAAAAGACCAGTCTATGGAAGTGATTTATAGTACAGGAACACTAAGTAACTTTTTTTCAGACAAAACGGTCGATCTGCAATTGGGGTATGAAATCACAAATAACAGAGGGTATGCGCTAGTTCAGGAAACCAACAATAATTGGGTTGCCGTGGCAAAAACGATTGAAAACTATGATTTTTTTGCTTCTTCAGAAATCAAGGCTACCGAAAAATTCTCTATCCGTCCGGGGTTGCGGTTTTCTGTCCAATCTAAATTTAAGGACCAATATGCCTCTTCCTTAGGCTTGCGCTATTTGTTTGAGAAAGGAATCGAGCTTCGAGGTTCGTATGGTAACTCGTTCAGGACGCCTACTTTTGATGAATTGTATTCCAAACAGATTTTTGACGGGCACTTCTTTGCCGGAAATGAAAACCTTATCCCGGAAACCAGTACTTCTTATGAAGCAAGCCTTAAAAAAAGTGCTCTTTTGAATTCCGGCGTACAAATCTCAAACACTTTTACAGGGAGCTTTCTGGATGTAAACGACAGAATAGACAGGGCTTATATACGGGATAATCCCGAAACTGGAAACCCGGAATACCAATACATTAATATCAGTAAATACAAAATGTGGAATTTCTCTACAACGAACCAGTTCAGGAAAGACAAATGGTCATTCAGCTTGGGCGCTTCGATAATAGGGATTTCACAAAAAATAGAAAACCAGAAGTTTACTTCCAGTGAAAAATACCTGTATGCTTTCAATATCAACAGCAGCGCTTCTTATACTATTCCAAAATGGGGCACTACAGTATCGGCCTATTATAAATATAATGGAAAGTCACAGCAATTTGTAGAAGGTAATGGAGCATATGTCATTTCAAATATTGACGCGAGTCATTGGCTTGATTCTTCCATCCGAAAGACTTTTTTCAAAGATAATCTGGAGGCTACCATCGGTGCCAGAAACCTGCTGAATATAACCAGTATAAACCAAACCAGAACAAATGAAGGAGCTGCACATGCTACTTCATCCCAAATCATGCTGGCGTACGGCCGATCTTATTTCTTTAAACTATTGTATAATCTTAATTTCTAAATAATAAATATCATGAAAAAAACATTTTTATTTTTAACAGCAGCTTTGCTGACACTTGCTTCTTGTTCAAGTGATGACAATACTCCTGCGGAAGAAACAGTTTCAAGCGGAGCCAAAGTAAAACCATCTGTAGGTGGGCCAAACCAACCAAATCAGGTATACTTGGATTTTAGCGGACAGTCATCGACATTTATCAACAGAGGTTCTTGGGATTTCGGATTCTCTACAGGTTCAGACTTTAGAGTTGTGATCAATGGATCCCTTAAAATGGCGGTAAAAAAATTAGAAACAACTGACATGACCTTGACACAAACTGCAGATACTGATGTGTCTGTTGGTGCGGGAACTAGCCCTGCAAGCAATGGATATTGTGATAACCCAACAGGAGTTTTAGCAGGTGGCGGAGCAGGAATCGGGACTGCAATTGCAGAGGTTTCTGCGACTGATGCTGACAATAAAGTATATTTAGTAAACCTGGGTTTTGCTGTTTCAACAGCTACGCCAGCTGTAGGTTCTGTTAGTATTGACGGTGATGCCAGAGGATGGAAAAAAGTTAGAATTTTAAGAAGCGGAAACGGTTACAAAATCCAGTATGCTGATTTAAATTCTGCAACGTACCAAGAAAAAACAATCTCTAAAGATGCAGAATTCAACTTTACATTCTTTAGTATGGCTTCTGGAGCTACAGTAGCTGTTGAGCCTAAAAAAGCAAACTGGGATGTCTGTTTCACAACTTTCACAAACTACTTAAATATGGGTACTGAAGTAACTTACGGATACTCTGATTTTATCGTTTCAAATAGGAAAGGCGGTACAAAAGTATATCAGGTTTTAACTTCAGCGAGTACTTATGAGAGCTTTGTAAAAGCAAGTGTTGTAGAAACTAGTTTTGATGCTTCAGCAACAGACCAGAGAAAAATCGGTTCGAACTGGAGAAATGGCGGTGGTCCAAATTCATTGCCAAGTATCAGAGACGATCGTTTCTATGTATTAAAAGACGCAGCAGGTAACTACTACAAATTGAGATTCCTTACCATGACAAACGAAGCTGGTGTTAGAGGAAACCCAACAGTTGAATATGCTATTTTAAAATAATTTCCGATATGAAAACAATCAAAATTTTAATTATAGTATTGAATCTTTTCGTTGGCGGATTTATGATTTATGGTGGAATTGGAAAGTTTACAAAACCTATTCCTGCGCCTAATTCAATTATCGAACAGGTTCAAAAAGGAGAAGTAGTTGCACCAAGCACTGAAGTCCTGATGATAAAAAACTATATTTTCGGAATGAAACAGACAAATTATTTCTGGCAGTTCCTTGGCTTTGCCGAACTTTTAGCGGGATTGTTGCTTTTTAGCCAGGTTTTCGCCAGAATAGGAGCAATTATCGCATTGCCATTAACCATCAATATCTTTTTATTCCATTTATTTCTTGAATCGGAAGAATTGGGCGAACTGGCATTAACATTCGCACTTTTTGTTGCAAATGTGGCACTTATCGGCTTCACTTATAAAATTTGGAAGCAGCTGTTATTCGATAAAGAAGCACTCAAACTAGCAGTGTAATTACAAATAACGTTTGATTTTTACTAAAAACTGTCAGGAGATTCGTTTCTGGCAGTTTTTTTATTTACGGTAAACCCGTTTTTTTTGTTAAAAATTATCTGGCTTCCTTGGTTTATATTCAATTTGTAAATTATATTGTAGTATTAATCTTATAAAAATAATACTATGCCATTTACAAATTTTGACAACCGTCATTTTACAGATGCTGAAAAAACAGCTCTGAACACTACACTGAATGCCTTGGAAACTGCCTTGGCTCCAAAAGTGGCCAACTTATCGCCGGAAGAACGCCAGCAATACGGAAGTGTCAACGAGCAAAACAAGCTGATTATTAATAAAGTGAAGGATTTCCGAGACAGCCAGCCTTCCCTTAGCAGTCCTGATGTCGATTGGACTGAGTTTCAGAATGATTTCAATACTCGTGCTTTTTTGCAAACAAGTATTCAGCGTCTGCAAAGTTTAATAGATGGGCTGGGTAATGCGAAGATACTCCACGACTGGGACAACTATCAGGCTTCGCTTACCGACTATGATTTTGCAAAATACAAATTCAGCACACAGGCTCAGGGCTTCGAGACCAAAGTCAAAGAAGTGGGGCAATTTTTTACAGGAGGAAATTCGGGTGTTACGGCCCAAGCCACAAGTACTACTGCTCCAGTAGCAGAATAATTATTTTTTTGTTTTTTAAGGAAAAACCTGGAGTACTTTTTTACTTCGGGTTTTTTTATGCCTTGTTATTTTTAAAAAAAAGAAAGATAACCCCATTTACCACGTTACCCGATGTGGTATTTGACGTTAAAGACCCCGTTTATCACGTTACCTGACGTGGTGTTTGACGTTAAGAACCCCGTTTACCACGTTGACTGAGGTGGTGTTTGACGTTGAGAACCCCATTTACCACGTTGCCTGACGTGGTGTTTGACGTTAAGAACCCCATTTACCACGTTGCCTGAGGTGGTATTTGACGTTAAGAACCCCGTTTACCACGTTGCCTGACGTGGTGTTTGACGTTAAGAACCCCATTTACCACGTTGCCTGACGTGGTATTTGACGTTAAAGACCCCGTTTACCCCGTTACACAACGTGGTTGATGTAGTATAACACGTGGAAGATCACGGTAGGGAAAGTCAATGAGATAAAATACTAAAACTTTGCACCTCACTAACTTTGCGACTTTGCGACTTTATATTATCTTTGCATCACATTTAGAAAAATAAAATTATGTTCAATAATTTAAGCGATAAGCTGGATAAAGCTTTCCATATATTAAAAGGTCACGGAAAAATTACCGAAGTAAACGTTGCAGATACTCTTAAAGAAGTGCGCCGTGCCTTACTTGATGCCGATGTTAACTTTAAGATTGCTAAGGATTTTACGACTCGTGTAAAAGAAAAAGCGATTGGTCAGGATGTATTGACAACATTGCAGCCGGGACAATTATTGGTTAAAATCGTTAAAGACGAGCTGACGGAATTAATGGGAGGTGATGCTGCCGGAGTAAATCTTTCGGGAAATCCAACTGTTATCCTGATGTCTGGTCTTCAGGGTTCGGGAAAAACGACTTTTTCAGGAAAGCTGGCTAATTTCCTTCAGACAAAAAAGAACAAAAAAGTACTTTTAGTAGCTTGTGATATTTATCGTCCTGCAGCAATCAACCAGTTACACGTAGTTGGGGAACAGATTGGTGTTGAAGTATATTCGGAGCCGGAAAATAAAAATCCGGTAGAAATTGCGCTAAATGCGATCAAACACGCCAAATCAAACGGATTAAATGTTGTTATTGTCGATACAGCCGGACGTTTAGCGGTCGATGAGGAGATGATGACTGAAATTGCCAATGTTCACAAAGCGATTCAGCCGCAGGAAACATTGTTCGTTGTCGATTCGATGACTGGACAGGATGCTGTAAATACAGCTAAAGCATTCAACGACAGGTTGAATTTCGACGGAGTTATTCTTACTAAATTAGACGGTGATACCCGAGGTGGTGCTGCAATTTCTATTAAATCAGTAGTTGATAAGCCAATCAAATTCATTGGTACCGGAGAAAAAATGGATGCGATAGATGTTTTCTATCCTTCCCGTATGGCCGAACGTATTCTTGGAATGGGTGACGTTGTTTCCCTTGTGGAAAGAGCTCAGGAGCAATATGACGAAGAAGAAGCAAGAAAAATCCAAAAGAAAATTGCTAAAAATGAATTTGGTTTTGATGATTTCTTAAGCCAAATCCAGCAAGTGAAAAAAATGGGTAACATGAAAGATCTTGTAGGTATGATTCCTGGAGCAGGGAAAGCACTGAAGGATGTTGAAATTGAAGACGATGCATTCAAACATATTGAAGCCATTATCCATTCGATGACGCCACAAGAAAGAAGTAAACCGACTATTATCGATATCAAACGTAAAAACAGAATTGCGAAAGGTTCAGGACGTAAATTGGAAGAAGTTAATCAACTGATGAAACAATTCGACCAAATGAGCAAAATGATGAAAATGATGCAAGGACCGGGAGGAAAGAACCTCATGAAGATGATGGGCGGAATGAAAGGTGGAATGCCGGGAATGAAATAACATAAATTAGACGCGATATTTCGCGTCTTTTTTTTAAATAAAATAACTACACAACAAATATTTTAAGGAATGCAACTACTAGACGGAAAAAAAACATCACAGGACATTAAAACGGAAATTACTGCCGAGGTAAATAAAATGAAAGCCAACGGTGAAAAAGTGCCACATCTTGCTGCAATTATTGTAGGGAATGACGGCGCGAGTTTGACTTACGTAGGAAGCAAAGTAAAAGCCTGCGAACTGGTTGGATTTGAATCGACTTTGGTTAAAATGCCAAGTACTACATCGGAAACGGAATTACTGAAGAAAATTAAAGAACTGAATGATAACGATGACATTGATGGGTTTATAGTGCAGTTACCATTGCCGGATCAGATCGATACACAAAAAGTTCTTATGGCCATTGATCCGAGCAAAGATGTTGATGGTTTCCACCCGGAGAATTTCGGGAAAATGGCGTTGGATATGACGACTTTTATTCCTGCAACACCTTTCGGAATTTTAGAATTGTTAGAGCGTTATGAAGTAGAAACCAAAGGGAAGCACACAGTCGTTATTGGTCGTAGCCATATTGTGGGCCGTCCGATGAGTATTCTGATGGGAAGAAAAGGTTTTCCTGGAAATTCCACTGTAACCTTGACACACAGTTACACTAAAAATATTGCACAAATTACCACTCAGGCTGATATTATTATCACGGCTTTGGGTGTTCCAAATTACTTAAAAGCAGAAATGGTTAAAGACGGCGCTGTCGTAATTGACGTTGGTATTACCCGTGTAGAAGACAAAACGTTAGAAAAAGGATATGTAATTACAGGAGATGTCGATTTTGAAAATGTATCTAAAAAAGCTTCTTTTATTACACCGGTTCCTGGCGGAGTTGGGCCTATGACCATTGCGATGCTGCTTAAAAACACATTATTAGCGAGAGAACAAAGACGTTTGAATAGTTAAAAAAATATGACAATTACAGTTGCTACAAAAGAACAATTAGGCATTGTTCAAAGATTGGCTTATGAAATATGGCCAGATACATATGGTAAAATCCTATCGAAAATACAGTTGGATTTTATGTTGGATAAATTTTACAATATTGCTTCGCTTGAAGAGCAGATGCTGGAGAAAAACCAGGTTTTCATGCTAATTGAAGACGATGGAAAGTATTTGGGTTTCTGTGCTTACGAATTGAATATCAATAACAGTACTAAAACAAAACTTCATAAGATTTACGTTTTGCCTGAAACACAAGGAAAAGGAGTTGGGAAATTATTGCTGGAAGAAGTTGAGAATGCCGGCAGGAAAGCAGGAAATACACATTTGTTCCTTAATGTAAACCGTTTTAACAATGCATTGGAATTTTATAAGTACAAAGGTTTTGCCATTGTAGATGAAGTAAACATCGAAATCGGGAATGGTTATTTGATGGAAGATTATGTGATGGAGAAAAATTTATCTTAATTTCTTACGTTATCAGTTAAAAATAAATTTCAAATTTACATGGCACTCATTACAACTATAAATTATATTACTGAAAACGTGAATGCGTTTGTTGAATATTCACCTAAGCTGCTGACCGCTCTTTTTATTCTTTTTGCAGGTCATTATGCGATTAATCTTTTCAGGAGATTAGCCAATAGAGAAGTGCGAAAAAGAGAGCTGGATCTTACATTGTCCAAATTTCTTATCAATATTGCCACATGGCTTTTACGCGTGTTGCTTTTTGTAACATTTATCTCAAAACTAGGGATAGAAACAGCTTCGTTTGTTGCAATTATTGGAGCAGCCGGACTTGCTATAGGATTGTCGCTTCAAGGTTCGCTGTCTAATTTTGCCGGTGGAATACTCATTATACTTTTCAAACCATTTGAAGTTGGTGATTCCATTGAAGTGCAGGGAGTTTCCGGAACCGTTGCCGAAATTCAGATTTTTGTAACCAAATTAACGGCCTCAAACAATCAGGTTATTTTTATTCCGAATGGTGCTTTATCGAATGGAAATATCATTAACCATTCGCTGGAAGGAACCCGTAGAGCCGATTTGCCCATTATGATCTCATATAATGATGATCTTAAGCAAGCGAAAGACATTATTTTGACTATTTTAAAGAATAACGAAAAAGTGCTTCAGGATCCTGCTCCGGCCGTTGATGTTGCGGCACTTACGGAAACGGGAGTAAAGCTGAGTATCAAGCCTTGGGCTACGAATGAAGATTATTCGAGAGTATGTGCTGAAACGCTGGAAAGCTGTAAAATAGAATTGAATAAAGCAGGTATTGTTTTGGAGAAAAAAGTATAGCCTTATTTTTTCAGGATTCCTTTTTGAACGCTTTCATTTAAAATACCTTCTACAAATTCCCAGATTTTTACAGAACCTTGCGCCATGATTTTTTTCTTGCCATACACCGTTTGATAATTGACATTAAATTCTGCCCAGGTTCCACCGTTGTTTGATGTATTTTGCAGTAACGGTTCCAATCTGTCCATTGTTTTGGCAAATTTGGCTTCGGCAGTCTGACCCAATTCGAATTCTTTCCAGATGGTTATTAATTCTTCCGTTTGTTCAGGCGGTAAGAGGCCAAAAATTCTTTCCGCTGTTTTTAGTTCTTCTGCAGTATTTGTGTGATTTTTTGAAGTATCGTAAAGGAATATGTCACCTGAATCGATTTCTACAATGTCATGAATTAATACCATTTTCAGCACTTTCAAAACATCAATAGGCTCGTTGGAATGTTTCGCCAGGACTATAGTCATCATAGCCAAATGCCAGCTGTGCTCCGCGTCGTTTTCGTGTCGGTCACTGTTGATAAGCCGCGTTTTTCTTAGAATGTACTTTAATTTGTCAATTTCTCTGATAAATGCTATTTGTTTTATTAGATTTTCCATAAAACAAAAATAATTCAAATCTGAGAATTCAGGCGCATTCTTTTTGTTTTTCAGTTCTGATATAAGAAGAAAAAAACACCAATTAAGATTGTAATTAGTTTTCGGCAGTAATTCCCAAAGTGCTTAATTGGATCAGTTTTTTATTGAATTCTCCTGTTTCATTACCAAGAACGGAAAAGAATTCCCTATCGAAACTTTCAACAGTAACTACTGCTTTTTTGACTGTTTTTTTTCCTTCTTCGGTTAGTACAACGGTTTTGGCGCGTGTATCGGTAAGGTGTTCCTGTCTTTGGATAAGCCCTTTTTGTTGCAATGTTCTTAGCACGGTTGAAGTAGTCATAGGGTCAATTTTTGTATGTGCAGACAAGCCAATCTGAGTTACTTCTTTTTTTTGTAAGGTAAGCCAGTGGATACTTGCCATGAGAACAAATTGCGAATGGGTTATTCCATACTGTTCCAATGCTTTCTTGAGTTGTCTTTGCCATAAACTCGTTACCTGCCACAATAGGAACCCGGAACTTTCTTCGGCCTTTTCTACACTAAATGTATTGTCTGATGATTTCATTTTT
>NZ_JBOGUT010000029.1:0-51325 GCF_050696275.1 Flavobacterium sp.
GCTATTGGAGAAAATGCTGTACACGGTTCTGACAGTGATGAGAATGCTGCTATTGAGTCAGCTTTCCATTTTGCAGGAAGAGAGCAGTTCTAATATTCAATCAGAATAAAAAATAAAAATCCCGATGCAGTACATCGGGATTTTTTTGCAAAAAAAACAAACTAAAAACTATCCCTATTTAAACTGGGCAGTTTCAGTAGAATCTTTCATAGCTACCGTGGATGCAAGTCCGGCAGTAACCGCATTCTGTACTTCGTCAAAATAAGTTGTTCCAACGAATGACTGATGCTTAATTGCTTTAAAACCTTCTGCCTGAAGCAAGAATTCTTTTTCCTGCAATTCAGAATAACCGGCCATTCCTTTGCGTTTGTATGCCAAAGCCAATTCGAACATCGAAGTATTCAAAGCATGAAAACCAGCCAAAGTGATGAATTGGAATTTATAACCCATTGCAGCCAGTTCCTCTCTGAATGTTTCCATTTCCTGAACAGATAATTTTGCTGCCCAGTTGAAAGAAGGCGAACAATTATAAGCCAGCAATGTATCAGGATATTGAGCATGGATTGCTTCAGCAAATTGTCGTGCTTGTTTTAAATCAGGTGTGGAAGTTTCCATCCAGACCAAATCAGCGTAAGGAGCATAAGACAATCCTCTATCAATACCTTGCTCAATACCGCAGTTCACATAAAAAAATCCTTCTGACGTTTTTTCTCCCGTTATAAATTTTCTGTCACGCTCATCTACATCACTTGTAATTAAATTTGCAGCATCCGCATCGGTTCTTGCTACAATTAAAGTAGGCACATTCATTACGTCAGCGGCTAAACGAGCAGCTATTAATTTATTTATAGCTTCCTGTGTTGGAACCAAAACTTTCCCTCCCAAATGACCGCATTTTTTTGCTGAAGATAATTGATCTTCAAAATGAACTCCGGCCGCTCCTGCTTCGATCATGCTTTTCATTAATTCGAAAGCATTCAAATTTCCGCCAAAACCAGCTTCGGCATCAGCAACAATAGGAACCAGGTAATCTTTTTTATTTTCAACTTTATTTACATTCTGAATCTGATCAGCACGAAGTAAAGCGTTATTTATTCTTTTTACAACTTGCGGAACACTGTTCACTGGATAAAGCGATTGATCCGGATACATTTCGCCTGCCACATTTGCGTCTGCAGCAACTTGCCATCCGCTTAGATAAATAGCTTCCAGCCCAGCCTCAACTTCCTGAATAGCCTGATTTCCTGTTAGCGCACCTAATCCCGCAACCCAATCCTGAGTGTGCAATTTTTTCCATAAAATTTCAGCTCCTCTTCTGGCAATTGAATGTTCAATCTGATAAGAGCCTTGCAAAGTCACTACTTTTTCTGCAGTGTACGGTCTTTCAATTCCTTTCCACCTTGGATTAGTTGTCCAATCTGTGATTAATTCTTGAATTCTTTCTTCCGTTTTCATAAATTTGTGTTGAATTTGATAGTTATTTAATTAATTATTGATTTTAAACTGTTGAATGTTCCCGCATTCAGCAGTTTTTTATATGTATTTATAAGCTTCAAGTGTTAGAAATTCATCTAATTCCTCATTGAAAATCATTCCTGAAAATAATTGAGTTGCCAATTCAAATTTCCCTGATTCGAATCTGTTTGTTCCCACATATTCTTTAATCTTAACCAACTCATCTTTGATTAATGTTTCGTAAAAAGGCTTTGTGCATTGTTTCTCGTCTTCCAAAATCACTCCTTTTTTCAGCCACAACCACAATTGAGCTCTGGAAATTTCAGCTGTTGCAGCATCTTCCATCAAATTGTAAATGGCAGCAGCGCCTATTCCCATTAGCCATGATTCTATATATAAAATACCTACATTGATATTTTTTCTGATACCGTTTTCTGTAACATTTCCTTTAGGAAGTTCCAATAATTGCTCTTCGGTTATATTTAGTTCGTTTCTTTTAATATGAATCTGATTTTTTGTCATCATATTTTCATTAAAAACCTTCATCGCCAACGGAACCAATCCAGGATGTGCTACCCATGTACCATCATGCCCGTTTTTAACTTCTCGTTCTTTATCCGCTTTTACTTTTTCAAGAGCGGCCTGATTGGCCAAATCATCATTTTTGATTGGAATTTGAGCAGCCATTCCTCCTATTGCCAAAATATTTCTTTTGTGGCAAACTTGGATAACCCTTAGCGAGTAAGCGCTCATAAACGGGCTGGTCATTGTAACCTGATCTCTATCAGGAACCATAAAACCGGAATGATTTTTTAATTTTTTGATGTATGAAAATATATAATCCCAGCGACCACAGTTTAAGCCTGCAATGTGATTTTTAAGTTCGAAAATGATTTCATCTAATTGAAAACTCGCAGTAATTGTTTCAATCAAAACAGTCGCTTTAATTGTTCCTTGCGGAATTTTAAAATAATCCTGAGAAAATTCAAAAACATCATTCCACCATCTGGCTTCAAGGTAATGTTCCAATTTAGGCAAATAGAAATAAGTACTTTTATTCTGATTGAGAAGCGCTGTGATATTGTGATAGAAAAACAATCCGAAGTCAACTAACGAAGCAGAAAAATTTTCGTTTCCAACCATCAAGTTTCTCTCTTCCAGATGCAATCCTCTTGGTCTTACCAGAAGTGTCGCGACAGTCTCATTCAATTGGTATTTTTTCCCGTTTTGTTCCAAAGAAATAGTCCCATTTACTGCATCTTTTAAATTCTGCTGGCCTTCAATTAAGTTATTCCATGTTGGCGAACAGCTGTCTTCAAAATCTGCCATAAACGTTTTTGCTCCCGAATTCAACGCATTAATGACCATTTTCCTGTCTACAGGACCCGTAATCTCCACTCTCCTGTCTACAAGAGCTTCAGGAATTGGTGCTGCAGTCCAATTTGAATTTCGAATTTCAGCTGTTTCTTTTGGAAATCCAGGCAATACTCCTTTATCGAATTCCGCCTGCAATTCGCTTCTTTTTTTTAGCAGCTCGTTTCTTTTATGGTTGAAATTTGAATGTAATTCCTGAAGAAATTCCAAAGCTTCCGGAGTTACTATTTTTCCAATATCAACTTTATTCTGAAACTGAACAGCCTTTTTTTCTATTGTTTCCATACGATTTGTTTTTGATGAGACAATATTATAAAAAATAAAAACACAAAACAAGCGAACGTTCGCTAAATATTTAAAATATTTTTATAACGAACAGTTTTAAATTTTTATATTATATTTGTGTCATTGAAAAACCCACTGTTTAAAATGGATTCAGAAGAATAATCAATTTCATCAAACAAAAGAAATACCCTCAAAATGATAGAAGAAGAATACATCAGATTGATTTTTGGTTTAAAATTGAAACAAATCAGAGCCGAAAAAAATCTTTCTTTGTTTGGATTAGCCAAAATAACCGGTCTTTCCAAATCGTATCTGAATGAAATCGAAAAAGGAAAAAAATATCCAAAACGAGACAAAATCATCCTACTTGCCGAAGCACTCGATGCAACTTATGATCAGATGGTTTCGCTTAAATTAGATAAAAACCTCGCTCCCATAGGAGAAATTCTTCAATCAAGAATTTTGAAAGAGATTCCACTGGAAATTTTCGGAATAAAAGAAAGCAACCTGATTGACATTATCGCCGAAGCACCGCTTAAAGTAAATGCATTCATCAGTACGCTATTTGAAATTGCCAAACATTATAATTTAACCAGAGAAAGCTTTTTCTTAGCTGCTTTACGATCCTATCAGGAAGCGCATAATAACTATTTTGAAGACTTGGAACTTCAGGTAGAGAAATTCGCAAAAGCCTATTCAATAGATTTATCTAAAAAACTGAAGGTGGAAGATTTAGAGGAAATTCTGATTGAAGAATATGGCTACACCATCAATAACGAAGAGCTGACGACTCATAAAGAACTTATTTATCTTCGATCTGTTTTTGTACAGAAATCGAAAACGTTGTTAATTTCCAAAGATGCTGACACTTCTCAACGAATGTTTATTTATGCCAAAGAAATCGCTTATAATTATCTGGAAATCACGGACAGGTTATACACCTTTTCATGGATTAAGTTTGAGAGCTTTGATCAGGTTTTAAATAACTTTTTTGCTTCTTATTTTGCCGGAGCATTGTTGATTCCACGAAAAGAGTTAGTAAAAGAACTGAAATCCATTTTTGAGAAGAAATCCTTCGAAACCCAAAGTTTTAAAGCGCTAATTGCTAAATTCACTGATTCACCAGAAACTTTTTACCAACGCCTCACCAACATTTTACCGAAAGATTTCAATTTGAAAAACATTTTCTTTTTGAGATTTAATTACAAACCGGAACGAAATGATTTCCAACTGACAAAAGAATTGCATATCACCAACTTGCTTGAACCTCACGGAAATGAAAACAACGAGCATTATTGCAGAAGATGGATTTCGATAAAAACCTTAAAGGAAATCCCGGCATCAAAAGAAAACCATTTATTTGAATCCCAAATCTCCAGTTACAATCATACGGATAATGAATATTTTGTAATTTCATCAGCGACAAAAGATCCTTTCAGAAGCGGTTATTACAGAAGCATTGCTTTAGGCATCATGATTTCTCCTCATTCGCAGGGAAAAATACAATTCCTGAATAATCCTGAAATAAAGAAACGAAGAGTTGGTGTGACTTGCGAATCATGTGCTATGGCTGATTGTGCAGAACGCGTTGTTCCTCCTAAAAAATTGGAAAGAAAATTACGCAATGAAGCAACTGATAAAGTAGTTCAGTCGCTAATGGAAAAATACGGTTAGACTACCTCAAGACAACTTCTTTGACGATTTCTTTTCCAAGTTCTTCGTTAATCATTTTGATAATTTTATCTTTTCCATAGCTCAATTCTTCACGTAAAACCGCTGAAGTTAATTCAACATAAAGTGTACTTCCTTTCAGAAGTACATCTCTGGTGTAATTGTTAACTCCATTTCCCATTAAATTTTTCCATGCATCAGCGACTGAAATCTGGTTTAATCCCTTTTCCAGCCTATTTGCTTTGATAATTTCGTTAAGAATATCGCCAATAGCACTTTCGTTATTTATACGCTTCGCCATTATTCAGATTTTACATCCACTTTTTTATAAATAAACCTGATCTGATCTTTAGAAACCAACACCATTTCATCTTTTGAAACAGATTCCAGGTTTTCGCTGTGCTTCCCGTATTTTGAAGAAAAATCAAGCATTACTTCTTCATTTACAATAGTAATTTTTACATTTTCCTGCAAATCATTAACGAGAAAAGTGCCGTCAGGTTGCCACGTTACTTTTTTATGAAATCCGCTATTATTCTTAATTTCAAAAAAATCATACACTTCGTTAATAGGATATTCTTTTTTATTTCCATCAAGATCAGTCACTTTACTGATTTGCCAATAACCATTAATAAAACCTATCTGTGAAAGATCTGCTTTTTGGGAACAACTCACAAACACCATCGTGAACAGGACTAGTAGTATGCTTTTTTTCATTTTGTAAAAATAAGGATAATCCGTTAAACCTTTTTGAAATAATGTTGTCTAAATTTAGAATATAATCTTTTCCTATGAAACCTATTTTATTAGCTGCTCTGAGCCTGACCCTGTTTGTGAACTGCAGTTCGAGCGAATCTTCTTCAACCGAAACTCCGACCGAAACAATGTACTTTCCTTCAATAGGAAGCACAACATGGGAAACTAAAAGCATAGAATCTTTGCAATGGAATCCTTCGGCACAACAACCCCTTTTGGATTATTTAGAATTAAAACATACCAAATCATTCCTGTTATTAGTGAATGGCCGAATTGTAATGGAAAATTATTTCAATGGTCATACATCAACTTCCAATTGGTATTGGGCAAGTGCCGGGAAAACCTTAACTGCAACAACAACTGGAATTGCCCAGCAAGAAGGTTTTTTAAACATTGACAATAAAGTTTCAGATTATTTAAACACGGGATGGACCAGTGCGCCTCTAGCAAAAGAAAATCTGATTACCTGCAAAAATTTGCTTTCTATGAATTCAGGTCTTAATGATGCTTTAGGGGATGATGTTTCACCGGCAAACCTTCAATATACAGCCGATGCAGGAACCCGATGGGCTTATCATAATGTCTATGTAAAATTACAGGATGTTATTGCGGCTGCTACAGGGCAAAGCTTTTCGGCTTATT
This sequence comes from Flavobacterium sp., assembly GCF_050696275.1. Taxonomy (GTDB): domain Bacteria; phylum Bacteroidota; class Bacteroidia; order Flavobacteriales; family Flavobacteriaceae; genus Flavobacterium. The sequence goes on from NZ_JBOGUT010000029.1 coordinate 6,184, forward strand.
TTAATACTAAATTAAGAGATAAAATTGGGATGAATGGGCTTTGGATTCCTAATGGAGATTTAAGTGTTTATTGGAGCGATACCCGAAGTATGGCTCGTTTTGGCTTACTGATGCTCAACAAAGGAAAATGGCAGAACAGTCAGATTTTAAATGAGAATTACTTTACCGAAGCGACTAACACTTCTCAAGCTATCAATCAGTCGTATGGCTATTTATGGTGGCTGAACGGGAAATCGAGTTACCATTTACCACAAAGTCAGTTTCAGTTTAACGGAAGTATTATACCTGCAGGTCCAAATGATATGTTTATGGCATTGGGGAAAAATGATCAAAAAATCTATGTCATTCCAAGCAAAAAAATGGTTGTCATTAGGATGGGTGATGCTGCAGATGCTTCCAATCTTGCTCTTTCAGATTTTGACGATGTTTTATGGCAAAAAATAAATGCACTGTATCAATAATAATAGAGTGCATGTATCTTGTTTATGATTTAATCCATTGAATTACGGATTCGTCAATCGGTAAAGTGGCCGGAGGTATTATTTTTGCCAGACGGCCATCTTCATCCAATAAATATTTCTGAAAATTCCATTCTACTTCACTGTCTGCAAATCCATTGTTTGATTTTTGCGTTAAAAACCGATACAAGGAATGAATATCGTCGCCTTTAACTGAAATTTTACCCATCATAGGAAAAGTTACCCCATAATTCCTGGTACAGAAGGCAGCAATCTCCTTATTCTCTCCAGGTTCCTGCGCTCCAAAATTATTGGCTGGGAAACCTACAATGATAAAATTATCGTCTTTAAATTCATTATACAGCTCTTCCAATTGCTCGTATTGTGGCGTCAATCCGCATTCGGATGCTGTATTTACCACCATTAGTTTTTTCCCTTTTAATTCGGAGAAATCAAATTTTCCTCCTGAAATATCTTCAACTATAAATTGATGTATTGATTGTGGTTTCATGATTTTTATTTTTATAAAATTAATCAAAACAAATAAAACAACTCATAATGATCACTTCTTTTTAATAATTCTTTAATAAAAAAAAGGGACAACGATGTTGTCCCTTTTAATGTGCTTTTTTAACTTCTTATTTGATCCAATCCATGATTGTTTCGTCAATAGGAACAACCTGAGGAGCAATAATTTTGTCAAGGTGACCATTTTCATTAATCAAGTATTTTTGAAAATTCCATTTTACAGTATTATCCTCAAGACCATTTTTAGATTTTTGAGTTAAGAACTGGTACAAAGGATCCATATCGGCTCCTTTAACAGAAACTTTTCCCATCATTGGAAATGACACTCCGTAATTTTTTTTACAGAAAGTAGAAATTTCTGCATTAGTTCCAGGCTCTTGATCTTCAAAACTGTTTGAAGGAAAACCAACAACAACAAAATTATCAGCTTTAAACTCATCATATAATGCTTGCAATTGCTCATACTGTGGTGTTAATCCACATTTTGAAGCTGTATTGACAATCATTACTTTTTTCCCTTTCAAAGAAGCAAAATCAAATTCTTTTCCTTCAATGTCTGTGACCTTAAATTGATAAATTGTCTCCCCTTCCATATTTTCCTGTATGTCGGCCATATGTGAAGTTCGGTTTTTAATGTTATCCTCTTGGTTTTTACAGCTGAATGTAGCAACCCCCATTAACATAATAAGTAAAATTTTTCTCATAATCATTAAGTTTTATCGATTTGTCTGCGCCGAATGTAAACAATTATTGAAAATATAACAAAAATAATTAGTACTATAATGTATATTTTAACATTTTGCTTTTCCCCTGTAGCATAAGAGTGTAGCCCGCTCAGGTGAAAATTGACTCCAAAATAGGTCATTAAGATCGATGCAAATGCTAATACACTCATAAAGTTGTAAGTAAACTTCCCTCTTAAAGCAGGTACAAATCGCATATGAATTACGAAAGCATAGACCATAATACTAATGAATGCCCAGGTTTCCTTAGGGTCCCAGCCCCAATACCTACCCCAGCTTTCATTTGCCCATTGACCACCTAGAAAATTCCCTATGGTTAACATGACTAAACCAACCGTTAGGGCCATTTCATTAATGTAAGTAATTTCCTTGATGTTTAAATCCATTATTTTTTTATTGGCTTTTGTGGTAAAAAGCATCAGGAACATTGCTACTAATCCTAAAATCGCTGCTAAGGCAAAAGGACCGTAACTGGCTACAATAACAGCAACGTGAATCATAAGCCAATAAGAATCAAGCACAGGCTGTAAATTAGCAATAGCCGGATCCAACCAATTCCAGTGGGCAATCATTAAAATCATGGAGGCTACAAAAGCTGTTGAGGCTACTGTTAGCTGTGATTTTCTTCCAAAAACCAATCCAAAAAGCATGATAGACCAACCTACGTAAATCATTGATTCATAAGCATTACTCCAAGGAGCGTGACCGGAAATATACCATCTGGCAATCAAGCCTAAAGAATGTAAGATAAATAGCAATCCAATAATTACATGAAAAGTTTTTACCGTATAAATAACCCATTTCTTTTTGCTGAAAATATTAACGATTACAAATACAAACATCAAAACCCCAGCATACATATACCATGAAAAGAGCTTTTTGAAAACGTCGTATTTGTTGTATAAAATCTCGGAATCTATTTTCTCCTTGGATGGCATTACCTTGTAGCCATACTTTCTCTGGTATTTATCCAAACCAATAAGTAAGCTGTTAGCCAGTTTGTAATCTTTGGTAACGGCTGCTTTATCAAGCGAATTTAGATAAAAAGGCAAAATGTTTTTAATCGTATCCAAAGCACTATTCGTAGGATGATTTACTTCAAGATAGGAAACCCATTTGTTGTTTTTATCATAAGGCTTTGGAAAAACTTTCAATATTTGCCCGCTCAACGCCGAATATAATAGGTTTACTCTTTTATCGGCTTCAATGAAATCTTTTTGAAACTGGTTTGGCACCGCTTCTTTATAGGCTTCATCCAATTGTTTTGATAATTTATAATTCCCTCTTTCGTCAAAAAAGTCAATTAGGGATGCACGTTTTATATCAGAAGCAATACCGATTAATTTACGGATGCTGTCATTGCCTGATTTTAGGTAAATTAGTGGCACTTCATACCAAACCTGCGGAAATTGTGTCATCGAAATAAAAGCCTGATCCGGATTCATATTCTTATAGGTATCGCTTTTGCTCACTTTTCGTAATAATTCGGATGCAAAAGTGTTTACAGGCTTCATACGACCTCCTTCATCCTGAATAACCAAACGTCCAAATTGGGCTGCATGGTCTTCGCTTACCAAGTATTTTGTTAGCAATGAATCGACTTGTTTTTCGGTTGGCTTATTTCGCATATGGTCTTGCTTGTGACTTTGTGAAAAGCCGGCAATAGAGAAGAAAAACAATAAAGCAGTAATTATTTTTGATTTTTTAACTCTTACCTTATCTAGTTTTTTCTTCAAATCAGCAAAACGGGAATGTTTGGTAAACAAAATAGCGAGCATACCAAAATACAATAAGAAATATCCAATATAAGTGATCCAAGTTCCCCAGAAATCATGATTGACAGACAGTTTAGTTCCTTTTTCATCTTCATCGAATCCGGCCTGAAAAAATCGATATCCTTGGTAATCCAATACGTTATTCATAAATATCCTGGCATCAAAAGGTTTGGTGTCTTCAACAGTTACCTGACTTTCAAAAGCAGAATAGCTTTTTTCCGTACCCGGGTATTTTGAAGCAATAAATTTATTCAATTTAATTTTGAAAGGCAGTTCATATACCTTGCTTCCGTAAAAAACAGTATATTCCAAATCGCCTTGCTTAAACACATAAGGTTCTCCCATTTTTCCTTTGGAACCAATTAAAGTGAGCGTTTTTTCTTTCCCTTGATTGGAAATTTTCAAAACAAGTGCATCATCCGTTTTTTTGTCTTTATAATCATTATTCGATACAAATGACTTACTTCCTTTCATCGCTAATTCAGGAAAAACAAACTGGGTTCCGCCTAAATTATACAATGAACGCATCATTAAAGGTTCTGTTTTATCCTTGTTTACTTTGCCCTGCAGTTTGTCAGCCATTCGCATAAAGTTCCCGTCAAATGGCGTCTGAATCGTGTAAACATCATTTTTTACGGCAATATTAATTGCTCCTGCCGTAAATTTATTCAGAGCAAAAAGAACATTATGAATGCTTTGTATTTCTCCTTCTTTTAAATAGTGCTCATGACGAGTTCCGCCACCAGCTTCCACCAATTTAAGGTACAAAACCCCTTTATCATCTTTTTTGATAGTTTCTGTAGCACCCATGATAAAATCCTCATAGGTTACTTCAAACGGGATTTCGTCAAAATTATCCGAAATACTAAAATTATTATTAACCGCTGGAGAAAACAATACTGCTTTTTCAATCGTTTTACGCTTTAATTCTCCTTTATATTGGCCATCGATCAAAACTGTTAAGAATGTTTTATCTGAAAAAACCTGATTTTCAGTAGCGCCTTCGCGGATGGGCATCATTCCTTCATAACTGATGTAACGGGTCACAAAAGCACCCAATAATATTAGGATAAAAGCCAAATGCAACGTTAAAGTCGCCCATTTTTCTTTTTTATAAAGCTGGTATCTCTTGATGTTTCCCAAGAAATTAATCATGAAAAATACCATAATAGCTTCAAACCACCAGGAATTATAAACAATAATACGAGCAGTATCTGTATTGTAAGAGTCTTCAATAAATGTTCCTGCTGCCATTGCACCGGCAAAAGCAATAAACAGAAAAGCCATTAAACGTGTCGAAAACAGGAATGAGAATATTTTTTTATCCATGGTGTGGGAATTTCGTTTTTTTGGTCGTACAAAAGTAATTTAAAAATGTTTACTTTATAAATTCATCCCCGGTTTTAAGAATTAATTAAGGAAATCCATTCTAAACGGAAAATTTTATAAATTTGGGAAAACAAACTATATTATGGCTACAGTTAATGCTTATCTGACTTTTAACGGAAACTGCGAAGAAGCGTTTCTTTTTTACAAATCTGTTTTTGGCGGCGAATTTCCATATATCGGAAAATTCAAAGACATGCCTCAAACAGAAGTAGGACATTGCCCACCGGAAGATGGGGAAAAAATCATGCACGTTTCACTGCCAATAAGCAAGGAAACAACATTAATGGGAAGCGACAGCTCGGAATCTTTTGGTCAAGCCACTGTAATGGGGAATAATATTTCTCTTTCTATAAACACTGAATCTGAAGAAGAAGCTACAAAACTTTTCAATGCACTTTCAGCGGGAGGAACAGTCAAAATGCCATTGGATAAAACTTTTTGGGGAGCGTTTTTCGGAATGTTTACCGATAAATTCGGTATTCACTGGATGGTAAATTACGATTACAATCAGCAGAAATAATCCTCACATAAAGCAATAAAAAAAGCGAAACCCTTTTGAGTTTCGCTTTTTTTATTCTATCTAAACAGAAATTAGCTTCTTTCAAATAATTTTTTAACATCTTCCATAGTTAAGAATCCTGAAATTCCTGTAGATGCAGTAACTTTATTTGTTGTCATAAACTGAACACCTGATTTAGTTCCGGTTTTTGAATAATGCAACCAAACATAATCGTTAGGCAATTCTAATTTAATATCATACATCGGCGACGCATTAAATCCGTTCATGATGATTTTGAAAAAGTTTTCGTAATCGTTTTCTACATTCTTGAAAGTAAAGTTTCTTATTGAAGTATCTTCTACGTTTTCAACGTTTTTATAGAAAAAAGTATACTGTGATCCTTCTTTTTGCACATAAACATCATTTATGCCTACTCTACCTAATCTCTCTAAAGGTGTAGTTTCTAATACTTTAATTTGTCCGAAAGACAATACGCTTAACAATAAAAGCGCCGCTGTGAATAATTTTTTCATCTTATTATTTTTATAGTAATTGGTTGTGGCAAATATATAATTTTACTTGAATAAAAAAATTAATTTATTGTAAACTGAGTAATTAATTCTCTTTTCCCTGATTTTCAGCTTGCTCTTTTTCACCTCCGTTTTCGGGAAACCTTTATCGGTACTACCTAACGCTTTATTAGTTCTTTGAACCCTAAATACAATCTTCTTTATTTTTGCCAAAACAACATAAACAAATCATATACAGCAAGTTACCTTAAAATCATTCTTTTCAATTCCTAATTCATAATGCATAATACATTTCAGCTACTGGAAAATTTACTATTTTAGCCAAATGATTTCAGTTGTACTAATAGGCTCAGGAAATGTGGCCAACCATTTAATTTCGGCTTTCGCCAAAAGCGATTCTGTAGATGTTATTCAGGTTTTTGCCCGAAATCCGGAAACGGTTTCCCAGCATATTGACACGGCTAAAATCATCAGCTCTTACTCCGAAATTGCAGTTGCTGATTTGTATATCGTCTCCGTTTCGGATAATGCTGTCACCGAAGTTTCCCAAAATCTGCCTTTTAGTAACAAACTTGTGGTTCATACTTCGGGAACTGTTGCCATGACCGATTTAAATTCTGAAAACCGAAGGGGTGTTTTTTATCCGCTGCAAACATTTTCAAAATCAAAAGAAGTTGACTTTAAAGGAATTCCTTTTTGTCTGGAAACTGAAGATGAATCGGATTATAAGCTTCTGGAAAAGGTAGCTAAATCAATTTCGGATAAAGTTTTCAATATTCATTCTGAACAAAGAAAAGCATTGCATGTGGCGGCCGTTTTTGTCAATAATTTTGTCAATCATCTGTACCAGATTGGCGATACAATTTGCATCGAAAACAATATACCATTCGAAATTTTGTATCCATTAATCCGGGAAACAGCCGCTAAAATCAATTCGCTTTCACCAAAAGAAGCTCAAACAGGCCCTGCAGTCCGAAACGATACTCAAACCATAAATACACATTTATCGTTTCTATCTGATTCAACTCAAAAAGAAATTTATAAAATATTAACCAAATCAATTATCGATAATGGCAAAAAGCTATAAAGAAATCATGAACGGCATCACTACTTTTATTTTTGATGTTGATGGTGTTTTAACAGATGGAACCGTTCACGTTTCCCAAACAGGTGAAATGCTTCGCGAAATGAATATTCGTGATGGATTTGCAATGAAAGCTGCAGTAGAAAGCGGTTATCACGTCTGTATAATTTCCGGCGGAAGCAACGAAGGTGTCCGTATTCGATTAAGAAATCTAGGCATTACAGACATCCATTTAGCCACTCCAAATAAAGTAGAAACATTCAAAGAATACATCGAATTATACAATATCAAGCCTGGAGAAGTTTTGTATATGGGAGATGACATTCCGGATTACCACGTAATGCAATTAGTCGGTTTGCCAACTTGCCCACAAGACGCCAGTCCTGAAATTAAAGCTATTTCCAATTATATTTCACATAAAAACGGAGGGAAAGGCGCTGTACGTGATGTTATTGAACAAGTAATGAAAGTACAGGAAAAATGGCACTTGTACTATAATGGAAATTTTGACTAATTACTTTTTTCCAAAAAAACAATTCAAAGATTAAACGATTAAATAGAAAATGAAATACCTCAATCTGATACGTTACAAAAATTTACTGATGATTGCTTTAATGCAATTGATTATACTTTATGGCTTTTTAAAACTCCAAGATATTGGTTTAGCATTGACTATTTGGCAATATATTTTATTAGTTGTATCCACAGTTTGTATTGCGGCTGGCGGTTATATTATCAATGATATTTTTGATCAAAACACAGACAACATTAATAAACCAAATGATGTTATTGTGGGCAAATCAGTTTCCGAAGGAAGAGCTTACAACATTTATGTAGGTTTCACTTTAGTGGGAGTTTGCATTGGATTCTATTTATCGAATCTCGTTTTAAGACCCAATTTTTTACTCTTTTTTATACTTCCAGCGGCTCTATTATATGTTTACGCCACAAGTTTAAAACAAATGATGGTTATAGGCAACATAATTGTATCTGTAATGCTTTCTTTTAGTATTCTAATCATTGCCATTTTTATGATTTTGCCAGCGATTGACGAAGTAAACAAACCTCAAATGCAAACCGTTATTTCGGTTTTATCTGATTTTGCTATCATTGCATTCATCCTCAATTTTATCCGTGAAATCGTAAAAGATCTAGAAGACGTAAAAGGCGATTACAATCAAGGAATGCAGACATTACCTATTGTTTTTGGCATCTCGAGAACAACGAAATTGGTATTTGGATTGAGTTTTATTCCTGTTATTTGTATTTTATATTATATATACAATTATATCTTTCATTTAACCTATGCCACGATTTATCTCTTAGGATTTATTATTGGTCCACTACTCTATTTTACCATTAAAATTTGGTCGGCTAAATCGAAAATCGACTTCCATCATTTAAGCAACGTCTTGAAATTGGTTGTTTTTTTCGGAATTATCTCCATAGCTGTAATTGGATTAAATATGAAATATTATGCTGCATAAGAAATTCGAAAACATAAAGATCATTTTAGCTTCCGGGTCTCCAAGGAGGCAACAGTTTTTTAAAGATTTGGATTTGAATTTTGAAATCCGACTGAAAGAAATAGAAGAAATTTTCCCGGAAACATTGCAATCATTAGAAATCACCGATTATCTGGCTGTTTTAAAAGCCAATGCGTTTGAAGGCGAATTGCTTGAAAACGAATTACTGGTAACAAGTGATACTTTGGTATGGCTCAACGAAAAAGCCTTAGGCAAGCCAAAAGGGCATCAGGAAGCCTTTGAAATGCTTCAGGATTTATCGGATAAAACACATGAAGTGATTACATCCGTTTGCTTTAAAACCAAAGACAAAATTGAAATTGTTAATGAAATTACCAAAGTAACTTTTAATCATTTATCAGATGAAGCTATCGCTTACTATCTTGACAATTACAAACCTTTCGACAAAGCCGGAAGCTATGGAATTCAGGAGTGGATTGGCTTGGTTGGCATTTCAAAAATAGAAGGTTCTTATACTAATGTTGTAGGATTGCCTACCGAAAAAGTATATCAGTATTTACTGAATTTTACCCTTTAATAATTCAGATTATTCATTTTTGGCACAGTTATTGGATACTATTAAACAAATAAAATCGTTATAATAAAACCCATAACTAAAACCTAAGATTATGAAAAATTTAAAATTAATTATTGGAGCATTCATATTGTTTTTTACATTACAATCAAACGCACAAGTATCCGTAAATGTAAACATTGGTTCACGTCCTGAATGGTGTGGGCACTATGAAGACGATGTTGAATATTTTTATCTTCCGGAAATTGAAGCTTATTACGATGTAAATACGGCGGTATTCATCTATTTAGGTCCAAGAGGTTGGGTTCGTTCTGCTTATTTGCCTAATTACTGCCATGATTACGATTTAGATCATGGATATAAAGTAGCTATTGATTACCACGGACATTCTCCTTATGCTTATCACAAGCACCATAAAGTGAAATATTTCCGTAACAATTACAGAAACTACCGTCAGGAGTACTATGGTCCTGGACATCACAGAAGAAGTAATTATGCAGTAGCTGCTCCAAGACACAGAGAACACGATAACGATCACAATCATGGAAATCATCACGGTGGTCATGGAAACGGACACGGAAACGGACACGGAAACGGACACAGAAGAGGATAATTTACCCCCTTAGAACAAGAAAAACAGAGGACTTAAAGTTCTCTGTTTTTTTATATAGAATAGCCAATAGTTTTATTTTATCTTTGTAAAAAAATCAAATTTAGCTTTGAGATATTTTATCGAATTTGCATACAACGGAACAAATTATCATGGTTGGCAATACCAGCCTAACGCTTCTTCGGTTCAGGAAACTTTAAACAAGGTTTTCTCGACACTTTTGCAAGAAGAAATTGATATTATGGGAGCTGGCAGAACCGATGCCGGTGTACATGCAAAACAAATGTTTGGTCATTTTGATTCTGAAAAAAAAATTGACACTCCGCTATTTATTCACAAAGCCAATTCGTTTTTACCAAAAGACATTGTGATTTATGATATTATGCTGGTTCACGATGAAGCTCATGCGCGTTTTGATGCCTCATCAAGAACATATCATTATCATATTTCAACCTATAAAAACGTGTTTAATAAAGAACTGGCATGGCAATTTGGTCAAAATCTAGACATGGAAGCCATGAATGAAGCCGCAAAATTACTGTTGGATTATACCGATTTTAAGTGCTTCTCCAAATCAAACACAGATGTAAACACCTACAACTGCAAAGTTACTGAAGCATTTTGGACTGCAAAAAAGGAGGAACTTGTTTTTACCATTTCAGCTGACCGTTTTTTAAGGAATATGGTTCGAGCCATCGTAGGAACTTTGATAAATATAGGTTTACACAAAATAACAATTCAGGATTTTATCCAAATTATTGAAGACCGAAGTAGAGAAAATGCCGGGTTTTCAGTGCCGGCTCACGGCTTATATCTCACACAAATTTCTTATCCGTACCTGAACAAGCATGAAAGCATTTGATACTAAACTTTTTAAAAGAATTTTAGAATACACCAAGCCTTATAAAAGGAGATATTACAGCGTAATTGTTTGGGCTGTTTTACTGTCTTTATTTGCAGCTTTGCGCCCGTATTTGCTTAAAGAAATCATAGATGGTTATGTAATTAAAAAGAATTATAGCGGATTCATCTTAATGGTTTGTTTAATGGGTATCACTTTGATTCTTGAAGTCTTAGCTCAATTTTATTTTACCTATTGGACAAACTGGCTCGGACAGGATATCATTAAAGACATTCGGATTAAGCTTTTCAAACACATGACAAATTTCAAAATGAGTTATTTTGATCATGAGCCTGTGGGCAAATTAGTAACCCGTTCTGTTTCTGATATTGAATCGATTGCCAGGATATTCAGCCAGGGATTATTTATGATTATCAGTGACATTCTTAAAATGCTGGTAATTCTGATTTTCATGTTTTTCATCAATTGGAAATTATCGTTTACCGTTATGGTTTCCATGCCTATCTTAATTTATGTTACGCGCGTTTTTCAGAAAAAAATGCAAGTCGCATTTGAAGAAGTCCGAAATCAAATTGCCAACATGAATACTTTTGTTCAGGAAAGAGTAACCGGAATGAAAATCGTACAGTTATTTATAAGGGAAGATATTGAACTTGCAAAATTTAAAGAGATTAATGACAAACACCGAAAAGCCTGGGTAAAAAATGTTTGGTACAACTCTATTTTTTTCCCGATTGCTGATATCATTTCATCATTAACATTAAGTTTTATTGTCTATTTCGGCGCCAAACTATTATTAGCTAAAGATACCGGAACAGAATTTGGAGATTTATTGGCTTTTAATATGTATATCGCCATTTTCTTTACGCCACTGCGTCAAATAGCAGATAAGTTCAACGAGATGCAAATGGGAATGATTGCTGCCAATCGTGTTTTTGAAGTTTTAGATACGCAAAGTCACATTCAGGATAAGGGAACTCAAAAAGCGCCTAATTTTAAAGGAAAAATTACTTTTGATAACGTTGTTTTTGGCTACAACCCGGATGAAGATGTCTTAAAAGGGATCAATCTCTCTGCAAATGAAGGAGAAATGGTCGCTATTGTTGGTGCAACGGGAGCAGGAAAATCAACAATTATTAATTTACTCAACCGTTTTTACGAAATAAAATCAGGTACTATTTCTATCGATGGCACTGATATCAGAAGTTATACTTTGGAAAGTTTACGTACACAAATTGCTGTTGTTTTACAGGACGTTTTCCTTTTTGCTGACACAATTTATAATAATATCACGCTTAATAATCCACATATTTCCAAAGAAGAAGTTATTGTTGCTGCCAAAGAAATTGGAGCCCATGATTTTATTATGAGTTTACCCGAAGGCTATGATTATAATGTAAAAGAACGAGGAAACATGTTGTCTTCCGGCCAACGCCAACTGATTGCTTTTTTACGTGCTTATGTAAGTCGTCCAAGTATTTTGATTTTGGATGAAGCCACATCTTCTATCGATGCACATTTAGAAGAATTAATTCAAAAAGCAACGGATACCATAACAAAAAACAGAACATCTATCGTTATTGCTCATCGATTGGCAACTGTAATTAATGCCGATAAAATTATTGTTTTAGACAAAGGATTGGTTGTTGAAGAAGGTACCCACAACCAGCTATTACAAAAAGAAAACGGTTATTACAGAAAGCTTTACGATTCGCAATTTGTAAATCACAAAGAAGAAATCTAAACTATACAAAAATGCAGAAATTTTCAATTGAATTAGTCGTAAGAGACTACGAACTGGATGTACAGGGAATTGTTAACAATTCGGTTTACCAAAATTACCTCGAACATGCCCGCCATGAGTTTTTACACTATCATGGTATTGATTTTGTGGAATTTTCCCAAAACAATATTATGCTGTTAGTGAAAAACATTGAAATGAATTTTAAAAACTCCTTGGTCAGCCGCGATAAATTCAAAATTGAAGTCCATGCTGAAAAAGAAGGCAATTTAAAAGTCGTTTTTCATCAAAACATTATCAAACTTGCTGATGACAAACTCATTTTATCTGCCAAAGTAACTGGAGTAGCCATTAAAAACGGAAGGCCTGTCGCTCCGGATACCATTCCTCAAATAGAAAGTTTTATAAGCACTAGTTCAGGAAATTAAAAACGAGTCGCCCCAAACAATGTCACACACTCTACGGCTTCTTTCACGTCGTGAACCCGAAGAATATTAGCTCCTTTTGTGAGTGCAATCGTATTTAAAACCGAAGTGCCGTTTAAGGCATTTTCAGCCGTTGTCTCAAGCGTTTTGTAAATCATTGATTTGCGGGAAATTCCGGCTAAAACAGGCAATTCCAAAAACTGAAATAATTCTAGTTTATGCAAAAGTTCAAAATTTTGGGTTACTGTTTTTGCAAATCCAAAGCCCGGATCAATAATTAGATCGTTAATCCCCAATTGTCTCGCTTGAAATACTTTTTCTGAAAAATAAAATACTATTTCTTTGACCAAATCATTATAATCTGTAAGCTGCTGCATGGTTTGAGGAGTTCCTCTCATATGCATCATAATGTATGGCACTTGCATTTTAACAATGGTTTCAAACATTTTTGCATCTAAACTTCCGGCAGAAATATCATTAATCATTGCGGATCCGTGTTCAATGCAAACTTCTGCCACTTTGCTGTTAAATGTGTCGATAGAAAGCAATGCTTGAGGGAAATTTTTCAAGATTAAATCAATCACGGGAACAATTCGATTCAATTCTTCTTCAACCGAAACAACTGCTGCACTTGGTTTACTGGATTGTCCTCCGATATCAATAAAAAAAGCACCTTCATTCAGCATTTTCTCTGCTTGTGTCAAAATACCTTTATCTGAAATATATTTTCCTCCATCATAAAAAGAATCGGGAGTTACATTCAGGATCCCCATTACTTTTGGAGTAGATAAATCGATAAGTTGTCCTTTGCAGTTGATGGTCATTTTTATCTTTTTTTTAAATAAATTGTAAACAAAAAAGGCTATTTTTGAACAAATTTGATACAAATATAAATTAATAATGAGTAATACGGCACAACAATATGATGCTATAATTTCTATCTGCCGGAACTTATACAGCAACAAAATGAAAGATTACGGAAGTGCCTGGCGTATTTTAAGGTTGCCATCACTTACAGATCAGATATTTATCAAAGCCCAACGCATTCGCAGTTTACAGGAAAATGAAGTCAGAAAAGTAAATGAAGACGAAACTTCAGAATTTATTGGGATTATTAACTATTCCGTTATGGCACTGATTCAGTTGGAAAAAGGTGTTGCTGACCAACCTGACCTCGATGTCACTGAAGCCGTACAATTGTATGACGAAAAAATCAAACTCACCAAAGATTTAATGGAAAATAAAAATCACGATTACGGTGAAGCGTGGCGTGATATGCGTGTGAGTTCATTAACGGATTTAATTTTACAGAAAATCCTCAGGGTAAAACAAATTGAAGATAACAAAGGAAAAACATTAGTTTCGGAAGGTATTGATGCTAATTACCAAGACATGATCAACTATGCTGTTTTTGCCTTAATTTTAATGGATTTTAAAAAATAACATGATTTTTAGAGAAGCCAAAATTGACGATATAAGGCAAATACAGATTGTACGGAATTCTGTAACAGAAAACACTTTATCCAATCCGGATTTAGTTACCGATAAAGATTGCGAAGAGTTTATGTTTGAAAGAGGCAAAGGCTGGGTTTGTGAAATTAACAACAAAATCATTGGATTTGCCATTGCCGATTTAAAAGAAAATAATATCTGGGCTTTGTTTTTGGATCCGAAATTTGAAAATCAAGGTATCGGCAAAAAACTGCACGATATGATGATGGACTGGTATTTTAGCCAAACGAAAGAAAAAGTCTGGTTAGGAACCGCATTTGGGACACGAGCAGAAGGATTTTATAAAAAAATAGGCTGGACCGAAGCCGGACTGCATGGAACAAAAGAAACAAAATTTGAAATGACCTTTGAAGACTGGTCAAATACTACTAAAACAAAAAATATTCAATAAAAATGGAAAAAGCAAAAAGTTTTCTGCCTTGGAGTTTAAGAATCATAATTTCTTTCTTATTCATCATTTCAGCTATTGCCAAAATGTATCCGTCTCCTTATTTTGCTATTTCTACTTTTGAAGTAAAACAATTGTATCCGTTAGGTTTTTCAGATACGTTAGCCCCGTTTTTTTCCAGATTTTTAATCGGAATCGAATTAGCATTGGGAATCCTGATTCTTCAAAACAACTTTTTACGCAAAATCATTATCCCGGCAACAATACTATTATTAGCTGTTTTCACGACACATCTTACCATTGTTACTATTCAGGATGGAGGAAATTCGGGTAATTGCGGATGTTTCGGAAGTTTATTGCCTATGACTCCTATCGAGGCAATCATCAAAAACGTAGTTGCTATAGCCCTATTGGTTTATCTGCTTTACTTACTTCCAAAGGATTCAAACGGAAACAGAAATTTTTGGTTTTTGGCAACAATGACTCTGGCTTCCATACTGGCCTTATTTATGCTGGCTCCTATCCAACCCAAGAGTGCTTTAGAATTACCATCCTCTGAAATCACTTCTGAAGCTGATAGTTTAACAATCGAAAACAACAATTCAACTGCCCTAATAGATTCTGTTGAAAAAATAATAAAAAAGGATTCTGTAAAAAATGGAAAACCTGAAAAAACAGCGCAAAAAATTGCCGAAGTCCAACCAAAAAATGAGCCTGCTCCGCACAAATCCGGTTACACTAAATTTTTCTCTAAAATCGATACAGGTCGAAAAACTCTTTGCTTTTTTGTTCCAGGATGCGACCATTGCCGTGAAGCCGCTAAAGAACTAACCGAATTAAAACAGAAAAATACAGATTTCCCGGACGTTTCCATCATTTTCATGAATGAAGAAGCAGATTTGATTCCTGCCTTTTTTAAAGAAGCCGGTGCTGAATATCCTTACACAATAGTGGAAGTTATCCCTTTCTGGAATTTATTGGGGCCAAAAACCGATACCCCGGGAGTTAAGTATTTATGGAATGGGAATACATACAAATACTACAATGGTATTACAGATAAAAAATTCGATCCAATTGATTATCAGAAATTAATCAGCAAATCATATTCAGAATTAACCTCAAAAAAGTAAAATCAATTAAATAAAGAAAGAAATGAAAAAACTACTTTGCTTATTCTCTTTTGTGCTACTAAACATTTCATGTTCCAGTGCTCAAAGTAAATTTTCGACTGAAGCTTTAAACAGCAGCTTAACTACTGCTGAAGGGTCACAAATCACTTTTCAGGATATTATCAAAAAACACAAAGGCAAAACCGTTGTCATTGAAATCTGGGCTTCCTGGTGTGGCGATTGTGTAAAAAACATGCCTAAACTTAAGGAATTACAATCTGAAAATACAAATGTAGATTTCGTTTTCCTTTCTTGCGACAGAACAATGGAGACTTGGAAAAGTGGAATCGAGAAACACGAATTAATCGGCGATCACTACCTTATTCCTGACGGTATGAAAGGAGCTTTTGGAAAATCTATCGATTTAAATTGGATTCCAAGATATATCGTTATAGACAAAAAAGGTAAAGTTGCTTTATACAAAGCCATTGAAACGGATCACGAACAAGTAAAATCTTTATTAACAAGCTTACAGTAATGAGACAAAAAATAGTAGCCGGTAATTGGAAAATGAATAAAAATTCAGAAGAAACTGAAGATTTAATCAATGAATTAATTGACAAATTACCAACTGATTTAGAAACAACTGTAATTATCGCTCCGACATTTGTCAATTTGGCTTCGGCAGTTGATCATACTGAATTTACCCACATCCGCGTAGCCGCACAAAACATGCATCAGGCTGAAGGTGGTGCTTTTACCGGAGAGATTTCAGCAGATATGCTAAAAAGCATTGGTGTAGACATTGTAATTATCGGTCACTCTGAGCGTCGTGCTTATTTTCATGAAACAGACGCTTTGCTGGCTAATAAAGTAGAAACAGCATTAAAACATGACATGACAGTTATTTTCTGTTTCGGAGAAGAGCTTAAAGACAGAAGTACAAAAAGTCATTTCAATATTGTTGAAAATCAATTAAGAGATGGTTTATTTAATCTTCCGGAAAGCGCATGGGCGAACATCGTTTTAGCTTACGAACCAGTTTGGGCTATCGGTACCGGAGAAACAGCAACGCCGGAGCAAGCTCAGGAAATGCATGAATTTATACGTGAAATCGTTAGAAAACAGTACGGCAGCACTATCGCTGATACAGTTTCCATCTTATATGGCGGAAGTGTAAAGCCCGATAATGCCAGAGAAATTTTCTCTAAACCGGATGTCGACGGAGGATTGATCGGAGGAGCCGCATTAAAAGCCGATGATTTTGTAGCAATTGCAGAAGCTATTTAATCTCAAAATAACAAATTGTAAAAACCACACTTAATTGTGTGGTTTTTTTATGCTCAAAAATAAACCATACCTTTTTTCTGCTTAAACTATGTTATTTAATCCGAAACAATCTCCATTGTATTCTCTTCCGAATAGCACCTGTTATTTAATGAGTTAAATCCTATAAAAATAGTGTTTCTTGGAAATATTGTATAAGTTTGTGTAACAAATCATTACATTATGACCCAGGAAGAATTACTACCTTTGTTACTTAAAAAAGACGGTCATGCTTTTACTTATGTATATGATATGTATTCTAAAAGCCTTTTTGCAGTTATCAGCAACTTAATCCGAGATCAGGAAGAAGCCGAAGATGTGCTCCAAGAATCATTTGTAAAAATCTGGAAGAACATTGATTCCTACAATGAAAGCAAAGGGCGTTTTTACACCTGGATTCTCAATATTGCCCGAAATACTGCTATTGATAAATTGCGTTCCAAAGGATTCAATAACAGCCAAAAAAACCTTTCTTCCGATAATTTCGTACATCTGTTAGATGACAGTAATAAAATGATTAACCGAATTGACACTATTGGTATTCAGGAATTTGTAAAAAAATTAAAGCCAAAATGCATTCAGATTATCGATTTATTGTTTTTTAAAGGATATACACAGCAGGAAGCTTCTGAAGAGTTGGAAATACCGTTAGGAACCGTAAAAACTCAAAACAGAAATTGTATAAATGATTTAAGGAACTTTTTAAAAGTATAATGGATACAAAAGAATACATAGCATCAGGGATTTTAGAACTTTACGTTTACGGCTTATTAAGCGAATCGGAAAACGAAGAAGTAAATCGATTGGCCATTGAACATCAGGAAATTAATGATGAGATAATTTCAATTGAAAAATCGATTGTAAATATATCAACAAGCTTCTCCCCTTTCTTATCTGCCGAAAATTTTACCAAAATAAAAAACAAACTGGAGCTTAAACATGCTAAGGTTGTCGAATTGAAACCAAAAAACAACCGCCTTCAGTACTTGGGATGGGCTGTTTCTGCTGTATTATTTATTGGAATCGGTTACCAATATTTCAACCAAAACCAATTTAAAAATGACATTTTAAATCTTCAGAACGAGAAAGTAAAACTTCAGGAAATTGTCGTTTCTTCCGAAAGTAAAACTAAAAAAACCATTGAAGACCTGAACGTAATACGCGATTCAAAAAACACTGTCATTACATTGGCTGGGCAAGCAGCAGCTCCAAAATCATTTGCAAAAGTATATTGGAATAAAGAAACCCAAACCGTTTATGTAGATGCTTCTGGATTACCGGAACCTCCTCAGGGAATGGTGTACCAGGTTTGGTCACTTCAATTGAAACCATCGCTAACGCCAACAAGCATTGGATTATTAGATAATTTTTCAGGTGAAAACAATCGAATTTTTGCCGTAAGCAATACTGGTAATGCCGAAGCTTTTGGAATTACTCTTGAACCTGCCGGCGGAAGTAAATCTCCTACAATGGAACAATTGTATACTTTGGGAGCTGTCTAAAATTCAAAACCTTCTTTCAAAAAGAAGCACCGGAAACAATAAAAGTCGTATTGTTAAGCGGACATATGCTCTGGTACTGAATTAACTCCTCTTAACAGCGGATATTATTGTCTTGATGTTAGTGTTGGAGCCTGCAAAAAAAAACACTCATCGAGTGTTCTTTTTATCTTTTACATATTTTATCAGAGCTAAAACGTAGGTGAACAGAGAGGCTAAAAGACAACCCATTTCAGTTCCGAAATTTCCTTTTACCGTTCTTGCCAAAAGCAAAAAAGCTGTAGCAAACAAAAATAAGTGTAACGGTTTTAAACTATTATAAAACTTAATCATTCGGTTTTTTATTTAAAAAATGAATCTACAAATTCATATTTATTAAACACTTGCAAGTCTTCAATTCCTTCACCAACTCCAATATATTTTACAGGAATTTTAAATTGATCCGAAATACCAATAACCACGCCTCCTTTTGCAGTTCCGTCCAGCTTTGTAACCGCCAAAGAGGTAACTTCAGTAGCTGCAGTAAATTGTTTTGCCTGTTCGAATGCATTTTGTCCGGTTGAACCATCCAAAACCAACATAACGTCATGTGGAGCATCTTCAACTACTTTCTGCATAACACGCTTCACTTTGGTTAATTCGTTCATTAAACCTACTTTATTATGCAAACGACCAGCAGTGTCAATAATAACCACATCTGCATTTTGAGCTACGGCACTTTGTAATGTATCAAAAGCCACGGAAGCAGGATCACTTCCCATTTGCTGTTTTACAATAGGAACACCTACTCTATCTGCCCAAATTTGCAATTGATCGATAGCCGCAGCCCTAAAAGTATCACCAGCACCTAAAACAACACTGTAACCGGCCTTTTTAAATTGATTGGCTAATTTCCCTATAGTCGTTGTTTTTCCTACTCCATTTACTCCAACAACCATAATCACATACGGTTTTTTGTTTTTTGGAACCACAAATTCAGATTCTTCTCCCGAATTGGTTTCCGAAAGCAATGATGCTATTTCTTCCCGAAGTATTTTATTTAACTCTTCAGTTCCCAAGTATTTATCCTCAGAAACACGTTTTTCGATTCGTTCGATAATTTTTAAAGTGGTATTGACACCAACATCGGATGAAACCAAGATCTCTTCCAGATTATCCAATACATCGTCGTCAACTTTCGATTTCCCGGCAACGGCTTTGGTTAATTTTGATAAAAAAGAAGTGCTCGATTTTTCGAGTCCCTTGTCCAGGGTTTCCTTTTTGTCCGAAGAGAATATTCTTTTAAAAAAGCTCATTTTTTTGATTGTTAGATTATTTCGTCAGATAATTTGAACCAGCCTTTGCTCGCTGCCAATAGAAATTAAACTGTATTAATAGGGCCTTAAAGTTGTACATAGTCTGCCACCATTATTGAATGCGACACGAAATTCGTATACAAGCCTAAAAGCTGTACTTCCAAATTAATAGGCACAAATATAAAATAAAAAAGCTACTTTCAGAAGAAAGTAGCTTTAGTATATTTTTTATTTTGAGATTATTTCTTTTTCAAGAAACCATCTACTTCTTCTGGAGACATGATAGCCTCAACAAAAGTGTAAGCACCAGTTTTAGGAGATTTCACCATTTTGATAGCTTTTGATAATCTCTTAGAAGCTGTTTGTAAAGTTGCTACGGTTTTCTTTGCCATGACTTATAATTATTTAATTTCTTTGTGTACAGTCACTCTTTTCAAAACTGGATTGAATTTTTTAATTTCCAATCTGTCTGGAGTATTTTTTTTGTTTTTCGTTGTAATGTAACGAGAAGTTCCGGCTACACCAGAAGCTTTATGCTCAGTACATTCTAAAATTACTTGGATTCTATTACCTTTCTTTGCCATCTTAATATATATTTATAGGAACAGATTATTTAATAAATCCTTCTGTCTGTGCTTTTTTCAAAACAGCAGAAATTCCATTTTTATTAATCGTTTTAATTGTAGAAGCAGCTACTCTTAGAGTAATCCATCTGTCTTCCTCAGGAAGATAAAAACGTTTTTTAATCAAGTTCACAGAGAATTTTCTCTTTGTCTTGTTCATAGCGTGAGAAACGTTATTTCCAACCATCGCTCTTTTTCCTGTAAGGTCACAAACTCTTGACATTATGCTTATCTTTTATCGTTATTCAAAATTCAGAGTGCAAAATAACAAAAAAGAAACGGATGTAGCAAACAATATTATAAGTTTTTTGTAATTTCTTTATAAATAATCTCTAATCCTTTAATTACTGCTCTATCTATGACTTTTTCACGAGGCTGCCCGAAGTTAAATTCTTCACTAAAAACTCCTTTTGGAGTCGCAACAGCGATAAAAACAGTTCCAATTTCGGCTTCAGATTCTCCTTTATCCGGACCTGCATTTCCTGTTGTGGCAATCGCATAATCTGCATTAAAAATCTTCTGAGCCTGCAATGCCATTGCCTCGGCAACCGGAGCACTTACAACAGAATGTTTTTCAATTACTGCAGAAGGAACCCCTAAAACAGTTTCTTTTACTTCAGTTGCATAACTCACAACACTTCCCTTAAAATAAGAAGAAGATCCTGGCACTGAAGTGATTACAGAAGCTATTTTTCCACCCGTACAACTTTCAGCTGTAGCAATGGTCATTTTTTTCTCTGACAGCAGTTTTCCTAAAACCACTTCTATGGTTTCTCCATCATCAAAACCGACAATACAATCGGAAATAATCAATTGCAGTTTTTCAATTTGCTCCCTAATCCCTTCATGCAAACTGTTTTCATCAGCTCCACGAGCAGAAAGCCGCAAGCGCACACGTCCGGGACTAGGCAAATAGGCCAGTTTAATAAATTCAGGCAGATTATCTTCCCAGTGTTCTATTCGTTCCGCTAACAGGCTCTCACCTACACCATAAGTCAAAATCGTTTTATGAACAATATAGGGCCGTTCAAATTTGGTAATCAATTTAGGAATTACGGCATTTTCAATCAGATGTTTCATCTCGAAAGGCACACCAGGTAACGAAATAAAAACAGTATTTTCCTTTTCCATCCACATTCCGGGCGCAGTTCCTACTTGATTAAACAACACTTCACAACGCGACGGAACTAATGCCTGGTCTTTATTTATTTGCGTTATCGGACGCTTAAAAAACCCTTCTATAAGTTGAGTAACATGGGCTAAAACTTTTTCATCAACAACCAATGTGTCGTCAAAATAATCGCAAAACGTTTTCTTGGTAATATCGTCTTTTGTTGGTCCCAAACCTCCGGTAACAATCACAACATCAACGGTATTTTGCAAAGAAGAAAGTGTACTTAAAATATGTTGTTTATCATCGGTTATGGATAACATTTCATAAACGCCAATACCAATTTTATCCAGTGATTTTGCTATAAACGAAGAATTTGTGTCAACAATTTGTCCAATCAGGATTTCATCGCCAACAGTTACTATGGTTGCTTTCATTTAATTTGAAGATTGGGGAATTTAGATTTAGAATTTAGAAATGCCGTCAAAAAACAAACAATATCACTTTCACAACGGCAACATAAAACAATCATTCACTTCAGCGGTTTAGAGTTTAAAACCAGCTGTTTCAATTATATATTAAAATCTTTTTTAATTTCGACTAAAGCCAAATCAATTCTTTCAGATAAGCTCTTGTAGATTTCTTTAATTTCTTTTTTCTTTCCTTGATTTTTAGTCCATTGCTCAATCTGAAGAATTTCCTCATGAGCAGCTTCCATACCTAATAAATCAAGTGTAGGTTTTACTTTATGTGCAAAACCGTAAGCATACGGATGATCTTTGGCATTAATCCCGACTTTTATCTGCTGCACATCAGCCGGAACTTCTTCCACAAAAAGATGGATTATCTGTAATACAAAATCTTTATCATCATCAGAAATTGCATAAACTTTCGCTAAATTATAATGTATTGCCATTACTTTACTTGAATTCTAAATAGTTTATTTTCTTCTAAAAACCCTTCCAAAACATCATTAGGGTTCACTTTTGCAACTCCGGCTGGTGTCCCGGTAAAAATAATGTCCCCGATTTTTAACGTAAAATATTGTGAAACATAAGCAATAAGCTCGTCTATTTTCCACAACATATTACTAGTGTTCCCTTTTTGAACTGTCTCACCATTATTAGTTAACTCAAATGTAAGATTTTCCAGCGAATTGAAACTTTTTATCGATAAAAAGTCACCTATTACCGCTGAACCGTCAAAAGCCTTTGCTTTTTCCCATGGCAAACCCTTTTCTTTCAGTTTACTTTGAAGATCTCTGGCTGTAAAATCGATACCCAATCCAATTTCATCATAATATTTATGTGCAAATTTTGCGTCGATATACTTTCCAACTTTATTAATTCTGACTAAAACCTCCACTTCATGATGAATATCATTACTGAATTCAGGGATTACAAATGGATGTTGTTTTAATAAAATCGCAGAATCCGGCTTCAAAAAAACCACAGGCTCGTCAGGGCGCTCATTTTGCAATTCTGCTATATGTTCGGTATAATTCCTACCTATACAGATTATTTTCATTTTATGCTGAATTTATCTCAGTAGCTATTCTCAGTAGCTAATCATCGTTTCGTCCTAAAAGACGAAATGCAATCTGTTATTGTTTCGCACTCACAATCACAGAATTTTCACTACAAATGTTTACATTCACCAAACCTCTAGTTTTAGTGAAGTAATCAGAACTGGTTAGTCCTAATTAAATTTATTATTCAGTTTTCTAAGCTTTATTGCTGTCAGAACTTTTTTTGTATACAACGGAAAATCCGCATTTTGAATCCAGCCAAAATAACCCGGCTCTTTATCCAAAACCTCATCAACCAAAGCTCCTTTATGTTTTCCAAAAGAAAATATCTCCTGACCTTCAGCATTCATTGTTATAAATCCTGCAAAATCAACTGATTTTTTGCGGGTTGTAAACTCTGACAACAGTTTCATATCGTTTTCCAACTCAGGATAACGTTCCAATTGCGCTTTTAGTATTTCGTAGGTTGCCATTGTATCCGCTTCGGCACTATGTGCATTTTCCAGACTTTGATCACAATAGAATTTGTAAGCTGCACTCAAAGTACGTTCTTCCATTTTATGAAAAATCGTCTGTACATCAACAGAAACACGGTTTTTCATATCAAAATCGACCTCAGCACGCAACAATTCTTCTGCTAAAAGCGGAATATCAAAACGATCTGAATTAAATCCAGCCAAATCGCTGTCTTTAATCATGTTATACACTTGGGATGATAATGCTGCAAAAGTTGGCTCGTTAGCTACTTTTTCATTTGTAATTCCGTGGATTGCCGTCGAACTTGGCGGAATAGGCATTCCCGGATTGACAAGCCATGTTTTACTCTCTTTATTTCCGTTTGGATATACTTTAAAGATTGCAATTTCTACAATCCTGTCTCTCGCTACATCTATTCCTGTCGTCTCCAAATCAAAGAAGCAAATAGGTCTGTTTAATTTAAGTTCCATTATTCTGTTTTGAATTTATACAAATATAAGAATTGCAATCGATAAAAATTGGCATCAAAAAAATGACCTCAACATTGAGGTCATTTTTAAATCTTATCTGTTTCTTTTAGAAATCTCTATTGACATCAAATGCTTCAAGATAATCAGCTACACGTTTTACGAAACTTCCTCCTAATGCACCATCCACAACTCTATGATCGTAAGAGTGTGACAAGAACATTTTCTGACGGATTCCTATAAAATCTCCTTCCGGAGTTTCGATAACCGCAGGCACTTTACGAATAGCTCCAAGAGCTAAAATACCTACTTGTGGCTGATTGATAATTGGCGTTCCGAAAACTGAACCGAAAGTTCCTACATTCGTTACCGTATACGTTCCGCCTTGTGTATCGTCCGGTTTTAGTTTACCCGCTTTTGCACGGTTTCCTAAATCGTTTACAGCTTTTGCCATTCCAACCAAATTTAATTGGTCTGCATTTTTAATTACAGGAACAATTAAGTTTCCGTTTGGTAAAGCAGCAGCCATACCTAAGTTTATGTTTTTACGTTTGATGATATAATCACCATCCACCGAGATATTCATTCCTGGGAAGTCTTTTAATGCTTTTGCAACCGCTTCCATCATGATTGGTGTGAAAGTCAGTTTTTCTCCTTCGCGTTTTTCGAAAGCAGCTTTTACTTTATCTCTCCATTTTACGATGTTAGTTACGTCAACTTCAATAAACGACTGAACGTGAGCAGAAGTTTGAACAGAAGCTACCATGTAACCTGAAATCAGTTTACGCATTCTATCCATTTCTACAATCTCGTCACCGCCATTTACAGAAACCGGAGCTGCTTTTGACACTTCCGTTACCGGTGCTTTTTGAGCTTGAGCAACTGGAGTCGCTACAACTGCTGGCTGGTTTCCTCTGTTTTTAACATACTCTAATATATCTGCTTTAGTAACTCTTCCTTCTTTTCCTGTTCCGGCAATAGCTTCTAATTCAGCCACAGAAACACCTTCTTCTTTTGCAATGTTTTTCACTAACGGAGAGAAGAATTTATCTGATGCTGAAAAATCAGCAGGAGCTGCAGTTTCTTTTGCTGTTTCCACTGTTTTTGCTACATCGGCAACAGCTGCCTGAGGAGTTTCAGTTTTTGCAGACTCTGTAACAACGGCACCGCCTTCTGTTTCAATAATAGCAATCGTTTGACCTACCTGCACTACATCATCTGTATTGAAAAGAATTTCAACAAGTGTTCCTGCAACTTCTGAAGGCACTTCACTATCTACTTTATCTGTAGCGATTTCAAGTACTGCCTCATCCATTTCAATTTTATCTCCAACTTTTTTCAACCAGTTGGTTACTGTTGCTTCAGCAACACTTTCTCCCATTTTGGGTAATTTCAATTCAAACTTTGCCATATCTTTAAACTAAAGTTGTGTTTTCGTATTTGGTTTGCAAAATTACTAATTATTTTGATTTAAAATTTCACAAAATGTAATTTTTACTTGATTTCAATTATTTCACCTCTGTCATTACTACTATTGCTGCCTATTATAAAAGAAGCTTTTTCAGGAATAATTTTAAAAGTATAATTGTTATTTTTATTTCTCTCCAGAAAACCAATAATTTCCCTGAAGGAAAAACGGTTATTATCCAATACTATTTCTATTGGCGCCTCTTTTGAATTCGACTGCGAAAATAACGCATTTTCATTAATATCAGTAACCAGACTCAGATTTTTTTGAAGTTGTTTCTCTAATTTAATTTTCAGATTTTCATCAGAAGAAACCAAAAAATACTGCGCTATATTCAGAATAATTTGTTTTCCCTGATTTTTCTTCAATAAAGCAAAAAAGAAAGCTCCTAATTTCATAAAAATGTCAAAAATAACTGAACCTCCGAAATGCTTTTTATAAAAAAACTGCATCGCTTCTCTAAAACGTTTCATGTAAGTTCCGTCCCGAACCGTGCTTTCTCCTTTATAATGTATCACCGAAGTTTCATGGAAATAATAGTTTGACTTTCCTGTTTTCAGTACCATATAACTCAAATCGATATCATCGGAATACATAAAACATTTTTCATCAAAACCGCCTACTTCAAGGTACAAATCGCGCTTCATTATCATAAAAGCCCCTACAAGAATATCGACTTCTCCTGTTTGATTTTCGGATAGATGCTGTGCGTAATATTTATTGAATAATTTACTTTTTGGAAATATTTTATACAACCCGAAAATTTTGGTAAAAGCTACCCAAGGAGTTGGAACACCTCGTTTGCATTCCGGCAGAAAATTCCCGGTTCCGTCAATCAGTTTGCAGCCTACAATGCCTAAATCCTGTTTTGATTTGGCAAAAGCCAGTACTTTTTCAAAAGTATCTTCCGCAACAACCGTGTCCGGATTAAGAATGCAGATGTATTCGCCTTTGGCTTCGGCAACACCTATATTGTTGCCTTTCGGGAAACCTAAATTCGCTTTATTTTCGATAAGTTTTACGTTTGGAAAACGTTGTTTCATCATGTCGCAACTTTCATCTGCCGAAAAATTATCAATAACAATAATTTCACCATCTATGTTTTCCAACGCTTTTTGAACGCTCAAAACACATTGTTCAAGAAAATAACGAACGTTGTAATTAAGAATGATAACGGATAATTGCATGCTTCAAAGATATATTTTAAGTTGCAAAGTTGCAAAGGTCACTTTGTTTCCTGCCATTAGCTATTTTTTGTTTGCTATCAGCTTAGCTATTACAATCGCAACGCACCGTATTTCAGGATACAATAAATAGCATGTAAACCGTCTTTCCAGTTGATTTTTTTTCCTTCATCGTATGTTCTTCCATAATAAGAGATTCCTACTTCGTATATCCTTATTTTTTTGATACGGGCAATCTTAGCGGTTACTTCGGGTTCAAAACCAAAGCGTTTTTCTTTAAGCGTTAACGACTGTAACATTTTGGCATTAAATAACTTATAACAAGTTTCCATATCTGTCAGGTTCAAATTAGTAAATACATTTGACAGAAAAGTAAGAAATCTGTTGCCTATCGTATGCCAGAAAAACAATACTCTGTGTGCATTTCCGCCCATAAAGCGGGAACCATATACAACATCAGCATGACCATCCAGCACAGGTTGTAAAAGAATATTATACTCATTTGGATCGTATTCTAAATCAGCATCCTGGATAATGATGTAATCTCCTGTGGCCTTTTTGATCCCTGTATGCAATGCCGCTCCCTTCCCTTTATTCTTCTCATGTTTAAAAAACGACATCGTTAATTCCGGATTTTGCAACATATATTTTTCAATCGCGGCTGTTGTGTCATCAGTCGAGCAATCATCAATTATTATAACCTCTTTGGTCAGGCCTCCTATCAAATCAGTAGCTTTAACATTGTTGAGGAGTAAATGAACTGTTTCGGCCTCATTAAAAACAGGGATAATTATAGAAAGTTTTTTCATTATTGATTCAGTAATATACAAGTTGGAAAAGAATATCAAAGTGTAAATATCAGCTTTTTGTAAGAATTGAAAAAATAATAACGTGTGATTAAAGCAATGACCATAAAAAAATCTGTTTTGATTACTGAAATGCATATCTCGTAAAATTTCATATTAACTATCGGTTACCAATTTTTTTATTTAATTTCGTCAAATCAGCTTATTGCAGGATAAAACAACTCTCTTATTCTGAATATTAACACTTTATGCAACCATTAATGAAGACCATTTCCAAAAGCAAAAACGACCCGCAGGATGCGCCTTATGCAACCTACCTCCCATACTTCCTTTTATTGTGTTGTTTTTTTGTGTACTGCAACACGATAAACTTTGGCTTTGTATTGGATGACGAAGCTGTGATTACAAAAAACCTGTTTGTTAAAAAAGGCTTTGCTGGTTTTAGTGATATCTTTACGACATTTTATTGGAGAGGTTATTGGGATTTGAACAGTGGCTTATATCGTCCCCTATCTTTGCTTGTATTTACTATAGAATGGACATTATTTCCTGATAAACCGGCCTTTTTCCATTTTGTGCAGGTAACCCTATATACCGTTACAGTATTTGCTCTATATACTATGTTAAAGCGTTTATTGTCATCCACAAATAAATGGCTGCCTTTTGGTATTGCGCTGTTATTTGCCCTGCATCCGCTGCATACCGAAGTAGTTGCCAATATAAAAAGTATGGACGAAGTATTGACTTTGCTTTTTTTCATCCTTTCTACTAACTGGCTCTTAAAGAAAGACGGTTACAGCTGGCAAAGTTGTTTATTCTTTTTTCTGGCGTTGCTTTCTAAAGAAGGTGCCATTGCATTTCTGCCGGTTTGGTTTTTGCTGCTGGTACAAATTAAGAAACAAAGTTTAAATCATGCCTTTAAAACCGTCCTGCCTTTAATCATAACAGCAGCTGTTTGGTTGTCAATCAGAACCTGGGTAATCAGTAACGGTTCTCCGGTCGTAGGATACACCTATGCAGACAATTCCATTTTAGCCTGCAGCGATTGGATAAGCCAAAAACTGACAGCTATTACCATTTTGGGAATGAACCTGCTTCACTTTTTTTATCCAGTGGGCTTATCGTATGATTATTCTTATCCGCAAATACCCTGTGCTACATTTACAAGTGTAGGATTCTGGACAGCTTTGATTGTTTTATTGGCATTATTAATTGCTGCTGTCTATTATTTCAAAAGAAAACCAGTAGTAAGCTTTGGTATCCTATTCTTCTTTTTAATCTCATTTCTTACAAGCAACATCTTATTCACTATTGGGGCTACTATGGCTGACAGGTTTATGTTTATTCCCCTACTTGGTTTATTATTGGCTATCTGTTATGTGGGTTTTGAAGTCTCCGATAACTTAAAAACCCGTAAAGCAGGCATCGTCTCTGTTGCTATTTTAGGAATTGCCCTACTATTAGGGATGGTAACCTACCATAATAACAATGCTTGGAAGAGTAATGATATATTGTTTGCTGCCCATGCCAAAAATGTACCCCATAGTGCCCGGGCTCAATACAATTACGGAACTGTTTTATTAAACCATGCGATAGGCCACAATTATGACAGTCTGAATAAGGCTTTTGAAAGGTTAAGCCTTGCCCATAAACTGGATCCAAAAAATGTAGACGTTAAGGCTAATTTGGGAATTTCAAATTTTCATCTGCAAAACTATAGCACTGCTCAAAATTTGTTCAAGGAGGTATTGCTTATCAAAAAAGATGATGATCTAACCAAGCTCAATCTTGCTGATACCTATTGTAAACTAAAACAGTTTGATAGCGCCGTTGCTTTGTACAAACAAGCACTGCAAAACAACATATATAATGAAAACTCGCACGCAAGGATTGGTGGCGCATTTTTTGCTGCAAAACAATTTAAGCAGGCCGCTGAAATGTTTAAATTGGGTACAATAGCGTATCCTGATAATGCAGAACTCTGGATGAATTACGGAAATGCATTGGCTGCAGACGCTAATTTTAAGGCGGCAATACCTGCGTTTGAACAAGCCCTCGTTCTCAATCCATCTCAAAGAATGGTACTTTATTACCTCGCACTAACTTACCATAACATGGGTGACGACAGTAAGGCTAATGCCTTTATGCAACGCTATCAGACTGGCAAATAACAAGAAAAACCTTAAGAGTTACTCGAATTTTAAGGTAACGTTTATTGATCCTGCTTGATAAAAAAGATAGTAATCGCTATCTTTTTTTGTAAGGTGCAAATAAGGTATCTTTGCGCGTCAAAATGAATTCATTTTTTAAAATCAAGAGGCCTTCGGGTTTCAAAAAACATTAAAGCCCTAATTTAGGCACCATTACAACATGAATTATCTATCAGTCGAAAATATATCGAAGTCATTTGGTGAACGGACCTTGTTTCAAAACATTTCATTTGGAATCAACAAAGACCAGAAAATCGCTTTTATTGCCAAAAATGGTTCGGGAAAAACCTGCATCATGAAAATCATCAATGGAGAAGACGAGCCGGATACAGGTCAGGTAGTTGTTCGTAAGGACATTAAAATGGCATTTTTATCTCAGGATCATAATTTACAGGACGAACTGACGATTGAAGAAAGTATTTTTGCTTCCGACAATGAAGTTTTACATGTGATTGAGCGTTACGAAAAAGCGCTGGAAAAACCGGAAGATGAAGAAGCCTACCAAAAGGCTTTTGACGATATGGACCGTCATAATGCATGGGATTTCGAAACACAATTCAAACAGATTTTGTTCAAACTGAAGCTGGAAGACTTTAAATTAAAGGTGAAAAATCTTTCGGGTGGACAGAAAAAACGTTTGTCATTAGCTATCATTTTGATTAACCGTCCGGATTTATTGATTTTGGATGAGCCTACGAATCATTTGGATCTTGAAATGATTGAATGGTTAGAAAGTTATTTTGCCAAAGAAAATATTACGCTGTTTATGGTGACACACGACCGTTTCTTTTTGGAACGCGTTTGTAACGAGATCATCGAATTAGACAACGGAAAATTATACCAATACAAAGGAAATTACTCGTATTACTTAGAGAAAAAAGAAGAGCGTATTGCTTCAGAAAATGCCAGCATCGATAAAGCACAGAATCTTTTCATAAAAGAATTAGCCTGGATGCGTCGCCAGCCAAAAGCGCGTACGACCAAATCGAAATCACGACAAGATGATTTTTACGTGATTAAAGAAAAAGCCGAAAGCCGTCGAAAAGACAATGTTGTCGAGCTCGAAATCAACATGGAGCGCATGGGAAGTAAGATTATAGAACTTCATAAGGTTTCAAAGAAATTTGGCGATCATGTAATCCTAGACAACTTCACTTTCGATTTTCAGCGTGGTGCCAGAATTGGTATTATTGGAAAAAACGGAACGGGAAAATCAACATTCTTAAATCTTCTGACAGGAACACTTCCACTGGATGGCGGAAAAGTGATTGTCGGAGACACCATAAAAATAGGATATTACACCCAAAGTGGTATCAATCCGAAACCAGGGCAACGTGTAATTGATATCATAAAAGAATATGGTGAATATATTCCGTTGGCAAAAGGAAAAATCATTTCTGCTTCGCAATTGCTTGAGCGATTTTTATTTGATTCGAAAAAGCAATACGATTATGTTGAAAAATTAAGCGGAGGCGAATTAAAAAGATTGTATTTGTGTACTGTTTTAATTCAGAACCCTAATTTCTTAATTCTGGACGAACCTACTAATGATTTGGATATCGTAACATTGAACGTTCTGGAAAACTTCCTTTTGGATTACCCTGGCTGTTTATTAGTGGTATCGCACGACCGTTACTTTATGGACAAGATTGTTGACCACTTATTTGTTTTCAGAGGTCAGGGTCAAATTGAGAATTTCCCTGGAAACTATTCTGATTTCAGAGCCTATGAAGACAGTGCCGAAGTAACTCAAAAAGAAGAAAACAAAGCGGAAAAAAAAGATTGGAAGCAACAAAACAATACTTCAGGCTTAACATTTAACGAGCAGAAAGAATTCCAGAAAATCGAAAGAGAAATCAAAGATTTGGAATTGAAGAAAAAAGAAATTGAACAATTATTTTCAGATGGTAAAGTAGCAGATACTGATATTGAAAAGAAAGCCAATGAACTGCAAAATGTAATTAAGAAGATTGAAGACAAAGAAGAGCGTTGGTTTGAACTTTCAGGTAAAATTGAAGGATAAAATCAAAGGCAAGAGACAAGAATAAGGAGAAAACCACAACAGATATGATTTTGTTGTGGTTTTTTTATTTAAAAACAGATTATTACCAAGCTATCGGTACATAATCTTTTAAGAATTTTCCGCACCAGTGTTTTCCTGTATTAATACCGTCAAACAAAGGATCCATAACTCTTGCAGCACCGTCAACAATATCCAATGGTGGTTGAAAATCTTCTTCCTCTTGCTTTCTTTTTACTAATTCGGCAGGATCTTCATCAGTAACCCAGCCCGTATCTACAGCATTCATAAAAATACCTTGTTTTGCCAAAGCACCTGCAGCAGTATGCGTCAACATATTCAGTGCCGCTTTAGCCATATTAGTGTGTGGGTGTCTGGCATCTTTGTACCCGTGATAAAACTTGCCTTCCATTGCAGAAACATTGATAATGTGTTTTTGACCTGTGTTGTCTTTCTTCATTACTTCAGCAAGACGATTGCACAATACAAAAGGGGCCACAGCATTAACGAGTTGCACCTCTATCATTTCAGTCGTTTCTATTTCTCCTAATTTTAAACGCCAGCTGTTTGTTTTTCTCAAATCTACTTGCTGTAAATCAGCATCCAATTGTCCTTCGGGAAAAACGTCATTCGCCACTAGCGTGTTATCGAAAGAATAAGGAATTTGAGATAATTTAGCCGAAGACCTCAACCCAATTCCCGGCTCAGGTCCGTGCCAGGTTACCGGCATATTCTGATTGGAAGAAGCTCCGGAAGTCAATTCTTTTAATTCCTGCAAACAACCGGTATGATCGAATAACAGCTCTTGAACTTGTTTGGGCAATGAGACAATCGGTCTTTCTTCATTCTCCATTAAATGCGTGTAAAATCCGGCAGGTCTTCGCACGGTTTGCGCAGCATTATTGATAAGAATATCCAAACGCCCGTATTTTTGTTCAATAAAATTGCAGAAAATCTCTACACTGGGGATATGTCGTAAATCCAATCCGTGAATTTTCAGCCGATGTCCCCACTCCATAAAATCCGGTTCTTTGGCAAAACGCAAAGCTGAGTCAACTGGAAACCGAGTCGTCGCGATAACAGTTGCTCCTCCTCGTAAAAGCATCAGCGTAATGTGGTATCCAATTTTCAAACGAGAACCTGTGATAACCGCAATTTGCTCTTTTACATTTGCCGTTTGAAAACGTTTGGCATAATTAAAATCACCGCAATCAGTACACATTGTATCGTAAAAATGGTGCATTTTAGTAAACGATGTTTTGCAGACATAACAATTTCTTGGCGTTTCCAACTCTAATTGTTCTTTGTCAGCAAGATCAGTAAATGCCAGTAATTTAGGTGCGATAAACACACTCGTTTCCCGTGCACTACGGATTCCGGTTTCCTTACGAGCCGTTTTATCCTTATTTTCCTTTTTACGTTTGGCAACTAATCTTCCGTCCTTTTTTCTACGGGAAAGCTCATCGCGGTCCGGTCTGGAGAATAAACCCGCTGCTTTAATCAGGGCTGTTCGTTGCGCCTTCGGAATATCAAATATCTGGTCAGTATCCATATTTAATTGCGTCAGCAAAGTGATGCATTTGTCAATTTCTTCCGAAGTTATTGCTTGCTTATGTACTGTTTCATCCAACGTCATCATAAAAAAGATATCTATTTTTTGGCAAAACTGCCGAGGCTGCAAAGATAGTTTTAAAATTTCCTCCAACAATAAGGTTCACTATCAAAGATTAACGAAGGAAAAACGACCATTCAAAAAGTCGGATTTTATTTTTCCTTATAAAAGATTCCATGTTTATAAAATGACTTTGTATCTTCGTCCCTTCTTTGTAAAATCTTGCGCTTTACTATGATATTTCAAATCAAATCCTACATACAATTCCTTTGGAACTCTAAAAACCATCATGGAGTACATTCGCCATTCGTATTTGATTTGGTCACCAAATGCTTTTACGATAAAAAAACGAAGCCCGAATATGCCGTTTTAAAAAACTACAGGAATTCGCTTTTACAAAATAAAAATACAATTGAAGTAACAGACTTTGGTGCTGGCTCAAGGGTTTTTAAATCCAATATACGCCAGGTTTCTAAAATTGCCCAAACGGCTGGAATTTCGCCAAAACGTGCTGAATTGTTGTGTCGGATTGCAGGTTATTTTCAGCCTTCGGACATTTTGGAAATTGGCACCTCGTTAGGATTAGCCACTTCTGCCCTTTCATTGGGAAATCTTAAGTCACAAATTACAACGCTTGAAGGCTGTCCGCAAACGGCTTCGGTGGCAACAAATCAATTTCAGCTGTTCCATTTGGACAATATCGAAACGATTGTAACCGAATTTAAAAACTATTTCAATAACAATACAATGGCTGCAGTAAATTACCAGATAATTTACTTCGATGGAAATCATTCCAAACAAGCGACTTTGGATTATTTCGAGCTTTTATTGCCAACAATTACCAATGATTCCGTTTGGATTTTTGATGATATTCATTGGTCTGAAGACATGGAAAATGCTTGGGAAGGTATAAAAGAAAACCCCAAAGTAACGATTACGATTGACACGTTTCAATGGGGTTTTGTATTCTTCAGAACCGAACAGAAAAAAGAACATTTTATAATCCGTTCGTAATATCCTTTCGGATTCCGTTCCGTTATGCAATAATTTTAATTAAAAGGAAGTGTTCAAAGACAATGAAAGTCCGGTGCTTTCAGGAACAAACCTGCAAACTCCGCCTACACACAATAAACCGCCTCTTTGTCTGCCGTAATTTAATGAAACTCTTGTCGCATTTTTTCTAAAAGCCGCTCCAACATTATAATAATGGTTTCTCTTCTCTTTATCAAGGTTGCCATAATTATATAAATCCGAACAATAAAAAGACCATTTCTTGCTTGCATTGAATTCTATTGTCGAAGCTGCCCAGTTTTTCTTATCGCTGTCAGCCCATAGATGTTCACCTAAAACACGGATGGATTTAGCTTCCATAAATTTATATGTTGCTTCTGCAGAAATTATGTTTGTTTTTACTAAACCACTGGTTTCTTCCACAAATTTCTTATTGTAATATTGGTTGATGTAAGTAAAAATGGTATGCCATTTATCATTGATTTTCTTATCGATTTCGATGTTATAATCTGAAAAATATTTTTTTCCGAAAGCAAGGAAATCAGTCTGATAATCTCTCGGATCTGAAACAGAGTATTTCCCGTCTAACCCGAACCAATTTGACATATTAACAGACACTTTAGTTCCGGTTTTACCTCCTAAAGCTGACTCTTTCTTAAAATTATAAAACAAATCAATCTGACCTCCTATTTCGCCCGATTTCAATATACTTTCATCCGGCAAAGAAACGGAAGGCTGAGCCTGATAAACATAGATATTAGCCAAGCTGTTATGATGCTGTTTCGTTAAGCTGGGAATAAAATTTATAATCTTATCATTGTACAAGTTCCCTTTTGCGGTTCTTTCCGAGAAAAAACTCATATTCTCCATTCTTCTGAAACTACCGTCTATTCCAAACCCTTTTTGGGAATATCCAACATTAACAAGCAATGCAGTTCCCGGTTTGATAAAATCATTTTCAATTTTTTGAACCTCTACAATGGCGTCATCTGATTTATAATCAAACTCTGTTGAGATATAAAAGGCATTGTGGGTGAAATTAATTCTTCCTGAATACACATTTGTCAATTCAGAAAAATTAGGATCTACAATTGCTGTTTTTTCATTTCTTCCAACATAACTTAATCCTAAAGTCAAATCTGAAGACTCCATTTTTAGAATATCAGAAATTCCGATTTCAGAGTTGAAACCAAATATATCACTATCAGACACATTAAAACCGCTTTTTTGACGGCCATATAATCCCGTAAAAGATAAATAACTTACAGGAGTGTATATAACCCTTCCTCCTCTTAATGCATTATTGATCCCCAACGCTCTGTCTTCCCAACTTCTGAGAACTAATCCGCTTCCGAACTGCTCGTAAAAATATCCTGCAGTAACATCGATTTTATCCGATTTATATTGAACAAAATAAGTAGACACATTTGTTCCTTTATATTCGGGGTTATAGTTTAAAAGGGCATTTGGTTCATACGATTCTCCTTGAATTCCAACGGTCCATTTTTTATAATTGTAATTTAAAAACAGGTAATTATTGGATCGGAAAGGATCTTCCGGATGCGTTGTATGTAATTCTTTATCGTTAAGATACCATTGGGAATTTGATTCGAAACCACCAAATACTCTGCCGTAATCCTTTTTCTCTTCTTCCTGGGCATAAAATACTGTGGAAGCTAATACCAAAAGTATTGTCAAACTTTTTTTCATAGTTTTAAGATTTATAATGTTTTAATTTTTTCATATAAATCTTTCTCATTTCCGGGAACATAGCCATTTTGAATATGTACAATTTTTCCGTTTTTCACAACAATTGTATAAGGCGGGTTTACAATAGACATTGCTCTTTTAAAATCCTGATTGGTATCTAACAATACATTATAATTCCACTCTTTTCCTTTAACCAATGGCTTTACTCTTTTTTGCGTACGCGAATCATCAATAGAAACGGCTATAATTTCAATGTTGATCTCTTTTTTCCATTCTTCCTGCAGCTCATTCATCTCTTCCAATTCGTTTATACATGGTCCGCACCATGTTGCCCAAAAAGAGAAAACATAGATTTTATCTTTCTCCATAAAATCATTTTTTAAAGAAACCGATTTTCCTTCTAAATTCAGAAGGTTAAGATTTGGCAGTTCTTGCGCAGACAGATTGAAGCCAATTAATAAGGCCAGGAAGTAAAGGTTTTTCATATTTAATTTTTTTCGCAAATAAAATCATTTTTTTAATTTATTATGAGATAAATTATGCATAATTTAAAAAAAAAGTATTTATTTGCATAATAAACCTCGAAAAACACACTAATTTAAATTAATTATGAAAAAAATTACATCGCATTTTTTTGCCCTGACCCTTGTTTTACTAGTTGCATCATGCAGTAAAGATGATGCTCCATCTGAAGGAAGCAGCACTCCTGCTGTAAACGATGACCCAATACCTGGAATGTTTCAGAAAAACGTTTTAATCGAAGATTATACTGGAACATGGTGTGGTTGGTGCCCAAGAGTAGCTTATAGTATTGAAGCTGTAAAAACAGCTACAACAAAATCTGTTGCTGTTGCTATTCACGGAGGATCTGCCTCAGAACCAATGAGATATACTGGATCTTTACCAATAGAAATTCAAGGTTATCCTACAGGAATGCTAGATAGAACTGTAGAATGGGTATATCCTGAAAATACGCACATCAATCAGGCAAAAAACTTATCTAGAAATAATGCCGGATTAGGAATAGCTATGAACTCAACTGTATCTGGCGGAAATATCAATCTTGACGTTAAAATCAAATTTGCTAAAGATCTTACAAATACTAAATTGGTTGTATATTTAGTTGAAGATAATTTAGTTTACAATCAGACAAATTATACTTCTTTTTACGGAGGAACCAGTACTATTTCAAATTTCGAGCATGACAATGTTTTAAGAGAAGCACTGACTAGTATCAATGGAGATGCTCTAACCGGAACAACTACAGGTCAGACAATAACTAAGAATTTCACTCTTACATTGCCTACTAACGTAACTAATGCTGCTAATCTTCATTTCGTAGCTTTTGTTATAGGATCTAACGGAGGTGCTATAAATGTTAGAGAAGCTCTACCTAATGTAGATCAGTCATTCGAACAAAACCCTTAATATTTCTTATAAATTTAAAGCCCTTAAAGGTAAATTACTTTTAAGGGCTTTTTTTATTGCTATATACTCCATTCTACTGAAATACCAAAAGCTTGTTTTAACGAACGTTTGTCCTTCTCCAATTCAAAATATAACTGCCAAATCAATTCCATAATTACATACAATTCCAATTTCAGTAATATATGTGTAACAATATCTCTTTTAGTTATACTAATCCGGAACAACATAAATTTCTTAAAATGTCAAATTCATTAATCAGAATAACCAATATCAAGAGAGATTTTATTCTTGGCAGCGAAACAATTAACGTTCTTAAAGGAATAGATTTACAGATCAATAAAGGAGAGTATGTTGCATTAATGGGGCCTTCCGGTTCCGGAAAATCTACATTGATGAATCTTTTAGGCTGCTTGGACACGCCTACTTCCGGTCAATATATTTTGAATGGAAAAGACGTTAGCCAAATGATTGACAATGAACTAGCCGAAATCAGAAATAAAGAAATCGGGTTTGTATTTCAAACGTTCAATCTTTTACCAAGAACAACAGCATTAGACAATGTAGCTTTACCGATGATTTATGCCGGTTATTCCAAAAACGATAGAAAAACCAGGGCTGAAGAAGTCCTGACACAAGTAGGCCTTGACGACAGGATGGATCACCAGCCTAATCAACTTTCAGGCGGGCAACGCCAGCGTGTAGCCATCGCAAGAGCATTGGTTAATAAACCATCTATTATTCTTGCTGATGAACCTACTGGAAATTTAGACAGTAAAACTTCTGAAGAAATCATGAAACTCTTCGGAGAAATCCACAGTAACGGAAACACTGTTATTCTTGTTACACACGAAGAAGATATTGCATCACATGCACACAGAATAATCCGACTGCGTGACGGTATAATTGAAAGTGATACTTCAAAATAGTTAATCTGATACCTTTCTTAATTTTTACGCTTTTTTCGGAATGTCAATCGGATAACCCATACGCACAAATAAAATAAGAATGAATATTGCCCTACTTACCTGCGAGAATTTACCAGAATTAACTTCTGCAGATCAACTCCTAATTCCTGAACTGGCAAAATACAATATTGCTGCAAAAGCAGTGATTTGGGATGATAAAAAGATTAATTGGACTGATTTCGATTATTTAATCTTCCGCAATACCTGGGATTACTTCGAAAAAGAATCCGAATTCAATCTTTGGCTTGACCGTATTGAAAAATTAGGCGTTAAAACCTTAAATTCAATCGAAGTCATCAAAGAAAACAAACACAAATTTTACTTGCGTGAAATGAAGGAAAACGGCATCCTCATTATTCCGACAATTTTCATTGATAAAACAACCAATCTTAATCTTCCAGACATAATCCCTTCTGATTGGACAAAAGCCGTTATAAAACCTGCTTTTTCAGGAGGAGCGTATCAAACTACCGTTTTTGGACTTGATACTATTGCAGAAATAAATGATGAATACCAATCTATTGCTTCTGAAAAAGAACTCTTATTGCAGCAATTTATGCCGGAAATTCAAACATTAGGGGAAACATCATTTATCTTTTTTAATAAAAAATTCTCTCACTGTATCAATAAAAAACCAATTGAAGGCGATTTTAGAGTTCAAAGTCAATTTGGCGGAGAATACACGCTGACACAACCTTCTTCGGAATTAATCGAAGCGGCTCAAAAAATAGTAAATCAATTCGACGGAAACCTTTTGTACGCCAGAGTAGACGGAATCATTATCGAAAACGAATTGCATTTAATGGAAATCGAATGCATTGAACCCGATTTGTATTTTAACTTAAGTGATGGCTCACAGGAAAGATTTGTTAAATCAATATTAGAATTAATAAAGTAAATTTGTACTTAGATTTCAAATCATCGTATAAACAAACCACATAATGAAAGTATATACTAAAACCGGAGACAAAGGAACTACTGCCCTTTTTGGCGGAACCCGGGTACCAAAACATCATATTCGTATTGAAAGTTACGGAACCGTTGACGAATTAAACTCTTACATCGGGTTAATCCGAGATCAGGAAATAAATACATTATACAAAAATGTCCTCATTGAAGTTCAGGACAGATTATTTACTGTTGGTGCCATTCTAGCGACTCCTCCTGAGAAAGAAACTTTAAAAAACGGCCAGCCAAGATTGCAAAACCTTGGTATTGTGGAATCTGATATCGAATTTCTAGAAAACGAAATCGACACTATGGAAGAATCGTTACCGCAAATGACACATTTCGTTTTGCCAGGCGGCCATACAACAGTGTCATATTGTCATATAGCCCGCTGTGTCTGCCGTCGTGCCGAACGTTTAGCCGTCCATTTAAATGACATGGAGCCTACAGATGAGCTTGTAATTAAGTACCTGAACCGACTTTCTGACTATCTTTTTGTATTGGCACGGAAGTTGACGAATGATTTACGTGCCGAAGAAGTACAATGGATACCCAGAAAGTAACCGATTCCAGTTTTTAAGTGTTCAGAAACTGGTTATTATGACTAAAAAGCGAGCACTTAAAAAGACGTTCTTAACTTTACCTAAAAATAAATCAAAAAAAACTTGATTTTTTCAGTAGAAAAATTATTTTTGCATTAAATTAAAATTCAACAAGATGTATTGGACATTAGAATTAGCATCATATTTAAGCGATGCACCTTGGCCTGCTACCAAAGACGAATTGATCGACTACGCCATAAGAACAGGTGCTCCACTTGAAGTGGTAGAAAACCTACAATCTATTGAAGACGAAGGAGAAATTTACGAATCAATGGAAGAAATTTGGCCAGATTATCCAACTGACGAAGATTACCTTTGGAACGAGGATGAATATTAGAAATAAAACCTGCTAAAAAGTCTCTATCGAGACTTTTTTTTTGGTTAATTTAACACCCATTTTTTAAACAAAATTATTATGAGTTTCATAAACAGTATACTAAAAGCATTTGTAGGCGACAAATCACAAAAAGATGTCAAAGCCATTCAGCCGCTTATCACCAAAATAAAAGCATTTGAAAGTAACTTAAGTTCATTATCACATGATGAATTAAGAGCAAAGACAACCGAATTCAAACAAAAAATTAAGCAGGCACGCGCTGAAAAAGATGCTCAAATTGAAAGTTTAAAACTGGAAGTGGAAGCCATTCAGGATATCGATGCCCGCGAAGACATTTATGTACAGATTGATGCGCTTGAGAAAGAAGCCTATGAGATTTCTGAAAAAACACTAAATGAAATACTTCCTGAAGCTTTTGCTGTCGTTAAAGAAACTGCAAAACGTTTTAAAGAAAATACTCAAGTTACCGTTTCAGCTACACCGAAAGACAGAGAGCTTTCTGCTTCGAAATCTTATATCAACATAGTGGGTGATTCTGCTGTTTGGGCCAATTCTTGGAATGCTGCAGGTAAAGAAATTACCTGGGATATGATTCATTATGATGTCCAATTAATAGGCGGTATCGTACTGCACCAAGGTAAAATTTCCGAAATGCAGACAGGGGAAGGAAAAACATTGGTTGCTACACTTCCATTGTACTTAAACGCTTTGACCGGAAACGGTGTGCACCTTGTAACTGTAAATGACTACTTGGCAAAACGTGATAGCGCCTGGAAAGCACCTTTATTCGAATTTCACGGATTAACAGTAGACTGTATCGATTTACACCAGCCAAACTCTGACGAACGCAGAAAAGCGTATGAAGCGGATATTACGTATGGTACAAATAATGAATTCGGTTTTGATTATCTTCGTGATAATATGTCCCATTCTCCAAGCGATTTGGTTCAAAGAAAGCACAACTTCGCTATTGTCGATGAGGTCGATTCTGTATTAATTGATGATGCGAGAACTCCATTAATCATCTCAGGTCAGGTAACTGATGGTGACCGTCATGAATTTAACGAATTAAAACCTAAAATTGACAATCTGGTAAATATGCAACGCCAGTTGGCTAACGGTTTCTTAGCAGAAGCAAAACGCTTAATTAAAGAAGGAAACACTAAAGAAGGTGGTTTCCAATTATTGAGAGCTTACAGAGCATTGCCTAAAAACAAAGCATTAATCAAGTTTTTATCGGAAGAAGGCGTTAAACAATTACTTCAAAAAACCGAAAATCAATACATGGCAGATAACAACCGTGAAATGCCAAAAGTAGATGAAGCTTTGTATTTTGTTATTGAAGAGAAAAACAATCAGGTAGAATTAACCGAAAGCGGAATTCAGACGATGTCGAAAGACACCAATGATACTTTCTTCGTTTTACCGGACATCGGAACTGAAATTGCCCGAATAGAAAAACTAAACCTTTCTAAAGAAGAAGAAGCGGAACAAAAAGAACTTTTATTCCAGGATTTCAGTGTAAAAAGCGAGCGTATTCATACCCTGACACAACTTTTAAAAGCTTACACATTATTCGAAAAAGATACCGAATATGTGATTATGGAAAATAAAGTCATGATTGTTGACGAGCAAACTGGTCGTATCATGGATGGCCGTCGTTATTCTGACGGATTACACCAGGCAATTGAAGCTAAAGAAAATGTAAAAATTGAAGATGCAACCCAAACTTATGCTACTGTAACATTACAAAATTACTTCCGTATGTACAGCAAATTAGCTGGTATGACCGGAACGGCAACTACAGAAGCTGGTGAGTTTTGGGAAATTTACAAATTAGATGTTGTTGAAATCCCAACTAACAGAGGTATTTCACGTGTTGACAGAGAAGATTTGATTTATCGTTCTGTTCGTGAAAAATTCAATGCGGTTATCGAAGACGTTGTTGAACTTTCTCAAGCAGGGAGACCGGTACTTATCGGAACAACTTCAGTAGAAATCTCTGAATTATTAAGCCGAATGTTGAAAATGAGAAACATTCCCCACAACGTATTGAATGCCAAAATGCACAAGCAAGAGGCACAAATCGTTGAAGAAGCAGGTAAACCAGGCGTTGTAACGATTGCAACCAATATGGCTGGTCGTGGTACCGATATTAAATTGACTCCAGAAGTAAAAGCAGCCGGTGGTTTAGCCATTATTGGTACTGAACGCCATGATTCACGTCGTGTTGACCGCCAGTTACGTGGTCGTGCAGGTCGTCAGGGTGATCCGGGTAGTTCTCAATTTTATGTATCGCTGGAAGATAACCTAATGCGTTTATTCGGTTCTGAAAGAGTTGCAAAAGTAATGGACAGAATGGGATTGAAAGAAGGCGAAGTAATTCAGCATTCTATGATGACCAAATCTATCGAGCGTGCTCAGAAAAAAGTAGAAGAAAATAACTTTGGTGTTCGTAAACGTTTATTAGAATATGATGATGTTATGAACGCGCAACGTGAAGTAGTATACAAACGCCGTCGTCACGCTTTACATGGTGAACGTCTGAAACTGGATATTGCCAACATGATGTATGACACTTGTGAAGTAATTGTCGATAAAAATAAATTAACAAACGATTACAAAAATTTCGAATTCGAATTAATCCGTAATTTATCTATCACTTCTCCGGTAACTGAGTCAGAATTTTCAAAATTGACTGAAATCGAATTAACCGGAAAAATATACAAAGCGGCTTTACAGCATTACAATGAAAAAATTGAGCGAAATGCAGAAGATGCTTTCCCTATCATTCGCAATGTATACGAAAATCCAGGAAATCATTTTGAGCGTATTATTGTTCCTTTCTCGGATGGAATTAAGTCGCTGAATGTAGTAACTGATTTGAAACGTGCTTACGAAAGCCAAGGAAAACAATTAATAGCTGATTTCGAAAAAAACATCACATTAGCTATCGTTGATGAAGCTTGGAAAAAACACTTACGTAAAATGGATGAATTGAAACAATCTGTTCAATTAGCCGTTCACGAACAAAAAGATCCATTACTTATCTACAAATTTGAAGCTTTCAATTTGTTTAAAACGATGATTGACAACATCAATAAAGAAGTCATTTCTTTCTTGCTTAAAGGTGATTTGCCACAGCAAAACAACAATATTCAAGAAGCAAAAGAAGTTCGTACAAAAGAAAAATATACAGAAAGCAAAGAAGACGTTTTAAACAGCGACGAAATTGCAGAACGTAATCATGAAGCCGGACAAACTCAACAGCGTCACGTGACTGAAACGATTGTTCGAGACCAGCCAAAGATTAACCGTAATGACAATGTAACAATAAAACACGTGATGAGTGGAAAATCAGAAACGATGAAATACAAAAAAGCGGAAAGCATGTTAGCTTCTGGCGAATGGGTTATCGTTAATGAATAATTTTCAAAATAAATAAGTTTAAAAACCTCAATTATGTAAAAATAATTGAGGTTTTTTTTATTGGAATAGATAGGCACTAAAAGACAAAATCTTTACCATTGCCTGAGCTTTCCTAAAATAATAAGTTGTTAATTTGCATCGATTAAAAAATAAATTTTTACTTGCCCCTCATGAATAAAAACAGAATCTTACGAAAAATCTGGTACGGTTTATCTTCAAAGCAAAGATATACAGTAAGAAGATTGTATTATTATCCACAAGACTTATTAGATGCCTTTACAGGTAAAACCCATGAATTCGTTCCTCCCAGAGGCAAAATATTTACAGGATCTCCCGCAAGTGCCCAAAATTTTATTTCTCAAAGCAATCACCAGCTGGAAATACTCAAAAATGAAACCGGATTGGTTCCGTCAG
The DNA here is from genome assembly GCF_050696275.1 of Flavobacterium sp. Classification (GTDB taxonomy): domain Bacteria; phylum Bacteroidota; class Bacteroidia; order Flavobacteriales; family Flavobacteriaceae; genus Flavobacterium. The sequence continues at coordinate 50,368 of NZ_JBOGUT010000029.1, forward strand.
ATGCCATTTTAGACATTGGCTGCGGCATTGGGCGTACTGCCATCTCTTTGACCCAATACTTAGATAAAGATGGAAAATATGAAGGTTTTGATGTCGTTAAAGAAGGCATCGATTGGTGTAACTCAAAATTTAAAAAAAAGCATTCTAATTTTAATTTTACCTATATTCCGCTTCATAACGATCTATACAATAGCTCAGGAAATGCGGCAGAAGACTTTATTTTCCCTTACCCTGAAAATTCCTTTGATAAGATATTTTCATTTTCTGTATTTACCCATATGGGAATAACCGAAATACAAAATTATTTAAAAGAGATACAAAAAACACTGACCAAAGACGGACTTTGTTTATCCACCTTTTTCTTATATGATGATACAGATGAAGATTATATCACAAATGCGCAAAGGTTTGGGTTTCCTTTCAAAGCTGATGGTTACAGACTGATGAACGAAAAAGTAAAGTCCGGAAATATTGCTATTTCTAAACAAAAGCTACACGAAATGGCCAAAGCATCCAATCTTCAAATTACCAACATCATAGATGGATTTTGGAAAGATGAAATAAGAAATACTGACAAAATAGAATACCAGGATATCGTTGTATTCAAAAAATAAGGCATATTTCTTATTAATTTCAATAGTAATATAACTCATCCCCAATTACAAAAATAATTGGGGATTTTTATTTAAAATAAAGCAAACTAACTCATAAAATTTTGCTCAATCAGTTTAATGACTTTACCGTAAAGCTTAATCAGAATAATAATCATTATTACAATTAAGGCAATACCTAAAATATCAAAAAGAGTATTCGTTACAAAAGTTATATTACTTGCAGTTCCTCTGCTTATTAAATTTTCCTCCATGGCGTTTATTTTTTTTATATGGTTTATATATTAATTTAGAAAAAATCGTTTTTGGTCCAGACCTACAAGTGTTCAAATCTTGCAGGCCTGCAT
>NZ_JBOGUT010000030.1:0-48713 GCF_050696275.1 Flavobacterium sp.
CTACTTGCGAAATAACAGCTAATTTAAAGCCCAAATTATAATCGCGTTGACTACGCTTTTCTGCGCTGTTTTCTGATCTATTCATAATAAGTCAATTTTATGTCAACTTATTTCAGGACGGGACATACCCATAAAAAAAGCTGTTCTCAATGGAACAGCTTTTTTATTTCAAATAAATCAATTAGTACATACCTCTACCCGATCTTGAAGACTTTTCTTTACCTGCAAACCTCTCAATCTTATACGTTAAAGAAAACATCAGATAACGCTTTAAAACAGTATTTTCCTCATCTCTGATTGTTGATGGAGCTATTGTTCGTATTGTGCTCTGATTCTGATTCAGCACATCATATACTTTTACTTTCGCAGTCATTTTTTTATCAAAGAAATTGTACGCCAAACTAGTATTCCATAGGTAGAAATCTTTCTTAAAACCATCCGCAATATTTGAATTATAAGTATATCCGAAATCATTTCCAAAAACCCAGTTTTTAGGCCAATAGTTTGTGGTTTGAATGTTAAACTGATGTTGGTAAGTTGATGCTGAGCCTATACTGAAATTGGTGTATTTTGTAGTATTGTAAGTGTAATTATACGAAGGATTTATTGTCAGCAATTCTCCATATTCATAGGTAAACATACTTCTTAACCTGAGTCGAACACCAAAAGCATCATACATTTCATTGTTGGCAAATCCTTTCGACATTGAAAAATTTGCTCCCGTTCCAGCGCTAAATTTGAAAGTATTTGCCTCTTTCTTAATCGTTTTATTCCAGTTGAGGCCTGACCAAGTGTAATACGTATCTTCTACGTTTTTATACGTTGTGGTTCTTTTTGCGTTATTCCCAAAAGTTGTAGAAGGAACCACTTGACTGTCGTAATAATTCCCACCAAAATAAAAACTATACCCCGAACGCGTTGCATTGTCAAAATTTCTAAAACTAAAATAAAGGTAATGGTTTTTGTTAAGGTCTAAATTCGGATTTCCAATAGTCGTATACAATGGATTAGTTAAATCTTCAACCGGTAAAACCTGGCTTGCAGAAGGAAGCTCTGATTCATATCTGTAATTTAACCATATAGATTTCGATTTACTTATTTTATAATTGAAAGTTGTACTAACAAATGGCAGAACAAATTCCTTGCTTAAGTTGGTCAGGCTTCCAAGATAGAAAGAGTGGTTATCAAATTGAATTAGCGAAGTTCCTGTAGTTAAATAGAAATTGAATTTTTTCTTTTCTATATTAAAACCAACATTAGGCTTGAAAGTTTTTGCTGTAGAAGAAATATCATTTGTCAAATTCTCATTCACATCTGAATACGACTGAGTAATTTCGTCATAATCGAATGCTTTTCTGTTCTCAGAAGATTTAATCCAATTATAATTCATCCCTACCTGAACACTTAAAGAATCCTTCAAAGGTTCCGAATAATCGAAATCGAGCGTATAGTTATCTTTTAAATTTCTACTGTTTCGAATTTGATTTCTGATATCGTCAGGATCTGTACCCTGATGAAAAATTGTAGCCGATTGATTTGAAGCAAAAACTTCGTCTTTTTTATTATCGTTCGTTAAGGAAAAATTTAAGTAGCGTCCTCTTTTGTTTAATGATTTATTGAAAACGATTTCACTGGTAAAGCCATCACTTCCTTTATCATTGAATGTCGAAGAATTACTTTCATTTAACAAATTATTATTTTCATCTCTGGATGATTGAAACATTACCTCGTTGTACTTGCTCTTTGACTTAGTGAACTTCGGTATAAACGAAAGGGTAGTCGTCGAGTCAATTTTATATTCAAATTGAAGGTTTGCATTATGAACATAGGCTTCCGTTTTAGTATTCGAGTTAGATTCGGTTGTAAAATCACCAGCTGGTAAAAAATTAATTTGCTTGACCCGATTGTTATTTTTAGTGTTTTGATTATTGAAAAAATAACTTCCATTGGTTTCAAAACCTTTGGCCCATTCATCAGAATAGTTAATTCCAACCATATCCGAATGGGTTATTCCTGCGCCGCCTCCAAAACGCATTCCATTCAAAGAAAATCCCCCATTTTCCGTATAATACATAGAAGTATTGCGGCCGCCACCCATATTATCAAATATCTCATCCATAGAGAAACCTGTTGAATTGATATTATTGGAAGAAGCCAAAACACTTATTTTTCTTTTATTCTTAAAATAATTAACCAGGCCACTGCTTTCATAACGCTTGTCTGAGCCATGCCCGGCCATAAATTTTGCAAAAAGCCCTTTGTTCTTATTCTCATCAATCGTAAGGTTGATACTGGCATTATCGGAACTTGCAGCCTTGCCTGTCAATTCTTCTTTTTTGGTTTTAGTATCAGTAATTTGGACTTTTTTAATGATTTCAGAAGGCAAATTCTGTAGTGCAACCTTCCCATCTTTATCAAAAAATGGCTTTCCATTAACCAAAATCTGATTCACCTCTTTACCATTTACAGTAATTTTCCCATCGGACCCAACTTCTACACCAGGTAATTGTTTAAGTAAAGTTTCCACATTTGAATCCGGTCTGACTTTAAACGATGCCACATTAAATTCCAAAGTATCTTTTTTGATACGAACAGGAGGCGCTTCCGATCTAACAACAATTTCTCCCAGCATTTGTGAGCCTTCTATAATCGCAACAGTCTCTAAATCGATTTCTGAAGCAATTTTTTCAATTTGTTTTTTATAATCACTAAAGCCAAGAGCAGAAACTTTAAGCAAAGTAGGTTTATCTGTAAGTTTTGTTTTCAAAGAAAATAATCCATTACGGTCAGTAATAGTATAATCAATAACTGTTGAATCCTTCACATACGAAAGATATACGGTTGCTGACTCGATTGGTAATTTGGTTTCAGAATTGATCACTTTCCCTTTAAGTCGGGTGGTAGTTTGTCCGAAGGAGATAATACTAAAGAATAAAAAGGCAAAAAGAAGGGTAAATTTTGGCATAAAAATTAGCAGTAAGTTATAAATATAATTGCCGCAAAATAAAGTTTTAAAAATGTAAGAAAAGACGATGTTAGTAAATCTTTAACAGTCTATTTCTCTCCAATACAAATAGCACTATAAACCTCTGAAAACCTTAGCTTTTACATATTTATTCCCCAGATAAGAACCACTTCTTAAGAACCAATACTGTAGTTAAGCATTCGAAAATCTTCAGTTAAACGACCATTAACATCTTAATTTATTGAAAAAAAAGCATTTTTCCTGTTTAAAAAAGGGTGCAATTCCCCCACCACAAACAGGTTTTATCCTAACTATTTTTTTATCCGAAGGTGCCGGAAATGTAAAAGACACGTTCCATTTGGTTACCAAAGAAGAAGCAAAGCAAAGAGAAGGATTGTTACTTTATAGAAAGAGAACAGATGCAAATGGAAATTTTGAAATTGAGATTGATGAAAAATACATGGGATCTGATTTTGATATCGATTTTGTGTGCGGTTCCCAGGAACAAGAAAGCATAATGGAGACTTTGGAGATTCTGACGGCAGCTCTCCTTTAGAGCAAATTTTCTTCTATGACATTTAAATAATGATCATTGAATAAACAAAAAAAGCAACATTTCGATTTTGAAATGTTGCTTTTTTATTAGGATAAAAAGAGACGTTTTATTTCTCTCTAATATAAATATCTATCGGAACTCCTGAAAAATCCCAATTTTCACGGATTTTATTCTCCAGGAAACGTTTGTAAGGTTCCTTAACATATTGTGGTAAATTAGCAAAGAACACAAACTGAGGTGTTGGTGTTGGCAACTGCATACAATATTTAATTTTCACATATTTTCCTTTCAATGCCGGTGGTGGCATATGCTCGATAATTTTCAACATATAGTCATTGAATTTTGATGTTGAAATTCTTTGACTTCTGTTTTCATGAACTTGAACCGTTGCTTCCAGTGCTTTTAGCAAACGTTGTTTTGTTAATGCAGAAACAAACAAAATCGGCACATCAGTAAAAGGCTGTAATTCCTCACGGATCTTCGCTTCATAATCACGGGTTGACATCGTGTCTTTTTCGACCAAATCCCATTTGTTAACCAAAATCACAACGCCTTTTCTATTTTTCTCAGCCAGCCAGAAAATACTTTGGTCCTGACCTTCAAATCCACGGGTTGCATCTATAATCAGAATACAAACATCTGCATGCTCAATGGCACGCACTGAACGCATTACCGAATAAAATTCTAAATCTTCTTTTACTTTTGCCTTACGACGGATTCCGGCCGTATCAACCAAGTTGAATTCAAAACCAAAACGGTCAAATTTTGTATCAATCGCGTCACGTGTCGTTCCTGCAATATCGGTAACCATAAAACGGTCTTTGCCAATTAAGGCATTTATAAAGCTTGATTTTCCAGCATTAGGACGACCCACAACTGCAAAACGAGGCAATTCAATTTCTTCTTTAGTAGGTTCTGGCTTAATTGGGAAAGACTCAATTAAAGCATCCAATAAATCTCCTGTTCCGCTTCCTGAAATACTCGCAAACGTAAAATAATCTCCTAAACCAAGGTTGTAAAACTCTACCGCGTCTTTTTCACGCATGGCATTATCTACCTTATTGACAGCCAATAAAACCGGCTTAGTCACTTTACGAAGCAATTTCGCCACCGTTTCATCCATGGGTGTGATGCCTTCTTCTACATCAACTACAAAAATGATTACGTCAGCTTCATCAATAGCCAATTCAACTTGTTTGCGGATCTCACCTTCAAAAACATCATCTGAACCTTTTATATATCCACCTGTGTCAATTACCGAAAACTCTTTTCCGTTCCATTCGCTTTTGCCGTAATTACGGTCACGGGTTACCCCTGAAACCGAATCCACAATCGCTTCTCTTCTCTGTATCAACCTGTTAAAAAGTGTCGATTTCCCTACGTTAGGCCTTCCTACAATGGCTACAATGTTATTCATAATGCTTTTGAAATATTTATTCCCTTGTTCCACCTTTTCAGAACCCGGGGTGCAAAGGTAATCTATTATTTTTGAATGTACTATCCGTTTTTGCGTGAAGGATAGTAGTGTAAATCCTTTGTTGCCTTTCTTTTGGCAACAAAGATTGAAACGAATAGCCTGACCTTTAGGTCATGCCCAAATCTAAATTATTGGTTGTAACCGAATCGTTTCAGCATATTCGCATTGCTTCTCCAGTTCTTATTTACTTTTACATAGAGTTCAATATGGATCTGCTTTCCGAAAAACTTCTCTAAATCGGCACGGGATTCCATACCTACTTTTTTCAGAGCGGCGCCTTTATGGCCAATAATAATTCCTTTTTGTGTATCGCGTTCTACCATAATAAGGGAACGGATTCTGATAATATCTTCGTCTTCAAAAAATTCTTCAGTCACTATTTCTACTGCGTATGGAATTTCTTTGCTGTAATTGATCAGGATTTTTTCACGGATCGTTTCGTTCACAAAAAAACGTTCCGGCTTGTCCGTTAATGCATCTTTTGGATAAAAAGGTGGCGAAAGCGGCAACAATTCAATGATTCTGGCAAAAACCTCTTTTACATTAAAATCCTGCAAGGCCGAAATTGGGAAAATCTCCGCATTAGGCACTTTTTCAGTCCAGAAAGTCACTTGTTCTTCCAGTTGCTCCTGATTCGAAGTATCAATTTTATTCAATAATAACAAAACAGGTATTTTAGCATGTATGATTTTATTGAAAAAAGCGTCGTCTTTTAGTTCCTTCTCTCCTATTTCAACCATATAAATTAAAATGTCCGCATCTTCGAAAGCCGATTTCACGAAATTCATCATGGATTCCTGCATTTCATAAGCCGGTTTAATAATACCTGGCGTATCCGATAGAATTACCTGAAAATCATCTCCATTTACAATTCCAAGGATTCTATGACGTGTTGTTTGTGCTTTTGAAGTAATAATAGATAATCTTTCTCCAACAAAGGCATTCATTAATGTTGATTTCCCAACATTTGGATTTCCTATGATGTTTACAAAACCTGCTTTATGTGACATTTATATCGTATTTATATTTTTACTTCGTACAATTTGACCATTGGTCTCGGGTGCAAAGGTAGTCATATCAAGTGAATAGACGAAAAAAAGAATTCATTGTTACTGAAAACTATTAAATTCCAATAAAACACAAATTTACAATCACCTAAATACCAGTAGTTTGCAATTAATATGCTCTTTTTTACGATTTTTTACGCTTTTTTGTTGCACGAGTCGAATTTCGTTGTATATTTGCACTCGAAACAGCGCGGGATAGAGCAGTAGGCAGCTCGTCGGGCTCATAACCCGAAGGTCACAGGTTCGAGTCCTGTTCCCGCTACTAAGAATGACCCATCAAAATTTTGATGGGTTTTTTGTTTTTTATTACCTCCCTCATACCTTGGAAATGTTGAAACTAAGCTAAAAATAAGGTTAACTTTTTCGGTTAGATACTGCCTGTTTTCTGCCCTAATTGACAATCCTTCAGGAAATACCAAGTTTTGAATTCTTATTTTGCGCTCAACATCTCCTTCTCTCCAGTATTTACTGATGTTCGAAACTTTTTCTACTACCTGATCAATATGTCTACTGTGGTTAGATATTTTTTTGGTGTTGATCATTATCTGGCTTTCAATTATCTTTAGTTCGGTCTCAAACTCAAGTACATATTTATTATACTTTTCGTCTCCAAAATTTGGGTTGTCAAAATAACGTTTGTCTAAATTCTCGATTTTAGTTTCTATATTTTTTTTCTTCTCTATTAAACTTTTCATTTCCTCTTTAGCCTCTTCATTCATAACATCAAATATTTTATTCAACTGCATTTTGAAAGGCTCTGCAAATCGGGAGTTTAATGAAAAATTTGACAAAAAACGTTCAAAAGAATCGTTCAAACCTTCCATTTTTGATTTTTGAGTAGTCAGCGCATTAAAACTGGCATTTGTACACTTTTGGCATTTGTAATAATGTGCCTTCTTTTTTCGAACCTCATAACTTGTCAGCAGGCATCCGCACTCACATCTCAAAAACCCTGTAAGTGGTCTAAACTCATTGACTTTAGCTTTAGAATATTCCTTAACTGTAACTTTATTGTCATGAGAAAGCATATCATCAATTTTCAAGAAGTCTTCCTGACTAATTAGTCCCGCCCAATTTCCTTTTACCGGCTCTTCAATTAATGAATTAACTAAGATTCCGCAGTAAAATGGATTACGCCACATAGAACTCATACCCTGCTTTGAAATAATCAAATTTAGTTTTTCGAGTTTTTGTCTGATTACAAAATCCCTTTCTCCTGCAAGTTTCCATTTCCAAGCTTTTTTTAAAATTTCTCCTTCTTCATTAATTGTAATAGATTGTGTATCCTGCATTAAGGCATAATCCCCTACTTTCTTTCCTCTCATAGTATAGCCTCTCGGAGCTTTCCCCAACCAGTTTCCTGATCTAAGCAATGCCTTCATCCCGGGAAGTGTTTTTTCTAATCTATCCATATTCTCCCTTCTAGCATCCAAGAGCTTGCTGTAAATATCTAGCTTGCTGTATTCATCATTAGTGCAGAGTCCTGATGAAGTCTCAATCAAATGAACCCCAAGCTTATCTACTAGTTCGTGTACAATAGTAATAGCATTACCTCCTGTTCGGGAGAATCTGCTGATAAATTTAATGGCAATTGCGAAAGGTTTCTGCTTTGCGCTTTTAACCTCCTCCAATAATTTTGTAAACTCTTTTCTTGTGAAATCTCCTGAAGCACTTTCATAAGTACCCCCAAGTATATTTTTAAGTGTATATCCATTCTTAGAAGCAAACTGCACAATTTCACTACGCTGTTCTTCCAAACTATTATTTACTAACTGTAGTTTAGAGCTTACTCTAGTGTAACCCCAAATCTCTTTTACCTCGATTCTTTGAGTGAGTTTTTCTTTTTGAAATTTTTTAAAATTTTCAATACTCATATTTTTAGTTTTAAAAATTATAAACTATTACTGCTAATTGAAATAGGCTTTCAATTATATTCCTCCCTTCTGATTCTGATACGGTTTCAAAACCTTTACAACTTCTTAATTCTTCAATAGTTAATTTTACCTGATTCTTTTCAGCTTTTTCCTTTTGATCGCAAAAAATGCTTTCTCTTTGTTCGAATCTTAAATCCAGACTTTTAGCCTGTGGCTTTATTAAGACTCTACCTACTGTATTTTTCCCTTTAACCTTTTCCTCATTTCCCATACTGCACCTCCAGCTTTAAAAAGCAAAAGACCATTTTGATAGTCTTTACTAATTATACATTATTACACTTATTTAATAAATGTAATAATGTATCTATGAAGCCATTGCAGTAATACTACTGTTGGTACTCTTTGTCTTTTAATGTCGTAATAACCAATACAAAATTACACGCGGGCATCTGTGATTTATACATTAAAGAGCTGTGATAGAACAGATACGAAAGGTACATTTTTTATGTCAAATAGCAATTAAAAAAAGAATTCTGTTTTTGCATAACCACGAAGTTATTAGGTAATGTTACAGATTAGGTGTTTTTATAATTTAAGCACTTAACCGACTGAAAAAGAAGATTAAATTTTAATTATTGAATAGAAAAAGAGACAACCTGCTGGTCGTCTCTTTCTTTTTTGTCTTTAAATAAGCCTTAAAATGCTTTTGCCTTATCTTAGTGTTTCAAATTAGGTCATGAAAATAAAATGGATATATAAACAAAAAATGAAGACCGAGTTAAGAAAAACTATATGATCTTTTACTGTTCTTTTTGTTTTCATATCCAATTTATGGTCCATGTGTCTAAAAACAGTCAAACTATCAATCAAAAAAACATTTTCATTATATAAGATCTTCTAATGAAAATTGACACCATCAGTCTTATCTAAATTTGTTGTTTCTTCTTTTTTAAGCTCTTGAATAAAAAAAGAAACTGGCATCCCAGTTCTAGTGAAGAATGCATTAGCAAATCTCTGCGTACTGCTAAACCCAACCTCCTCAGCTAGGGCTTTATTGGTATAATTCCTATATAATTTATCTTTTTGCAACAAAGAAATCAAGTAATCGACTTTAAGGTCATTGATGTAATCGACAAACTTTTTTTCTCTGTAATGGTAGATCACTTTAGATAGATATTTTGCATTTGAATCAAATGTAGCTGCTAATTTGACTGAAGTTAAGTCCTTTTCAAGAAATTTATTTTCTTTCTCAAATTTTTCCAATTGTCTCAAAAGTAATTTTACCTTATCCTGATTAATATCAGCAATTATATTATTCATCTGTTTTGCTTCAACTCTTGGTGTTTTACCTTTACTCATTAGCTCTTCGTACTTTTGTCTGTAAATACGTTTATTCCGAATGTTTCTGTATGATAAAAAGAGAAGAGATATAAATAGCAAGCCAATAACCAACCCTAGAATCAAATCATTGTACTTCCTTTTATTCAGAAGATTTTCTATACTTCTTTTGTCATGTAAAAGTTTTTTTGTGTCATACTCTTTATGAATCTTATTTGATAAGTACTGATACCTTCTGTCCAAAATATTATCAACCTTTAATAACTTTTGTATGTAGTAAAGCTGAAGACTTAAATTATCCTTTGATTTATAATAATTAATCATCAATTCATAATTTTCACGTAGATCCGGACGAACATAATTTTTAGCTTCAATAATATTAACTACTTTTTTAAAGTAAGGCAATGCTACTTCCTGCTCATTCAGTTGCCAATAGCTCTTACCTATATAAAAATAGCCAACAGCTTCGTTTGCAAAGTCTTCTTTTTCTTTTATAACAGATAATGAGTAGTTTATATGGTTAATCGCTTCCCTATAATTCTTAAGGGAATACTGATTTATACCTTCTGAGTGAATAAAGTATGAATCCATTGCTCTTTCAGACAATCTTTTCCCTTCGGCTAGCCCTTTTTTGTTTATATCAGAACATAAACCAAAATTTCCAATTCTGTTATAACATAATCCAAGTGAATGTATTGAATTTAAGTAACCTCTAACATCCTCATTTTCAAAATAGGCAATACATTCTCGAAATAATGCTATCGCTTCATAATAGAAACCTAAATAATATTTTATGTGGCCTATTGTATACTTTACCTTATAAATCAAGTAATTGTCGGTTGTTCTCGAAATATAATCATTCGCAATAAGGTAATTATCAAGTGCCTTTTTGTGTTCCTTTCGACCATAGTAGACAATTCCTTTTGATAAATAAGCAGAACCAATCAGACTGTTATTTTTGGATTGTCTTGCAACGAATATCATGCTATCTGAATAAACAAGCTTTAAATTATCTGATGAATAATGGAGGTAGTTTTTATATCCATTGACCATTTCCTCAAAGTTCTTCTCTGACTTCGCTTTTAGTAAAAACAATTTTAAATATAAGGACTGTTTGGTACTATCACTTCCGAATTCTTCAATGCGATCAAAAATATAATCAAAATCTTTGGATAGAAGAGTATCCGGAATTTTAAATGTATGCTCTTGAGCAAAAGACTGACTTCCCAAACACACAAACACAATAAACAGGTATTTTTTGAGCATAGGTTATGAATAAAAATGAATACTATGTAGCTATAATTAATCTTAAAAATGAAGGTATATCTGTTGTAATTGTCTCGCTAAAAACAAATCACACATATTTAAGGAGCTGATAGGAAATAATTTATTCATCAAATATAATTATCTTATAGTGAAATAGTTTTACACAAAAGTGTAGCAAAATAGAACATGTTTAGAAGAAATATAATTTAAAGGCATATTTAACTTATCTAAGATCAGTAAAACACAAACAGTATAAAAGTTTTTGCTACTCTAATTTTGGATTTAAGAGAAATATGAAAAAATATTTTTAGAAAGAAAAGCAGTGTGGATTTTCGGAAAATCCATACTGCTTTTTCGGAAAATCCAAAATGCTTGTGTTGTGCAACTCAAATGTGGCTTCTAGCTTTGTTCCGAATTCAAAAGCAAAATGTTTGGCATCGTGCCAAATAAAAGTTCTGCTTCTCGGGGAAAGAACTGGTGAAATAAAAGTAGCCGGTCATCTTTAACAAATCTAAACATGAAAAATTTATTACTATGGACAAGTATTATTACAATCCTATCTATTGCTTGCACAAATGATTCTGCAACTGAAATTGAGTTTGAAAAAATCAATTATCAAAAAGCATCAACTTCCAAAGCGGATAAATCGAATGTGCCCATTGTAGATCAAAACTCACTAAAAATTGCAATCAACACTCTAATTGATCAATTTTATGATCAAAGCAATTTCAGTGCAATATCTCTTTATTCCATTAATCAAGTTATCCATCCAACAGCAAACCCTACAATAATATTATATGCAGGAAATTTAAATCTTTCAAAGTCTTCAATTGCTTCAATCAGGAGTATTGCTAACCAATCACCAAGTACCCTTAATTTGAATGTAGAAAATTCAGCTATGTCATCCACTGCAAAAAGCAGTTTGTCCATTTTCGTTAAACATATGATGCAGTTCAGCAATGGTGACTATGATGGTATTCTAGCGTCAATAGAATCTTATGAATGTGAGATATCTAGTAGCCCTTATTATACTGAAGAAGATAAAGCCATTATGCTTACTATAACATCGATTGCAAACTCCTCACTTTTTTGTGAAAGAAAACGTAAAGATAAAGATTGGGAAACAGCAGTTGGTAACAAACCTGAAGATTTTATCCCTACAGATGAAGCTACTTTTAGAACAGTACGATTGGCCCTGCTCTCAGGAATTATAGAATAACTTACAAAAAAATTAATCATGTATTTAACAGCAGTAGCGGAAAAAAAGATAATAATCATATTTTGTTTATTTCTAATTCTCCTGAATCTTACAGCTCTTTATTTCATAATGGATCTTTTAAGTTATGATGAAATGATTGGATATTTATCCATGGATGAAATAAAAAGTCACAAAACCCGACCTATAGCATTTCTCTTCTTGGCCGGTACTTTTGCAAATTTACTATTCGTTTCCATTTTCTTGATGAGAATATTAATGTTTAGCCGTCTCAGTTTGGATTAAGCTAATTTAAAGAAGCTATACAAATATTTTTCCCATAAAATGCAAAAGATATGCTACATAAAGATTTGGAAATAGAAGTTCTGATTTATGAAAAGTTTCCCTCTAAACTTGCACTTGAACAGCATTTCACTGGGAGTCGTGTTATTTTACTGCTCGTAAGATCTGGATTAATAAATTTAAAGGGAAATCAAGTTCATTATTCTTTAGGACAAAACGAACTCCTAGTAATTCCGATTGCAACTGCTTGTGAGATTTTATCAATGAGTAATGCATTGCAAGTTACTTTACTGACTTTTACACAAAGTTTTATTTTTAAAAACAGTATACGAAAACCAAACATAGGTTTTTTCGAGTTCTTTGTTACAAAACTTCCTTCGAAGGTAAGCCTGCAAGATGACGATACCGCTTTATTAGAAGATTTATTTTCGATACTGGCAAATACTAATTATAAAATAGAGAAGTATCCTTTCTATAAAGAAGTAGTGATTTTGGGTTTCAATATTTTATTTTATGTGGTTGCTTCACTATACAACAGTTCTTCCTGGTCTTTAAAAGAAAGATATTCCAGAAAAGAAAAATTAGTTTTTCGCTTTTTAGAAATTTTGAATCTGCATTGTATCGAGCAACACAATGTAAAATTCTATTCGAATACTTTACTTATTTCAGAAGGTCATCTTAGCAAAGTGGTTAAAGAGATAACTAATAAGACAATTAAAGAGTTTATTATAGAAGCGATTACTGTAGAAGCAAAAATTATGTTGCAAAATAGCGACTTAACAATTTTGCAGATTGTTGAGGAATTACATTTTAGTAGTTCCTCTTCTTTCAGCAATTTTTTTAAAAAGTCTACCTCTATGTCTCCTTCTGAATATCGATTAAGATTAACATTGTGAATAGTTAATTACGAGCCAACAAATTATTTAAAAGAAGAAATAATATGAATGAATTAAATATTCGATTTATTGCTTAATATGATAATGGAGTCCACTTATAAAGATGCTCTTTACAGTATTCTGAAAAAAGAACAGGAAATAAGCCTGGAATCGGTACATATTATTGATGAATCCTATCGGATGATTATTTTCCTTCAAGAGTTGCTTTCAAATATAAAAAAATATGTTCTAGAGCATCATTTTACAGAGGAAAACGAAGAAATCGAATTCTTCAGGATCATTAAACCGCAGATACTTGGAAAGTTAATTTACTACAACAAAGTTTATAGAATAGAAACTTCCTGTCCAGTAAATAATGGAAAGATGTACTATAAATATTTTTCCAATGAATTACAGCAATTAAAAAATGATTATAAAGAACATATCTGCAATTCTGATTTTTATCGTTATTATCGTTCAGGAAGGACTGATAGGGATCACGATTTCTTCAGATTAGGAAAAATAAATCTCAACACAGGTTTGAACAGTTTTATCTTTGAAGTTGACACCCAATTCTCTACTTATTACGATTACAAAATTTCTCGTATTATAGCCGATGAACTACTTTATAATTATTTGATTATTAAAATCAATCCCGTTGATAAGCCAGACATAATTTTAAAGAATACAGAATCAACCAAAGATATTTTTTGGACTGAATCGAAAAATGCAATGATTGAATTAATATATGCTCTATATGCTTCTGGTGCGATTTCCCATGGTAAAATTGGAATCCGTAAAATTAGTTCCGTTTTTCAAATATTATTTCGCACTGAATTAGGGGATATTCATCATGCTTTTCATCGTATGAAAGACCGGGCTGGTAATCGAACTTTATTCCTAGATCAACTCAAATCTTCTCTTGAGCAATACATGGATAAAGATCTTTAATAACTACAGAATCGAAGCAATAAGAGGTGGTGTTTATTACATCACCTTTTTTATCTATACCCATTTCTGTACATTGGCAAAAACTAGCAAATTTTCCTGTCTTACTACAAAAAAAGCAATGAAACCTGAAAAAATCTGAATTTATAAATTATAAAAAAAGTCATATGCAATTGGCAAAACTTGGCATAAAATCTTATAAATGCTTTACAATTTTGTATTTGTTAATAATCAAGAAAAATTTCTATTATGAATATCGACAGAATGGAATTTATAGCATGGATGGAACGTATAATGGAGCGTTTCGATATACTTGGCGAACGATTTGAAAATGCACATAAACAAAAGACAGCTATTGATGGAGAAGAGCTGTTGGACAACCAGGATCTTTTCATGATGTTGAAAGTGAGCGCGAGGTCTTTGCAACGTTATAGATCCTCCGGCAAACTTCCATATTACACTATTAGTGGCAAACTTTATTACAAACTATCCGACGTAAACCAATTTATTCGGGAAAGTTTTTCAAACTCACAAAAAAATAAATAAAGACAATGCCTGACAAATAAGGCCAAATGGAGACTTAGTAATCCTAACTGTTTAATCTTGATTTACTTTCGACATAATTTTAACCAAATAAGAATAAAATTATGATCGAACAAGATATAGTTAAAATAGAATCCCCGGAGCAACTTACAGATATTCTCTTAGTGTTTGATAAGGAAAAAATGAAAATTGAGGCAGTAAAAGGAATTGATAAAAATGGAGAACTAACAACGACAGCGGTTAATAAAAAGAATCAAAATCAGTTCATGCGGGTAGATAAGCAGGGAGATATCTTCTCCAATTTCTTTTCCAATTTTCTAAACCAGCTGCAAAACCCCACCCGCTTCGAGTTTTTTAAAGTCCCCAAATTATTGTCTGTTAAAATTGCTAAAGAGATGCAGCAACACATAAACAATCCTACACCAGAAGGGGAAAAAATTATGAAAGAGCACCAAGTTAAGATTGAATCAATAAAAGAGAATAACAACGAAAATATAGATACTATGGAAACAGCAGAAAAAAAACAGGAAGCAAGCGAATATCGTTTCAAACCGGAAGATATTGATTGGGACACAATGTCTAATTTGGGACTGAGCAAAGAAAAACTCGAAAAAATGAATTTGCTGGACCCATTGTTAAAAGGTTATAAAACAAATGAACTTGTTCCAATCAGTCTAAATTTAGGAACAGCCATTACTAGACTAGATGCCCGACTATCCCTCCAAACTTCTGAAGATGGCAAGGTTGTGATGGCAATTCATGGCATACGAAAAGAACCACAACTGAACTTTGCTTTTTTCGGACATGAATTCAGCAAGGAAGATAAAGATAATCTACTTAAGACCGGCAATATGGGTCGTGTAGTCGACCTCACTGTTCTTAAAACAGGTGAGCAAACCCCATCAATCATTAGTGTAGACAGGCTTACAAATGAACTAGTAGCCCTACGCGTTGATAAAATAAAAATACCAGAAGAAATAAAAGGAGTTAAACTTAACGATGAGCAAAAACAAGCATTAATGGATGGTAAACCACTTCTCATTGAAGGAATGGTTTCAAAAAAAGGAGAACCATTTGATGCCGTGGTCCAGTTCAATGCTGACAAACGATATGTGGAATTCCAATTCGACAGAGCCAATAAAACTAATCAAACTCAACAACAAGAACAAAACCAGGAAGCTCCGAGAGTCATACGAGGTAAAGAACTAAATGAAAAACAGTTTGAAGATTTTAAAGAAGGGAAAACTATTTTTTTAGATGGTTTGATAGATAAGAAAGGTAAGGAATACAAAGGTTATTTCACATTCAACAGCGACAGTGGCAAAGCAGATTTTTCTTTTAGCAATCCAAATAGTGCGAAGGTTCAACCAGCGGAAGAGCATAAAACACAGACTGCTGTTAATTCCGAAGGTAAAACCAATGAATCTACCAAAAAAATCAATGAACCATTAAAATCCGCACAAAAAGAGCCTGATACCCAAAAACAACAGCAAGAACAAGAGGCGGACAGTACGCCAGCAAAAAACAGAGGCAGAAAAATGTAACCTAAAAAACCTGAGATATGAAAGCAGTAATTGCCGAGAAGCCGAGTGTAGCCCGTGAAATAGCTGCATTATTAGGCGCATCAGATAAAAAAGAAGGTTTCTATATGGGAAATGGCTATAAGGTGACTTGGGCACTAGGGCATTTGGTGGGATTGGGTATGCCTGATGATTATGGAATTTCAGGTTTTCAGAAAGAAGCCCTGCCTATTCTACCCAATCCTTTTTTATTAAAAATACGCCAGATCAAAAAAGAGAAAAAATATGTTACAGACATGGGTGCTGCAAAACAGCTTAAAATCATCGGAAAGATCATCAACAGCTGCGACAGCATTATTGTGGCTACCGATGCCGGACGTGAAGGGGAATTGATTTTCAGGTACATCTACGAATACCTACAATGTATGAAACCTTTTGAACGTCTATGGATTAGCTCACTTACTGAGAAAGCCATCAAACAGGGATTTGATAACCTGAAACCAGGAAGTGATTTTAATGGTTTGTATCTGGCCGCACGTGCTAGGAGTCATGCCGATTGGCTTGTAGGAATCAATGCCTCTCAAGCGTTGAGTATTGCAGCGGGAAACAGTATTTATTCTTTGGGTAGGGTACAGACGCCAACGCTGGCTTTAATCTGTAAGCGATATCTTGAAAATAAAAGCTTTGCCATTGAGACTTACTGGCAGATTCAGCTGACACATCAGAAAGAGTATATCGATTTTAAAAGCCTTTCCACAACTAAGTGGACGGATAAGAAACAAGCCGAAGCTATTTTTAAATCAACTCAGAGAAGCAGAACAGCTACTGTTGCTTCAATAGAAAGAAAAACCATTACGGAACAACCACCTCTACTCTTTGATCTTACAGGTTTACAAAAAGAAGCCAATAAAAAACTGAATCTTTCTGCAGAGGAAACCCTATCTATTGCCCAAACTTTATACGAAAAGAGATTCATTACGTATCCAAGGACAGGGAGCAAATATATCCCCGAAGATCTGTGGGCTGAAATCCCAAACCTGATCCGAACACTGGAAGCAAAGACTTCTTTCAAAGATGTCCAGACCAAAATAAAATGGGGACGATTAAATAAACGTATAGTAAATAATCTGAAAGTAACGGATCATCATGGGCTGCTGATTACTGACAAAACCCCGTCGGCCTTATCTGCTAAGGAAAATGCTGTTTATGACATGATTGCACTGCGTCTGTTAGAATCACTTTCTGAAGCTTGTACAAAAGAAATAACAGATATAACCGTACAGGTTTTACATTACGATTTTTCAGTAAAAGGTTTCAAGGTTCTTCAGACAGGATGGCGGGCAATTAGGGGCAATTTTTTTGACCAGGACAGTGAACACGCTCAGGATTTACCCGAACTGAAAGTTGGAGATGAGTTAAAAGTTAAAGATGCAATGCTACTGGAAAAGAAAACTAATCCTCCTGTCTTATATACGGAAGCTGGGCTTTTATCGGCTATGGAATCAGCCGGAAAGGAAATTAAAAGTGACGAAGAACGGAAAGCACTACTAAATATTGGAATAGGCACACCAGCGACAAGGGCTGCTATTATAGAAATACTTTTTACCAGAAATTATATTCAAAGACAAAAAAAATCTCTGATTCCAACTGAAAAAGGACTACAGGTTTTTAACCTTGTCAAAGATAAAAAAATTGCTGATGTAGCGATGACCGGTGAATGGGAACTGGTCTTACAAAAAATAGAAAATAACCAAATTGATGTCAATTTATTCCAAAAAGAAATTGAGGGTTATACAGTTTCCATCACTGAGGAGCTCCTCAATACTTCTATTGAAATTGAAAACTTACCTGTTCTTATTTGCCCCAAGTGCAAAAACAAAAAATTGCTCGTTAAAGATATACTTGTCAAATGTCCAGATGATAGCTGCAAATGGATACAGTTTCGTAATATCTGCGGTGTCCAGTTGAATCTAACAGACATAGAAAGCTTGATTAATAAAGGAAATACTTCGCTTATAAAAGGGATGATGAGTAAATCAGGAAAGAAATTTGAAGCTTATATCGTACTTAAGGAGAATGCTGAAACTGTTTTTGAATTTGAAAGAAATAGAAAATAAACAGATCTAGTAAGTTCATTCTATATGTAGGACAACTATAATTTGTATTTAATAGAAATTAACATTAATTACTGTTTAACCGTAATGTATGCTAAATTTTAACCATATATAAGATTAAGATTACTATATTATAGGATTTTGTAGTTTTTTTTATTTTGTTTTACTGAGAAATTTTAACAACTAAAAAAAATGAAAAAAATTGGAGTAATTTTATTTTTATCAATAATTGCTGTATGCTTAAATTCTTGTGAAAATGAAATTTATGAAACTGATGGCACAAATCAAAAATCATCGCAAGCAGTTACGATAAAAGATGGGCGTATGTTCTTTGAAAGCAAAGAAGCATTAGCAACAGTTTATCAGCAATATGCGGATGCTACGGATGAAAAATTAAGTGAATTTTTATTACCAAAATATGAAGCAGGTTTTTATTCATTAAGACCAATTGTTACAGAAAGTAATGAGCAGTTTATATATGACCACTACAATAAACTAAGGAATACTGACCTTTCAAAGAAAACAGCTTCAAGAGAAGAGGAAGAAGACCCATACGAATATTTAGATGATTTAGAGGATATCATTGGTGATGATGCTTTTGCTGCTTTTTTAAATAATCAGGCAGAGATTAGAGTTGGTGATGAAATTTTCAAGTATACAGATGTGGGATTATTTTTTTCCAAGCAAGAAAAGTATAATATCCTTCAGGATTATTTAGCTGGCAAAAATATTTCAACTGACCCTACAGTACCTACTTCAGACCTTGTTAAAAGAGAAGTTGAGAATGATTTCCCACAAAGTGGTGCTACAGACGTTAATGAGGATATTACATTCTTCAGAGTTCCACCTGCGCATTGTGAAGATTGTGGTAGTGGTGGTGGTGCACCAGGAGGCGGTGGTTATGTTCCCCACCCTAGCTCACCAGTTTCAACCGACCCTTCTTTTAATTCGTTCCTTGGCAATTTACAAAGTTGCGACCCCCATCCTGGAATTTTTGGTAATTTATTTGGAGATAATGATGTTTGCATTGATAAATATGAAAGTAGAAGACGTGTAAAAACGAAAGCTTTCAATTACAATTATTTTGTAGTTTACCATTTAGGTGTGAAATGTGTGCATCAGTATAAAGGATGGACAGGATTTTGGAGAGTTGAGGCCACGGATGAAGTTAGATTAGTTGTTGAAGCAGCACAATTTCAATATGACTTAAATCAATTAACTGGGAATACCGCAATCAATAACAACACTCCGGTCAAAGATTTTTATCTGAATGATCAAAAAATCACATATGCTCCAAATAGTATAAATATAGGCGGACCATATGGTTTTACATATTCCAATTTAAATCATTCAGCATTACCTAGTGTATTTCAAAATGAAGGTTCAGGGCTTACTTTTGAGTTTTTTGGTACAGGTTTACCATTTTTAGATAATCTGATTCAAAATGGTATTGATTCAAATTTAAATGCCCAAAAATTGAATGATCATTTTTATAACTTTCTTTATAGTGAAACTAAAAGCATTTTACAGAATGCATTAAGCAATACAACATACACACCACCGGCAAACAGGACTTTTGTAGCTAAATTTCCTGAAAACGGAAAACTAATTGTTCAGAAAGCAGTTGTAAATAAAGGATTAAATTGTGGTGTTCGACAAAAAACATTTGACTGGGGAGCAGAATTTAGATTTAATGCCTCTCAGGGCGGTGATGGAAGTTGGAGTATATCAGGCGGCCAGGGAAGTATAATGACAAGACCGACTGGATTCAGGGTTAAAATTATCGGTGCAGCAAAACATGGTACTGCATGGCATGGAAGCAAGTTTTCGGATGGGATTGACTAACTTATTTTAAACATTTTAAATCCTAAAAATTAAATTTTGCAAAGTATATGGGTCCAACTTTATGTTTAGTAAAAATTCATATACTTTGCTTAAACTATTTATAATGAAAAGAATTATTATATCATTTCTCGTATACCTGCTTTTTACCGGTTGCAGTTTACCAAACTATATACTCGAGAATAAGACACAAACAACAGGTTTGGATTTTAAAAAAGGAAAATGGCTATTGAATGAAGTTGATGCTCCGTATGAAGTTAAACAGAAATTAACAGAATTGGCAATAAAAGATTTTTCTTTAAATTTAAATGAGCGATTGAGTTATGTCCACTCAACCAAGGGATTATTATTGCCCAAAAATATTGGTCTTAATCCAAATAAAAATGATTTAAGTAATTTAAAAAAAGGGACGGGATTCGATTACTTCATTAATATTAAAGCGTCAACTATAAAAGATGAATTTGGTAGTTTGGATACTACTCCTCATAAACTTAATACAGGGGGTAAAAAGAAACAAAGTGCCATTGTTATAGAGGTTTATGATCTAAATCTATTAGTCATCATCTATTCACAAAAAGCAGTTGGATCCATAAGCCTACCTCAGGATAGTCATGATGTCCATTTTACTAAAACTGCCAATAGTTTGATTATAGGAGGTTATGGAAAAATAATTAATGATATTAATACCAAATCAATTAAATGATTATGAAAAGAATTATTTACTTTTTAATCCTATTTTCATTCACTCAAAATACATTTTCACAAGATGAAGCAAGTGTTGAAAAATCAATTTTTAATTTACAAACAGGTGTTCTTGGGATTTGGGCCAATAATGAGTTCAGATTAACCAGTGAGATAGCACTAAGGACTGAAATTGGGCTTGATGCCGGAGTTTTCGGTGGTGACTTTTATGAGAATAATGGATATGTTTTTGCTCCGGTTATTACAATTGAACCACGATGGTATTATAATCTTGAAAAAAGGGCCTCAAATGGTAAGAATACAAAATATAATAGTTCCAATTTCCTTACTACTTCAATCAGCTATCATCCTGATTGGTTTGTAATTTCAAATTATGATAACGTAAAAGTAGCTGATCAAATATCCATCATCCCGAAATGGGGAATAAGGAGACAGATAGCTGAAAGTAATTTTAATTATGAGTTAGGTGTTGGAATTGGTTATAGACATTTTTTTTTAAAACAGTATGGTTTCAAAAAAAATGAAGGAGAGGTAGCTTTAGATTTACATATTAGAATTGGATATACATTTTAATCTTAAAAATTCATGAAAATATATGCCGTATTAATTTTGTTATTATTTATAACTGCCTGCTCAAAAGACGACACAAAGCCAGAAGTAAAAGAAGGTACTATTTTTGGGAAATGGTATCACAAAGAAATTGTAGTAAACAATATTACATTTCCTTATGATGACCACGAACCTTGCGGGAAAGATTATATTGAGTTTTACGACACAAACAAAATTAAAAGCATTGATGTTTGGGCATGTGATGAAGATCTGGATTGGATCGGAAATTTCACAAAAAATAATAATTCACTCACTATAAATAATGGAAGCGAAACAAGAACAGTTGAAATTGTCGAATTAACCAATAATACTTTTAGTTATAAATATGATTATGACCAAGATGGAAATGGTGTCAACGAACATTATATAGAAAAATATGACCGCTAAAAGTTTCTAGAAAGATTACATATTTAAAAGTTAAATAGAATTTAAAGCAATGAAATATGTGTTTAATTATGAATTTATAGTGTATAAATTGAGAAAACATCATCAGTCGTCACCGCATAATACTGAATGATCGAAATTGAAAATTTACTTGTTCTTCACTGTCCTAAATGTAGAAGTAAGCGATTAATCATTAAAGATATACTTGTCAAATGTCCTGATGATATTTGTAAATGGGTATAATTTCGTAATATCTGCGGAGTTCAGTTGAGTATAAAAGAGATAGAAAACCTGATTACTAAAGGAAAAACTTCTCTCATTAAAGATATGAAATCTAAGTCCGGTAAAAAATTCAATGCATTTATTGTACTTAATGAAGATTGGAAAACAACTTTTGAATTTGAAATCCAGAATTCAGTATTTATACTTCAGTATAAATACTGAATATTTATCTCCTTATTGAAAATAATTTTAACATCCATTGCGGTAAAACCATAATAAATACTAAAAGTTAAAACAAGAAAGATTATACTTACTTAAAAGATTGTGTTTGTAGGATTTTTTAATTTGATTTGCATTCAATTTTATAGTAAATGCAAAACCAACCATTCAAAAATTCACTTAAGAATTTACTACTTAAGTCCATCACATTAATGTGTGTTGTGGTATCGTCGTGCAAAACTAAACAAACTACTGCCACTGAAACTGTTGAGAATAACTACATTCCTTATTACTTGAAAGTGTATGAAGCCGATAGCTTGTTTCTTACTGACAACTACCAAAAAAGCTATGAAATTCTAGATAGTCTCTTTCAAAAATTCGAACCTGTAAATATGCAAAATTTTAATGAATTTGGAATTTATATAGCTTCTTCTACTATGATTGGTAAAACAGACAATTTAGATGCCAATATCAGGAAAGCAATATTAGAATATGGTGGAATTGGATTTTCACATCCAAACTCTAGTGTGATATATACTAAGATTTCAGAACTGACTAGCGTTTCAAAAGAAGAGAGATCTCAGCTTTATAAAGATTATAAAAAAAAATTCGATTCTGAATTACATGAAAAATTAATACCAATGTATGTCGAGGATCAAGCAGCAAGACAACCAGAATTGAATATGGATCAAATGAATATTCTTCAGAAAAAACATAAAAAAGAAATTAAGGATATTATTAAAAGATATGGTTATCCTGGTTATCACTGTTTAAGTTCTTCTGCAGTCACACCTGAAGGAATTCCAGTTGATTTTACCATTCTTTTTGTGCATCAAAAAAGCAGTTTTAAGAGGAAATATGTTGATATGTTACATGATGGGCTCTTAAAAGGAGAAATATTTCCGAATGAATACGCAATGATTATGGATAAAATTTATTTAGAAGAACAAGGCAAATCATTATATGGTTACATTACTCATTATCCTCTCCTAAATCCTCACAAAATTGATTCGATAAGAAAGTCCATTGGATTACCAAAATTAGGATATGAGATGTGGGCATTTAATACTGTTTTTCCAAACCTTTCTGATAAGAACTAAAAAATTAAAAGATGAATCAGAATCGATATGAATCTACGTTGCAAAAAAGTATTTTTTCACTGGTACTTTTTCTATTTACATTTTCTTTTCTCTCATGTAAAACATCTAAAATAGATATAGACAATCCAAAAACTAGAAAAGAGATTAATTACATTCCCTATTACCAGAAGGTATACGAAGCAGATAGTTTGTTTCTGACCAATAATTTTGAAAAAAGTTATACGATTCTGGATAGTTTATTCAAAATATATGAGCCTTTACAACTTGAAAATGTAAATGAATATTCCACTTATATAACTTGTTCCGCTTTAACCGGCCATGTAGATAATTTTAAAGATAAAATTCAAAAGGGATATATAAAATTTGGAACTATTGGATTTAACCATCCTCAAGGTGACAGTATTTTTGAAATAATCAGCATTTACAATCCTTTTACGAAGGAGGAAAAAAAACACTTTAAGGAAATGTACATATCTCAATTTGACACTATTTTACGAAAAACGATATTAAAAATGTCAAATGAAGATCATGATGCAAGAACATTTCCTTTGGATGAAAATAGAATGAAGACTGTAACTAATAAACATCAAAAAATTATTCGTGATATTTTTAAAAAACATGGATATCCTAATTATCAGGTTGTTGGTAAAATGGGAACATTTGGAGATCACCCTGTGCAATTTATGATAATTTTCATGCATCAGAGCTACAGTTTCAAAAAGCATTATTTAAGTTCGTTACATGAATTAATGGTTCAAGGAAAATTATCTCCTGAAGAATATGCTATTATAGTGGACAGGACCTTATTAGAAAAGGACAAATCAATGTATGGTATGATACAGCAATCACAAGTGACATATCCCAAAAACATAAATAAATTAAGAAAAGAAATAGGATTGAAAGCGTTTAGATATGAACAGTGGAAAGACAGCATCCTTAATCCTGAGTTTTATAAGAAAAAGTAACTTTAAATAAATTATCGATATGAAAAATTTAAAATCATTGAAAGAATTCCAAGAAGAAGGACTAGAACTAACTTCTTCACAACAACGAACAATTTATGGCAAGGTTGCTGAAACCTCCAGATTAGAACCAACCACAGCAGGTCCTAAGGGAGATTGCGTTAGATATGCTAAGCAAGACAATCCTAGACTTCAAGACGCTGATAATAGCATAGAACACGGAACTGTTTTAGCTGAAACTACTGCGGCAAATTGTCACTTTTAATTTAGCTAATCAAAACTAAACCCTATATATATTTATAGGGTTTTTTAAGTATGATTTTAATTTTATCAGAAAATAAAGATTCATCAACCACACAAGTAATTGAGTGGCTTAACTTTTTCAATAAAAAATGGGTCAGGATTAATGGAGAAGAAAAAATCCAGATTGAATGCATTGGAGAAGATTTTTTATTTATTACCGATGATTTTCGTTTTAAACTATCTGAAATCTCTAGTTTTTGGTATAGAAGAGGCTTTTTTAATATTAAATTAAACCTGACAGAAATTAACGAATTTAATGAGCAAATCAAAAGAGAGGCAAGTGTTTTAATCCAATATATTCATTACAAACTCTTTCAGATAAAACACATTGATTCTATTAAAAATGTATCAGTAAACAAATTAATAATTAATTCACAAGCAGAAGAATTGGGTTTTCTAACCCCGAAGAGTTATATTTTTTCCAATAAAACTGAGTTAAAAAAAGTAATAGATAACAACGATGAACAATTCATAACAAAAACTATTGCTGACGGTTCTTTTTTGAATTTCAAAGATCATTTGGTTTACAACTATACGTCCAAAATCAATTTAGATAATATAGTTTCTGAAAAGTTTGCTCCTTCCCTAGCCCAGGTATATACAAAGAAAAAATATGAGTTAAGAATCTTCTACTTGCTGGGAAGATGTTACGCTATGGCTATTTTTTCTCAAAAAGATGATCAAACGACAATTGATTTCAGAAACTACAACGATGATCAGCCTAATAGAAATATTCCCTATAATCTTCCAATAGCTATTGGGACCAAAGTTTGCCAGCTTATGAAAAAACTAAATTTTGACAGCGGTTCAATAGACATGATAGTGACTCCTGACAACCAGTTTATCTTTTTGGAGTTAAATCCTTTTGGCCAGTTTGGCATGACTTCTTATCCATGTAATTATAATGTTGAAAAAATCATAGCCGAAAACCTCTAATGAAAAGCAAAAAAATAGAAACAAAACTGAAAGCTAATAAAGATAAACTTCCTCTATACTTTAATGATGCTATTTGCAAAAAAGCTGTAGATAAAGATTTCTATGTCAGTTCAAAAAAATTCAAAGATGAAGATTACGATATATACAGTTTTTATAAGCCAATAACCAGATTTTAGTCTATGAGTAATTTTGATAAATATTTTGTCTTCTTTTCTACTTGTTTTGCGGTGAATGGCTATAACAGGAGCTTGATATTAGATTTGCAAAGAAGAACTTTTCTTAGTATCCCAAATACAATGTATGAAATTATTGACTTGTTCAATTCAAAAAAGAGTATTGGAGAAATTATTGAATTTTATGGAATCGAAAATTCAGAGATTATAAATGAGTATGTGGATTACCTCTTGGAGAAAGAATTCGGTTTTATTGCTAATTACGAAGAATTTGACAATTTCCCTGCCATGAATAGGTCATTTGAAGTTCCTTCTTTAATTACAAATTCAATAATTGAAATTTCTCATATTAACTTAGGGAATATAAAAAAAATAATTCAAAATCTAAACGATTTTAATTGCACCCATGTTCAATTCATATCTTACGACAAGATTTTATTAAATGATTTGATACTTCTTTTGAAAGAATCAGAAGAAAGTGATTTTAAATCCATTCAATTTATTTTAAAATACACAGATGAAGTTTTTGAATTTCTTCCTCAAGTCATTAATTACAATAAGAGAGTAACTGAGATCTTATTTCATTCATCTGAAGACATTACTGATAAAATAATTCCGCCAACAAATTTCAATATCAATTTTCTAGAGTACGCAATCCGAAACTTCAAATTTTGTGGAGTAGTGAATGAGAAATACTTCAATCAAGTCAATAAAGAACGAGTTTTGGAATCGTTGAATCACAATTCCTGCCTTTATAAAAAAATAGCTATTGATGAGGCAGGGAATATAAAAAACTGCCCAGCGCTGAAAAAAAAATTTGGAAACATTCAGGACATAACTTTACAGAATGCTATTGAAATAAATGGTTTTACTGAATTTTGGGATATAAAGAAAGATGAAATTACAACTTGCAAAGACTGTGAGTTTAGACATGTTTGCACTGATTGTAGAGCATTCTTAGAAAATCCAAAAGATAAACACTCAAAGCCTTTAAAATGCGGATACAATCCTTACGATAATATCTGGGAAGATTGGAGTTTAAATCCACTGAAAGAGGAAGCACTGACTTATTATGGATTTGAAAATTTAAAGATGTAATCTATGGGATACGACGTTTCATTCCTATTTAGTTATTTAAAAAAGGAAAACATCTATATTGATGAAATGGATTTCTACCATAATTTTTGCTCACATAAAGAATATCCTTCGTTATTGGCTATATCAGATACATTATCCTTATTTGGCATTGAAAATCTTCCGACCGGTTGGAAAATTGAAAATATAAAAAAGCTACCTAAATATTTTGTTGGCTTAATTAAGGATGAAAGCAATTCCAATGCATTACAGCTCATTAAAAGAAAGAAAGATAGTTTTATCATAGAAAAAGCCGATTCGCTAATAAAAGAAGTTTCAACAAATGAGTTTAATGATTTATTTCAAGGCATTATTTTATTGGTTGAAGGAAAAAAAGAAGAAATAAAAACAGCTAATTTTTTTGTAGGAGTAATAATTTTAGCTACTTATTTCTATCTACTATTCCAAAATACAGAAATATCGTTTTTATGGTTGATCCCGTTAATTTCTCTTACAGGTCTTTTTTTCTCCCTACAAGCTGTTTCTCAAGAAATTGGTTTAAAAAATAAAATTTCTGAGTTATTCTGCTCATCTTCAGTTCAGAATAATTGTCATAATGTTATTAATTCTAAAAAATATAAGTTTCTAAATAAAATTAGCCTTCCCAGTTTAGCTCTAACTTTATTTGTTTCACAGTCCATTGCCATTTTATTTTTTGTCTTTTTCGAAAAAATGGAAGAATTTTATAGTCTTTATTTTATTGTTTATTTTTCAATGCTGCCAATAATTGCCCTACTGTTCAGTTATCAAAAGTTTATTCTAAAAAAATTCTGTACGGTTTGTTTAATTCTATCTGCACTTATCATTTCAGAATTTATTTTACTATACTGCTTTTCCACAGTAAAATGGTTTTCAGTTAAAACCGTTCTACTGAATCTTTTTGTTTTTTTTACCAGTTACATATTAATTCAATATTCAAAAGATATTTTCAAACAGTATATTTCTTCAAAAATAGAACTGCAAAAACTCAATCATTCAAAGAATAAATATTCTATATTTAAATCATTCCTTTTAGAATCAAAAAAGATAGAAGATTTACCAATGGAAGGTGTTTTAGAGATTGGAAATGCCAGTTCAAATGTAAAAATTATAATTGTTCTGAGTTTATTCTGCACACCCTGTAAGCTTTTATTTAATAAGTTGCTTGAGCTTATGAATTCACATGAAGAAAGAGCGAGTTTTCAAATTGTTTTCAGTTCAAATGATGATTTGATTAACTCAAGAAAAATTATTCAAAACTTAATAAGCGAGTATATAGATTTTGGTTCAGTTGCTTTTAAAAAATTATTATTTGCGTGGTATAATGATGATAAAAGTATGATTTATAAGCCTACTGAAGAAAGGCAAGATAACACAGATGTCATTGATGCTCAATCCTTTTGGATATTTAAAAACAATATAAACTCTACTCCTTCAATGATAATAAATAATTACCTATTCCCCCGTAATTATGATGAAAATGATTTAATTAATTTTATTAGTGATTTGGAGAAAGATAAATTTAATTCTGATAATTTATGATTGTCTTAATTAAAAATTGGCTTTAAAACATTTCTGAAGAGCAGTAAGCATTTTATCCGTTTTTTTCACTATTGTTACCTTTTCATATACTTCACTTAATGACATTACAATGAAAGTTACTTAAGTGTTGTGCAAAATTGCTCTTACTAATTTAATCTAGAAACTGTTTTGTATATACACTATCTCAATTTTTTGAATTGTCGCAGAACTAACTCTTCCATTAGCCAGAAGATTATTTTCTTGATGAAATCTTTTAATTGCATCTCTTAATTCAATTGTTTCGGAACCATTGATTTTACCTTTGTAATAGTTCAATAAATCCAGCCTTTCTTATATTTGACTAACTATATTAACATTCTGAGTTTTTTAATCTGACATCAATATTAATACTTATCGACCTGGTCTATCTAATCCTTGAAGTTCAATGAGGATATGGTTGAAAAGATCCATATATGTTTCAACAATTTCCGGAGTTCGAAATTCAATACTATAATGTTTTCCCCACATTCGGAATGCCAGAGAAGCCATTCCCCAAATATTATCTCGAGCATCTAAATTGAGTCGGTCAATAATATTATTTACTCGTTCATGGGCATTTGGATAATAACCGCCACGATAAAGATTTGGACTCAGAAAAAGTAATGAACACATTGCGGCCACAGCTCCATATTTAAAGGTTCTATGGTGTTGAGAATTTTCAGGAAGTAATATTTGATCAATAGCATAGTTATCTGCAGCAAGCTCATCTGCTAGAGACTGGGCGGGTGTAGCGGGTGTATATGTCACATGATTAAATACATTGTGACCAACTTCATGGCAGAAAATAAAATATAATGCTGCCAGATACATTCCGCTAGTTTTTTCAATATAATAAGCATGTTCACAATTATATTCTTCAGGGTTAGGTAAACCCCTATCCCAATCTCGATATCTATCTCTCAATGTCATTCCATATTCAAAAAGACCTAATGCAGAATCAACTTGTTTATTTTTTGGATTAATTTCACCAGTGTAATTTCCTCGTAAATGTGGCTTCTGAACAACTTCATCAAACAAAACAGTCATTGAATAACATATACACCATAAATAGGCACTAAAAGTATCATAAATGTGAATTTGGCGATTTGGATAGGTAATTTTTGCCGCGTTAACTATATTATTTTGAACAATTGGTACTCTTTGATCATTATAATTTATACTTTGACTTAATCCGTTTGTTCGCATTTGATTTATCAATGCCGAAAAAAATACTGGATTAACAGTTTTCAACCAAAGCTCAAAATGTCCTTTTAAAACTCTTATTGGTAATTCTCCGGGATGGATAGGAAGATAAAATGATTTCTTTCTTTGTATCTTAGTTCGATATAGACATTGTAGATAAAAACATGAACGTCCGAACCAGTCTTTTATAAGCGTAATTCTGAATTTAATGTTGATTTTGTGCATATTATCAAGTTTCAAATGTTGATATAATCAGTCTATCTATTTTTGGTCGTAAAAACCTCCTTCTCCTAGAGGTAACCAATAACTAAATTTAATAAATTTATTTATTCTCATTTCTTCTGGAACTAATCTTACCTGACCTGATACAATTCTTTGTTTTAAAACGCCTCTATCAGCCAAATATGCAATAGTATTTTCAAATATTGTCATAAGATTTTCTTTAACCATGGGTAAGAAAGAAGATAATGCTTCTCGTTCTAGTTTCGCTTTCCTGTAATCCATTTCAATTGTTGGCGAGATTATATTTGAATTCACCTGAATTTCAAAATCTTTTACATCGACATTTTTCAATCGATGGTCTAAACAATTTCTCAAGCCTCTAATAATTTCAAAAAATTCTAAAGTGTCTTCAATAAATTTTGTAAATGAGTCATTTTCAACATATTTAGTTTTAAATATTTCATGCAGGTTTATAAACTGTGATTGTTTATTCAAACTTGTTCCTGGATTAAATATTATTATAATCTCCATCAATATTTGGCTTATGTGATCTGCTTTTTGGAAAATTGTTTTACATCTTGTGTGAACATTACTGATTGATGGAATTATAAAAGATAGTTTTTCACCTTTTCTCTCCTCGTATTCATCAATTACCTTTGTCTCTTGTTCTAAATAACTTTTTACCTCATCATCAAATACAATTAATTCTTGCACAAGTTCTAAGGTAAGCTCTAGTGCATGATTAATATTTAGCTCTGCGGGGAAAAGTTCTTTTTGAAACAATCTTTTCGCAGTCAAAATGGTTCTCCCTATTATTTCTGAATCCGAACCTTGAGTTGCAATTAACTTATGCATATTGTTAGGTAAATCAATATTTGTTCTGTTAGGATCAACATCATCTGCCATTACAAATTCATAAATGGATCTTTCTTTTATAAAAAAAAGACGCTCGCCAATTTTCATAGTACTAGTAATAGCTCCATCTTCTTTAGTTCCAATTTCTGCTGTTCCGGCAGAATCTCTTTTTCTATCAATTGGTCGCTTTTCCTCCATATTATATTCTTATTGAATTTTTAAATTGCTGACAATATAGTTT
This sequence comes from Flavobacterium sp., assembly GCF_050696275.1. GTDB lineage: Bacteria > Bacteroidota > Bacteroidia > Flavobacteriales > Flavobacteriaceae > Flavobacterium. Next base: position 30,688 of record NZ_JBOGUT010000030.1, read on the forward strand.
CACAATAGCAAGATTTTACTATTTATTTCTAAAGATAATAAAAATTCAATATCCTGTTTTCCGGCTAACTAAAAGTGAACAAATTATTTCATCAAAACCATTCTTAGTAGTTTTAATTAGAAATTATATCATATTTTTGAATTGACGCCAAAACTTACTCTTCCATCAGCATGTAGATTATTTTCTTTTTGAATTTTGCATTGTCCTAAAAATTATGTCTTTTTGTATATTAAATCCGGTTAATTTTTATCGTTTTTTAGGTCAAATATTTTTATCGTATTATACATTATGTTTAATTATAAAAATTAATCAATTATGAAAACTAACGACTTTATGAATACGAATTTGAACGCTATAAAATGTATTATTAAAAAATTGCCAAATGATAAGTTCGATTCACATGAATTTATAAAGGTCTTTGCAAAAAAATTTGAACCCCAATATGTCACCCTTTTAATTCTTTATGAAATGAATCCACATAAAATCGTTAATTCACAAATTGCACTTAATCTTGCAAAAAACATGGATTATTTTGAAATTGAGAAAAATGGAAAAGTTATTAGTGAAACCGTTTTTGGTCTTAATAATCCAAATGAATTGTGGCATAAAAAATAACAAAAGAAAAAACTACCTATATATTTGCACTATATAAGGAAAATTATAGCACTAGATTTAAAAGAATTTATTTTTGAATCATTAAGAAACCAATAATTGCTATTAAAATTATTGATATAGATAATGATAATTTTGATAAATAAAAAGCCTTCAATCTTTCATCATTTACGTACCTATTATTTGAAGAGCTGTCAATATAGTAGATTAACATATGGTTTTCGAGTGCAAGTTTAATACTCTTTAACCCTTTCTTTTTAAGAATTTTATAATCCTTTTTTAGCTGATTTTCTTTTTCTTTTAATTCTAAAGAAGCTGGTAAATAGTGATATTTATAAAATCCATTGAGGTAGGCTTTCATTAAATACATAATGGAAAGACTTAATGTGCCGGCAAATAGAGAAAAAAGCAAACCGATTGCAATGATGATATATAGATTCCCATTCTGGGGACTCTTAAAGTATTGATTTTTAAACATAAATAGGCCAACTCCAATTAATAAAACTATTAAATTCGTTGGTAGAATCATTTGAGAATCAATACTGTTCTTTGTTTTAAGTTCTTCATTGTAAATCTCCTTATACAAATCAATATTAATCAATTCTTCCGTCATCTTATTTTACCTTTTTAATCATTTAAAATTAAATACTTTTCTGTGAACCCAATTTGTTTTTTTGAAATTATTTCATTTTTACAAAGCTATTCGCTACTTCTTGAATTTGTATATCAGTAAGTTTACCAGTTGCATTATAATCCTGAACTTTTTCTTTCGATATAGTTAACCCGCCATTACTAACTTGTACTCTATAACTTCCAAAATTATCATAATGCGAAACATAACTTCCAATTTCTGAATTCTTGCTTCTAGCAAGATTAGTTATAGCCTGAACCGCACCACTATCTTTAGTTGATTTTTGCATATTTTATTATGATGTTAATGTATTTTCTTTAACGATTCAAAGAACAAAAGATGTTTTAAAACATCTTATTTATGAATATCTATTTTTTTTAAATCGAAATCAAAATCTAACAAATCTTTAGGATGTATACCTAATCCTGTTGCAATACTTACCAAAGTTTCAAGAGTTGGATTTCCAGTTCCAATTTCATATTTATGATAATTACTAGAATCAAACTTAGTTGTACTATCCACACCGCTAAGAGTTTTAATTCTCTCAGCTCTAATTTTTTTTAAATTTTCGCCAAAGGCTTTCTTATAAGCTTTCAATCGTTCTTCCTTTGCCATATCACTATATTTTGAAAGAACAATATTTGACTTTTATTAAAATTATTTATGGTGATATATCACCATAAATAATTTTTTACATATATTTGTAACAATTCAATTAAAAATGAATTAATATATTTGCGATTCTTCAAAACAATATTGAAGCATTCGCTTTGAATCTCGTTTCAGAAAATTGGCGTTTTTAAAACCACGAGATGATAAGTACGATGCTCACGACCCTATGGGCGTGGGCTCACTTATTCGTGGTTGGGTATGCCAATGCCTCTGAAACAATAAGCTGAGTTCCACGCCTTTTTTTTGGTCTTAACATTACTCAGCTAAATTCTTAGCATCCTTCACTATTTACTAGTCTCGCATTAGCCATTGTCTAATCAAAAGAAATGCCTATGAATTAAAAAAAGAGTACTGCCATTTTGAATATCTGTATTGTATTTACACTTTGAATTAATTGTTGTAAAACTTGAAGACTTTGATATAGGCAGAATCTACAGAGGTTTTTGTCAGCTTCCAACAGAACCAAATAAAAAGGCCCTCTATTACCGGTCGCCAAACTAGCATAGAGAGCCACAGCAAATAAAACATTGTTTCATTTAACTAACCCAATATTATGAAAAACATTTCATTAAATAAAGGGCTGGCGGGATTTTGGTATCCGTTTATTTTCGGATTCTATCTATTTTGTACCCCAGCCTTAGCACGCAACCCCTTGCGGCTTTCAATCTATCAACAACAATTCCAGGTTTCTGGCACAGTGACCGATGGTACAAAACCACTTGTAGGAGTCAGTATCTCTGTCAAAGGAAAACCAATAGCTGTGTCATCTTATTATGATGGTAAATTCAGCATAGAAGCATCTGCAGAGGACGTACTCATTTTCTCTTATTTAGGCTTTAAAACAGTAACTATTCTAGTAGCAGATCGCAAAACAATCAATGTTCAGATGCGCGAGGATGCTACTTCTCTGCAAGAAGTCAAAATCAATGCCGGTTATTACTCTGTAAAGAATAGCCAGCGAACCGGAAGCATTTCAAAAATCAGCTCAAAAGATATCGAAAAACAGCCTGTCACCAATGTCCTTGCCGCTATGCAAGGGAGAATGGCAGGTGTTAATATTATTCAAAACACAGGTGTCTCAGGAGGCGGTTTCGATATCCAAATCAGGGGACAGAACAGTCTGCGTTCTGATGGTAACAGACCGTTGTATATTATCGATGGTGTTCCTTATTCCTCGGATGCAGTTGGCTCTGACCTGACAGGAATAGTCCTGCCCGGTCCAACGAGTCCTTTAAACAGTATCAATCCCGCAGACATAGAAAGTATTGAAGTTCTTAAAGATGCTGATGCAACAGCTATTTACGGCTCACGAGGAGCCAACGGAGTGGTGCTTATAACCACTAAGAAAGGCAAAGAAGGCAAAACAAGGTTTACCGCAAATGTATCGGGTGGACTGGGAAAAGTAACCCGTATGATGGAACTGATGAATACCCAGCAATACCTGCAAATGCGAAAAGAAGCATTTGCCAATGATGGCATTCCTTATGGACCAACCGATTATGATATTAATGGTACATGGGATCCAAACCGTTATACGGATTGGCAAAAAGTATTCATTGGAGGAACTTCAGAAATGAATGATGTGCAGGCATCAATTTCCGGAGGCTCTTCTACAACACAATTCCTAATCAACAGTAATTTTCATAAAGAAACCACTGTTTTCCCCGGCAACTACAATTACCGCAAAGGAAATCTGCATGCGAATCTGAACCATGAATCCGAAAATAAAAAGTTCCGTATTAATTTTTCTATGGGTTATACCGCACAGGAAAACAACCAACCCGGAATTGACATTACCCAACAAATCATTCTTCTACCTCCCAACGCTCCGGCATTGTATGATAGTCAAGGAAATTTAAACTGGGAAAACAGTACTTGGAATAACCCCATGAGTAATTTCGAAGGAAAATATACTTCCAAATCCAATGATCTTTTTGCTAATAGCCTAATATCTTACAATATCCTGCCAAGTTTAGTTGCCAAAGCAAGCTTTGGCTTTACCGATACTCGTTTTGACGATAGCCGTACACAGCCCTCCACCATGTACGATCCCGCTTATGGGTTGGGCAGTGAATACTCCTCCATCTATGTCAATAACACCACCAGAAAATCATGGATTATAGAACCTCAAATCTCATGGTCTAAAAAAATTGGAAATGGAAAAACCGAAATACTCTTAGGAGGAACTTTTCAGCAACAAACTTCAAACCAGTTGGTACAGGAAGCCAATGGGTTTAGCAGCAACAGTCTAATTTATAATCTTTCTTCTGCCTTTCATGTATTTGATTTGGTAGATAGTGAGTCCGTTTATAAATATCAGGCCTTTTTCGGAAGGGTTAATTTCACATGGGATGACAAATATATTTTAAACCTTACCGGACGCAGGGACGGTTCGAGCAGATTTGGTCCCGGCAGACAGTTTGCTACCTTTGGAGCTATTGGAAGTGCATGGCTGTTTTCAAATGAAAGATTCGTAAAGGAGAATTTTGATTTCTTAAGTTTCGGAAAACTACGAGCCAGTTATGGTACTACCGGAAATGATCAGATTGGTGATTACCAATTTTTGGACACCTACGGCTCATCAGGGAACAATTATGGCGGTATTAATGGTTTGGAACCAACCCGTTTGTTTAATCCCAATTTTGGTTGGGAAACCAATAAAAAACTCGAATTGGCATTGGAAGCCGGTTTTTTCAAAGACCGCATTTTTATAACAGCAGGATGGTATAACAACCGCTCTTCAAACCAACTAGTCGGTATTCCTCTTCCTGCTACAACCGGATTCAATTCGATACAGGCAAATTTAGATGCCACTGTTCAGAACAGAGGACTTGAACTGACTCTTAGAACCGTCAATTTTCAAAAAGAATCCTTTAACTGGACAAGCAGTTTTAATTTGACAATCACCCGCAACAAATTACTGTCTTTTCCCAATCTGAAAGGATCCACCTATGAGAATCAGTTTGTCATAGGTCAGCCCTTAAACATTAAAAAAGTATATCATTATACCGGAATAAATCCCATTACAGGAATCTATCAATTTGAGGATTTCAATAATGACGGCTTAATCACATCGGCTGAAGATAAGCAGTCCGTCCGGGATTTAAATCCAAAATACTTTGGCGGATTTCAAAATACCATTACCTATAAAAACTGGCAACTGGACTTTCTTTTTCAGTTTGTCAATCAGCTCAATTATAGCGGATCGTACGGTACAGGATTACCCGGCAGCATGACCAATCAGCCTGTATCGGTACTAAACCACTGGCAGAATCCCGGAGATAGTTCGTCCCATCAGCAATATACCACAGGGGTAAACAGTGAAGCTTTGGACGCCTTTTACAAGTTTTATGCCAGTGATGCTATGATAACGGATGCCTCTTACATAAGGCTCAAGAATCTGTCTTTGTCTTATACTGTACCAGAAATATGGCTTAAAGGGATAAAGTGCCGATTGTTACTTCAGGGACAAAACCTTTTGACTATTACCTCTTATAAAGGTGCTGACCCAGAGTCCAGATTTACGACCAGTCTTCCACCACTTAGAGTAGTGACCACTGGAATACAGCTTACTTTTTAACCTATAAACCTGAAGATTATGGAAAATAAATCATTTTTGCGATGTAGCAATCAATATAAAATCAGAACATTAAAGAATCGGTTGCTGTTAGGCATATGGATACTTTGCATGGTATTATTCAATGCCTGCGATAATTTTGTGGAGGTGGATCTCCCTTCATCACAACTCACAGCAAGTGCTGTTTTTCAGGACAGGGCTACTGCAAATGCGGCTATGGTAAGTATTTATGCTAAAATGCGCGACGATGGCATTTTAAGCGGAAGCGTTGCAGGGATTTCCAATCAAATGGGAAATTATGCAGATGAACTGGTTTATTACGGAGATATATCGGGGACAACCCGAAATTTTTACAACAACAGCCTGCTTGCTTCCAATGCTGAAGTCTTTAACTGGTGGAACAGCAGTTACAACCAGATTTATGCTGCAAATGCCATAATTGAGGGCGTAAACGCTTCCACAGCACTTTCTGCTATGGATAAAAAACAGCTAACCGGAGAAGCTTTATTTGTAAGATCACTATTGCATTTTTATCTTCTGAATCTCTATGGTGATGTTCCTTACATTACCTCAAGAGATTATCAGCAAAATAAAGTGGCACATAAAATGCTTACTGCACAGCTGTATTCCCATATCATTAGTGATTTGGAACTCTCAGCTTCATTACTGCCTGAAGATTATATCTCCGGTAACCGTGTACGTCCTAATAAATCCGTGGCGATGGCTTTACTGGCAAGAGTGTATCTGTATAAAGGCATGTGGGCAGAATCCGCTAATGCCGCTTCTTATAGCCTAAACAATACCGGGTTGTACACATGGGAAGATAATCTCGATGTTATATTTCTAAAAGAAAGTACCACAACCATCTGGCAATTTATGCCCCGCACGGATGGGCAGAACACACAGGAAGGAGAAACATTCATCTTTACATCAGGACCTCCACCAGTGGTTGCTTTAAGCGATCAACTGATACATGAATTTGAGCCCGGAGATCAGCGTAAAGACCATTGGGTGCAATCAGCAACCAATGGCACTGACACTTGGTATCATGTCCATAAGTACAAACAAAAATCAAATACTTCCAGTTCATTGGAATATTCTGTAATCTTTCGTTTGGCAGAGCAATACCTGATCCGTAGTGAAGCCCGAGCGCAGCAAGGCGACCTTATAGGGGCTAAAGAAGACCTCAATAAAATCAGAAATACCGCAGGTCTTGGAGCAACCACTGCCGTTAGTCAGCAAGATATACTCAGCGCCATAGCACATGAGAGAAGAGTCGAACTCTTTACCGAACTGGGACATCGTTTTTTTGATCTAAAAAGAACCAATCATTTAGATGATCTACTATCACCTGTAAAAGTAGGCTGGAATACCACAGACAGATTACTGCCACTTCCTGAATCCGAACTTACACTGAATCCCAATCTAAATCCTCAAAATCCAGGGTACTAAGATGAAAAGTAAAAACACAAAATATAGTGTAATTAAGGTTATTCTATTTCCCAATAGAGTACGGATGTGTACTGTAATGACAACCCTATTTTTGACTTCATTTGTTGGATTTGGACAAAATAATAGTAAAAAGCAACTCACTCCTATTGATTACCATTTATGGAGTTCCCTTAAGGTTGAGAGGCTCTCTGAGAATGCAAAATGGATTAGTTTTTCTCTGTATTATGAAAATGGCAATGACACCTTGTTTGTTAAAAGTACTAAAGGAGCGCCGACCTACAGTTTTCCCAAAGCAAGTAAAGGAACATTTAGTGGAGATCGCTGGTTTTTGGCAATGAATCCAAAAGCAGAATTGAAGATTCTGAATTTGCTTACTTCCAAACAAGAAACCTTAGAAGGGATTATTAAATACGATTTAAAAGAGGATGAAGTAATCATTCTTACAAAAAAGCAGGATGGTAAAAAGCAATTGCTGATAAGAAATTTAAGAACGAACAAAACAATCCTCTTAAATAACATTGACAACTATTGGTACAATCCAAAAAGCGGTTCAATAGTATATAGTGCAAAGTCCGAAAATATAGCGACAATTGCCATCATAGATTTACGAGATAAGAGAATCAACACAATAACCAGCAGTAGTGATACTGCTGGTTATTCTGATATTGCTTGGCAGGATAATGGAAATTCGATTGCTTTTTTAGAGCAACCCGTGGATCGTAAAACAAAGCGAACTTGCATAGGTTATTATAAGATTTCAGAGCAAAAATTATTCGTTTTCAATCCAGCTTTTCAAGAGGATTTCCCAGCGGATACGGAAATTATGTCTTCATCTTTTGCCAATCTACAGATTGCCCAAGATGGACAAAGGGTGTTTTTTGGATTACAGAAGATTAGCACACCATCTGATATAACACAGGTTCAAATTTGGAACACGTCAGATACATTTATTTACCCCTCGAAAGTGCAAATTGACAATTGGGATAAAATACCCAAAGTCGCTGTATGGTGGCCCGAGCAGAATCGCTTTAGATGTATTACAGACAATGAATTCCCTCACCTGATGTTAACCGGAGACCAAAAACAGGCTTTATTCTTTAACCCACAACGGTATGAACCACAGGCAAATTATGATGGCAATTTGGATTTTTATATTTCGGAACTGTCAACTGGAAAAAGGAAATTAGTGCTTGAGAATCAATCCGGAAACTCTCAATGGACTTCCGTGTCTCCGGCCGGAAAGTATGTGGTTTATTTTAAAAACAAGCATTGGTGGGTTTATGATATCTTAACAGGACTGCACAGAAATCTCACCAAAGAACTCGGAGTTTCTTTTTCAGATAATGAGTCCGATTGGCCAGAAGAAGCAAGCCCTTATGGTCATCCGGGATGGACAGATGGGGATAAAACACTTTTTGTTTATGACAAGTATGATATATGGAGCATTGCCAATGACGGTTCAACTGCTTTTCGATTGACAAATGGACGAGAAAATCAAACTACCTATAGGATTGTTTCTCGATCTAAGGATGAGTCCATGAAAATGAATTACGATGGTACTTGTAAAGAGCTTATCGGGGCTAATGACAGATTACTAACTAAGATCGAATCACTCGAACATACGGGATATTGTTTTTGGGATAAGAAAAACGGTTTACAACCATTATTGGATAAGAAAATGCATACCAGTCAATTTATAGCCTCACAGAGGAATGAAGCTCACGTGTATGTTGAAGAAAACTTTAATGCACCACCAAGGTTATTATTTAAAGAAAATCGAAATGCAAAAGAGAGAGTATTGTTTCAAAGCAACCCGCAACATTTTAAATACAATTGGGGGACTTCCAAACTGATAACCTACGCAAACTCCAAAGGCACCGTTTTAAATGGCATTTTATACTATCCTGCAAATTATGATGCAGATAAAAAATATCCGATGATTGTACACCTTTATGAAAAGCAATCTAAGGAATTGTATAACTATGTAAATCCATCAGTGAATAACCCGGCAGGATTTAATATTGCCAATTTTACTTCCAAAGGGTATTTTGTTTTTTTACCTGATATCGCATATGAAATTGGAAATCCAGGATCTTCGGCAGTAGATTGTGTTGTTTCCGCTACCAGAAAAGTCATTGCCTGTGAACCGGTAGACAGTAGCCTGATTGGGCTTATCGGACATTCTTTTGGAGGGTATGAAACGGATTACATAATCACACAAACTAACATGTTTAAAACCGCAGTGGCAGGCGCAGCCATTACCGATTATGTAAGCGGTTATCTATATGTATCGGATATGCAAAGGCCTAATTTTTGGCACTATGAATTTGGACAATTAAGAATGGGTAAATCGCTTTATGAAAATTATACTGAGTATCTGCAAAATTCTCCCATATATCATGCAGAGAAAGTTCACACGCCTCTGTTGTCGTGGGCTGGTGAGCAGGATTATCACGTGCATTATTATCAGAGTATTGAATTTCATTTAGCGCTAAGACGTCTTGGTAAAGTAAATACCATGCTGATTTATCCCGGTGAAAATCATGTGCTAATGGAAGAGAAAAACCAACGAGACTTAACTGAAAGAATTGAGCAGTGGTTTGATTATTACTTAAAAAGAGTGAAAAAACCAAAATGACTTTAAAAAAGTTAAGACCGTTAATAAAAAACAATGCAGTTCCAAATGGAACTGCATTGCAATTTCAAGCAAAATGAAATCAAGGTTTGTAAACCGGAACCTTACATTCATTAGCTGAATTTTTACCAAATAATTGCGCGCCACTTGGCACTAACCCAACTCTACAGATGGTTCCATTATTGGTTGTTGAACACATATCATGCTCTTCACAAGAGGTTGCTTCTGGGTTCAATTTGATATACCCTCGAATTGGCGCTGCTGTTTTAGAACGTTCATTCATGGCATGGGTTGTAAATGCACCAACTGTAGCAAGTGCAAATACCACAACAGGTAAAACCTGTTTGGTTAAATTTGTTTTCATGATTTATAAATTTAAATGTTAGCGATCTACTCTTTTACAGGTTTTCGATCTTGCCCCTGACACTGCAGTATATTTTCATGATGGCGTTTTATTTTTGACTTATATTTTAATACGAGTTTATTAGTCTCTTGCTTAATTTATAATGAACTAAGTAGGGTCCAATAAATCCATAAAAATTGTTACCGAGAACAAAGAAGTTTTTTAGCTTTTCATTTTTAATGTGATAGATATAAAAACTACCCTTATAGGAATTGGTATTGAGGTCGTATATATCAATAACACTGGCGTCTTTCCACATTTCAACAGGCTCATATTTTCCTAATAATGCTGAGTTGACAAACAATAATTTTTTGCAAACGGCACTTGTTTTATTGACAATTAAAGGAGGTGCTGAAAATTTCATTTCCTGCCGGCTTGAAACTGTAGTTACTTTTATCTGAGCTTTACTTATGGTATCTATGGTCTTACCACGATAGCTAAGATTAAGGGAACTATCAGCTATGATAAATTGATTTCGGTAGAGATAAATATATACCAGCTTTTGAGTATCTTTATCATAATGCAATGTCCCATCCACATCAAAAATTCCATCGATTTGTTTCTGTAGCAGGTTTTTATTGAAAAGTACTTTTGGTTTACTGCCAAAATGAAGTGACCCAAGTATGCTTTCCCCGTTTATATTACTGTTGGAACGAAATGCCAATGTGAGGGAATCCATGAGCTGGTAATGGGAGAAAGTAGTAGAACCATTCCATTTTACATATGCTTTCCAATTATTTACATTTCCTTTATAAATTACAGGAACAAAGCCGTCAATAAGATAAAAATTCGGAGGTGAAATTCTGACCTGAACCGACTGAAATAGGAAATTTGTCCGATTGGTAGAGATCTTATATTCTTTTTTCTTGTGCAATACGGTATCTAATACCGTTACCAGCAAAGGTGCAGTATGATTGCCTAGATATATTCTGTCTTTTGCAGCTCCTGCAAAATAGTAAGAGCTGAACTCCAAATCAATGTCATTAACTTTTACAGCGTTACCAGGAAACCTACGAACAAAATTATTTCGGTGGTGGATGATGTCTTCTGATAGCACAAACAGAAGGACAACAATACCAATACTAAGAAAGGCAGCCAGTGGAAAAGCGCTGGCAAGCACAATAGGTTTTAAAATACAAGGTAGTTTCGGTACCCTACTGGCCAGTAGCAAAATACCCGCGGCTGCCAGAATTATGAAAGCTGCATTAAAAAACAAATGTTCCCTCCATCCCAGTTTTTCAAGAATTCCTCCACAGGAACAGGGAACAAAAGAACTGTAATTAAGAATAATATATATGTAGGTGGTAAACATAACCATTAGGCTAAAAGCGCTAAAAAGACCAATACCCCTCCATCTTTTTAAAAGAATAAGTAGTGCAATAAATAATTCAAGTACAGGTACAATCCAGGCAATTAAACCAGCAAAAGCACTTAATAAAGGGGATTGTCCGAGTTGTACACGAAAGTTCTCAAAATCCAATAATTTGCTAATAGCAGCATATACAAACAAGAGAATGTAAAGCAGGCAAATTACTTCAATAAGAATCGACTTATGACGTTGGTTAAATTTCATTGGAGATATGGTATTCAGTTTCAAATGCCAAATTAGAAAGAAATTAAAAGAAAATACTTGTCAAAATCCCGCCAAGTTATATCTTTTCCAATCATTTTCGTCTAAAAAATGAAATCTTAATGCCAATGAATACCTTCTGATGACAAATCATGCTATCGATCCATGATATTTAACACATATTTTTATTTTTGTTTTGTAATAAAGTAAATTTACAACACCCTAATACTAAATAGTAATGGCCGCAAATAATAAACTATCATACTATTCATTAAAATTAAATCACTTATTGAAGGAAAGTTTTCCGGAACTATCCGGAGATAAAACATTTATTGCACGGCGCGGACAATTAGCTGCTAAGGTCTATAATGATGCTTTTATTGACGGCAATACTATTGAGCAATGCAATGAGATTGCCGAGTATGTATTATTTGAAGGGTTACACTTCTCAAAATTCGACACGGTATTCAAGGTCATCTGCAACGAATTCGATACCATAATGGCTGACGAGGAGCTACGACCATTTGCCTTAAAAATGCTAGGGGTCTGCGTTCCTGTATTTGAGCAATACAGACTTACAAATGATTTTGCGGACAGCCCTGAATTTGAATTGCTCTATACCGAACTCACCGGCACTATTCAAATTTGGATAGAAGACCATGGCCTTCAATAAAAGAGAACATTTAAAGAATAATATTGAGGCGTTGCAACTTGTTTTCCAACTGGAAAAAGAAAAACGCCATGCTACTGAAACCGAGCGAAAACAACTCATGAAGTATAGTGGTTTTGGCGGTCTCAAATTTGTCCTCAATCCAGCTAATACTCCTGACGATATGCAGCGCTGGGTAAAATCCGAACAGGATTTATTTCCCCTGACCCAGGAACTTCATCAACTTTTACGGGAAAATGCCCAAGACGAAAAACAATACAGTCGTTATGTAGATAGTATAAGGGCTTCTGTTCTGACAGCCTTTTACACCCCGCCTTCAGTCATTGAAGCCATTGCAGGTTCCTTTGAGGAAAACCAAATACGTATCGAACGCTTCCTGGAACCATCCGCCGGAACAGGTTCTTTCATCGAAGCCTTCAGATATGAAAGTATGTCACAGATAACGGCATACGAAAAGGAATTACTCACAGGACACTTACTAAAAGAGCTTTATCCCGATAACAACATCAGGGTTGCCGGATTTGAAGAAATTCCCGATAGAGAGAAAGAAAGCTTTGATGTCATTGCCAGCAATATTCCTTTTGGGGACGTATCGGTATTTGACCTATCTTTTGTGCGTAGCAAAGATCCGGCTCGTGTACAGGCTGCCCGAAGTATTCACAATTATTTCTTTCTAAAATCAACAGACCTGCTTCGTGATGGCGGTCTGCTGGCCTTTATTACCTCACAGGGCGTTTTGAACAGTAGTAAAAATGACCCTATACGTCAGGCTTTGATGCAGAACTGCAATCTGGTTTCTGCCATACGTTTACCCAATAATTTGTTTACCGATTATGCCGGTACCGAAGTGGGGAGCGATTTGATTGTACTCCAAAAGAACAATACCAAAACAGAACTTTCCCAAAGAGAGCAGCAATTCTGCAGCACCTATACCACTTCTGACAATACCACAAATAACCTGTTATTTGAAAACGGTCAGCATATAGTGCACAGCACTTCATACAAAGCAACCGATATGTATGGCAAGCCTGCCCTAATCTATGAGCATGAAGGAGGCGTTGAAGGAATAGCGAAAGATTTAAAAAAGATGCTGTCCGATGATATGGCCAATTATTTGGATGCCAACTTGTATAATGGACATAGAACTACAGTAACTATTTCTGAGGTTCCCATCCTTAAGCCTATCAGTCCTTTAATTGAAATTGAAAAAGAGAAATTTGATACCGGTAAATCGATGGCTGAAGCAAACTTTTTTTCGGCAGACATACAATTAAGCCTATTTAGTTTATATGAAAATACACCAGACATAAAAAGCATACCTCCAAAAAAGAAATCGGTTCACCCGGCGAAACGAAAAACGGTGTCACTCATCCGGCAGGGAAATTTATTTGATTTACCAGACAGGCAAAATGATACGATACCATCTGTTCCAAAAGAACATGCTAAAGAAATTAAGCCCGTATTGGGAGATTTATTCTCAGAGAATGCCGAACCACAGAATGTAACCACTGCGGAATTACGTATTTATACGGACAAAATACAGTTTTTTTACCGAAAGGATTGTCTGGTAACATACAAAGGCTATGTCGGTTATCTTAACGCTATAGATACTGAAGAACAAAAAGCGGAATTTAAGCTGCTGCCACTTCCCCCAATGCAAAAAATGCGGGCGGAATCCTATATTCAGGTACGTGATGCTTATCTGGACTTGTATCAGAAAGAAGCCGAACAACAAACGGAACATACACAGGAAAGGGAAACATTCAACCGTCTGTATAACGCCTTTGTTAAAAGATTTGGAAACCTGAACAGTGCCGAAAACATCCAGCTAATCAAAACTGATAGCGCCGGTAATGAAATCCCCTATCTGGAACGTGTGGTTGGCGGTGTGGTTCATAAATCGGATATCTTCCACCATCCGGTCAGTTTTTCAGTAAGTAATCAGACAGCCGATAATCCTGATGAGGCATTAGCTGCATCACTCAATAAGTATGGGACTGTCGATTTGGATTTTATGGCACAAATCAGTGGATTATCAGTTGACAATCTGAAAAAGAACCTGGAAGGACGCATTTTGTACAATCCTTTGGAAAATGAATATGAAATATCGGAGCAATGGATTTCAGGGAATGTGGTTGAAAAGGCCCAGGCCATAAATAACTATTTAGAACAAAACCCCGAAGATCTGCAAGCCAGAGATAGCCTTTCCGCGCTGCAGCAGGCTTTTCCCAGACGCATTGAATTTGAGGAGCTGGATTTTAATCTGGGTGAACGCTGGATACCCACGGGTATTTACAACCATTTTGCGTCCCATTTGTTTGATGCTGATGTACGGATTCATTACACGGAAAATACGGATGACTTTTCAATTAATTGTGATACCAAAAATATCCGTATAACGGAGAAGTATGCTATAAAATCCCAAAGCCGCACTTATGACGGAATTGCATTGCTTAAACACGCTCTGGTAAATACCACACCTGACATTACCAAAAAAGTAATGCATGGCGACCAGGAAATAAAGGTTCGGGATATGGAAGCCATTCAGATGGCCAATACTAAGATTGATGAAATCCGTAAAGCATTTTCTGAGTGGCTGTATGCTCAAAACGATGAATTTAAGAAACGTCTCACCGATAAATATAACGATACCTTCAATTGCTTTGTCCGTCCACAATATGACGGCAGTCATCAGGATTTTCCGGGGCTGGACAGAAAAGCACTGGGGATTGAAGACCTGTATTCCAGCCAAAAGGATGCAGTTTGGATGATCAAGCTAAACGGCGGAGCGATCTGTGACCACGAGGTGGGTGCAGGAAAAACACTCATTATGTGTACTGCCGCCCAGGAAATGAAACGCTTGGGATTGGTACATAAACCTATGATTATTGGACTGAAAGCCAATGTTCATGAAATAGCCGAAACGTATCGCAAAGCATATCCACATGCTAAAATATTATATCCGGGAAAAGAAGATTTTACACCTCAAAAACGCCTGCGTATTTTCGGAGAGATAAAAAATAACAACTGGGATTGTATTATCCTGACCCATGATCAATTCGGGATGATACCGCAATCATCGGAAATGCAAAAAGAGATATTACAGGCAGAACTCGATAGTGTTGAAGAAAATCTTGAGTCCTTGCAGTCACAGGGTAAAGAAATATCACGTGCCATGCTTAAGGGAGTGATCATACGAAAACAAAACCTAGAGGTAAAACTCAAAACACTGCAACATGATATTGAAAACCGCAAGGATGATATAGTCGATTTTAAAATGATGGGCATTGACCATTTGTTAGCAGATGAAAGCCATCGCTTCAAAAACCTGATGTTCAATACCCGCCATGACCGTGTTGCAGGACTCGGAAATATGCAGGGAAGCCAAAAGGCATTGAACCTGCTATTTGCCATTCGCACTATACAGGAACGAAGCGGAAAAGATTTGGGCGCTACTTTTCTTTCGGGAACCACCATTAGCAACTCACTAACCGAACTTTATTTACTGTTTAAATACCTGCGCCCGCAGGCATTGGAAAAACAGGGTATCAATTGTTTTGATGCATGGGCAGCGATCTATGCACGAAAGACTACTGACTATGAATTCTCGGTAGCCAACAATATTGTCCAAAAAGAACGCTTCCGATATTTTATCAAAGTACCGGAACTGGCTCAGTTTTACACAGAAATTACAGATTACCGTACAGCAAAAGATATTGGTATAGACCGTCCACAGAAGAATGAAATACTGCATAATATTCCACCAACCCCGCAACAGGAAATATTCATCCAAAAACTAATGGAGTTTGCCAAAACGGGTGATGCTACACTATTGGGAAGAACAATACTGTCTGCTTCCGAAGAAAAAGCAAAAATGTTAATCGCTACTGACTATGCCCGTAAGATGTCGTTAGACATGCGTATGATCAGTCAGAAATACGATGACCACCCGGACAGTAAAGCCTCCCATTGTGCAGCAAAGCTGGCAGTATATTACAATCGTTTTAATGCCCAAAAAGGAACCCAGTTTGTATTCTCCGATTTAGGTACGTACAAGCCGGGGGACTGGAATGTGTATTCGGAAATCAAACGCAAGCTGGTGGAGGATCACGGGATTCCTGCGCATGAAATACGCTTTATCCAGGAGGCAAAAACCGACAAGATGCGAAAGGAGTTCATCAGCGCAATGAATGAAGGGAAAATTAGGATACTGTTTGGATCAACCGATATGTTGGGAACAGGGGTCAATGCCCAGAAACGTGCGGTTGCTGTACATCATTTGGATACGCCCTGGAGACCGAGTGATCTGGCTCAGAGGGACGGCAGGGCCATCCGTAAAGGCAATGAGATTGCCAAATATTTTGCAGACAACAAAGTAGATGTAATCATCTATGCCGTTGAAAAATCTTTGGACAGTTACAAGTTTAATCTCTTGCACAATAAACAATTATTTATCGATCAGCTCAAAAACAATAGTCTTGGTAAACGTACCATAGACGAAGGAGGTATGGATGAAAAATCGGGAATGAATTTCTCAGAATATGTCGCCATTCTATCCGGCAATACTGATTTGCTGGAAAAAGCCAAATTGGAAAAAAAGATTACTTCTTTAGAAAGCGAAAAACAGGCTTTCACCCGCTCCAAGTCAATGTCAAGATATAAACTGGAAAATTGTACAGCAGCCCTTGAATCTGCAAAATCATTACTGGAACGAATGTCCATCGATTGGCAGAATATTGAAAAACGCATCCAAAAAAATAAAGATGGCATGATATTGAATCCAGTCCAACTCATTGGACTAACTCCGGATGCTGATACAAAACAAATTGGTCACAAACTCAACCTGCTTGCTGATAAAGCACGCACTGAAGGTCGGTATGAAGAAATCGGCTTGTTGTATGGATTTACACTTTTGGTAAAAACAGAGGTTTCGCAAAAAGAAGGAATTGTTATCAGGGATAATCGATTTTTTATTCAAGGAGAAGGTAACATCAAATACACCTTTAACAATGGACAGATGGCCACCGATCCTAAATTGGCAGCTATGAACTTTTTAAATGCATTGGAGAAACTACCTGGATTGATAAGACAGGAACAGAAGAAGATAACCGAGATTGAAAATGATATCCCAGTCCTCGAAGAGGTAGTAAATACCGTATGGACCAAAGAGAATGCTTTAGGGGAATTAAAAAACGAATTGGCAGCACTGGAAAGGGAAATACAACTTTCAATTACTCCGGAACAACAAGTACAGGACTCCGAACAAAAACCACAAGAAGATCAACCATCGCAGCCTCTTCAGAAGCTAAAAATCTCGTAATTGCAGCTCTGAAAAAAGTGTGTTTATTTGGGTGTATCGCTTTTTTTATCGTTTGATTTTGGTGCTAAATGTTGCAGGTCCGGACTATTTTTAAAACATTGACATAAAAACAGGTATAAGTACTTATAAACAAACAAGTTATTAATTTTAATTTTATTTAGATAATCTTATATACTATAATTAATAGAACCATTATCCAAAAGTAATTTAATTACGCACCATTTATTTATTACTATAAAAATTTAGATTATGGACCAACGAATAATTGAACAAAAACATGGATTTGCAATCTTTCCTTCTGTTAAGATAATGGATTATGTTGTAGATAAAAAAGGTAAAAAAAAATTTAAATGGGTCAAAGAATTACTCTTTGGAGATTGGATCGGCTTATATACTGATACACAGGGACAACCAATCTATGAAGAGATTAAAGGTATTCAGTATCTTAAGGACACGGCAGAAATAAAGATGGTTTTATAAAACC